>NZ_BAFX01000008.1 GCF_000308815.1 Nocardia concava NBRC 100430
CGAAGTATTCTCGCCGTCCACGGCTGCGGCCGCACCCGCGCGGGCTGCGGTCGAATCGTCGGCCGTGACGGTGCTCGCGGCCCTTTCGGTCGGTGCCGTGCCGGGCTGCGCTATGTCGCTCTGTGCTGTCTCCGCGCAGGCCGAGCGGCCATTTGTGGTGCGGGGGCGCGCTCCGGTGAGGGGGCAGCCGGGTTTGGGGGTGGTGACCCCGGTGTCGGTTGCCTGCGCGGGGTTCGCGGTCATGGTGGTACTCCCGGATGCGGCGGTGGTGATGCGGGCGGTGCGGGCGGGATCGGTGCGGCGGGTTGTGCCGGAAGGGGTTTCGGCCGACATGGTTCCGGACGCGGCGAAGTCGCCGGGCGTGGGGCTCGGCGACTTCGGGGTCGTCCTCCGGTTCAGCGGGGTTCCTCTGCTCGACACGACGGTCGAAACCGTCGCGGGGATGGCTTTATGCCAGGGCCTTGGCCAGGGCCTGGGCGTTGTTCGTCATCCAGGTGACGTAGTCGAGGTCCTTGGGGAGGGTTTCGGTGACCTCCACGACGGTGACGCCGGATTTGTCGGCGGTGGTGCGCAGGTCCTGGGTGAGCTTGTCCTCGGTCTGGACGTTGTAGACCAGGGCGCGAACCTGCTTGCCGGTCAACAGGTCCCGGACGGCGGCGACGTCGGCGGGGGCCGGGTCGGTGCCCTGTTCGATGGCCTCCTGGAAGGCGTGCGGGGTCTTGTCGTCGGCCTTGGCGGCGGTCAGCAGGTAGGCGGCCAGCGGCTCGGTCTGCAGGACCGGCTGGTTCGGGTGCTCGGCGGCGATCTTGGTGGTGATGGCCTCGATCGGGGCCAGCTTCGCGGCGAAGGCGGCGGCGCGGTCGGTGTAGGCCTGCTTGTGATCCGGGTCGATCTGGCCCAGCGCGTCGGCGATGTGCTCGGCGATGTGGCCGACCTGGTGCACGTTGTACCAGATGTGCTCGTTGACCTCGTGCGAGTGGCCCGCGGCGTCGGTCTTGTCGGTAGTGGGTGCGGCCGAACCGGTTCCGTGATCGTGGTCGCCCTCGGTGGCGATATCGATGGCGTTGACCGTCTTGGTGTTCCGCCCGGCGATGGCCTTGTCGATGAACTCGTCGTAGTGGCCGCCGTTGTAGACGACCAGCTTGGCGTCGGTGATCTTGGCGGCGTCGGCGGGGGAGACCTCGAACGAGTGCGGGTCCACCTTCGGATCGTTGATGATCGATTCGACCTTCACGTCGGGTCCGGCGACGGCCTTGGTGATATCGCCCCACACATTGGTGGAGGCCACGACGGTGAGCTGGTCGGAATCCTTCGAGGTGCCGCAGGCCGTCAGGGTGGCGACGGTGGCAAGGCCGGCGGCGAACACGGCAAAACCTCGGGCAAAGCTTTTGGTCACGCGGGTACTCCTGGCACTGCGGCTTACTAGAAACGAAAACGATTGCCATTTGAATGTAGCGCAAACGACCGTTAGGGCCCTAGCCCCGGACGGGAAGATGTGGCCCGCACAACACGAAAGGCCCGGAGAGCGAATCGCTCTCCGGGCCTTTCGGACCAGGTAGATCCCTAGGTCAGCGCCGCCACCGGCTGGCTCAGCAGCTGCGCGCAGCGCAGCAGGCCGAGGTGGCTGTAGGCCTGCGGATGGTTGCCGAGCGAGCGTTCGGCAACGGGGTCGTACTCCTCGGAGAGCAGACCGGTCGGTCCCGCCACATCCACCAGCTGCGCGAACAACGCCTCGGCGTCCTCCCGCTTGCCGATCAGCAGATACGCCTCGACCAGCCAGGCCGCGCACAGGTGGAAGCCACCCTCGCCGCCGGGCAGCCCGTCGTCGTGGTGGTACCGGTACACGGTCGACCCGCTGCGCAGCTCGGCCTCGGTCGCCACCACGGTCGCCGCGAATCTCGGATCCGAGGGCTCGATGAGCCCGGACAGCCCGATGTGCAGCGTGGCGGCGTCCAGATCGGTCCCGTCGTAAGCCGCTGTGTAGGACTGGACTTCGTCGTTCCAGCCCTCGGTCTTGACCTCGTCGGCGATGGTGTCGCGCAGCGTCTCCCACTCCGGGTCGGCGGGTCGGGCGAACTGCTTGGCCAGGGTGAGCGCGCGGTCCACCGTGAGCCAGCCCATGACCTTGGAGTACACGTGGTGGCGCGGATTGCCGCGGATCTCCCAGATGCCGTGGTCGGGTTCGCGCCAGCGCCGCTGCACCGCGGACACCATGGCATGCACCAGTTCCCAGTCCATATCGGGCAGCGCCTTGGCGGGATCGTTGATGCCCTTGCGTTCTCGCGCGTGCGCCAGCTGGGAGATGAGGTCCACGATGGGACCGAACACGTCCAGCTGTACCTGCATGTTCGCCGCGTTGCCGACGCGCACCGGCCGCGAGCCGGCATAGCCGGGCAGCTGGTCGATGACGGCCTCGGGCGGCAGGGTCTCGCCGTAGAGGGTGTAGAGCGGGTGCAGGCGTTCGGGTCCGGGCAGGGTCTCGAGCACCCGGTGCACCCAGGCCAGCAGGTCCTCGGCCTCGCCGATGGAACCCAGCGATACCAGCGCGGACGCGGTGAGCGAGGCGTCGCGCAGCCAGCAGTAGCGGTAATCCCAGTTGCGCACGCCGCCGATGTCCTCGGGCAGCGAGGTGGTGGCCGCGGCCAGGATGGAACCGGACGGCGCGTGCACCAGTCCGCGCAGGGTGAGCGCGGAGCGCTTCATGAGATCGGGCTTGAGCGGCGGCAGTTCGAGGGTGCCGACCCATTCGCCCCAGTACCGCTCGGCCTCCCGGCGGCGGTCCGTCTCGCCGCGCATGGCGGGCGCGAGATCGGAGGTGCCGCAGCGCATTTCGAGGACGATCGGGCCCTGACGCGGATCGACCACGGCGCGCGCGGTGTGGTGGTTGCCGTCGTCGGTGATCTCCCATTCGACGCCGGGGGAGCGCAGCACGATGGGATCGTTGGTGCCCTCCACCTTGAGCCCGCCGGTGGCGTGCACCAGCCGGACCGGCACCTGCCCGAATTCGGGCCGGGGCGCGAAGGTGATGACCGCCTTGGCGTCACCGGTGATGACGCGGGTCAGGTCGGTGCGCTCGGGCACCACGTCGTGCGGCAGGTAATCCACGACCTGCAAACTGGACCAACGGGTTTCGACGGTCATGGTGCCGTCGACGTAGCGCTGCGACAGCGGCAGGCTCGCCCGCTCGGGCTGAATGGTGAAGTGGCCCGCTCCCGGCCCGCCCAGCAGGTGGGCGAAGACGGCGGCGGAGTCGGGTTCGGGATGGCACAGCCAGGTGACGGTGCCGTCCGGGGTGACCAGGGCCTTGGAGCGCGGGCTGGCCAGCATGGTCAGCCGCTCGATTCGAGGGGCGCTGGCACCTGCCAACCACGTGCGGCGCTCCTCGAGGAGAAACGCCAGCGCCTTCGACACCTCCTCGGTGCTGGCCACGCGGAACTCCGCGAGGGATTCGCCCTCGCCGACCTTGATGCCGACGTCGGGCCCGGAGAGGCGTTTGAACGCCTTCTCGTCGGTGACGTCATCGCCGATGAACAGGGCCGCGGAGGCGCCCTGCTGGTGCCGGACGATATCGAGCGCCGCGCCCTTGTCGGTCTCGACGACCGCGAGCTCGATGACCTCCTTGCCCTCGGTGGTCTGCACGCCGACCCAGCTGGCCGGACCCTGGCGCACCGCGACCAGTGCGCGGCGGCCGATCTCGGGGCTGGCGTTGCGGACGTGCAAAGCCACACTGGCCGGTTTGATTTCGACCGATGCGCCCGGATTGTCCTGAGCGATCTGGGTCAGGGTCGTGGTGACCTCGGCCAGCAGTTGTTTGGCGTCGTTGTCGATGGCGTGCACGAAGCCGACATCGAATTCCGAACCGTGACTACCGATCAGCTGCACCTCGACGGGCAACCGGGACAGGGCCGCGAGATCGCGCAGGGCGCGACCGGAGATCACGGCGGCGGTGGTTCCGGTGAGACCGGCGAGGGCGCGCAGGGCGCTCACCGACTCCCGATGGGGATAGGCCTTCGTCGGGTCGGAGACGATGGGCGCGATCGTCCCGTCGTAATCCGATGCGACCAGCAACCGTGGCACGCGGGCGATGGCCGACAGGGCACGGCGAAGTTCGAGTGACAAATCCTGTGCGCTCACGCATCCAACCTAATGATCGGAGGAGATTTTTCAGGGCGCGAGTGATGCTACTGGGTCTTGATTGCCCACTCGTGTGGGCGGTGATACATAGCGTTTACAAGACACTTCCGTGTCGTTCACTCGAAATGTGAGACGCGCCCGGATTGCTCGCCGTTCACTCCCGTTGACCTGCACTGTTCCAGCAAACGAAACAGGGGCTACCCAGATCTCCGGACCGGGCAGCCCCTGCGAATCCGTGCGAACGCACGGCATGCGTTTGCGCTCCCCCGCCTCCCCGAGCCTTCAGCGGACGGCTGGGGAGCCGTCCAGGCTGGCAACCCGTGCCGGCGGTTGGGAGCCGAACCGACTCTGGGCGTCCCCGGGGAGTTACCCCGAATCTCGCCAGATCAGTTGTCGCGTCAGGAGACCCCGGACGCTTGGTTGCCGATGAGCAGATCAACCGTCAGCTCCAGGCGCTCGGTCACGTCGGTGGCCGAGGCGCGACGGGTCAGCCACGCCACCAGATTGGACAGCCAGACGTCGGAAATGACTCGGGCGATGGCCAACTGGCGATCGGAGGGGACCTCGTCGGACAGGGCCCGGGCGAAGAAGCGGTCCATCACCTTGCCGACGCGATCGACCTCGGCGGCCGCGGAGGCGTCGGCGAACATGAAGGCCCGGGTCATCGCCTCGGTGAGCAGCGGATCGCGCTGCATGGCGCGGGTGACCTGGGTGAGCAGCAGGTGCATACGCTCCTGCGGGGTGGCCCCGGCGAGCGGCTTGCGCCGGCCCTCGAACTGCTCGAATTCCCGTGCCAGCGCGGACACCAGCAGGTGCACCTTGGAGGGGAAGTACCGGTAGAGCGTGCCGACCGCGACATCCGCGCGCTCGGCGACGGCGCGCATCTGCACGGCGTCGTAGCCGCCCTTGGAGGCCAGCGCGAGGGTGGCGTCGAGGATGCGTTTGCGGCGGTCGCGCTGCGCCGCCGAGCTCAGATCCTCCTCGCTGAGGGTGGTGACGGGCGCGGTGCGTCCACCGGGCTGCCCGTCGGCGGCCTGCGATCGGGAGGGACTGGCCATCGGTTGAAAGTCCTTTCCTGCACGAATCGTTCGGTTCATCTCGCCCAGCATCCCGCTCCGGGTGAGAGCACGGCTGGGCACGAGTTCGTACCGCGACCGGACGGCGCTTGACTTCAGCCCGGCTCGAACATTAGAACATGTTCTAGGAGCTGAAGTCACGCCGGAAAGGCGGTATGGAGTGTGACCATAGCCACCACTGACGAGCATAAAGCCGTCCAGGAATCGATGCGCGGATGGGCCGCCGCGGTGCGCCCAATTGCAACACTGCGTTCGGGTGCACCGGAATTTTGGCGCGAATACTGGCCGCGCCTGGCCGATCTCGGAATTTTCCGGGTCGCGGTGCCGGAAGAGGCCGGGGGCGCGGGCGGGACCGTCGGAGATCTCGCGGTCCTGGTGGAGCAGGCGGCGCATGATCTGGTCGGCGGACCGGTGCTGTCGACGGCGTTGGCGGGTCTGGTCGTCGGCGAGGCGCTCGACGAGATTACGCCATGCGGCGTCGCGCTCGAGGGCGAAATCGCAATCTCCGCCGACGAATCCGGGGCGCTGGTGTCCGGTGAGTGGGACTCGGTTCCGGGTGCCGCGCCGGGCACGGCGGTGCTGGTCCCGGTGCGTTCCGGGGACCGCCACCTGTGGGCGCTGATCGACGCCGCCGCCCCCGGACTGCGGGTGGAGCCGCTGCCCGGGATCGATCAGGCCATGCCGCTGGCGCGGGTGGTCTGCGCCGAGGTCGCGGTGGCTGCGGATCGCCTTTTCGAGCCGGACTTCTCGGTGCTCGACGTGGCCGCCACCCTGGTCGCGGCGGAGGCTGCGGGCATTGCCGGCTGGGCGCTCGAGACCGCCACCGAATACGCGAAGGTGCGCGAACAATTCGGGCGCAAGATCGGCGAATTCCAAGCGATCAAACACATTTGCGCGTGGATGCTGTGCCGGGCCGAACAGATTCGCGCGGTCGCCGCCGATGCCGCCGCCGCGATCGACAGCGGCAGTGCGGAACTGCGCCTGTCCGCGGCCGTCGCCTTGGCGGTATCGCTGGACGCGGCGGTCGAGAATGCCAAGGACTGCATTCAGGTTCTGGGTGGAATCGGTTTCACTTGGGAGCACGACGCGCACCTGTATCTGCGCCGCGCCACCGCGCTGCGGCAGCTGCTGGGCGGGTCGGCGCGCTGGCGCGCCCGGGTCGCCGAGCTGACGCTGGCGGGCGTGCGCCGCACGGTGAGCATTGATCTCGGTGACGACTCCGGATCGACCTGGGAGGCAGCCGGTTTGGATGCCGCCGAGGCGGCGGTGCTGGCGGCCGACCTGGCCAAGATCGCGGCGTTGCCGGAGTCCGAGCAGCGGCTGGCATTGGCCGAAGCGGGCCTGCTGGCCTCGCACTGGCCCGTGCCGTACGGCCGCGGGGCGGGTCCGATCCTGCGCACCCAGCTCGACGATCAGATCCGCAAGGCCGGAATCACGCTGCCGGAGTTGGCGATTGCCAACTGGGCCATCCCGACGCTGCTGCAGTGGGGCACGCCCGAGCAGATCGAGCGCTACGCCATGCCGACGCTGACCGGTGAGGTCATCTGGTGCCAGCTCTTCTCCGAGCCCGGTGCGGGTTCCGACCTGGCGGCGCTGCGCACGGTGGCCGAGCGGATCGAGGGCGGCTGGAAGCTGCGCGGCCAGAAGGTGTGGACCTCGCTGGCGGATCGGGCGACGTGGGGCATCTGCCTCGCGCGCACCGACCCGTCCGCGCCGAAGCACAAGGGCATCAGCTACTTCCTGGTCGATATGAAGAGCCCCGGGCTGGACATCCGGCCGCTGGTGGAGATCACCGGTGAGGCGCGCTTCAACGAGGTGTTCCTCGATGACGTGTTCGTTCCGGACGAATGCTTGGTCGGCGAGTTGGGCAATGGGTGGAAGATCGCGCGTTCCACCCTCTCGGCGGAGCGGGTCGCCATGGGCGGCAAGGGAATCGGCGATGAGCTGGAGGCGTTGATCGCCGCCGCCCCGGCCTCGGGGCCGGGCGCGGAATTGGTCGCGGACCGTCTGGGCGCGCTCATTTCAGAATCTGTTGCCGGAACTTTGCTGGAAGCCCGTGCGGCACAGAAGCTGCTGACCGGAGGCGACCCCGCCGCGCAAAGTAGCGTTCGCAAACTGGTCGGTGTGCGACACCGGCAGGCGGTGGCCGAATTTGCCGTCGAATTGTCCGGTGCGGCGGGCGCTCTGGAAACCGATGTGGTGAAAGAATTCCTGCTCACACGCTGTTTGTCGATTGCGGGCGGTACCGAGCAGATTCTGTTGACCGTCGCCGGTGAACGGATCCTCGGGTTGCCACGCGAGTCGCACGGCTAGCCCACACCTCAACCGGGAGTATGGAATTGGACTTCACCAGGGACGAGAGCCAGGACGCTGTCGCCGAGGTTGTCGTAAGTTTGCTGGAACGCGAAAGCGCGCGCGATATCGCGCTGTGGCCGATCATTTCGGACAGCGGCCTGCTGGCCGTGCCGCTGCCCGAGAAGTTCGGCGGCGACGATATGGGCCTGCTCGAGGTCTCGGCCCTGCTCACCGAGCTGGCCACCGACGCCGCGCAGGTGCCCGCGCTGTCCACGCTCGGCTTCGGTGTGCTGCCGCTGAAGGCGATCGGCGTGCCGGATGCCTTGGCGGAGAAGCTGTTTCCCGCCGTGGCCGAGGGCGCGGTGCTGACCGCGGCGCTGCACGAGACCGGTTCGCCGTTCACCGTGAAGCCGGACACCACCGCGGTCACCGACGGCACCACCGTGCGGATCACCGGCCGCAAGGTGGCGGTGCCCTACGCCGACACCGCGCGCTGGATTCTGGTGCCCACCGACAACGGCATCGCCGTGGTGGACGGTGACGCCGCGGGCCTCACCAAGACCGCGAACCCGACTTCCGATGGCGTGCCGGAGTTTTCGCTCCAGCTCGACCAGGTGGAGATCCCGGCCGAGCAGTTGCTCCCCGGCGGGCTGACCGAGCTGCACCGCTTCGCGCTGGCGAGCCTCGGCGCGGTGGCCGACGGCCTGCTGAAGGGTGTGGTCTCGCTGACCGCCGAGCATGTGCGGACCCGGCAGCAGTTCGGCCGCCCGTTGGCCGAATTCCAGGCTGTCGCACAGCAGATCGCGGATGTGTACGTGGTCTCGCGGACCCTGCACGTGGCCGCCTGTTCGGCCGCCTGGGCGCTGGCCCAGGACGAGCCGGACACCGAGCGGATCGACGACGACCTGGACGTGCTGGCGTACACGGTGGCCTCGGAACTGCCCGCGGCCATGCAGAAGTGTCACCACCTGCACGGCGGTCTCGGTGTCGATATCACCCATCCGCTGCACCGCTACTACTCACAGGCCAAGGACATCGCGCGCTGGCTCGGCGGCGAATCGTTCCGGCTGGACCGTTTGGGAGCCAGATGTTCATCGAACTGACCGCGGAACAGCGGCAGCTGCGCGACGAATTGCGTTCGTACTTCACCGGTCTCGTGACTCCCGCGGAGGAGGCCGAGATGAAGGTGAACCGCCACGGTGACGCCTACCGGGCGGTGGTCAAGCGCATGGGCCGCGACGGCAAGCTCGGCGTCGGCTGGCCCAAGGAGTACGGCGGGCAGGGCTTCGGGCCGCTGGAACAGCAGATCTTCTACAACGAGGCGGTCCGGGCCGATGTGCCCGTGCCCCTGGTGACGCTGCTGACCGTCGGCCCGGCCCTGCAGTCCTACGGCACCGAGGAGCAGAAGCGGAAGTTCCTGCCCGGAATCCTCACCGGCGACGTGCATTTCGCCATCGGCTACTCCGAGCCGGACGCCGGCACCGACCTGGCGGCGCTGCGCACCTCCGCGGTGCGCGACGCCAATGGCGACTGGATCGTCAACGGGCAGAAGATCTTCACCACCGGCGCGCACGAGGCAGACTACGTCTGGCTGGCGGTGCGCACCGGTCCGGTCGAGGCGCGGCACAAGGCGATCACCATCCTGATCGTGGACACCAAGGATCCGGGCTACTCCTGGACCCCGATCATCACCGCCGACGGCGCACACCACACCAACGCCACCTACTTCGACAATGTCCGCGTGCCCGCGAGCATGATGGTCGGCGAGGAGAACGGCGGCTGGAAGCTGATCACCACCCAGCTCAATCACGAGCGGGTGAGCCTGGGTCCGTCCGGCAAGATCGAGCAGCTCTACGAGGCCGTGCGCGAATGGGCGCACAAGCAGGGCGTGCTCGGCGAGGCCGATGTGCGGCGCACGCTGGGCCGGCTGCACGCCATGACCCGGTTGAACGAGCTGCTGAACTGGCAGGTGGCCTCCAATATGGAGCGCGCCGACGCCGATCCGCGCGATGTCATCGCCGACGCCTCGGCGACCAAGGTGTTCTCCACCGAGGCGCTGCAGGAGGCCGGTCGCCTGGCCGAGGAGATCGTGGGCCGCTTCGGCGACCCGGCCGATCCGGCCACCGCGGACCTACTGGTGTGGCTGGACAAGCGCACCAAGCAGAACCTGGTGGTCACCTTCGGCGGCGGCGTCAATGAAGTCATGCGTGAGCTGATCGCCCAGATGGGCCTGCGGCTGCCGCGCGTCCCGCGATAGGAGAAGTTCAGCGTGACAAAGAGTTTCACGGCCGAGGAGATTCGCGACGGCCTGGAGAAGATCAAGGCCGACGGTGAGTCCGCGCCACGCGCGGGGCGGGATCCGATCAATCAGCCCATGATCAACAACTGGGTCGAGGCCCTGGGCGACGCCAACCCGATCTACGTGGACGAGGCCGCCGCCAAGGCCGCCGGGCATCCCGGGATCGTGGCCCCGCCCGCCATGGCGCAGGTGTGGACCATGCTGGGGCTGGGCGGAATTCGCGCCGACGACGACCCGATGACGCGGACCAACGAGCTGTTCGACGCGGCCGGGTTCACCTCGGTGGTCGCCACCAACTGCGAGCAGGTCTACCACCGCTACCTGGAGCTCGGCGAGCAGGTGACCGTGCGGACCAGCATCGGTGACATCGTGGGCCCCAAGAAGACCGGGCTCGGCGACGGGTGGTTCACCACCTACCTCACCAACTGGTACGTGGGTGAGGAGCTGGTCACCGAGATGAAGTTCCGGATGCTCAAGTTCGCGCCCGGCACCGGAAAGACGGCCGCGCCCAAGGAATCCGGCGATGTCTCGGCCGAGGATCTGGCCAAGCGCGTGCGGCCGACGGTCTCCAAGGACACCGAGTTCTTCTGGGACGGCGTGAAACTCGGCGAGCTGCGCATCCAGCAGCGGCCCGACGGCTCGCTGCAGCACCCGCCGGTTCCGGCGATCTGGAAGCACCACAGCGAGCAGAGCGATTACGTCGTGGCCTCGGGCCGCGGCACCGTGTTCAGCTTCGTGGTGCACCATGCGCCGCGCGTGCCGGGGCGGCAGCTGCCGTATGTGATCGCCCTGGTCGAGCTGGAGGAGGGCGTCCGCATGCTCGGTGAGCTGACCGGGATCGACCCGTCCGAGGTCGAGGTCGGCCTGCCCGTCGAGGTCGGCTTCCTGAAGCTCGACGACGACAACACCGTGCCCTACTGGAAGGCCGTGAAGTGACCACAGTCGAACTCTCGGCCGTTCAGGTCGGAACCACCCTGCCGGAGTTGGTGATTCACGCCGACGCCACCTTCATCATCTCGACGGCGCTGGCCACCCGCGATTTCCAGGACGTACACCACGACCGCGACAAGGCGGTGGCGCGCGGGTCCAAGGACATCTTCGTCAATATCCTCACCGACACCGGTCTGGTGCAGCGGTTCGTGACGGATTGGGCGGGGCCGACGGCCCGCGTGAAGTCCATCGCGCTGCGGTTGGGCGTGCCGCTGTACGCGGGCGATACCCTCACCCTGACCGGCACGGTCTCGGCCGTCGAGGGCGCCGACGTCACCATCGACGTGGTCGGCAAGGACTCGCTGGGCGACCACATCACGGCGAAAGCCGTTATCTCCCTGGAGGAGTCGAAGTGACCGAGCTGAGCCGCAAGGCAGCGATCGTCGGCATCGGCGCGACCGACTTCTCGAAGGACTCCGGCCGCAGTGAACTGCGGCTGGCCGCCGAGGCCGTCACCGCCGCACTCGCCGACGCGGGCCTCACGCCCGCCGACGTGGACGGTCTGACGACGTTCACCATGGACACCAACACCCAGGCCGCGGTCGCGCGCGCCACCGGTATCCCGTCCCTGAAGTTCTTCAGCAACATCCCCTTCGGCGGTGGCGCGGCCGCCGCGACCGTGCAGCACGCCGCCATGGCGGTGGCGACCGGCATCGCGGATGTCGTTGTGGCCTACCGGGCCTTCAACGAGCGCTCCGGAAACCGCTTCGGCCAGTTCGCGACTCACCTCGCGACCGGCAACCCGAGCTCCTCGGGCGTGGACAACGCGTTCTCCTACACCCACGGCCTGGGCACCCCGGCCGCCCAGGTGGCCATGGTGGCGCGGCGCTACATGCACGTATACGGTGCGCGCAGTGAGGATTTCGGCCGGGTGGCGGTCGCCGACCGCAAGCACGCGGCGGTGAATCCGGCGGCCCACTTCTACGGCAAGCCGATCACCCTCGAAGAGCACCAGGCCTCGCGCTGGATCGCGGAGCCGCTGCACCTGCTGGACTGCTGCCAGGAGACCGACGGCGGCGTGGCCATCGTGGTCACCTCCGCCGAGCGCGCCAAGGACCTCCCGAACAAGCCCGCGCTGATCGCCGGCGCCGCACAGGGTTCCGGCGCGGACCAGTACGTCATGACCAGCTACTACCGGGACGCCATGACCGGCCTCCCGGAAATGGGCCTGGTCGGCGACCAACTGTGGTCCCAGTCCGGCCTCCGCCCGGAGGACATGCAGGCGGGCATCCTCTACGACCACTTCACCCCGTTCGTCCTCATGCAGCTCGAGGAGCTCGGTTTCTGCGGTCGCGGCGAGGCCAAGGACTTCATCGCCGACGGCGCCATCGAGATCGGCGGCAGGCTGCCGTTGAACACCCACGGCGGCCAGCTGGGTGAGGCCTACATCCACGGCATGAACGGGATTGCCGAGGGCGTGCGCCAGATTCGCGGCACCTCCGTGAATCAGGTGCAGGGCCTGGAGAACATCGTGGTCACCGCCGGCACCGGCGTCCCGACCTCGGGTCTGGTGCTCACCAGCAACTAGATCCATAGAATCGGCGCCGTGACCGAGATGCCTGAAATGGGAGAGTTCCTGCGGTCGCGGCGCGCCCGGCTGCGCCCCGAGGAGCTCGGGCTTCCGGTCTGGGGGCGGCGCCGGGTGCCGGGTCTGCGGCGCGAGGAGGTCGCGCAGCTGGCCGGGGTGAGCGTCGAGTATTACGTGCGGCTGGAACAGGGCCGGGCCGAGGCGGTGTCGGAGGGCATTGTCGCCGCCATCGCCACGGCCCTGCGCCTGACCGAGGACGAGCGGCGGCACCTGCACAATTTGGCCCGGCCGCCGCGTTCGTTGTCGCGGGCGGGCGGGCCGCTGCGGCCCGGGCTGCGGCAGCTGCTCGACTCGATGACGCGTACGCCCGCCTATATCGTCGGGCATCACACCGACATCCTGGGCTGGAACGCGGCCGCGGTCGCGCTGTTCGGTATCGATTTCGCGGAACTCGCGGAGGCGGAACGGAATTGGATGCGGCTGGTGTTCTTCGACCCGGAGATTCGGGCGCTCACCGGCGACAGCTGGCCGACCATCGCCGGGCACATTGCCGCGGACATGCGGTTGCGGGCCAGCCATCGGCCCGATGATCCGGAGTTGCGGGCCTTGCTGGGCGAGATGAACGAGCGCAGCCCGGAATTCCGGGAGTTCTGGGAGACCCACGAGGTCAACGATTTTCAGTACGGTCGCTATCTGCTGCGCCACCCCCTTGTCGGCGAGCTGCACCTGGATTACGAATTGCTGGATGTCCCGGGGGATCCCGGGGTGCGGGCGATCGTGACCTATACCGCTGCGCCGGGAACCGATTCGGAGCGAGCGCTGGACGCCGTGCTGGCGGCGAGCACCTCGGTGGCCAGGCGGTGAAGCTGGTCGTCCAGGCGGTCGGGTGGGAACAGCCATAGGCCGAGGGAATTCGCGCCGGAGGCGAGGAGCTCGTCGAGGCGGGTGCGTACCTGGTCGGGGGTTCCCGCCACCGCGAATTCGTCGATCCAGGCATCCTCGACCGTGAGTTCTTCGGCGGGCGCGAGCGCGGCGACGGCGGTTCGTATCTCCTTGGCGTACGGAGATTTTCCGATCAGGGCGGACTCCGATTCGGCTTGCAGGAACATCCCTACGGCAGCGCGGACCGCGTCTCGCGCCGCGCGCTCGTCATCGTCGATGGCGGTGAGGGCGAAGGCCGTGACAGGGGTGTGGCGGGGGAGCAGCTCTCGCACCCAGCGCACATAGGCGGGTCCGGCGAGGACGGAAAGCAGGACGCCGTCGGCCTTTTCGCCTGCCAGGCGCAGGCCGCGCGCGTTGACCGCGCCGATCCACAGTTCCGGCGGGAGACCGGGCGGGAAGCTGAGCCGGATATCGGACAGGACGTGCGTGCCGGTCTCGCGGTCGACCACCTCGCCCGCGAGCAGTTCGCGCAGGACATCGGCGGTTTCGCCGAGTGCGGTCAGCGGGCGCGGCGGCAGCAGTCCCATCTGTTCGAGCCAGCCTCGGTTGCCGAGTCCGATGCCCGCGCGGACCCGGCCGGGATAGGTGCGGGCCAGCCCGGCGAGTTCCATGGCCAGAATGGCCGGGTGCCTGGTGGCGATGCTGGCCAGGCCGAGCCCGGCGGGGATCTCGCGGGTGGCGGCCAGCAGCTGGGTGAGGCCGGACAGGCCGCCGGTGAAGAAGCAGTCCTCGGAGAACCAGAGCTCGCCGAGGCCGAGGCGTTCGGCCAGGGTCGCGCCCGCGGTGAGCTGTTCGGGCGGGGTCAGGCTGCCGAAGACGATGCCGATCTTGTTGGAAGGGATCATGTTCCGAGTCAACCGGGCAGTGTGTCCACTTATTCCGAAGAGGCTGCGGCTGGGCAAGATTCGGCGGCGGGAAAGGTCGGCGGCGTAGATTGGGGCGCACTGCCTTGTGGGGAAAGGGGTCGACATGACCTTGCGAGAACGGCTGAACGAATTGCCGGCGATGGGGAGCGCGCTGGTGTACGGCGAACCGCACGAGACTCCCGATGGCACCACGATCATTACGGTGTCCGCTGTGAATCCCTGGCGTGGAGCACGGCCGGTCGGGGTGTTCGTGGTGCATCAGGGGGAGGTCAAGTGGGAAGCCGCCGTCGACTCCTCGCTGATCGCGATCATCGGTGTGACCACCGGACTGATCGCGGCGACGCTGGGGACGCTGGCTGTTCTCAAGAGTCCGCCCTGGCCGAACATGCGCTTCTGGGACGTCCGCTACCGGCAGCAGATCAAGTAGCGGTCCGGAACTGAGCGGCCAGCGCGGCCGCCAGTTGATTCACGCTCTTCGCGGTGCCCGGCGCGAGTCCGGCGCGGGCACCGGCGAAGCGGTCGAAGACCAGGCCCTCGATGACCGCGATGAAATCGGCGGCGGCCGTGGCCGGGTCGGGTGCGCCGAGGGTCTCGAACAGGGTGGTCGCGTGCCGGTGCGAGAACAGGCAGCCGACGAGTTTCGCGTGCAGTTCGGTATCGCCGAGCAAGTCGACGATGAGCGCGTGCCGGGTGATCAGATGGTTGCGGCGTTGCGCCAGTAGGCGGTCCAGCTGACTCGCGACCTCGTGTGCGAGTTGATCCGGGTCGATCTCGCCGTCTGCTTTCGCCCTGCCCTTCGGTTCGGCCTGCGCCGCCGTGAAATCCGCGCGTGAACGAGTGGCGATGCGTTCCACGATGCCCTCGATCAGTGCCCGCTTGGTGCGGAAGTAATAGGACGTCGATCCGGCGGGCAGGTCCAGCGCGGTATCCAGTGCGCGGTGCGTGAGAGCCCGAAGTCCCTGGGCGGCAATGAGATCGATGGCGCTGTCCACGATGAGGCTGCGTCGATCGTTTGTGGGAGTGCTCACCTTTGATCCTCTACGGCTTCGAGATCCTCTACAACTATAGAGGAAGCTCTACAGCAGTAGAGGATCGAGGAGGTTGTGATGGAAGCGCCGGAGATCGTGCTCGATTCGGACCAGCAGCGTGCCGCCGAGCGTTTGGACGCCATCGCCTCGCGACTGGGTAAGCGGTGGCAGTTCCGGAATCGCGCGAAGGCCGCGCGCGGCCTGTACCTCTGGGGCGGTCCGGGTCGCGGCAAGACCATGCTGATGAATCGCTTCTTCGCCGCGGTGCCCTCGAATCGCAAGCGGCGCTATCACTTTCACGAGTTCTTCGCGCGTTTGAACGCGGGCATCCACGAGTACGGGGCCATCGACGCCTCGGCGGCCGCGCTGCTGGGCGATGCGGAGCTGATCTGCTTCGACGAATTCCATGTGCACGACTCCGGTGACGCACGGCTGGTCTCCCGGCTGCTGGATCTGCTGTTCGCCCGGCACATCACGCTCGTGGTCACCTCCAACTACCCGCCCGAGCGGCTGCTGCCGAATCCGTACATGCACGCCATGTTCGTGCCGACGATCGAGCGGATCCTCGAGCACCTGGACGTGGTGTCGGTGAACGGGCCGCGGGACTATCGCACGCTGAGCGAGCGGCACACCGGCTTCGCGGCCGGGCATTACGTGGTCGGGCAGTGCGAGGTGAGCGGCACGGTCGAGCTGCCCGTCGCGCATCGCATGCTGCACGCCCGGGCGCTCGAGAACGGCGAGCTGACCGTCGATTTCGCCGAGCTGTGCGGAATCCCGGTGTCGGCGGCCGATTTCCTCGAGCTCACCCGCGAGATCCGCACGTGGGTCGTGTGCGAGGTGCCGCCCCTGGGTACGGTACCGCCGGACTGGGCGATGCGGTTCGTGAATCTGGTCGACGTGCTCTACGACGCGGACCTGGAACTGTCGATCTTCGCCGAGGTGCCACTGGCCGAATTGGGCGGCGAGATAGCGCTGGTCCCCGACCTCTACCGCACCCTGAGCCGCCTCGGTGAGCTCGCCGAACCGGTAAACCTCGAGTCCCGATAGCCGTTCGGCGAAGCTCCGGTGAACTCGCCGACTTGATCGACGCGCACGGTTCACGTGCCGTCAACGCGGTCGGTGCCGTGCGTTGCGGGCGGCTTCCTACCGTGGCGTCAGGAGCTGCACCGAACCGGAGGGGACCGATGCGAATCCGCGAGCAGGCAAGGGATTCCGCGCCGCGGAACCCGACGAACCCCTATATCCGGAACAGTGCCCGGCTGCGGGTGTTGGTGGTCGCCGAGTCCTTTCTTCCCCAGGTCAACGGCGTCACCAACTCCGTCCGGCGGGTGCTGGATCATCTGGCAGCCAAGGGCCACGAGGCCACCCTGGTCGCGCCGACCGGGCCCGAGAAGTACGCGGGCTTCCGCGTGCACGTGGTGCGCGGCGCGCGGCTTCCGTTCTATCGGGACTTCAGAATCGGACTCGAGACGCGGCGGCGGCTGCGCAAGATCATGCGCGAGTTCCGGCCCGATGTCGTGCATATCGCCTCCCCGGCGACGCTGGGCTATCAGGCGGCCAAGGTGGCGGGCGAACTCGGAGTGCCGACCGTCGCCATCTATCAGACCGATCTGGTGGGTTTCGCACTGCGCTACGACCTGCCCGGCGGTGTCCGAGCCATGACGGCGCTGACGCGGCGGATTCACCTGAAGGTGGATCGCACCCTCGCACCGTCCACCGCCAGCCTGCGCCAGCTGGAACTGATGGGCGTTCCGGGGCTCGGCCGCTGGCCCCGCGGCGTCGATCTCCAGCAGTTCGGACCCTTTCGGCGCTCGGCGGAACTGCGAAAGCGCCTGGCCCCCAACGGCGAAGCCCTGGTCGGCTATATCGGCCGCCTCGCGCCGGAGAAGGAGCTCGAGCTGCTGGCCCACCTGCGCGCGATCCCGAACCTCAAGCTGATCATCGTGGGCGGCGGCCCCGAGGAGAAGCGGCTGCGAAAGCTGTTGCCGGACGCGGAGTTCCTGGGCGTCCTGCACGGTGAGGAACTGGCCGCGGCCTACGCCTCGCTGGATGTCTTCGTGCACACCGGTCGGCACGAAACCTATTGCCAGGCAGCGCAGGAGGCCCTCGCCTCCGGGGTGCCGGTGGTCGCGCCCAAGGCGGGCGGCCCCATCGACGTCATCAACCCCGGCGCCGGGTTCCTCTATCCGCCCGGCGACGCCGCGGCCATGACCGAGTTCGTCCGCCGCCTGATCGAGGATCCGGCGCTGCGTGAGCAGACCGCGGCCACCGCGGTGCGCAGCGTGCGCGACCGGTCCTGGGCGGCCGTCAACGACCTGCTCGTCCGGCACTACCGCGAGGTGATCGCGGAACGGCTGCAACCAGATTCCGCGCCGGGCGAGATCCCGGCCACCAAGGAGGCATCCTGATGCTCCGTATCTCCGTCATCGGCACCGGTTACCTGGGTGCCACCCACGCCGCGGGCATGGCCGAACTCGGCTTCGACGTGCTCGGCGTGGACAACAATCCGGCCAAGGCCGCGGCGCTGTCGGTGGGCAGGGTGCCCTTCCACGAGCCCGGGCTGCCGGAACTGCTGGCCGGACATGTCGCCGGTGGGCGGCTGCGCTTCGGCACCTCGCTGGTCGAGGCGGCCGAATTCGCCGATGTGCATTTCCTCTGTGTCGGAACGCCGCCCGGGGTGAACGGGGCGGCGGATCTGTCGCAGCTGTACTCGGCGCTGGACGGGCTGGTGCCGCATCTGACCCGCAACTGCCTGATCGTCGGCAAGTCGACGGTGCCGGTGGGCACGGCGGAGGCGCTGACCGCGCGCATCGCCGAGCTCGCGCCGGAGGGGATCTCGGTCGATCTGGCCTGGAATCCGGAGTTCCTGCGCGAGGGGCACGCGGTCTACGACACCCTGCATCCGAACCGGCTCGTCTTCGGCGTCACCACACCGGACGCGGAATGGGCGCTGCGACAGGTCTATTCGACGCCTATCGCGGCGGGCTCGCCGGTGGTGATCACCAACCTGCCGACCGCGGAACTGATCAAGGTGTCCGCGAATGCCTTTCTGGCGACCAAGATTTCGTTCATCAATGCCATGGCCGAGCTGTGCGACCTCACCGGCGCGGACGTGACGCTGCTGGCGGAGGCGCTCGGGCACGACGACCGGATCGGCCGGAAGTTCCTCGGCGCGGGCCTCGGCTACGGCGGCGGCTGTCTGCCGAAGGATGTGCGGGCGTTGATCGCTCGCGCCACCGAGCTCGGCGCGGGGGAGTCGGTGGAGTTCCTGCGAGATGTCGACGCCATCAACCTGCGCCGACGGGAGCGGGTGGTCGAGGAGACCCTCGCCCTGCTCGGTGGCGGGCGGCGGCCCGTCGGCCGGGTCGGCGTGCTGGGTGCGGCATTCAAGCCGCTCTCGGATGACGTCCGCGATTCACCGGCTCTGGATGTGGCGCGGCGGCTGCATGCCGCCGGTGTCGAGGTGACCGTATTCGACCCCGCCGCAACGGGTCCCGCACGTGCCGTGGCTCCGCAGCTGGTGTTCGCGGCCACCCCGGCCGCCGCGCTGCACGAGGCGGATGTGGTGCTGCATCTGACCGAGTGGCGCGAATTCCGTGAGCTGGACCCGGTTTTCCTGCGCACGGTGGCGCGGGGACGGGTAATCATCGACGCCCGCAACACACTCGACCCGGAGCCGTGGCTGGCCGCGGGCTGGGATTTCCGGGCCCTGGGCCGCCTGGTGGAGCCGCGCACGGCCGCCGGGCGCATGGGTGCCCCGGTGGGGACCAGTTATCCCGCTGTGGCCGTCCGTGATACGGCTGCGGACCCGGCGCGGGCCTTGATCCCGGATCCGGCGCGGGCACTGCCCCAGCCGTCTCCGCTGACCCGTTTGCGAGCCCGCGTCCGCCGCACCGCGTAAGAACTTTCAGACCGATGACTCGGGCCGGGGCAGTAGCCCCGGCCCGAGTCGTTTTCCCGATCTTGCGCTCAATTCTCCCGATCTTGCCCACAATGCCGGGGGCGCTGGAAATTCATACGTCACGGGTATGTGATTCCAGCTTCACGATTTTGGTCCTGACGGACCGCTTGGCATGTAACTATGGCCCTGTTTCCGGCTGGAACTCTGGTTAGGAGTGTTCGTGACTGGGGTGGGGCAGGTAGCCGCGCGCGCGATCGGATTGATCGGGCTCGTGATGCTGGCTGTCGTGGCACTGCGCGGATACATCCCAGGAACCGGCGGGCCTTCCACACCGCATCCGTCGTCGGCGGTCTCACTGGCCCTGATGCCGGTGCTGCTACTGGTGTCGATGGTGATTCTGATTGCCGGAGTCATCAACAGCCAGCATCGCCTGCCCCTGGCCATGCCCGAACCCGACCGCGAGAACACCCTGCGCGGACCGGGATTGCGGCGGATCGGGCTGATGGTGCTGATCGCCATCGCCGCCCTGGCCCTGATCGTCACCGCGGTGGTGTCGGTGTATCTGGTGACGCCCGAGCGGCAGAGCGAGGTCGGACAGGCCCCCACGGCCGCGCCCACCGGGACCGAACTGCCGACGGAAACCGTTGCGCGGACCCCGGATACGGTGTCCTCCCCGCCGCTGTCCGGCACCGCGCTGCTGCTCGTCGGCATTGCCGCGGGTGTGCTGGTGCTGGTCGCCATGGCCGGATTGGTCGTGGTGGCGGTGAGCTCCAATCGCTCGCCCTCGCTCTCGCGCACCCCGCTGCCGCAGCCCACGCCGGCCGAGGCGGTATCGCTGGCCAAGGTGGCGGAGATGGGCCTGGCGGCCATGATCGCGCCGGGTCAGGATCCGCGCACCGCCATCATCGCCTGCTACGTGGCCATGGAAAGCGGTCTGGCACAGGCGCGGGAGGTCGCGCCGTTGGCCTCGGACACCCCGTCCGAGGTGCTGGCGCGCGCCTTCGACCGCGGCTTCCTGCGCGACGCGTCGGCCCGGGAACTGGTGGCGCTGTTCGAGGAGGCCCGCTTCAGCCCGCACTCCATGCTGGAGTGGCAGCGGATGCGGGCCGAGCAGCTGCTGCGTATCGTATTGGCTGATCTGCAGGGGCAGGCGGCATGAAAACTGTTGTCGGGCAATGGCTCCCGTGGAACCGGACGGGGGACCGGCGATGAATCGGATCGTGATCGTGGTGGGGGCGCTGGCGCTAGCCGCACTGTTCGAGGTGCTCGCCTACGGCAATCAGCGCGACACCCTGCTGGCGATCTCCGGTGTGCCCGTGGCCGGTGCGCTGGGGTTGCTGGTGTGGTCGCTGGTGGAGCGGGCGCGGCGGCTGACCCCGCCGGATCCGGACGACAACGATATCGACAACGGCCCGGCCGAGATGCTGCGCCGCTGGCAGGCGCGCGCTCAGATGCTGGCCGAACGGTCCGAGGGTTCGCGCGCCGACTGGGATCGGCACCTGCGGCCCCTGCTGGCCAAGGAATTCGAGCTGACCAGCGGGCACCGGATGGCCAAGAACCGGCGCGCGCTGGAGGTGGCGGGACAGCTGCAGTTCGGCCCCGAACTGTGGCGCTGGGTGGATCCGGCCAACTCGGCGCTGCGCGATCAGGTCAATCGCGCACCCGGGCGCGCGGCCTTGGACGAGATCCTGCGCCGGTTACAGAACATGTGAGATGAGATGCGAGACATGCGATGACATCACCGATGGACGTGACCATCAAGCGCACGGACGCCGTGCTGCGCGAAGTAGGCCGGGTCGTGGTCGGCAAGCGGGACGAACTGCAGTTGATCATGATCGCGGTGCTGTCCGGTGGCCACATCCTGATCGAGGACCTGCCCGGCCTGGGCAAGACCCTCATCGCGCGCTCGTTCGCCGCGGCGCTCGGGCTGAACTTCACGCGCGTGCAGTTCACCCCCGACCTGTTGCCCGCGGATCTGATCGGCTCGACCATCTACGACATGCATTCGGGCCGTTTCAGTTTCCGGCGCGGCCCGGTGTTCACCAATATGCTGCTGGCCGACGAGGTCAACCGCACCCCGCCCAAGACCCAGGCCGCGCTGCTGGAGGCCATGGCCGAGGGCCAGGTCTCGATCGACGGAGAGACCTTCCCGCTGCCCCAGCCCTTCATCGTCTTCGCCACCGACAATCCGATCGAGTACGAGGGCACCTATCCGCTGCCCGAGGCCCAGCTCGACCGGTTCGCCATGCAGCTGCGGCTGGGCTACCTGTCGGAGAGCGACGAGATGAGCATGATCCGCCGTCGCCTGGAACGCGGTTCGCAACCCGCGCAGATCGCACAGGTGGTGGACGCCGACGGGCTGCTGGAGATGCGGCAGTCGGTGGAGTTCGTGACCGTTCACCCCGATGTGGTCGGCTACGTGGTCTCGCTGGCCGCGGCCACCCGCGGCCACCCGCAGGTGGAGGTCGGCGCAAGCCCGCGCGCGGAGCTCGACCTGGTCCAGATGGCCAGGGCCCGGGCGCTTCTCAACGGCCGCGACTACGTGGTCCCCGAGGACGTCAAGGCCCTCGCCGTTCCCGCCATGGCGCACCGCATCACGCTGCGCCCCGAGATGTGGGTCCGGCGCATCCGCGGCGAGGACGTGATCGCCGAACTCCTGCGCCGCCTCCCGGTGCCGCGCGCTACAACCTCGTGAGGTTCGAATGCCTGACAGAGCTGATCGGATGATCGCGGCCCCGGCGGAGCGGCCGTGAAGCATCGCGATACGAGCGCCACGGTCGAGGCCGAACTGCGTTGGCGTCCGGCGCCTTTGGTGTTCATGCTGGCGGCGGTGTCGGCGCCCGCCTTGGTGCTGGCGCTGGTGCTCGGCAAATGGCAGCTGGTGGTGTTCGCCGCGCCCCTGCTCGGCGTGCTGGCGACCGCGCCATTGCAGCAGTCGCGCACCAGGATTCAGGTGGACGGTGCGGGGGTGCTGCGCTGTTTCGAGACCGAGGAGGTGGTGCTGGCCGCCGCGGCGTTCGTGGAGAGCGGGCACGCGCTGCTGCGGCTGCATCCGGAACCGCTGCGCAGCATGGAGGTTCACGTCGAGGAGACGGTGGACTCCGGGCCCGCGCCCGCGGGTCTGCGGCTGGCGCTGTCCGCGCCGCGCTGGGGCCGGTACCCGGTGCCGATGCGGGTGACCGCGCTGAGCCCCGCCGGGCTGGCCGTCGCCTCGGTGCGGCTGCCCGCGGGCGAGGTGTACGTCTATCCGATCACCGATCCGCAGCGAATGCGGTTGCCGCGCACCGAACTACCCGAGCGCATGGGCACCCACCTGACGCGGCGGCACGGGCCCGGCGTGGAGTACGCCGATATCCGCGCCTACACGCCCGGCGATCAACTGCGCACGGTGAACTGGCCGGTCAGCGCGCGGCGCGGACAACTGTTCGTGACCGAGCGGTTCACCAACCGGGCCGCGGATGTCGTTGTGCTGGTGGACACTTCACTCCAGGCGCCCGGACCCGCGTCCGACTCGCTGGAGCTGTCTGTGCGCGGCGCCGCGCAGGTCGCCCAGTCCGCGCTGCAGGCCGGTGACCGCACCGCCGTGGTCTGCCTCGGCCGCACCCCGCGCTGGCTGCGACCGGATATCGGCCGCCGCCAGTTCTACCGGATCGTGGACACCGTGCTCGATGTCGGCGACGAGCACATCGTCATGCAGGGCACGCTCGCGCCGCATGCCGCCGTCCCGATCGGCGCGGTGGTCGTGGCCTTCTCGACCCTGCTCGACACCCAATTTGCCCTGGCGCTCATCGATCTCCGCAAGCGCGGGCACGTCGTGGTGGTCATCGACGTGCTGCGGGGCACGCCCTTCGGCCCGGAACTCGACCCCACCCTGGCCCGCATGTGGCAGCTCGAGCGCAGCTCGATGTACCGCGATATGGGCACGGTCGGCGTGGACATCGTGTCCTGGCCCGAGGACACCCGCCTCGACCAGGTCATGCGCCTGCTGCCCGAACACCGCCGCACCGTGCGGGTCCGGCGATGAGGCGGGGCGCTGGGATGGAGGTGCGCGCATGACCAGGTTCCTGGCCGTCCTGTCCGGCCTGCTGCTCACGGCCGCGGTGGCGATCGTGCTGCCCTGGGCCGCGATTCCCGTGGCCGCCTTGGCCGTGGCGGGCTGGCGATGGCGGGTCTGCGCCGTGCTCGCCGCGCTGGCGGCCATGGGTGTGGTGGCCTGGATCGGGACCGGCGCCGTGGTGGCCGGCGGCATCGGACTGGTGGTGACCACCTATCTGCTGCACACGGCCACCGTGTCGGCTCCGGTCGGGGTGGTGCCGACCACGCTGCCGTCGGTGGC
Organism: Nocardia concava NBRC 100430; assembly: GCF_000308815.1. Taxonomy (GTDB): domain Bacteria; phylum Actinomycetota; class Actinomycetes; order Mycobacteriales; family Mycobacteriaceae; genus Nocardia; species Nocardia concava. Next base: position 23,396 of record NZ_BAFX01000008.1, read on the forward strand.
CGGCGCGCTGATGTTCACCGTCGCGGCCGGCGCGGCGACCGTCCTGCCCGCCGGACTGTCGTGGGTGCCGCTGCTCGCGCCGTTCACCGTGATCATGTTGTACGCCTTGCTGGTTCGAGGTCTGGTGGACGACCGGGCGCGCGGCTGAGGGCGGCGGACCCGCCGGGGCGCGGCGAAAATCGCTTCGAATCCGGCTGCGGGAGTGGTCTACTCGCGCGCATGGAAGAGAAGCAATTGGTCAAGACCTCGAAGCGATTGTCGAGGCATCTGCGGCACGCGCCCGAGGAGATCGGCCTGGTCCTGGACTCCGCCGGATGGGTGGAGGTTTCGGAGCTGCTGTCGGCCCTGGGTCGGCACGGCCGCGTCCTCACCCGGCCCGAACTCGACGAGGTGGTGGCGCGGAACAACAAGCGCCGCTTCGAATTCGATGCCACGGGCACCCGGATCCGCGCGAGTCAGGGGCACAGCGTCATCGTCGACCTGGAGTACCGGGCGAGTACACCGCCCGATCTGCTGTACCACGGCACCGTCGGCGTGGCACTGCCCGGAATCCGCGCGGAGGGTCTGAAGCCCATGCGCCGCCACGACGTCCACCTGTCCGCGGATATGGAGACCGCCGTCAAGGTGGGGTCGCGGCGTGGAAAGCCCGTGGTGCTGACCGTGGATGCCGCGGCCATGCACCGCGACGGGCACGTTTTCCGGGTCAGCACCAACGGGGTCTGGTTGGTGGCCGCGGTCCCGCCCGAGTACCTGTCCGGCCTCTGAGCTGCCGGTTCGGGCTCGGTGCGGCCTGCGGCCACCGGGTGGGTGAGATGGTTACTGCAGGGCGGGGGGCATGCGGGTCGGCTTGATGCGGCCCGCGTCGATGAGTGCCCGGAATGCCGCGGCTTTGCGCTCGCATTCGGCGACCACGCAGCGGCGGTGCTGCTGCATGGTGCGATGGGCTTCCTGGACATCCAGTGGATGGTCCGGCGCGAGGTGCGACCAGGCGGATGGATCGCCGGTTGCCAGCGCTAATGTGCTGTGCTCGTTGTTGATTCGTTCCCGGATCCGATCTACGGAGAGCCGGTCCGGATCTTGTTGGGGGTGGTGCAGGCTCATAAAGGCAATCGTCATGATCACGAGCGCTGCGAGAGTGGCCGTGAACACTTGCCAGGCGGCCATTGGCTCACCTTCTCCATGTCTATCGGTTGTAGTCAGCTAGTTATTCAGTTGGTTAGCTAGATATTCACCGTATGTCTGAAGACGTTACGCCTCCAGCGCGTCCTGGGTCAGAAACAATCGAATTTCGGCCGCTTTCAGCAACTTCCCCGTTCGTTCCGCCCCCTGGCACGCTGAAAGTTTGCGACCATTTCGGTGTGACGGAAGGTCAGGGTCAACTGCGCTCCATCACCAGTGCGGCGCTTCTTGTCGAGTTCGCGGTGGCACGCGGCCTCGCCACGCCCGATCTCTTGCGCCACACCGGGATTCGTGATCGTGATCTGATGGACTCCACGGCCGAGATCACGCTCTCGCAGGAGCTGGCCCTGATGCGCAATGTCGTGGCCGGAGTCGGGGATGAGCCCGGTATGGGCCTTATGGCCGGATTGCTGTGTCACCCACCGAGTCTCGGCGTGCTCGGCTTCGCGCTCATGAGCTGTCCCACCGTGCGCGACGCCGTGGATCTGGCGCTGCGCTACGCGGATCTGTCCTTCACCGTGGCCCGCCACCATCTGGTCATCACCGGCGACGACGTCTCCATCGTGCGCGACGACAGCGGCGTGCCGCGCGAGGTGCGGCGTTTCGCGGTGGAGCGGGATGTGGCCGCCATCTGGACCATTCAGCAGGACGTCATGCCCATGCGCCCGCCCATCACCCGGGTCGCGGTGGCGTTCCCGCCGCATCCGGTCTACGAGATGTTCGGGGCCATGCTCGGCGTCGAGGAGGTCGTCTTCAACGCGCCCCGCTCGGTGGTCACCGGACCGTCCAGTATTCAGCATTTGCAACTGCCCCAGGCGAATACGGCCACCGCGCGCTTCTACGAGCAGCAGTGCGCCGAACTCATGCAGCGCCGCAAGCGTCGCCAGGGCATCAGCGGCCAGGTCCGCCAGCTGCTCATCTCGCGCGGCGGCATAGCGGACCAATCACACATAGCCGCCGAATTGGACGTCAGCGTTCGCACCCTTCGCCGCCGCCTCGCCGACGAGGGCACGACATTCCGCGAACTGTCCACGGAGACGGTCGGTCTGCTGGCCGAGGAGCTCCTGGTGGCCGGAATGACGGTGGAACAGGCCGCGATCCGCCTGGGGTACGCCAGCGTCTCGGCGTTCACCTCCGCCTTCCGGGGCTGGAAGGGGCAATCGCCGGGCCAGTTCGCGCGGGAGAACCGCGGCCGGGTCTCGGTCCGCGTGTAGCTCGTCAGCCCTTCAGCGCAGCGGCAAGGTCGGCATTGGTGGGTTCGATGAGCACCTGCCCGCCCGGCAACACGATCACCGGAATGTTCTTCCGCCCACCCGCGATCTCGATGGCCCGGTCCCGCGCGGTCTCGTCGTCCTCCACGTTGATCTCGGTGAACGCCACCCCGTTCTCCCGAAACCACACCTTCGCCCGCCGACAATCCCCACACCAGTCGGCCCCGTACATCACCACCTCGTCCATACCCCCGACTCTGCCACACCCCGTGTACCGACCCCCGCGGACAAGCCCGACCGCCCAGTCCTCACACCCCACAGACCTGCGCAATCCCTACCTCAGAGTTCGATTACATCCCGCCCCTACCGTTGCTGGACATGGCCTTCCTCCACCGCATCACCATCGACCCCCGCATCTGCCACGGCGAACCCATAATCCAAGGCACCCACTACCCGGTCTCCCTCCTGATAGACCTCCTCCACAGCGGAGTCACCCCCACTGAAATCCTCACCGACTGCCCCGGCCTCACCCGAGAAGACCTGGTAGCCGCCCTCCACTACGCCGCCCTCCCGTCCTCCCTCCCTCATGCCTCCTGAAACAAGATCAGGGAGCCCCTACTGTCGAAATCTGTCCGATTTCGCGCAGTGAGAGCTCCCTGATCTTGAATTCCGCTATGCAAAGCCCACTTCGCGGAGGTAGAGGTACAGGGGGGTCTTCCTCCCACCAAGGGTCGGACCACTGCTCTGGTGGGCCTGCCAGTTCGGGGTAGCGGGGGCCGAGAGCGGTGGTGCTGATGAGTTCGGCCAGGTCGGGGAACTGGAGGACGATGCCGGAGGGCCAGGACCAGTCGAAGTAGTTGAAGTCGTAGATCATCACGGCGCCGGAGTCGGGGTCCAGAATGATCTCGGAGGATTCGCCGGCCCGGCCGATGCTCAGGCGGAAGTTCTGGTGGACGTGGTGGCCGTGAACATCGATCGGAACCTGCTCGGCGAAGCGGTCGGCGGTGCGGAACTCGAGGTTGCCGAAAGTTGGTGCGTAGGAGCAGGTGTAAAGCTCCCGCAGGGACAACGGATAACTGTCCGGCAGGCTCCCCCCAGGATTCAGCCGCAGGCGGTACCCCCCATCGCAGTAGTCCTCCGAGTCATCGCAGCGCCGCTCCACCTCGGTTTCCGCATCCAGCCCCCGCAGCAGTTGAATCTTGCGCCGCATCTCAACCAGATGACCTCGCACCCGCACCCCTCCATGTATCTCGCCACTTTCGACCCGCGAGGCTACTCGACCTTCCCGACATCACTGCGCTACACCGAATTCGTCCACCCCGCGCCGATGCCCACACGGAAACAAGATCAGGGAGCGCCCACTGTCGAAACCTGTCCGGTTTCGCGCAGTGAGAGCTCCCTGATCTTGATGTCAGGGCGCGGGGAGGATGACGCCTCGGCGGACGAAGGCGTTGTGGAGGCGGGTGCGGATGAGGTGGGGGCGGGTGTGGAGGTGGGTGGCGGTTACTCGGATCACGAGCCAGTTCAGGGATTCGAGGGCTGCGAGGCGGTCTACGTCGCGGGTGAACTGTTTGGGGCTGGTCCAGTGTTGGGCGCCGTCGTATTCGAGGGCGATTTGCAGGTCGCGCCAGCCCATGTCGAGGCGGGCCACGAAGCGGCCCTGGTCGTCGTAGACGTCGATCTGGGTTTCGGGGGTCGGAAATCCGTTGTCGATCAGGAAGAGTCGGGTTCGGGATTCCTGGGGCGAGGCTGCGCCGGCGTCGACGAGTTCGATGATGGCGCGGAGGCGGGCGGTGCCTCGCTCACCCAGGTGACTTGCCGCGAAGTCGAGCACGCTCGCGGGATCGAGACCGGTGGTGGCGCAGAGGGAATCCAAAAGCGGCACCGCCATATCGCGGGGATACCGCCGGGCGATGTCGAACGCGGTCCGGACCGGAGTGGTTACCCGCAGTCCATCGACCTCGCACCATTCATCGGCGGCGATCTGGTCCCGAACCACTCGAACCCCTTGCGGCGCATGCCGTGAACTCCCGAGCGCGATCTCGGCCGGAAGATCCGCATCCACATACGGACTTCCGAGCATCGCCAAAGCCGAGGCCCCCACCAACACCCCACGAAACTTCGCCCAGCACGCCGCAGCCCGAGCCTTCTCAACGGCCCCCAACTGAACGTTCCGCCCAACATAGACATCGGTCAGTACCCGCCGAAACCGATCACTGCGCAGTTCCCCAGCCGTCACGACCCCATCTGCGACAGCCCACGACCCCACAAAAGGCCCACCCATCTCCCCCATACCCCAAGATCTTCCCCCGCCCCACCGACACCCAAAACCTCATCAAGATCAGGGAGCTCTCACTGTCGAATTTTGTCCGATTCGCAGCAATGAGAGCTCCCTGATCTTGAAAGCAGGTGTGGCTGTGCGGGTGGGCGGATAGAGGTGGGCCGCAACCGGGAGTGGTTGCGGCCCAGGTCGGGGGATTGGGTCAGGCGTTGGCGGCTGACTTTTCCTTTTCGCGCTGGAGTTCCAGGGCGATGTCGATGAGTTGGTCTTCCTGGCCGCCGACGAGTTTGCGCTGGCCGGCGCGGACGAGCATTTCGGCGGCGGAGACGCCGTAGCGTTCGGCCTGGCGTTCGGCGTGGCGGAGGAAGGAGGAGTAGACGCCGGCGTAGCCCATCATGAGGGCTTGGCGGTCGAGGAGGCATTCGCTCGGCATGGCCGGGCGGACAACGTCTTCGGCGGCGTCGGTGACGGCGAAGAAGTCGACGCCGGTTTTGATGCCGAGCTTGTCACAGACGCCGATGAAGGCCTCGACGGGGAGGTTGCCGGCGCCGGCGCCGAAACGGCGGGCGGAGCCGTCGATTTGGGTGGCGCCCGCGCGCACCGCGTAGACCGAGTTCGCGACGGCGAGGCCCAGGTTCTCGTGGCCGTGGAAGCCGACCTGGGCGTCGTTGCCGAGTTCGGCGACGAGGGCGGAGACGCGGTCCGTAACCTGGTCCAGGACAAGGGCACCGGCGGAGTCGACGACGTAGACGCACTGGCAGCCCGCGTCGGCCATGATGCGGGCCTGCTTGGCCAGGTTCTCCGGGGTGGTGGAGTGGGCCATCATCAGGAAGCCGACGGTCTCGAGGCCGAGGTCGCGGGCCATGTTGAAGTGCTGGATGGAGACGTCGGCCTCGGTGCAGTGGGTGGCGATGCGGCAGATCGACGCACCGTTGTCCTGCGAGATCTTGATGTCTTCCTTGACACCGACGCCGGGCAGCATGAGGAAGGCGATCTTGGCCTGCTTGGCGGTCTCCGCGGCGGCCTTGATCAGTTCCTGCTCAGGGGTTTTCGAGAAACCGTAGTTGAACGAGGAACCGCCGAGGCCGTCGCCGTGGGTGACCTCGAGAACCGGGACACCGGCCGCGTCGAGGGCGCCGACGATGTCGCGCACTTCCTGCACGGTGAACTGGTGGCGCTTGTGGTGCGAGCCATCACGCAGGCTGGTGTCGGTGACCCGGACGTCGAGGTCGGCCGAGAACGGCTTCAGGACATTGGGATTGGTCATAATCGGAACTCCTTACACCCGAGCCGAGAGGATCTGGTCGGCCAGCACATTGCCCACCTGGGTGGCGGCCGCGGTCATGATGTCGAGGTTGCCGGAGTACGGCGGCAGGAAGTCGCCCGCACCCTCGACCTCGACGAAGATCGAAACCTTCGCCATGCCACCGGAAACCAGCGACGGCTCGTCGAACTGCGGCTCGTTGAGCAGCCGGTAGCCGGGCACGTACTCCTGGATGGCCTTCTCCATCCGGTGCACCGACTCGGTGATGGCGTCGCGGTCGGCATCCTCCGGAATCGCGCAGAAGATGGTGTCGCGCATGATCATCGGCGGCTCGGCCGGGTTCAGGATGATGATCGCCTTGCCGCGCTTGGCGCCACCGATGGTCTCGACACCGGCGGAGGTGGTCTTGGTGAACTCGTCGATGTTCGCGCGGGTGCCGGGACCGGCGGACACGGACGACACCGACGCCACGATCTCGGCGTACTCCACCGGCACCACGCGGGACACCGCGTGCACCATCGGGATCGTCGCCTGCCCACCGCAGGTGATCATGTTGACGTTCAGCTCATCGCGCAGCGTGTCCAGGTTGACCGGCGGAATCACGGCCGGGCCGACGGCGGCGGGGGTGAGGTCGATGGCGCGGATTCCGGCCTCGGCGTACTTGGGCGCGTAGGCCCGGTGCACGTACGCGGACGTCGCCTCGAACAGCAGGTCCGGCTTCTCCGGCAGCGCCAGCAGCCAGTCCGCGCCCTCGGCGGAGGTCTCCAGGCCCAGGCCGCGGGCGCGCTTGAGGCCCTCGGAATCCGGGTCGATGCCGATCATCCAGCGCGGCTCGATCTTCTCCGAACGCAGCAGCTTGTAGAGCAGATCGGTGCTGATATTGCCGGACCCGACGATCGCGGCGGTGACTTTGCTTGCAGTCACGGCTTTCTCCTACTCGGTGAGGTCAGTGTCTGTGTGACGCAACCTGTTTGCTTCAGGCTTACGCGAAACCCAGGTGGACGGAACCGAGTCCGGCGAACTCGGCGATGAACTCGTCGCCCGGACGGGCGTCGATGGCGCGGGTGCAGGAGCCGGGCAGCACGATGTCGCCCGCCTTCAACCGCACGCCGAACGAGGCGACCTTGCGCGCCAGCCACGCCACCGCGATGGTCGGATCGCCGAGCACGGCATCGGAGCGACCCTCGGCGATGACCTCGCCATTGCGGGTCAGCACGGCGTCGATGTTCTTGATATCCAACTGATCCGGCGAGACGCGCGCCTTGCCGAGCACGTATCCGGCGGAGGACGCGTTGTCGGCGATGGTGTCGCAGAGCGCGATCTTCCAGTCCTTGATGCGGGTGTCGATGAGTTCGATGGAGGGCGCGTAGGCGACGGTGGCCTTGCGGACATCCTCCTCGGTGCAGTCCTCGCCGGGCAGGTCCGCGCCCAGGATGAAACCGACCTCGACCTCGACGCGCGGGTACAGGTACTTGGACGTGTCGACCGGAACGTCTTCGAAGACTTCCATTTCCGCGAGCAGATGCCCGTAGTCCGGCTCGTCCACGCCCATCATCTGTTGCATGGCCTTGGAGGACAGGCCCACCTTGTGGCCCACCACCTTCGCGCCACCGTCGAAACGCTGCCGCATATTGATGAGCTGGATCTCGTAGGCGTCGACCACATCGATCTCCGGATACCGCACGGCCAGCGGATCGATCGGGACCCGGGTCCGCTCGGCCGCCGCGAGCTCGTCGGCCAGTTCCTTGCGTAGCGCGTCGGTCAGCACGCTGTGTTCCTTCCATCGGGGGTACCGGCCGGTGGCCAATCGGTAACGAGACTAGAAACTGAAACGAGTTTTTGTGAAGAACGTCGCTTCAGCAGTCCCATCTGCCAGACCAACATAGACCAAACCAGGATTGATTCTATAACGTGTTCTACATGACTGATCGGGATTACGACGTGGTGGTGGTCGGCAGCGGTGCCGCCGGTATGTCCGCCGCCCTCACCGCTGCGCACCACGGTCTGCGCACGGTGCTCATCGAAAAAGCCGCTCATTACGGCGGTTCTACCGCGCGATCGGGCGGTGGCGTCTGGATTCCCGGAAACAAGGTGCTCAAGGCCGCGGGCAAGGGAAGCGACCTCGACGAGGCGCGGACCTACCTCTACAGCATCATCGGCGACGTGGTGCCAAAGGAGAAGATCGATACCTACATCGATCGCGGCGCCGAAGCCTTCGACTACGTGCTCGACCATTCCGCCCTGAAGATGACCTGGGTGCCCGGCTACTCCGACTACTACCCGGAGGCACCGGGCGGCAAGGCGGACGGCCGCAGCTGCGAACCCAAGCCGTTCAACCTCAAGGTCCTGGGCGAGGAGCGCTTCAAGCTGGAGCCCGCCTACAGCAAGGCACCGCTGAACGTGGTCGTCATGCAGGCGGACTACAAGAAGCTCAACCTGATCCGCCGCCACCCGAGCGGCATCGCGCGCGTGCTGCGCGTCGGCACCCGCTGGGCGTGGGGCAAGGTCACCGGCAAGGCACTGGTCGGCATGGGCCAGGCCATCATCGCGGGTCTGCGCAAGGGACTGCTGGACGCGAATGTGCCGGTGCTGCTGAATACTCCGCTCACCGGACTGGTGATCGAGAACGGTGTGGTCACCGGTGTCGACGCCGAGCAGAACGGCGAGGCGGTGCGGTTCAACGCGAAGTACGGCGTGATCCTGGCCAGCGGCGGCTTCGAGCACAACGCCGATATGCGGCACAAGTACCAGCGCGAGCCGATCACCACCGAGTGGACCACCGGCGCGGCCGCCAATACCGGCGACGGCATCCGGGCGGGCATCGAAGCCGGTGCGGACATCGCGTTCATGGACGACGCCTGGTGGGGGCCGACCACCTTCCGCGGTGAAGGCAAGCCCTGGTTCTGCCTCGCGGAGCGAAACCTGCCCGGTTCCATCATGATCAATACGCAAGGGCAGCGATTCGGTAATGAGTCCGCTCCTTACGTCGAGGCCGTGCACACCATGTACGGCGGCGAATACGGGCAGGGTGAGGGTCCGGGCGAGAACGTGCCGTGCTGGCTGGTGTTCGACAACCGCTACCGGTCCCGCTACATCTTCGCCGGATTGCAGCCTGGCCAGCGGATTCCGTCCCGCTGGATGGAAAACGACCTGATCGTCGTCGCCCCGACGGTGGCCGAATTGGCCGAGAAGATCGGGGTTCCCGCGGACCAGCTGAGCGCTACCATCGAGCGCTTCAACGGCTTCGTCGAGACCGGCAAGGACCTCGACTTCAACCGCGGCGACTCCGCCTACGACCGCTACTACGGCGACCCGACCATCAAGCCGAACCCGTGCCTGAACAAGCTCGAGGTCGGCCCGTTCTACGCGGTGAAGATGGTCCCCGGCGACCTCGGCACCAAGGGTGGACTGGTCACCGACAACGACGCGCGCGTGCTGCGTGAGGACGGGACCGTCATCGAGGGCCTGTACGCGGCGGGCAACACCTCCTCGCCGGTCATGGGCCACACCTATGCCGGTCCCGGCGCGACCATCGGCCCCGCGATCACCTTCGGCTACCTGGCCGCACTGGATGCCGCCGCCAAGAAGAAGAACGGCGCACCGGTCGCCGAGAAGGCGTCCTGAACCATCCCAACCTGGTTCAGGATCGGGTTGGGCGCGAGTCGGGTCACGTCGAGTCCGCGCCCAACCCACTTACAACTGAACGCCCGGACCGCCACCGCCGAACGCTCTTTCGGGTGGCGGGACCGGGAGCAGACTTTCGAGCGCCGCCCGATCCGCGGAGCCGCGCTACCCGGTCAGCGGAGCGGGGGCTTGCGGACATGCGAGCCGCGCCGGACCATCGGACGCGAGTGACGAGGAGAACCTTTCATGCCCATCGATTTGAGTGTCGCGCTCGGCGCGCAGATCCCCGCGCGCGAATTCAGCTGGTCCGCCAGCGATGTGCAGACCTACAACCTGGCACTGGGCGCGGGCAACCGCTGGACCGACGCGGCCGAGCTGCGCTACGTCGACGACCGCGAGCCCGCCGTGCTGCCGTCCTTCGCGACCGTCGCGCCGTCCTTCCACGAGACCGAGCCGCCCAAGGTGAAGTTCGACGGCATCGACATCGACCTGGCCAAGGTCGTGCACGGCAGCCAGGAGGTCACCGTGCACCGCCCGATCCCGGCCTCGGGCAAGGGCAGCATCTCCGGTCGCATCACCGACATCTGGGACAAGGGCTCCAATGCCGTTGTCTGGCGCGAGGACACGGCCGTCGGCTCCGACGGCGAAGTCCTGTGGACCGCCCGCTCCTCCATCTTCGCCAAGGGCGAGGGCGGCTTCGGCGGCGAGCGCGGCCCCAGCGCCAAGACCGAACTCCCCGACCGCGCACCGGATTTCGAGGTCCTCACCCCCACCCTGCCGCAGCAGGCCCTGCTCTACCGCATGTGCGGCGACCGCAACCCCCTGCACTCGGACCCCGAATTCGCCCGCAACGCCGGCTTCCCCAACCCGATCCTGCACGGCCTGTGCACCTACGGCCTGGTCCTCAAGACCGCCACGGACACGGTCCTGGCTTCGGATGTCGCCCGCGTCAAGGGTTTCCGCGCCCGCTTCGCCGGCGTCATGTACCCCGGCGAGACCCTCCGCTCCCGAATCTGGCAGCAGGACGGCGAACTCGCCATCGCGGTCACCGTCGTCGAGCGCGACGACGCCCCCGTCCTCGCCGACGTGGTGCTGACCCACTCGTAAACCCAAGCTTCAAGATCAGGGAGCTCTCACTGCGCGAAATCGGACAGATTTCGACAGTGGGGGCTCCCTGATCTTGTTTTGTGGGGGCCAGCATGGGGTGCGCGAATTCGGTCGCAGCCCAGTGGTGGTTTCGGGCCAGTGTCTTCGGCCCGGCTATGCATAGAGCCTGATATCATTGGTTCAGGACTGTATATCTGGAGGTGGCTCATGGCTCGGACTGTGATCGACCTTGACGATCAACTGGTGGCCGACGCGTCCAAGGCTCTTGGGACGACAACCAAGAAGGACACCGTGAACGCCGCGCTTCGGGAAATTCTCGAGATCCGCCGGCGCGCGGTCGCGTTGACGCGGCTACAGGAAATGGTCGCCGACGGGGCGATCGATGTGGAGATATTCGAGGACAAGCGGAACTATCGCCGGTGAACGGGGCTCAATTCCTCATCGACACGAGCGCCTTGGTTCCGTTGCTGCGTCAGGAGCCCGACGGGGTGGTCTGGCAGCGCGTCGCGGCCGCAGGACTGATCGCGATCTGCCCGATCACCGAACTCGAGTTCTTCTACAGCGCGCGTTCCACTGCCGATCGCGAGGCGCTGATCGAGCAGATCCGCATCCTGTTCGGTTGGGAGCCGGTCGACGATCGTGCGTACCAGCGGGCGTGGGAAGTGCAGGGCGAGTTGACAAGTCGCGGGCAGCACCGCAGCGCCGGCCCGGTCGACCTCGTCGTCGCGGCGACCGCCGAACTCAGAGGCTTGACCTTGCTGCACCGCGACCGCGACTTCGAATGCATCGCAGCCATAACCGGCCAGCCTCATCGTCGACTGGGAACTTCCTGATCGACAACGGATTCCCCCGAACCCTCCCCACACCCTGATCTTGGTCAGTCGTCGGCGTAGGGCGTGAACGGTCCGGTCAGGCGGTGGGTGAGTTCGGGGTCGGCCAGGTCAGCCACGCCAGTTGCGTCGACAAGGCGTCTTCGACGAGTGCTCGATTGGTACTCACGACGGCCGCCAACACGCGAAAGGCCAGTTCGGATCCATCCGTTATGACCCTCGAGTGCCCGTGCTCGATTCCATAGCGAAAGACTATCTTTCGAGTCCAGCAAATATTCGAGGCTGGGTTTCGGGGGGATTCGTCGGCGGTGACCAGGCTGTCTTCATGGGGAGACTTGTGGATAAAAATCGGAGACTTCTTGCCATTCAGAGTCTGCATGTTGGCCCCTACTGTTCTTCTTGTTCGGCTCGGAGGTCGGGCCGAGGGAACTCGGTAGAGGAGATGAAGGCGATGCGGGCTGTGGTGCAGAAGAGCTTTGGTGGGCCTGAGGTGCTCGAAGTTGTGGAGACCGAGAAGCCGGAGTTGTTGAGTGGGGAGGTGCTGGTTCGGGTGAAGGCCAGTGCGGTGAATCCTGTTGATGTGGCGGTGCGGTCGGGGGCGTTCCCGTTGCTGGGGCAGCCGCCGTTCGGGGTTGGGTGGGATATCTCGGGTGTGGTCGAGGCGGCGGGGCCCGGTGCGCGGTACGAGGTGGGAGAAGAGGTTTATGGGATGCCGTTCTTTCCCCGGGCCGCAACGGGTTACGCGGAGTATGTGGCGACGCCTTCGCGGCAGGTGGCTCGGAAGCCGAAGTCGCTCAGCCATGTCGAGGCGGCCGCGTTGCCGCTGGCGGCACTGACCGCGTGGCAGGGGCTGGTCGACAAGGCGGGGGTGAAGGCAGGGGATCGGGTGCTGATTCACCGGGCCGCCGGGGGCGTGGGGCATCTGGCGGTGCAGATCGCGAAGGCCAGGGGTGCGTACGTGATCGCGCTCGCCAGCGAGGGCAAGCATGATTACGTCAAGGGTCTCGGCGCGGACGAGGTGATCGATTACCGCACAACCGATTTCACCGAGGACGTCAAGGATGTCGACATCGTTTTCGACTCCGTCGCCGATGGGGTGCGGTCGCTTTCGGTGTTGAAGCCCGGTGGGGTGCTGGTGACGATTCTCGAGCACCCGAGCGGTGAGCTGGAGCAGACCGTGAAGGAGGCCGGGCGGCGGTTCGCGGGTGTCTCGGTAGAGCCGGATTACTGGGCGCTGGAACAGATCGCGGAGTTGGTGGACGCGGGGAAGATTCGGCCGACCATTGCCGAGACGCTGCCGCTCGAGGATGCGGGGAAGGCGCACGAGATCGTGGCCTCGGGGCAGACCGTGGGCAAGGTCGTGCTGACCGTCGAGTGATGCGGGCGAATAATCGGTACGGGATCCGGGTTGCATCACGCGGGTCGGCGGTCGAAGGAGAGCAGTCGTGGATGTCCTGAGTGAGGCCCTCGCCTCCATGCGGACCGGTGCGCCGAATTCGGTGCGCACCGAGGGGCGCGCGCCCTGGGGACTGCAACTGCCGCCGACCGCGGGTGCCGGATTCCACGTGGTGCTGCACGGCACCTGCTGGTTCTATCCCAATGAGGACCCCGCCGCCGCGATCGCCATGAGCGCCGGTGACGTGGTGTTCGTGCGGGACGGGTCGGGCCACATCCTCGCCGACCACCCGGACACCACGCCGGAGGTCCCGCGGCCCGAGCAGTACGTCCACCTCCCGCCCGTCGGCGCGCTGCGGCTAGGCGGGGACGGCCCGGCCGCCAGCCTGCTGTGCGGCAACTATCACCTCGACGGTCAGCGCCCGCATCCTCTGCTGAAGCAACTGCCCGAGGTGATCCACCTGCCCGCCCGGCACGGCCGCCACCCGGAACTGGCCGCCGCGATCCAGCTGCTCGGCGCGGAACTCGACAATCCCCGGATCGGTTCGCACGGCATCGTGCCCGCGCTCATCGATTCGCTGCTGCTCTACATCCTGCGCGCCTGGATCGAGGAGCAGCCGGAGAAGGAGGTCACCGGATGGGCTGCGGCGCTGCGGGATCCGGCGGTCGCACCGGCGCTGGCCGCCATGCACGACGACCCGGCGGCGGCCTGGACCGTGCAGTCGCTGGCCGATCATGCGGGCCTGTCGCGGGCGGCGTTCGCCCGCAAGTTCAATGCCATGGTCGGTGAACCGCCGCTGGCGTATCTGACCCGCTGGCGGCTGACCACCGCCGCGCAGCTACTGCGCGAGGATGACCTCGCCATCGAAAAGGTGGCCGCCCGAGCCGGATACAGCTCCGAGTTCGCGTTCGGTAAGGCGTTCAAACGCGAATACGGCCTCGCCCCAGGCCAATACCGCCGCCAGGCCCGCGCCGCCGCCTGATTTGTGCACATGCGGAAAGGCCCCTGTGGATGAATTCCACAGGGGCCTTTCGCCTATCGCCAGGGTTCTGGAGGAACCCGACTCACAGCCACGTATCGAGTGTCGTGGTCGTGAGGAAGTGTTCGAGATCCGCCCGCCACGGCGCGGGCGTCGTCTTCTCCGGTTCGATGGCCGTGTACTGGCCCCGGTAGAAGAGCAGCGGCCTGCCGGAGTCGGTGGACTCCGACAGGGCCTGTACCCGGCCGATCACGATGTAGTGATCGCCGCCGTCGAGCACGTTGTCCACAGTGCACTGGATCGTGGCCAACGCGCCGTCCAGGACCGGGAGCTCCAGTTCCGAGGTGTGCCAGTCGATTCCGGCGAACTTGTCGGGTTCGCGGGAGCCGAAGCGGGCGCACACCGGCTGCTGCTCCTCGGCGAGCATGTTCACGGCGAAGCTGCCGTTGCGTTCGATCGCCGCCCAGGAGCGGGACTCCTTGGTGGGGCAGAACAGCACCAGCGGCGGATCGAGGGACAGGGCGGCGAACGACTGGCACGCGAACCCGATGGGTGCGCGGTCCTCGCCCTCGCCGTCGAAGGTGGTGATGACGGTGATGCCGGTGCAGAACTGCCCCAGCACATTCCGGAACTGACGCCCGTCGATGACGGGTTGTGCGTCGGTGGTCATTGGCCGCCCCTGTTGTCCGTTCGCTCTATTTGAATCCGACGCTGAAGTCGTGGCCCCACAGGCTGACCGCGGTGGATTCCCGCGCGATCCACGAGTGGTCGTCGACTTCGAGTCCCTCACAGCCGAATTCGATGTCGAACCCGCCCGGCGTCTTCATGTAGAACGACAGCATCTTGTCGTTGATGTGCCGGCCGAGAGTGGCCGACATCTTGACCTTCTTGCGGTTGGCGCGATCCAGGCAGAGGCCGACATCGTCGGAGTTCTCCACCTCGACCATGAGGTGCACGATCCCGGTCGGGTTGGGCAGCGGCAGGAACGCCAGCGCGTGGTGGCGCGGGTTGCAGCCGTAGAAGCGCAGCCAGGCCGGATCGCCGTCGGCGGGGCGGCCCACCAGCTGCGGGGGCAGCCGCATGGAGTCGCGCAGCCGGAAGCCCAGCACGTCCTGGTAGAACGCCTGCGCCGCAGCGTCATCGGTGCAAGTCAGGACCACGTGGCCCAGACCCTGCTCGGCGGTGACGAACTTGTGGCCGTAGGGGCTGACGAACCGGCGGCCCAGGTACTGCGCACCGTAGAACGCCTCGAGGGTGTTCCCGGCCGGATCCTGGAACCGGATCATGCCCTCGACCCGGCGCTCGCCGAGCTCCTCCTTGGTGCCCTCGGTGAAGGCGATGCCGTTCTTGGCGAGGGTCTCCCGAAGCTGTTGCAGCCCACGGGCGTCGGTGACCTCCCAGCCCGAGACCAGCAGCCGGTCCTTCTCACCCGGCACGATCACCAGGCGCGCGGCGAAATCGTCCATGCGCAGGTAGAGCGCGTCCGGATTGAGCCCGTCGCCCTCCATCATGCCGAGCACCTTGAGGCCGTACTCGCGCCAGGCCGCCATGTCGGTGGCCTCGATGCGCATGTAGCCGAGGGCCTTGATACTCATGCTCTCTCCTTGACGCCGAGCAGGAAGTCGGTTGCCAGGCGGTTGAATTCGTCGAACTTCTCCAACTGCGCCCAGTGGCCGCAACCACCGAACACGTGCAGCTGCACGCGCGGCACCATCTTGAGAGCCACGAGCGCACCGTCGATCGGGTTCACGCGGTCCTCACGGCCCCAGATCATGAGTACAGGTTGCCGCAACTTGAAGGCGTCGCGCCAGATCATGCCCTTGGCGAAATCCGGTCCGGCGAAGGACTTGCCCATGGCGCGGGTGGCGGCCAGCGACTCCGGCTGCGAGGCCGAGGCGAAGCGCTCCTCGACCAGTTCCGGCGTGATCAGCTTCTGGTCGAAGACCATGATCCGCAGGAACGCCTCCAGGTTCTCCTTCGTGGGTTCGAAGTTGAACTTGGACAGCAGTTTCACGCCCTCGGTGGGGTCCGGCGCGAACAGGTTGGTGGACAGCCCGCCCGGACCCATCAGCACCAGCTTGCCCGCGCGGTCCGGGTAGTCCAGCGCGAAGCGGGTGGCCGCGCCGCCGCCGAGCGAATTGCCCAGCAGGTGAACGCGTTCGGTGATGCCGAGAGTGTCGAGCAGATCCTTCAGCGCCGAGGCCGAGTGCACGAAGTACTGCGGGTGTTCGGTCGGCTTGTCCGACTGCCCGAACCCGGGCTGGTCGACGGCGAGGACGTGAAAGTCCTTGGCCAGCACCGGAATGTTCTTGGCGAAGTTGGACCAGGATGAAGCGCCCGGGCCGCCGCCGTGCAGCAGCACGATGGTGGGGCCGTTGCCGACGCCCGCCTCGTGGTAGTGCAGCTTCAGATCGGGCCGCACCTGCGCGTAGCGCGAGGTGGATTCGAAGGTGATTTCTCCCACTGAAGTCATAGGGCTACACCATCGTGTCGGTGATCGGCAGACCGAACGCATGGGTGCCGTACATCACGTAGGCGCGCTCGGCGTCGTTGGCCGCGTGCACGCGACCGGCGTGCGCGTCACGCCAGAACCGCTGCAGCGGAGTGCCGTTCGCGAGGGCGGTGGCACCCGACGCCTCGAACAGCTTGTCGATGGAGGCGACGGCCCGGCCGGTGGCGCGCACCTGGTCGCGGCGGGCGCGAGCGCGCACGTCGAAGGGCACATCCTCGCCGCGCAGCAGGTAGGCGTACTCGTCGGCGACATTGCCCGACAGCTGCCGCCAGGCGGCGTCGATGTCGCTGGCCGCCTCGGCGATCCGCACCTTGCCGAACGGATCGTCCTTGGCGTTCTCACCCGCATAGGCGGCGCGCACCCGCTTGCCCTGGTGCTCGACGTGGGCTTCGTAAGCGCCGTAGGCCATTCCGACGATCGGGGTCGAGATGGTGGTGGGATGGATAGTTCCCCAAGGCATCTTGTACACCGGATCGGTATTCTGCTCCAGGCCAGGCGCTTTCAGCTCGCTCATGGCACGGAAGCTGAGGAAACGGTGCCTGGGGACGAAGACATTCTCGACGACGATGGTGTTGGAGCCGGTGCCGCGCAGGCCGACCACGTGCCACACATCGTTGATCTTGTACTCGCTCCGCGGGATCAGGAACGAGCCGAAGTCGACGGGCTTGCCGTTCTTGATCACCGGGCCGCCGACGACCACCCAGTCCGCATGGCCCGAGCCCGAAGACCAAGCCCAGGAACCGTTCACGGTGTAGCCCTCGCCGTCCTCGGTCACCACGCCGGCGCCCATGGGCGCGTACGACGAGGAGATCCGGACGTCGGTGTTCTCGCCCCAGACCTCTTCCTGCGCACGCTGATCGAACAGTGCCAGGTGCCAGTTGTGGACGCCGATGATGCCCGCCACCCAGCCGGTGGAGCCGCACGCGCTGGCGATCTTGCGGACGGTGTCGTAGAAGACGACCGGATCGGCCGCGTAGCCGCCCCACTGCTTGGGCTGCAGCAGCTTGAAGAAGCCGGCGGTCTCGAGTTCCTTGATGGACTCCTCGGGGACCTGTCGCAGATCCTCGGCCTGCTGGGCGCGCTCACGCAGGGCCGGCAGCAGCGCCTCGACCCGCTCAACTACTTCTTGCGTCATCTCGCCAGTTGCTCCTGCCTGGTGCGGTGTTCATCGAACGCGGTGTTCGTCGAATGATCGGAAGCGGTCTTCGTTTGCCCCTGAGAGTAGAACACGTTCTTATTCCTGTCGAGAACGCGCTGCTGGCGCAGCTCAGAGCGCCCCCATCCTGGTAGTTGGTCCTATCGCTGGCCAACTGTCAGCCAATTTTGTAACGTGTTCTAGTACATCCATAGGAGGATCAACGATGGCGACAAGCGCCCAAGGGCCCCGCGGGAAGGTCCGCGAGATCGACGTGGGCTCGATGCCCACCCGGTACGCCCGGGGTTGGCACTGCCTCGGCCTTGCCAAGGACTTCCGTGACGGCAAGCCGCATGCGGTCAACGTATTCGGTACCAAGCTGGTCGTTTTCATGAACAGCCAGAACGAACTCAAGGTGCTGGACTCCTACTGCCGTCACCTCGGCGGCGACCTCTCGATGGGTGAGGTCAAGGGCGACTCCCTCGCGTGCCCGTTCCACGACTGGCGCTGGGGCGGCGACGGCAAGTGCACCGGCATCCCCTACGCGCGCCGCGTGCCCCCGCTGGCCCGCACCCGCGCGTGGATCACCTTGGAGCGCAACGGTCAGCTGTTCGTGTGGCACGACCACGAGGGCAACCCGCCGCCGGACGAGGTGACGATCCCCTACATCGAGGGCCCGTTCACGAATGCGGACGGCACCCCGTCGGAGGAGCGCAACGACGGCTGGACCGACTGGACCTGGCACTCGCTGCTGATCGAGGGCTCCAACTGCCGCGAGATCATCGACAACGTCGTGGATATGGCGCACTTCTTCTATATCCACTACGCCTTCCCGACGTACTTCAAGAACGTGCTCGAGGGCCACGTGGCCACGCAGTACCTGGAGACCAAGGGCCGCCCCGACATCGGCCAGGCCGCCGAGGCCGGCATCGATGTGCTGCTCAAGTCCGAGGCGTCGTACTTCGGGCCGTCGTACATGATCAACCCGCTGCTCAATATCTACAGCGGCTTCGAGGTCAAGACGGTCCTGATCAACTGCCACTACCCGGTCACCCAGAACTCCTTCATGCTGCAGTGGGGCGTCTCGCTGGAGAAGCCGAAGGGGCTGCCCGACGAGCAGGCCGAGGCCTTCGCCGCCAAGATGACCGAGGGCGTCTCCGAGGGCTTCCTGCAGGACGTCGAGATCTGGAAGCACAAGTCCAAGATCGACAACCCGCTGCTGACCGAGGAGGACGGGCCGGTCTACCAGCTGCGCCGCTGGTACGACCAGTTCTACGTGGACGTCGCCGATATCGATCCGAAGTCGGTGCAGCGCTTCGAATTCGAGATCGACACCTCCAAGGCCAATGAGGCGTGGGGCCTCGAGGTCGAGGAGAACCTGCGCAGGAAGCGCGAAGCCAAGGAGGCCGAGGCGGCCGCGCAGGCGGAGACCGCCGCCGAGGCCGACTCGTCGGAGGAAGCAGGAGTCTGATGACCAGCTGGGCGAAGGCACCCGATTTCGCGGACCGTCCGGAGCACCGGGAACAGGTGCGCGCCCAGACGGTTCTCGACAAAGAGCACTACATGGAATCGGGCATGACACCCATCGCGTGTCAGTCCTGCGGCACCGAGGTGCTGGTGCGCAAGCACTCCAGCAATCAGAAGACCGTGCAGTGGCGGACCAATCCGGCCGACCGCTGCCCGGTGTTCCAGAAGCTGGCCGAGAACGGGCCCGTGTTCGGGAAGCCCGATTCCTGCCCGAATCTCGAGAAGACCATCGACCACGCGGTGGCGGAGGGCCTTCTCGAAGTCGACAAGTAAGGCTGTCGCCCCACTCACTACTTCTTGCTACGTACCCGCCGCGGGAACCGCGGCGGGTACGAGATTTCAGAGTAGGAATGAGCCTCAGTCGAGCCGGAAGTCGGCGAAGTCGAAACCGGGGGAGACCACGCAGCTCACCAGGCTGTAGTGGTCGCCTGCCGGTCGGGCGGATTGGCTCACCCCGCCGGGGACCACCGCCTGGGGGCGCTGCCCCTGCTCGACATCGGGTCCGAGGACGATCTCCTCACCCCCGATGTTCAGCAGCAGGGGCCCACCCCGATGCCAGAACCAGATCTCGTCCGAGGTCACCGTGTGCGGCGCGGACTTCTCACCCGGCAGCAGCAGGAAGTAGATGGCCGTCGCGCTCGAACGCGGCCCGGCATAGCCCTCGGGCTCGAATTCGACTCCGCTGCGCCAGGTTTCCCGGAACCAGCCGCCCTCCGGATGCGGCTCCAGATCCAATTCCGCGGCCAGCTTCGGTCGGTCGTCGCTCATGGCCTCACTCTAGGGCCGCGCGGCCTAGGCTGGGCAGCGTGACGGACTGGCGCGCACGCAAGGGACCGATCGGAGTGCTGACGGGGGCCGGGATCTCGACGGACTCCGGGATACCGGATTTCCGTGGACCGCGCGGGGTTTGGACCAAGGATCCGATCGCCGAGCTGCTGTCGACCTACCAGAACTACGTGGCCGACCCCGAACTGCGGGTGCGGGCCTGGCTGGCGCGGCGCGACAATCCGGCCTGGAAGGCGACCCCCAACGCGGCGCACGAGGCGCTGGCCCGGCTGGCCGCGTCGGGGCGGCAGGTCGGGATCATCACGCAGAACATCGATCGGCTGCATCAGCGGGCCGGGTCCGACAGCGTGGTGGAGATCCACGGCAATATGTTCGAAGTCGTCTGCATCGACTGCGATTTCACCGATTCCATGGCCGCCACCCTGGAGCGGGTGGCCGCGGGCGAACCGGATCCCGACTGCCCGGACTGCGGCGGCATCCTCAAGGCCGGGGTCATCATGTTCGGCCAGCAACTCGACACCGCTGCCATCCGCGCCGCCGTCCAGATCGCGGAGACCGCGGAAATCTTTCTGGCCGTGGGCAGCTCGCTCCAGGTCGAACCCGCCGCGTCCATGTGCGCGGTGGCGGTGGACGCGGGGGCCGACCTGGTCATCGTGAACGCCGAACCGACGCCCTACGACGAGTACGCCGCCGAGATCGTCCGCGACCCGATCGGCGAGGCGCTGCCCCGGCTGGTGTCGGAGATCCTGGGGGACTGAGGGTTTCGTGCCGGGGACGGGTTTCAGCTGAACTTCGTCTTGGGTCGCGGCTGCAGTTCGCCGTCGAGCCAGATGTCGACCTTCTCGTTGTAGAACGACGCCAGCCCCGCGATCTTCTGGCTCTCCGGCAGCGGCGTGCGGTAGATCCACACCAGGTCCGGATGGCTGGTCTCGCCGAGCTGCACGTTCCAGTACTCGGCATGACCCTTGTACGGGCACGAGGTTTTGGTCTCCGACGGCCGCAGCAGATCCATGCGGATATCGGTGAGCGGCAGGTAGTAGCGCGGAGGCAGCCCGGTCTCGAACAGGATGTGCGGGGAATGCGAGTCGGCCAGCGTCTGGCCGTCCAGCTCCACGCGGACGTGCCGGGAGCTGACCAGGATGTCCACCCGGGTGTAGGGGTCGCGCGGGTGCACGTAGATCGGCTCGTCCTCCTCGAACCACTCGTCCATGGCGTGGAAGTCCAGCTTCACCAGGTCGCGCAGTTCCGGGATCGGCGAGTCGAGGTGGCGCACGGCCGCGCCCGCGGCGACGCCGCCGTCGGTCACGACGTCGAATTCGGTGCCCTCACCGCGGCTGGGGGAGGGCCGGGTCTTGCCGTTCGGTTCGAGCTTGGCCCGCAGGTCGTCGACCGGCAGGTAGTAGGTGGGGTAGTAGGGGACTTCCCATACCAGCGTCGGATGGACGGTGTCGGCGGCCAGGTGACCGCCCAGGTAGGCGCGCACCCGCTTGGCGCTCGGTTCGACGCGCACCCGGCCACGCTGTGTCTCGGTCATACCTCCCGACGGTACCCCCGGAATGGAAAAGCCTGTCGGCGAGCGGTTTTCGCGTATTCGTGGCATATCGACCGGAACCGGCCCCGGACGCGATTTTTATAGGCTGACCAGCCCCGATATGGTGTTCTGGCAACACTCGAGCAACACAAGAAGGTGGCGGTCAGATGTCGGAAACCGACAGTGCTCAACTGGCGGAGGCGAGCGGCGTCGAGCAGCAGCACCTGCGTACCGGACTCCGGCGCCGCCACATGACCATGATCGCCATCGGCGGCGCGATCGGCGCGGGCCTGTTCGTGGGCAGCGGCTCGGTCATCAAGACCGCCGGACCCGCCGCCATCCTGTCCTACGCGGCCGCCGGACTCGTGGTGCTCTGCGTGCTGCGCGCGCTCGGCGAAATGGTGGTGGCCCGCCCGGTCGCCGGATCCATGGGCGAGTACGCGCGTATGGCCATGGGACCGTTCGCCGGATTCACCGTCGGCTGGATCTACTGGTACCTCTACGTGATCCTGGTCGGGGCCGAGGCGGTGGCCGGCGCGGCCATCCTGGCCAACTGGATCGACCTCGACCAGTGGATCCTTTCCGCCGGACTGCTGGTCCTGATGACCGCGGTCAACCTGGTCTCGGTGAAGTCCTTCGGCGAGTTCGAGTTCTGGTTCGCCTCCATCAAGGTGGTGGCCATCGTGCTGTTCCTGGTCGTCGGGCTGGCCTGGGTGTTCGGGCTGTGGCCGGGCTCGCACGCCGGCTTCGGCAATCTGACCGAGCACGGCGGCTTCGCGCCCAACGGCATCGGCGGCATCTTCTCCGCCATCGTGGTGGTGATGTTCGCCTTCGGCGGCACCGAGATCGTGACCGTGGCGGCCGCGGAATCCAAGGAGCCGGGCCCGACCGTGGCCCGCGCCACCAACAATGTGCTGTGGCGGGTCGGCCTGTTCTACGTGGCCTCGATCTTCCTGGTGGTGACCATCTTGCCGTGGAACGACGCCAAGGTTCTGCAGAGCCCGTTCGTGAGCGCGCTGGACCACATCGGGATTCCGGCCGCGGGCACCGTCATGCAGGTGGTCATCCTGACCGCCGTGCTGTCGGTGCTGAACTCGGCCATCTACGTCTCCTCCCGCATGCTCTACGTCCTCACCCGCGACGGCGACGCCCCCGCCTCCCTGGTGAAACTCAACAAGCGCGGCGTCCCGGCCCGCGCCGTACTGCTCGGCACGGTCGCCGCGTGGGGCGCGGTCATCGCCTCCTACGTCTCCCCGGACCAGGTCTTCACCTTCCTGGTGAACTCCATCGGCGTGGTGCTGGCCTTCGTCTACGTGGCGATCATGTTCTCGCAGTTGCGACTTCGCGCCCGCCTACGCCGCGAGGACCCCTCGGCCCTGACCTACAAGATGTGGGGCTACCCCTACCTCAGCTGGGCCGTGGTGATCGCCATCTTCGCCGTCTTCGTGGCCATGGCCCGCAACCCCGACCAGCGCAACCAGCTCCTCGCCTCCACCGTCAGCCTCCTGGTGGTCATGGCGATCTACCCCCTACGCGCCAAACTCGGCCGCAAGGCCCCGGTCCGCGAGGTCGAGGTGCTGCACCACTGACTCGAACAGTCTGCGACACACGGTAATGCGCGCAGATTGGGGTGATTCCCGGCCAATATCAACAACACTCGAACGGGTATTCGATCCGATCGATATCGTGGGAACCATGATGCGTGCGTATCGGCTTCCGACTACGGCGAACCGAGAGAAACTCGATGCTGTCGCAGCGATACTGCCCTGCTGGCAACGCGGGTTGGTGCACGTGCAATACATCCAGGTCCGGAAGCTGAAGGCGGGAGTTACTCAGCTCGGGTGGCTCAGCCCAGAGGAAGCAAAGGCCTTGCCGCCCTACCTGTCACAGCGGCATTGGAGATCGGTTGTGAATCAGGTCAACGGGGCATTGGCATCTTGGCGGGGAAAGGCGAAGACCGGTCTGCGGGAAGTGATCCGGAGTCTTCACTTGCAGGATGAGGTGGTCCGTGAAGAGTTGTACCGCATCAACACCTACCAAGCCTGGTGGGCTGTGGACAACGTACTGGACATCAAGCGTGGCCTTGTTGTCTCGGACCAGGCGATTCGGGAATCGGCCAGGATCGCCGATGAGTGGTTGCGGAAGAACCCGTTTCCGAACCTCTCCGAAGTTCGCACCATGGCAATGGATGGACCGATAGCGGGCGTCTCGGTCTCGAACAACTCGGGTGCGGACTACTGGGTGAAGGTGTCCACCCTTGACAAGGGTAGGCCGGTCAGTGTGCCGCTCCAGGGCTATGACTATTTCAACAAGGCCGCTGGTCGAGTGCGTAACTTCTGTCAGGTCACTGTGAGCCCGGCTGGGCAAGTAACTTTCGCACTGGTGAAAGAGTCCGTGTCCGTCCGACCGCGTCGCACCGGCGAGACAGTCGGTCTGGACTGGGGATTGAAGAATATCTTCACCAGCAGCAGTGGAGAGTTGCTGGGGCGACGGCTCTACGGCTGGCTCTGCCTGCGTGACCGGGAGCTGAGCGATCTCGTCGCGACGTTGCAGCGTCAGAAGATTCGTCCGCGCGATTCGAAGCGCTTTGTGCGATTGAACCGGCGTATCCGCGAGTACGTCCGCAATGAAGTGGGTCGGGTCTTGAACCGGTTGGCGGACAGGGATATCCGCGAGCTGGTGGTGGAGGAGCTCGATTTCCGGATTGGCGGCCTCTCTACCAGGCTGAATCGGATCCTGCGTCGCGCGGGCCGTGCAGTGGTCAGAGCCAAACTCGACTCCCTCGTCGAGACGCACGGGATTATCGTTACCGAGGTCAACTCGGCGTACACGTCTCGCCGCTGCTCTGGGTGTGGCTACGTCGACAAGAGGAATCGGACTTCCCAGGAGCGGTTTGCGTGCCGCTTCTGCGGTAGGAAGCTCCTGGCCGATACCAACGCCGCTCGCAATATCCTCGGACGTTCCGAGGATGAGAACGGCCTTCGCGGTCTCGGCAAGGAGCGAGTCCTTGCGGAGATGGATCGAATGTTCCGCGCTAGCTGGCGGTTTGATCCGACCCTTCTCCGCGAGCGACCCACACGCGGTCGTAGTACCGCTACGTCGGAGACGACGTCAACCGGAGCGGAATCAATCCCAACGCTCCGGATACTGCCAGCACGCCATGGCTATTCGGTGGGCTTGATGACTACCGCGGTGCCATAGGCAGCTACTTCGCTCATGGTATTCGCGATCTCATTGCAGTCGAAGCGCATGGCGATGACCGCATTGGCCCCGAAGGCGATCGCATGTTGGCACATCCGCATGATCGCTTCGTGCCGCGACTGGTACAGGAGCTGCGTATATTCATGGATTTCGCCGCCGCCCAAGGCCCGGAACCCGGCCGCGAAGTTCGCGCCGAGGCCCCGGCTGCGCACGGTCAGCCCCGCGACCTCGCTGATCACCTTGGTGATCTCGTAGCCGGGAACGTCGTTCATGGTGGACACCAGGATCGGGAACTGCGGGCCGGGCGCCTGCTGCGGCTGGCTCTGTTGCGGAAACGGCTGGCCCTGCTGCGGGTACCCCGGCGGCGGCTGCTGCGGATACCCGGGCTGACTCGGTTGCTGCGGGTATTGCCCTTGTGGCGGCATGGGTTGATTCATGAGCCGGATCGTACGGGCTGGAATCGAATACGGACCGCACCCGGCGGGTGCGGTCCGCGAACAGTCGGCGATCAGTCGTCGCCGAGGGCGATGTCCTGGGCCTCGGCCACGGTGTGCGGGGCGGGGGCGTGGTCGTCCATGTGGCTCAAGAGCTTTCGGCCGGAGAACAGGACGGCGACCGCGGCGGCGGTGCAGGCCGCGCCGACCCAGAAGGGCAGTGACGCCTGATGTTCACCCAGCTTGCCCGCCAGGTAGGGGGCCGCCGCACCGCCCGCGAAGCGGACGAAGCTGTAGGCGGCCGAGGCGGTGGAACGCTCGACGGGGGCGGATTCCATCACGGCCTCGGTGATCAGCGTGTTGTTCACGCCGAGGAACAGGCCCGCGAGGATGGTGCCGACGACCAGGACCGGCTTGTGCTCGGTGAACGCGGCCATGACCGCGAGATCGATGGCGAACAGGGCCAGGGCGAGGGCCATCATCGGCACGGTTCCGAAGCGGCGCTGCAACTTCGGCGCGAAGACCACCGAGGACAGGGCGAGCAGCAGGCCCCAGCCGAAGAAGATGAAGCCGATCGAATAGGTGCCCATGTTCAGCGGGAACGGGGTGTAGGCCAGCAGGGTGAAGAAGCCGTAGTTGTAGAGCAAGGCGGTGACGCTGACCAGCAGCAGGCCCGGGTAGGTGAGGGCCTTGAACGGCGCGGTGATCGAGGTCGGCTTCGCCGGTTTCGGCGACTCCGGCAGCAGGATCGTCAGGCCGACGAACGCGACGGCCATCAGCACCGAGACACCGAAGAACGGTGCGCGCCAGGTGAAGTGGCCGAGGAAGCCGCCCAGCAGCGGGCCGGACGCGATGCCGATGCCCAGCGCCGCCTCGTAGAGGATGATGGCGCGGGCGACGCCGCCGGTGGCCGCGCCGACAATGGTCGCGAGCGCGGTGGCGATGAACAGGGCATTGCCCAGGCCCCAGCCCGCGCGGAACCCGACGATCTGCCCGACCGTGCCGGAACTGCCTGCGAGAGCGGCGAATACGACGATGATGGCCAGTCCCGCCAGCAGCGTCTTCTTCGCCCCGAAGCGGCTGGAGACCACACTGGTGATCAGCATGGCCACGCCGGTGACCAGCATGTAGCTGGTGAACAGCAGCGTCACCTGCGACGGTGAGGCGTGCAGCTGCTCGCCGATCGGTTTCAGGATGGGATCCACCAAACCGATTCCCATGAAGGCGATCACGGAGGCGAAGGCCACGGCCCAGACGGCCTTGGGCTGCTTGGTGCGAGTGGGTTCGGCGGTTTCGGGAGCGAGCGTCAGACTGCTCACGGGCATGTCCTCATCTACGAGACGGATTGAATCGCAGCTGCTTTCGATCGAGTTGCGAGATGCCGGTGTTCAGGCCCCGGCGGCCTTCAGGGCCTCGGTGAGGCCGTGCAGATCCCGCCGCAACCGGTTCAGCAGGGCCGGATCGATATCGGGAAGTCTTGCGGCGAGCGAGTTTCCGAGTTGCTCGCGGGCGGCGGCCAGCCGGTCCCGGCCCGCGGACGTGAGCTCGACGACCACTGCTCTGGAGTCGTCGGGATCCTTGGTCCGCCGGGCCAGGCCAGCCTCGGTCAGCCGAGCGATCAGCGCCGTTGCCGCCGGTTGCGAACAGCGGTCGATGCGCGCGAATTGACTGATCCGCAGCGCGCCGTACTCGTCGAGGGTCCCGAGGGCCCGCATGACGGCGTGCGGCAGATCGACGCCACCGACCACTCCGGCCAGGCGATTGAGCCTCGAGACGGCGACCACGATGTCGGCGAGACGATCCCCGGTGTCATCGGGGAGAAGCTCGGTTGCCTGCGTCAGCTGCACGCCATTGATTGTTGCATAAGCTAACTATGTATTTACATAGGCTAACGATCTTTTCCGGGTGACATGGGCCACAGACGGCGAAAGGCCCGTGCGCGTGGTGCGCACGGGCCTTTCGAAATCCCGGATCAGGCCGGTCGGGCCAGGGGGCGGGCGGGGGTGCCGAAGAGTTGGGCGTCGGCGTGGGCGCGTTTGAAGAAGAGGTGCGCGTCGTGTTCCCAGGTGATGGCGATGCCGCCGTGCATCTGCACGGTTTCGGAGACCACGGTGTTGAAGGTGTCGATGGCGTGCAGGCGGGCGGCCTGGATGTCGACGGGCTCGACCGCGCCTTCGGCCAGGCCCGCGATGGCGAGATAGGCGATGGAGCGGGCGGATTCGACGAGCACGTACATGTCGGCCATGCGGTGCTTGAGGGCCTGGAAGCTGCCGATCGGGCGGCCGAACTGCACGCGCGACTTGGTGTACTCGACGGTCATGTCGAGGCACTGCTCGGCCGCGCCCACCTGCTCGGCGACCACTGCCGCCCAGGCGATCTCACGCAGGCGGGTGACGTTCAACTGTCCCAGCGGACGGGCCGCGACCGACTCGAAGTCGATGCGCGCCAGCTTGCGGGTCGGGTCCTGGGTGACGACCGCGGTGCGGGTGACGCCCTCGGCATCGCCCTCGACCTCGAACAGGCCCTCGGCGGTCAGCACCAGGAGGGTGTCCGCGTGCGTGCCGTCGAGGACGTAATGGGCCGAGCCGGAAAGGGTTTCACCGGCGGCCTGGACTCCGAAGGAATCCCAGCCCCGCGCCCCGGCCCAGCAGAGCGCCAGCGTGCGCGAGCCCTCGGCGACCTCCGGCAGCAGCCGCTCGTTGGCTTCGGCGTTCCCGGCCAGCAGCAGTGCCTGCACACCCAGCACGGCCGACCCGAGCATGGGCGGCGCGGACAGCGTGCGCCCGAGTTCCTCGACCACCAGCAGGGATTCGACCAGCCCGACGCCGATGCCGCCGAATTCCTCCGGAATGGCAAGCGCCGCAACGCCGACCTGCTCGCACAGCAGCTTCCACAGCTGCTCGTCATATCCGCGCTCGGTCTCGATCCCGCGCCGCATGGCCGCGCTGTCGCCGTGCTTGGTCAGCACGGCACGCACGGTCGTGACGAGTTCCTGCTGTTCGGCAGTGAGGCTCATGCCTTCGCTCCCAACGTGTCGTAGTTGCTCATCATGCGACGTTCCCGGCGCGCAGGGCGGTCGCGATCCGGGCGCGGTGCTGGGCCGGGGTGCCCCAGGCCGAGCGCAGCGCGGTGACCTTGGTCAGCCACAGCGACAGATCGCATTCGGCGGTGTAGCCGATGGCGCCGTGCACCTGGAGGGCGATGCGGGCGGTCTGGTACGCCGCCTCGCCGCACGCCAGCTTGGCGGCGGAGATGTCGCGGCCGCGAGTCCCGCTGTCCGCGTTCGCCTCCAGTGTCAGCGCGGCCCGGTAGAGCAGCGGCAGCGCCATTTCCAGGCCGATGTGCGCATTGGCCAGGTGGTGCTTGATGGCCTGGTTGCGGCCGATCGGGGTGCCGAACTGCTGGCGCTGCTTCACGTACTCGACGCTGGTGTCCAGCAGCGCGCGGCCCGCGCCGAGCAGCTGCGCGGCGGCGGCCAGAGCGGCGGTGTCGAAGGTGAGATCGATTGCGGCGGAGACGCCTTCGCCCTCGGCGAGGGTCTCGCCCGCGGTCACGGTGAACAGGCGGCGGGCCGCGTCCACCGACGTGACCAGGTCACCGGCGGTGGCCAGGGAGAGGCGGTCGCCCTCGGCGATCAGCACCAGATCGGCGATATCGGCGTCCAGCGCGGTGGCAGCGCCCTGCGCCCGGCCCGCATTGGCGCCGGCCGCGGCGGTCACCGCGAGGGTGCCCAGCTGCGCGCCCTCGGCCAGCTCCGGCAGCTTCTCGGCGGCCAGCGCCGCATCCGGAAGCGCCTGCAGCAGTGCGGGAATCGCAGCCGCGGTCTCCACCAGCGGTCCCGGCACGGCGGCCCGGCCGATCTCGGTGAAGGCCACGATCAGCTCGACCGGGCCCGCGCCGAACCCGCCGTTCTCCTCGGCGACGGTCAGCCCCAGCGCGCCCGCCTCGGCCAGCTGGCCGATCAGCGCGCGCCCGGCGGCGGAATCGCCCTCGCCCCACGCCCGGACCAGGCCCGGGGTCTTGGCGGCCTCACCCATCTTGCGCAGGCTGGCGGCGAAATCGTTCTGTTCTGCGGTCAATGCGAATCGCATGTCGTCGTCCTCCCTGTGGCTATCGCGGCAGGCCGAGCAGGCGTTCGGCGATGATATTGCGCTGAATCTCATTGGTGCCGGCGTAGATCGGGCCCGCCAGCGAGAACAGGTAGCCGTCGGTCCAGACCGATTCCTGTTCCGCAGCCGCGCCGTGCAGGTCCAGCGCGGTCTCGTGCATGGCGATGTCCAGATCCGACCAGAACACCTTGTTCACCGAGGATTCCGCGCCCAGCTGACCGCCGTCGGCCAGGCGGGTGACGGTGGCCCAGGTGTTGAGGCGGTAAGCCTCCGCGCCCACCCACGCGTCGACCACGCGGTCGGCGATCGCGGTATCGGTCTCGTCCGCACCGCGCCACAGCTCGATGAGTTTGGTTGCGGTGGCGGTGAACCGGCCCGGCGCGCGCAGCGACAGCCCGCGCTCGTTGCTCGAGGTCGCCATGGCGACCTTCCAGCCGTTGTTGGCCTCGCCGATCACATCGGCGTCCGGCACGAACACATTGTCGAGGAAGATCTCCGCGAAGCCCGGCTCGCCGTCCAGCTGCGGAATCGGCCGCACCGTAATGCCTTCCGCGGTGAGCGGGAACATCAGGTAGGTCAGGCCCCGGTGGCGCTCGGCCTCCGGATCGCTGCGGAACAGGCCGAAGCCCCAGTCCGCGAACGAGGCCCGCGAACTCCAGGTCTTCTGGCCGTTGAGCAGCCAGCCGCCCTCGGTGCGCTTGGCGGTGGAGCGAATGCCCGCCAGATCGGAACCGGCTTCGGGCTCCGACCAGGCCTGCGCCCAGATGTCATCGGCGCGAGCCATTCTCGGCAGGATGCGGGCCAGCTGCTCGGGGGAGCCGTGCTCGAACAGGGTCGGCGCGAGCAGGAAGATGCCGTTCTGCGAGACGCGACCCGGCGCGCCCGCGGCGTAATACTCCTCCTCGAAGATGACCCATTCGGTCAGCGAGGCATCGCGGCCGCCGTACTCGGCGGGCCAGGCCACACACGACAGGCGGGCCTGCGCCAGCTTGGCCTCCCACGCCCGGTGGGCCTCGAAGCCCTCCTTGGTATCCATGGACGGCAGGGGAGTGGCGGGCACATTGGCCGCCAGGAACTCCCGCACCTCGCGGCGGAATTCCTCGGTCTTGGAATCGAATTCGAGATCCACTACTGGGCCCCATCCTTGGTAGTCGCGGCGGCCTTCATGGACTTGGCGTTCATGCCGCCGAGGGAGTCCGCACCGACCTCGGCATTGTGCGCGTGGGCGAAGTGATGCAGCCCGAACACGGAATCCATGCCCGCGCGCATGCCCATCAGGTCCTCGCACTGATTGACGGCCTTCTTGGTCAGCGCCAGCCCGAACTGCGGCATCTCCGCGATCTTCTCGGCCAGCGCGAAGGTCTTCGCCTCCAGCTCCTCGCGCGGGACAACGTGATTGAGCATGCCCCACTCGTAAGCCTGTGCGGCGGTGAAGCGCTCACCGGTGAACAGGATCTCCTTGGCGCGGCGCGGACCCAGCACCCACGGGTGTGCGAAGTACTCGACGCCCGGAATGCCCATGCGGACAACCGGATCGGAGAAGAACGCGTCCTCCGAGGCCACGATCATGTCGCAGGACCAGGCCAGCATGAGCGCACCGGCGATGCACGCTCCCTGCACCATGGCGATGGTCGGCTTGGGGATCTCCCGCCAGCGCCGGCACATGCCCAGATACACCTCGGACTCGCGCGCGAAGCGCTGGTCACCGCCGACCCGGTCGGTGTGGTCCCACCACAGTGCGGCCTGGTTCTCGTACTTGATGTGGTGGTCACGACCCGGCGTGCCGATGTCGTGGCCCGCACTGAAATGCTTTCCGGCGCCGCCCAGGACGATGACCTTGACCTCCGGATCCTCGACGGCCTTCACGAAGGCGGCGTCGAGCGCGTAGGTCATGACCGAGTTCTGCGCATTGCGGTAGTCCGGCCGGTTCAGCGTGACGACCGCGATCGGTCCCCGCTTCTCGTAGAGGACGACCTCGCCCTCGTCCGGGACAGGTCCCAATTCCTGGCTCACGCCTTCTCCTCACGTAGTTGCCGCTTGAGAACCTTCCCCGCGGCGTTGTATGGCAGCTCGTCCCGGAACTCCACGTACTTGGGCACTTTGAAGTTGGCCAGCTGGGACTTGGCGTAGTCGCGCACGTCCTGTTCGGTCAGGTCCGAACCGGCCCGGCGCACCACGTAGACCTTGCCGACCTCGCCCATGCGCTCGTCGGGCACGCCGATGACCGCGGTCTCGGCGACGCCGGGCAGCCGGGCCATGGTCTGCTCGATCTCGGCGGGATACACATTGAAGCCACCGGAGATGTACATGTCCTTGAGCCGGTCGGTGACCTTCATGTAGCCGCGCTCGTCGATGACGGCGACATCGCCGGTGTGCAGCCAGCCATCCGGATCGATGGTCGCGGCGGTGGCCTGCGGGTCGTCGAGGTAGCCCAGCATCACCTGGTCGCTGCGCAGCAGCAGTTCGCCATTGTCGGCGAGCTTCATCTCGAAGCCGTCGATGACGCGCCCGCAGGTATTGGCGATGGTCTCGCTGGAGTCCTCGGGACGGCACATGGTGCCGAAGCCGCCCGATTCGGTCTGGCCATAGGCGGTCAGCACCACGTCGAAAGTCAGCTCGCTGCGCAGTCTTTCGATGAGCACGACCGGCACCGTGGCCGCACCGGTGACGGCGACGCGCAGGCTGGACAGATCCGCCTCGGCGCGGCCCGGGTGATCGAGGATGGACTGATGGATGGTCGGCGGACCGGTGAGCACGGTGATGCGCTCCTCCTGGATGAGCCGCATCGTCTGCTGCAGGTCGAACACGGCCTGCGGAATGATGGTCGCCCCGGTGACCAGGCTGGTGAGAATGCCCGCCTTGTAACCGAAGGCGTGGAAGAACGGCGGCACGATCAGATAGCGGTCGTCGCTGTTCAGCGTCGCGCAGTCGGCCCAGGCCCGGGCGCTGGTCAGCACCTGGCGATGCGCGATGAGCGCGCCCTTGCTGCGTCCGGTGGTGCCCGAGGTGAACAGGATGTCCGAAAGATCGTCCGGCGACACCGATTCCGCGCGGGCGATGACTTCCTCGAGGCTGACCGCCTCGGCCAGCTTGCCCAGTTCCGACCACGCAATGACATTTCCCGGCCCGCCGGGGGCGTCCTCGACGGGCGCCTCACCCTCGACCGGGATCACGATGGTCGTCTCGATGCCCGCCAGATCCGGTGCGGCGGCCCGCAATTCGGCCAGCCGATCGCGGCCCAGGAACTCGCCCGCGATGAACAGCGCCTTGGCGTTCACCCGCGACAGCACATCCACCGTCTCGGCCGCGACATACCGCGTATTCAGCGGAACCACGGCCGCGCCGACATAGTGGGTGGCCAGCACCGCGGTCACCCAGTGGTGAGTGTTCGGCGCCCAGATGCCGATGCGATCGCCGCGTTCGATGCCGCGCGCGATGAGCGCCCGTGCGGTCTCACGCACCGAGTCCAGCAGTTGCGACCAGCTCAGTCGCACGGCACCGTCGCCGACGG
Source organism: Nocardia concava NBRC 100430 (assembly GCF_000308815.1). Taxonomy (GTDB): domain Bacteria; phylum Actinomycetota; class Actinomycetes; order Mycobacteriales; family Mycobacteriaceae; genus Nocardia; species Nocardia concava. The sequence continues at coordinate 56,013 of NZ_BAFX01000008.1, forward strand.
CGGGCGCGTCACCATAACGGGTCGCGGCCTCGTGCAGAGCGAGCGGTGTGGTCTGCGGAGGAGATGTCACTGGGCGTCCTCGCTGTCCGGGAATGGGTCTAACAAAGCAAGTGCTTGGTAGGTTACTCTACCGACGTGAGCATGATCCAGACCCCCGAACCGGCCAGCGGGATTGAGCCCCCGGAGGATGCCGCATTCCGTACCGAGGTGCGGGAATGGCTGGCCGAGAACCTGAACGGCCAGTTCCGCGAGCTGCGCGGTCTGGGTGGTCCCGGGCGCGAGCACGAGGCTTTCGAAGAGCGCCTCGAATGGGATCGCGCCCTGGCTGCCGCGGGCCTAACCTGCCTGGGCTGGCCCAAGGAATGGGGCGGCCGCGACGCCACGCTGCGGCAGCAGGTCATCTTCCACGAGGAGTACGCCAAAGCCGATGCGCCGAGCCGGGTCTCGCACCTGGGTGAGGAACTGCTCGGCCCCACGGTCATCGCCTTCGGCACCGAAGAGCAGAAGAAGCGCTTCCTGCCGGGCATCCGCAATGTCACCGAGCTGTGGTGCCAGGGCTATTCGGAGCCGGGCGCGGGCTCGGACCTGGCCGCCGTCAGCACCTCGGCCCAGCTCGAGGGCGACGAGTGGGTCATCAACGGCCAGAAGATCTGGACCTCGCTCGCGCACCTGTCGGACTGGTGCTTCGTGGTCGCCCGCACCGAGAAGGGTTCGACCCGCCATCACGGCCTGTCCTATCTGCTGGTGCCGATGAAGCAGCCGGGCGTCGAGGTGCGGCCGATCATCCAGCTCACCGGGACCGCGGAGTTCAACGAGGTCTTCTTCGACAATGCGCGCACCGCCGCCGATCTGGTGGTGGGTCAGCCCGGTGAGGGCTGGAAGGTCGCGATGGGCACGCTCACTTTCGAGCGCGGCATCTCCACCGTGGGCCAGCAGATCCGCTACGCGCGCGAGCTCGCCGACCTCGAGGCCGTGGCCCGCGAGAACGGCGCCATCGAGAATCCGGTCATCGCCGATCGCCTCGACAAGGCGTGGGTCGGCCTGCGGGTGCTGCGCGCGCATGTGCTGCGCACCCTCGAGTCCGGCCACGACGGAGCCTCGGTCGATGCCCGTACCGCCGCCGGACAGGCGTCGGTGACCAAGCTGCTGTGGGCCAATTGGCATCGCGGACTGGGCGAACTGGCCATGGATGTGCTCGGCGCGCCCGGCCTGATCGCCGACGGCCCGGGCGATGACCTCAATGCCTGGCAGCGCATGTTCCTCTTCACCCGTGCGGACACCATCTACGGCGGTTCGAACGAAGTGCAGCGCAATATCATCTCCGAGCGCGTGCTCGGACTTCCCCGAGAGGCTCGACCGTGAGTGACCTTTCCATCGCCCCCGAAATCACCCCCGGCCACAACCTGCTCGCGGGCAAGATCGCGGTGGTGACCGCCGCCGCGGGCACCGGCATCGGTTCGGCCACCGCCCGCCGCCTGCTGTCCGAAGGCGCGGACGTGGTGATCTCCGACTGGCACGAGCGTCGCCTGAAGGAGACCGAGCAGGCACTGCAGGCCGAATTCCCGGACCGGCGAGTCGCTTCCGTGCCGTGCGACGTCAGCTCGACCGAGCAGGTCGACGCCCTGATCGCCGGTGCCGTGGCCGCCTTCGGCCGCATCGACGTCATGGTCAACAATGCCGGTCTCGGTGGCGAGGTGCCGGTGGTCGACATGACCGACGAGCAGTGGGACAAGGTCCTCGACATCACCTTGAACGGAACCTTCCGGGCAACCCGGGCGGTGCTCAAGTACTTCCGCGAGGCGGGCCACGGCGGTGTCGTGGTCAACAACGCGTCGGTCCTGGGCTGGCGCGCCCAGCACGGCCAGGCCCACTACGCCGCCGCCAAGGCCGGCGTCATGGCGCTGACCCGCTGCAGCGCGGTCGAGGCCGCCGAGTTCGGCGTGCGCATCAATGCCGTCGCCCCGTCCATCGCGCGGCACGCCTTCCTGGACAAGGTCACCTCCGCCGATCTGCTCGATCGCCTGGCCGCCGGTGAGGCCTTCGGGCGCGCCGCCGAGCCGTGGGAGGTGGCCGCCACCATCGCCATGCTCGCCAGCGACTACACCACCTACCTGACCGGTGAGGTGGTCTCGATTTCGAGCCAGCGCGCGTAATTCGGATTACCGGACCGCGCAACCGAATTAGTGCGTTCGGTTGATACGGAATGCTGTGCTTGCCGACACGGAATGCTGTGTCTTCAGGTCGCAGCTTTTCTCACTGCCGCGTCCCCTTCGGGGGGCGCGGCAGTGCGTGTTTTATTCGGGGCGGAAAATGGCTGGCGCGTTGAGGGTCTCCCTGTGCAATCCTGGTTTAGGCCGGTACCGCTAGTCGAAGGGCACGACCCATGGGTCCGGATCGCAGACAACAAGCAGCCCCAGAAGAAGCCCACGAGGAATTCGAACTCGAGCTGGTGCGTGAGGTCGTGCTGGCGCGCCGAAGGCTCGACAATGTCGTTCTGGCCGCACTGACTTTGGGTGCGGAATTACTGGACCACGACTCCGAACGCGCCACCGCCATGCGGGCGGCGCAGATCCTGGAACAACACGCCGTTGACGAATCCGACGTGGTGCGTGATCCGCGCGCCGCGTTGCGGCGGGACATGATTCGCGATCGCGATCGTGCCCGCCGTCTCGGCCTGTCGCGAGAGGCCGGATACGACGATTCCGAGGCCGATCGGCGGCGCCGGAAGAGAACCGCGCTGCTCTGCGAGGTGCGCGCGGATCTGCTGGAGGTGGTGCGCACCTGCCGTCGCCTGCGCTACGACCATGTGGCCTTCGCCGACGGCATCGCGCAGGGATTATGTGCTGCCACAGACAAGTTGGTGGTGGGCGCCGATATGGAGACATATCGGGCATGGCAGCGGGGGATGGTTCTCAAACTCATCGAGGAGCCCAATGGGGACGGCGGGCCGCCGCGGGTTATGGCCACCGTGGACGCCGGGCCGGGGCAGGAGCCGCTGACCGTGGAATGGGACAGTCCCGAGCGTCGCCTGGCGCTGGTGGCGCGGATGGCGCGGGCCGGAATCTCACCCGTGGTCATCTGCGATCGCCTGCTCGCCGACCTGTCGGTTTCCTCGCCGCTGCGCTTCTCGATGCGCTGAGACCGCTGCGGCGCGTGCCGCTACGTGGGAGCATGGTGGACCAAGCAAATGCTTGGTTGTATATTGGCGGAGTGACCCAACCTGACCCCTCCAAATCAGCACGTCGCAACGAACTGCTCGGCCTGGCCGCGAACCTATTCGCGGAACGGGGGCTGCGCGCCACCACGGTTCGTGACATTGCCGACGCGGCGGGGATTCTATCCGGGAGTTTGTACCACCACTTCGATTCCAAAGAAGCCATGGTGGATGAAATCCTGCGCGGGTTCCTCGACGATCTATTCGGACGCTACCGCGAGATCGTGGCCGCGGGCGTGCCCGCGCGCGACACGCTCGAAGCGCTGGTCGTCGCGTCGTACGAGTCGTTCGACCAATTTCACGCCGCCGTCGCCATCTACCAGGCCGAGGCCAAACGGCTCAGCGGCACACCGCGATTCGGCTACATCTCCGAATACAACAAGGAGTTCCGCGAGCTCTGGCACCGCGTCCTGACCAATGGCGTCGAGGACGGCAGCTTCCGGCCGGAGATGGATGTCGAACTGGCATACCGGTTCCTGCGCGACACCGTGTGGGTGTCGGTGCGCTGGTACCAGCCCGGCGGCCGGATCACCGTGGACAACCTCGCCAAGCAGTACCTGACCATCGTGCTCGACGGTCTCACCAACCCCGAGCAGCAATAACCAACTCTCGGGACTCTCAGGGGCTTCGCCCCCGAACCCCCTCGAGATTCGGGGGCTTCGCCCCCGGAGCCCCCAAAAGCTCCAGAACCACAACTTCACCACCGCAGTAGCAGTCAGTAGGAGTTCCCATGTCAGCACCGTCCCGCCGTCAATACTCGCCGATGCGTGAGGCGTATGTGATCGACGCCGTGCGCACCCCGGTCGGCAAGCGGGGCGGTTCGCTGGCCGCCGTGCATCCGGCCGATCTCGGCGCGGCGGCCATCAAGGGGCTGCTCGAGCGCGGCAATCTGGATCCGGCCGCCGTGGACGATGTGGTGTTCGGCTGCTGCGACACCATCGGGCCGCAGGCCGGAAACATCGCGCGCACTTCGTGGTTGGCGGCGGGCTACCCGGAATCGGTGCCCGGCGTCACCGTGGACCGGCAGTGCGGCTCTTCGCAGCAGGCCATCAGCTTCGGCGCGCAGGCCATCATGTCCGGTACCGCCGAGGTGATCGTGGCCGGCGGCGTGCAGAACATGAGCGCCATTCCGATCTCGGCGGCCATGCTGGCCGGGCAGGCCTACGGCTTCGACGCGCCGTTCGTCGGCTCGCACGGCTGGGACCACCGCTATGGCACCGGTGAAGTGTCGCAGTTCAATTCGGCCACCATGATCGCCGAGAAGTGGGACATCTCCCGCCGCGATATGGAGGAGTGGGCGCTGCGCAGCAACGAGCGTGCCCGCAAGGCCATCGTGGACGGGAAGTTCGATCGCGAGATCGTGCCGGTCGGCGATTTCTGGATTGACGAGTGCCCGCGCGAGACCACCCTCGAGAAGATGGCCGGGCTGCAGCCGCTCGCCGAGGGGAGCCGCATCACCGCCGCGCTGGCCAGCCAGATCTCCGATGGTTCCAGCGCCACCCTGCTCGCCTCGGACTGGGCGGTCGCCGAATACGGCCTCACTCCCCGCGCCCGCATCCACCACGTGAGCGCGCGCGGCGCCGACCCGATCTACATGCTCACCGCCCCGATCCCGGCCACCAAGTGGGCGCTGGAGAAGACCGGCCTGACCATCGACGACATCGACGTCATCGAGATCAACGAGGCCTTCGCCTCGGTGGTGCTGGCCTGGATCAAGGAAACCGGCGCCAACCCCGACAAGGTGAACGTCAACGGCGGCGCCATCGCCCTCGGCCACCCCCTCGGCGCCACCGGCGCCAAGCTCTTCGCCTCCCTCCTCAACGAACTCGAGCGCGTCAACGGCCGCTACGGCCTGCTCACCATCTGCGAGGGCGGCGGCACCGCCAACGTCACCATCATCGAGCGCCTGGGTTAATCCAGCCCCGAGCGCCTTTCGAAGCCACACACCGAGTTCCGGTGTGCGGCTTCCGCGTTCATGAGGCGCAGGAGTTCAGGCGGCCTGTCGCGCAGGATGCCGAGGGCGATGGGCGCGAAGTTGCCGATCCCACTCGGCATTTCGCGCAGCGTGCTTAGCCTGTGCGCATGACGACATTGGGGGAGGGGCGGTTCGAGGACGTGGCGCGTAAGGCCCGGCGCGTGCAGGATGCCGTCGAGCGGGTGCGGGGCCGCGCCACGGTGGCGGGCGTGTGCATCGAGGTAGCCGCGGATGGGCGGATCACGGGACTCGAGCTACCAGATTCGACGATGGCGCAGGCGGTTTCGCGCGCGCACGAGCAGGCCCTGGCGCACGCGTGTGAACAAGCTGCCGACCTGCGTCGCGAACTAGTCGACGATCCGGTCGTCGCGGCCGCGGCGCGGCGTTTCGCGTGGACTGCGGCCGCCGCCTCGAATAGTCCCGCGCCGCAGGCGGACTCCTTCGCTCCGCCTGAGGACTCGTCGAACCCCTATGCGCTCCCGGCCGCCGTGCGGCGTCGCTACGGCGTGGACTGAGATGGCCATTGTGCCAACGGGCGGGCTGTTGGCCGGAATCAGCTGGGTTGGCTGGGTACCGGTCGGTCGCTCTGACGTGTGGGCGCGGGAGCTGGGGGTTTGCTCGGATTAGGATGTCCGCGATTGGGTTCGGACCTACGGGAGAAAGCGGGCGGTTGATGGTGTTGGGTGTCCGCTGGACAGTGCATGGGGATGGCAGGACGCCCGCGCCGGGCGCGGTGGTGCGGCCGGATGAGCGGTTGTCGTGGCCGCGGACGTTCGGACTAGGGGCGCAGCACGTCGTGGCCATGTTCGGGGCGAGCTTCGTGGCTCCGGTGCTGATGGGGTTGGACCCCAATCTGGCCATCATGATGTCGGGTGTGGCCACGGCGATCTTCCTGCTGGCCACGCGCGGACAGGTGCCCAGTTACCTCGGCTGTTCGCTGTCGTTCGTGGGTGTGGCGGCCGTGATTCGGGCCCAGGGCGGAAGTAGCGCGACGGTTACCGGGGCGTGCCTGGCGGTCGGTGCGGTGCTGTTTCTGATCGGTCTGGCGGTGCAGCGGTTCGGAGCGCGCATCATTCACGCCGCCATGCCGCCGGTGGTGACCGGCGCGGTGGTGATGTTGATCGGCTTCAATCTGGCCCCCGTCACGGCCTCGACCTACTGGCCGCAGGATCAGTGGACGGCGCTGCTGGTCATGCTCTTCACCGGTCTGGCCGTGGTCGGATTGCGCGGATTCTTCTCGCGCATCGCGATTTTCCTAGGCCTGGTGTTCGGGTACGGGCTGTCGTGGGTGCTGGACCGGGTGTTCGGGAAGATCCACTCGGCCGACGGCAGCGGGAAGGTCGTCGACCACTGGCGACTGGATCTCTCCGGTGTGGCCAAGGCGGATTGGCTCGGGCTGCCCACCTTCCACGCGCCCTCGTTCCAGTGGTCGGCGGTGCTGGTGGCGCTGCCCGTGGTGATCGCGCTGGTCGCCGAGAACGCCGGGCACGTGAAGGCGGTCGGCGAGATGACCGGCGACAACCTGGACGGCAAGCTCGGCACCGCGATCGCCGCCGACGGCGCGGCGTCCATGCTGTCCACCGCGGTCGGCGGCCCGCCCAACACCACCTACTCCGAGAACATCGGCGTCATGGCCGCCACCCGCGTCTACTCGACCGCCGCCTATTGGGCCGCGGCCTTTTTCGCCCTGCTCTTCGGCCTGTGCCCGAAGTTCGGCGCCATCGTCGCCGCGATTCCGGGCGGCGTGCTCGGCGGCATCACCGTCATCCTCTACGGCATGATCGGCCTGCTGGGCGCGCAGATCTGGACCAATGCCAAGGTCGACCTGCGCAATCCGCTCAACCTGGTGCCCGCCGCGGCCGGGCTGATCATCGGCATCGGCAACGTCAGCATGAAGTTCACCGACAACTTCACCCTCAGCGGCATCGCCCTGGGCACGCTGGTCGTCATCACCGGCTATCACGTGCTGCGCTTCTTCGCGCCGGCGCACTTCAAGGTGGAGGAGCCCCTGCTGGACGAGGGCACTTCCTCCTATGACGAACCGAGCCGGGACGAATCAAGCAGGTAGCGAACGGGGTTCGGCCTCGGTGTCGTCGTTATCGTCCTCGAGTTGCTGCTCGGCGTAGGGCAGTTGCAGCACGTACCAGGAGTGTTCGTTCGAATACTCCAGGTACTGCGAGGCTTCCGGGTCGCAGGCCAGGCCCTCGACCCGGGTCCACTGCCCGTCACCGGAGGCGATGGTGTCGGTGTAGCGCACGTGCAGGTGGCCGTGGAACAGCACGGCGGGCCGCAGCGCCCGCACCACGCGCTCGATGCGGTCCTGGTTGGGATAGCACTCCGGCTTGTCCTTGCGATTCCACTTCGGCTGCGAGGCACGCGGTTTGTCGTGGGTGAGCAGAATGTCCACCGGTGAGCTGTCCGCTTCGAGCAGGGCGGTCAGCTCGTCGTCGGTCATCTCCTCCTCGGGAAACCAGAGCATGCCCGCGGTCTCCTGCGTCCTCGCGGAGCCGTAGCGCCGCCGCTGCGCGACCAGTTCGGCCTTGCGCGCCTCCCGCGCCAGCCGCCAGCCCTTGTCGGTCGAGCGCGCCCCGCCGAAGGCCGCGAACGTGGTGCCCTCCCAGGTCCACCGGTGCCCGCGCGGGGCGTACCGCAGATGCTTGCGGCACACCAGGAATCCCTCGTCATCGCGGTTGTCGTCGTACAGCTCGTGCAACAGGGAGCTCTTGTCGTGGTTCCCGTCCAGGAAGTACACGATCACCCCGGCCCGCTTGGCCGCCTTGCCCACCACGTCGAAATACCGCCGCCCCGAGGCCATGTGCTCCCACGCCCCGAAATCCCCCACGACGAACACCTTCGAGCACTGTTCACGCACCGCGGTACGCACCAAGGTGAGCGCGTGCGCGGTGTTCCCGTGCAGGTCTCCGGCTATCAGGACGTTCCCCATGCGCACATGGTGACACCCCCGCCCCCGATCGGCATCCGCATTACGGCCCGCCACGCCCGCCCCGCCCGAATTAGGCTGACCACCATGAACTCTGTGTTGGTTACCGGCGCGGCGCGCGGCATCGGCAAGGCCATCTGCCTGCGCATGGCGCAGCAGGGCTGGCAGGTCTACGCGGGCGTCCGCAAGCTCTCCGACGGCGAGGCCCTGACCGCCGCCGACTCCCGCATCACCCCCGTGCAACTCGACGTCACCAACCCCGACGACATCGCCGCCCTCGACGCGACCCTCCCCGCCGACCTGACCGCGGTGGTCAACAACGCGGGCATCGTCGTCGACGGCCCCGTCGAACTCCTCACCCTCGACGAACTCCGAAACCAGTTCGAGGTCAACGTCTTCGGCCAGGTAGCCGTAACCCAAGCCGTCCTCCCGCGCCTACGCGCCACCCAGGGCCGAGTAGTCTTCATCTCCTCCCTGAGCGGCCGCATCTCCACCCCCGGCACCGGCGCCTACAACGCCTCGAAATTCGCCCTCGAAGGCCTGGTAGACGCCCTCCGAGTAGAACTCCGCCCCTTCGGAATCCGCACCACCCTCATCGAACCGGGCCCCATAGCCACCGACCTCTGGTTCGGCGCCACGGACATGGTCGACACCACCACCGCCCACCTGACCGAAGCCCAGCGCGAGCTCTACAGCGCCCATCTCGCGGGCCTCCGCAAAATGTCCCAACAGGTCCCCAAGATCGCCGCCCCGGTCGAATCAGTTGTCAACGAAGTGGAAAAGGCCCTGACCATCAAACGTCCACGGGCACGGTACATTCCGGGCATCGCTGGAAAGATCCAGGTGGTAGCCACCGCCCTGACCCCCACCCCGGTCCTGGACGCCCTCTTCGCCCTGGTCTCCGGCATCCGCAAGAAGTAGCCCGGAAATGCGCGAAGCCGCCCCCGGGTGAGAGGTTCCGGGGGCGGCTCGGTGCGGAAATGCGGTTTACGCGCCGTAGACCGGCTCCGGGGTGGTGGCCTTCGAGAGCAGGTCGCGGACGACCGGGCCGAGTTCGGCCGGTTCCCAGCGGGCGCCGCGGTCGATGGAGACGCCGTGGCGCCAGCCGTCGGCGACGGTGACCTTGCCGCCCTCGACCTCGAACATGCGGCCGGTGACGCCGGCGGAGTCGGCGGAGCCGAGCCAGACCACCAGCGGGGAGACGTTTTCCGGGGCCATGGCGTCGAAGCCGTCCTCGGGGGCGGCCATCATGTCCGCGAAGACCGTCTCGGTCATGCGGGTGCGGGCCGCCGGGGCGATGGCGTTGACGGTGATGCCGTAGCGCGCGAATTCGGCCGCGGCGGTGAGGGTCAGGCCCGCGATGCCGGACTTGGCGGCGGAGTAGTTGCCCTGGCCGACCGAGCCGAGCAGGCCCGCGCCCGAGCTGGTGTTGATGATGCGGGCGTCGGGGGTGCGACCGGCCTTGGCCTCGTTGCGCCAGTACTCGGCGGCGTGCCGCATGGGGGCGAAGTGGCCCTTGAGGTGCACCTTGATGACGGCGTCCCACTCGTCCTCGCCGAGGTTGACCAGCATGCGGTCGCGGACGATGCCGGCATTGTTGACGAGAACGTCGAGGCGGCCGAAGGTTTCGACGGCGGTGGCGATCAGGCGGCGCGCGCCCTCCCAGTCGGAGATGTCGTCGCCGTTCACGACCGCGTCGCTGCCGAGGGCCTTGATCTCCTCGACGACCTGCGCGGCCGGGGAGTCCGGGCTGGGCGCGCCGTCGAGCTCGGCACCGATGTCGTTGACCACGACCTTCGCACCGGCGGCGGCGAAGGCGAGGGCGTGGGCACGGCCGATGCCGCGACCCGCTCCGGTCACGATGACGACGCGGCCGTCGCAGATCTTGTTGTCGGTCATATCGATTACCTCTTCGTGTCGATCGGGATTCAGTGGCCGGAGACGGCGGGGACGTCTGCGGTGGAAGCTTCGAGGAAGGCGGGCTTCTCGCCGCCGCCGTGCACCAGCAGCTGGCTGCCGGTGATGTAGGCGGCCAAGGGCGAGGCCAGGAAGGCGGCGGTGCGGCCGATGTCCTCGGGAGTTGCCATGCGCTGCATGGGAACCGTGCGGCTGACCGCGGCGATGCCCTCTTCGTCGCCGTAGTGCAGGTGCGAGGACTCGGTGTTGACCAGGCCGCAGATGACGGAGTTCATCCGCACCTTCGGGGCCCACTCCACCGCCAGCGACGAAACCAGGCTGTCCACACCGGCTTTCGCCGCACCGTAAGCCGCGGTACCCGGCGAGGGCCGATGCCCGGAGACGCTGGAGATCATCACGATCGATCCGCCCGTCTCCTGCTTCTGCATCACCTCATTGGCCACCTGCGAAACCAGCAGCGGCGCCAGCAGATTCAGCTGCACGATCTTGGAATGGAAGTTGGCGCTGGCGTCGGCGGCCAGGGCGAAGGGCGCGCCACCGGCATTGTTCACCACGGTGTCCAGCCGCCCGTACTTCTCGACGATCTGCCCGATCAGCCCGCGCACCGAATCCACATCGCGCACATCGCACGGCAGGAAGTCGATACCGCGTCCATTGCTCTCGACGGGGGTGTCCGCGGGCCGCCGCGCGCAGGCCACCACGGTCGCGCCCGCGTCCAGGAAGACCCGGCTGATACCGGCCCCGACGCCGCGCACGCCGCCGGTGACCAGGACGACCGAGCCGGACAGGTTTACTTCGATTCCCACCGTGCTAACCTACCAAGCACTTGCTTGTTTTGCCAACGATGGGACATTCGATGGGGATCAACCGTCACACCGAAACCGAGGGCGTCGAAGTCGTCACTGTCGACTACCCGCCGGTCAACGCACTGCCTTCGGACGGCTGGTTCGCCCTGGCCGATGCCGTCACCGCGGCCGGGAAGAACCCGGAGACCCGGGTCGTGGTGCTGCGCGCCGAGGGTCGCGGTTTCAACGCGGGCGTGGACATCAAGGAGATGAACGCCGATACCGGCCACACCGCGCTGATCCGCGCCAACCACGGCTGCTTCGCCGCCTTCGCCGCGATCTACGACTGCGAGGTCCCCGTGGTCACCGCCGTGAACGGCTTCTGCCTGGGCGGCGGTATCGGCCTGGTCGGCAACTCCGATGTCATCGTCGCCTCCGACGACGCGACCTTCGGCCTCCCCGAGGTCGACCGCGGCGCGCTCGGTGCGGCCACCCACCTGGCCCGACTGGTCCCCCAGCACCTGATGCGGACCATGTTCTACACCGCGGGCACCCTCACCGCGCAGCAGCTGCACCACTACGGCTCGGTCTTCAAGGTGGTGCCGCGGGCCGAACTCGACGCCGCCGCAATGGAAGTCGCCAAGAACATCGCCAACAAGGACGGCCGCGTCATCCGCGCCGCCAAGAAGGCGCTCAACGGCATCGACGTGCAGGACGTGCACCGCTCCTACCGCTTCGAGCAGGGCTTCACCATGGAGCTCAACCTGGCGGGCGTGGCCGACGAGATCCGGGCGCGCTTCGACGATGATCTGGCCGCGCAGAAGAAGGGGAAGTAGCAGCCATGCGCGACAAGCGAATGTCGCTCGACGAGGTCGTCGGCGAACTGCGCAGTGGAATGACCATCGGCATCGGCGGCTGGGGTTCCCGGCGCAAGCCGATGGCCTTCGTGCGGGCGCTGCTGCGTTCGGATGTCACCGATCTGACCGTGGTCACCTACGGCGGGCCGGATCTGGGTCTGCTGTGCTCGGCCGGCAAGGTCAAGAAGGCGTACTACGGCTTCGTGTCGCTGGACTCCGCGCCGTTCTACGACCCGTGGTTCGCCAAGGCGCGCACCGAGGGTGCGATCACCGTGCGCGAGATGGACGAGGGCATGGTCAAGTGCGGTCTGCAGGCCGCGGCGGCCCGGCTGCCGTTCCTGCCGATCCGCGCCGGATTGGGTTCCGCGGTCATCGATTTCTGGGAGGGCGAGCTGAAGACTGTTCAGTCGCCTTACCTGACCGACGGCAAGGCCGAAACCCTGGTCGCCATGCCCGCTCTGAACCTGGATGCCGCCTTCGTGCACCTGGATCTGGGTGACAAGCACGGCAATGCCGCCTACACCGGCATCGACCCGTACATGGACGACCTCTACATGCTCTCCGCCGAGAAGCGTTACCTGTCGGTGGACCGCCTCGTGGAGACCGAGGAACTGGTGAAAGCCGTTCCGACGCAGGCGCTCATCCTCAACCGCATGATGGTCGACGGCGTGGTCGAGGCCCCCGGCGGCGCGCACTTCACCTTCGCCGGCAGCTACGGCCGCGACGAGAAGTTCCAGCGCCACTATGTCGAGGCCGCCAAGACGCCGGAGTCGTGGGCCGAGTTCAAGGCCCGCTACCTGGATGTCTCGGAGGACGAATACCAGGCCGCCGTCAAGGCTTTCGCCGAGGAGCAGAAGTAATGACCGAGACTTCCACCATCACTCGCGCCGAGATCTGCGTCGTCGCGGCGGCCGAGATCTTCCGGGGCGCGGGCGAGATCATGGCCTCGCCCATGTCCACCGTCACCACCATCGGCGCGCGGCTGGCGCGGCTCACCTTCGAGCCGGATCTGCTGCTGTCCGACGGTGAGGCGCTGTTCTTCGCCGAGATCCCGCCGATCGGCGGCAAGGCTCCGATCGAGGGCTGGATTCCGTTCTCGAAGGTCTTCGATGTCGTGAATTCCGGTCGCCGCCATGTGGTCATGGGCGCGAACCAGCTCGACAAGTACGGCAATCAGAACCTCTCGGCGTTCGGTCCGCTGCAGCAGCCGACCCGGCAGATGTTCGGTGTGCGCGGCGCGCCGGGCAACACCATCAACCACGCCACCAGCTACTTCGTGCCCAAGCACGGCAAGCGGGTGTTCGTGGATCAGGTCGACATCGTCTCCGGAATCGGTTACGACAAGATCGATTCCGAGAACCCGGCCTACCGGTTCCACCACCTGCACCGGGTGGTGTCGAACCTGGGCGTGTTCGACTACAACGGGCCGGACCACACCATGCGGGCGCTGTCGCTGCACCCGGGTGTGAGCGCCGACGAGGTCGCGGAGAACACCTCGTTCGAGATCGCCGGGCTGGCCGAGGCGGGCGAGACGCGGCTGCCGACCGAGGAAGAGCTCACCATCATCCGGACCGTGCTGGACCCCAAGGGTTTCCGCGAGAAGGAAGTGACGGCATGACCGCCCAGCGTTTGAAGACTCCGCTGACCGAACTGGTCGGCATCGAGCACCCGATCGTGCAGACCGGCATGGGCTGGGTCGCCGGTCCGGGTCTGGTCGCGGCCACCGCCAATGCGGGCGGTCTCGGCATCCTGGCCTCGGCCACCATGTCGTTCGAGGAACTCGAGCAGGCCATCGCCAAGACCAAGGCGAAGACCGACAAGCCCTTCGGCGTCAATATCCGGGCCGACGGTTCGGACGCGACCGAGCGCTGCGAGCTGATGATCCGCGAGGGCGTGAAGGTCGCCTCGTTCGCGCTGGCTCCCAAGAAGGAGCTCATCGCGCGACTCAAGGACAACGGCGTGGTGGTGGTGCCGTCCATCGGCGCGGCCAAGCACGCGGTCAAGGTCGCCTCGTGGGGCGCGGACGCGGTGATCGTGCAGGGCGGTGAGGGCGGCGGCCACACCGGTTCCGTCGCAACGACTCTGCTGCTGCCCTCGGTGCTCGACGCCGTCGATATCCCGGTCGTGGCCGGTGGCGGCTTCTTCGACGGCCGGGGCCTGGCCGCCGCGCTCTCCTACGGCGCGGCCGGTGTCGCCATGGGCACCCGGTTCCTGCTCACCCAGGACTCGAGCGTGCCGGATTCGGTGAAGCAGGAGTACATCAAGCGCGGGCTAATGGACACCGTCGTCTCCAAGAAGGTCGACGGCATGCCGCACCGGGTGCTCAATACCGAACTCGTCGACAAGCTGGAGCACTCCAGCGGCGTGCGCGGCCTCACCGCCGCGGTGTCCAACGCCTTCAAGTTCAAGGCCATGACCGGCATGAAGTGGTCGACCATCGTCAAGGACGGCCTGGCCATGCGCAAGCACAAGGACCTCACCTGGTCCCAGGTCATCATGGCCGCCAACACCCCGATGCTGCTGAAAGCCGGTCTGGTGGAGGGCAATACGCAGGCCGGCGTCCTCGCCTCGGGCCAGGTCGCGGGCATCATCGACGACCTCCCCACCGTGGCCGACCTCATCGACCGCATCATCACCGAGGCCGTCGAGCGCATCGACAGCCTCCAGCAGTACCGCGTCACCGAACCCGCCTGACGCTCTCCCCGAAACGTGCGCGGCCACCACAGCCCGACCGCGCACCCGGATCCGCACACCGTCGGATCCACGCGCGCCCCTGTCGGCGCGCCGAGCCGTCCCCGGAACCTCTCGCCCGGGGGCGGCTTCGCGCATTTCGGGCAGCCTCTACCCGTCACTCCCAGGAACGTTGAGCGACGTTTTGTGAGCACGCGATTAGCTGTCGTGTTGGTCTGAATTGTCGGTATTGGACAAGGTTGTCGAACCTCACAGCCGGGGAGAGGGGGCTGTGAGGTCGCGGGGTGGGGGATGGTCTAGGCCAATTGGGCTGGGGCGCTTGGTGATATTGGATACGTAGGGGGTCGCACAGGCGTACGGTTTGTGGGCACCCCTAATGCGATCGGGACTTGTGCGGGATGGCGTGGTGACCGTTAGGATGACCGCGTTCCGCAAAGGTCTGGCAATCGGGGCGACAGTGTGAGTTCGAACCTGTCTCGATCTGCCGGTGCGGATCGGGATTCCGCACCCCTGGTGCGGAGACAAGCCAAGTGCGCGGTATCGATGAGGGGATGGCTGTCGCATGATCGTCGATCGTGCAATGCGCCTGGTGGCAGTGATCGCAGCTGTCGCCGGCTCGGCGCTGCTCGGGCCCGCTGCCGCGCAGGCGCAGCCGGGTGGCATCCCGCTCGATCCCGTACCCGCCGGGCAGGATCCCGGCCAGCCGACTCCGCAGTCGCAGCCTATCGGCGGTCAGACACAGGCCGTGAACGGCGCGCCGCAGCCGGTGGCGGGCCCTGATGATCTGCTCGCCATTCTGCTCGGCCTCGGAAGCGGCTCGGCCGCCGCGGGTTCTGCGGGTGTCGGTTCCGCCGCCGTCGGATCGGCCGGACTGGGCACCGTGCTCGGTGGCACCGGATCCGCCGCTCTCGGCACCGGCTCGGCCGTAACCGGCTCCGCCGGTGCGGGATTGGGCTCGGCGGTCGTGGGCACCGGTTCGGCGGGAGCGGCGACGGGTTCGGCCGCGGTCGGAACCGGCTCCGCCGCAGTGGGTTCCGCCGGTGTCGGCACCGGATCGGTGCTGGGCCTGGGTTCCGCGGGCGTCGGCTCGGCGGGCATCGGCACCGGCTCGGCCATCCTGGGCCTGCTGCTCGGTACCGGTTCGGCCGCAACGGGTTCCGCCGCGGTGGGTTCCGCGGCCGTCGGCTCGGCCGGACTGGCGGCACTGTGCACCGGCTCCGCCGCGGTCGGCTCGGCCGGAATCGGCTCCGCCGGAGTGGGTTCCGCGCTCGGCGGTTCCACGGGCGTGGGTTCGGCCGGAATCGGTTCCGCGGTCGGCTCGGCCGGTGCGGGTTCCGCCGCGGGCTCTGCCGATCTCGGTTCGGCCGCAGTGGGTTCCGCGGTGCTGGGCTCGGCCGGTCTCGGCTCCGCCGCCATCTGCGCCTCTCCCTTGCTGCTGTTGCTGATCCCGCCGCCGACCGCCCCCGCGGTTCCGCCGGTGCCGCTGGAGATCCCGCAGCCCCCGGCCGTGCCGCAGCTGCCCGCGGTGGTCGCCCCGGCCGCCGCGCTCCCCGAACCGGAGGCCGCGCCCGCCGCGCCGCCCCCGCCACCACCCGCGCCCGCCCCGGCTCCCGTTCTGGCGCAGCCGAATCCGGACGTGAAGCCCACCTCGAACAACACCCCGCTGCCGCCGTGGAAGCCGCTGTCGGTGATCGGCGGGCTGATCGCCATGGCGCTGGCCGGTACGGGCTCGGGCGCGGTGAGCTTCCAGAGCGCGTCCGCCGCGCAGGGGCGCATCGATGCCGCCCGCGCCGCATTCTTCGGACCGAGGGCGTGAGGGGACCGCGATGACCGAGAGCAAGGCTCATAGCATCGGGTCCTACCGCCGGGTGGCCGCGGCGGTGGACGCGGTATGCGCGGTGGCGGCCGATTTCGACGCCACCGATCTGGACGAGGTGGTGCTGGCCATCTCCGCGGAGCGGCGGCGGCCCATCGAGATCGCCAGTGCCCAACTGGGTCCGGGCGTCTGCGGCCAGCGCCGCAGCTATCCGGACCGCGATGTGATCGTGCTCGCGCAGGCGCTGCCCAGCCGCGAGCACACCCTCGCGCACGAACTGGGCCACATCGTCTTCGACCATCCGGGCGAGGCGGCGACCGAGGTGGTGCTGGAGGCCAGCGACGATCTCATCGCCTACATGCTCAGCCAGCGCGCGCATCAGAAGGCGGTCGATCTGGGCGACGACGAGCAGTGCGAGTGGGAGGCGGAAACCTTCGCGAGCATGCTCATGACTCGACTGCGGGTGTTCCACAGCCGGGGCGCGGGCGTCTCGGTCCTTCGATTCGATGAGGCACTCGGATGACTTTCTGGTTGGTGGCCATGTTGGTCTGGATGGCCTCGGGCGCACGGGTCGGACGCGTGCTGGTGAAACCCGCGACCACGGCACGGGTGGCGATCGTCATCGCGGTCGCCGCGGTGGCGCTGGCCGTCACCGTCGGAGTGCCCGAAATCGGTGTGGCCGTAGACCATCTCGCCCCCGGGGGAGTGCACGGCAACTGGCTCGGCGATCGAGTGGTGACCGCGGCCTGGATCATGTTCGCGACCGCGACCTCGGTGGTCGCGGCTGCCGCCTGGCCGGTGGTGTCGCGCCGGAACCTGCGCCAGATCGGCTGGATGATCTACGCGGGCGGCGCGCTCGCCATGATCCTGACCCTGCTCTGGTCCATCACCTTCGGCTGGGTGATCGTGCTGCTGGAGTGCGTGTTCATCGTGATCACCGGTGTGCGCAACCTGGATTGGACCACCCTGGGCCGCGGCATCGCGCTCTACACCGCCGGCACCTTCGTGGTCGGCGTGCTCGCGGCCCTGTCGATTCGCCGCCTGACGAACGGCGAACCGATGCCGCAGCCCGAGCACGAGGGCTGGTTCTGGCCGGTGTGGCAGCTGGCCGCCATGCTCATCGCCATGGGCGCGGTCTGGATCGTGATCGAGCTGTGGTGGCGAGCGCGGGTGCTGCTCAAGCAGATTCGCACCCTGCACCGGGTGCTGATCGCCCGCTTCCCGGAGGTGGTGGCGCACGAGCAGACCGGATCGGGCACCCAGCTCAAGGCCTCCGACCAGGTCGCGCAGATCATGGACGCGCTCTACCTGCAGTCCGGCGGCGGTGTCGAGCTGGCTGCGGCGGGTGCGCCGCCGGTCTCGGTGGCCGAGCGCGCGCAGCGGGTGGCCGACTGGGCGCGGAATCCGTTCGGAGAGGTGGTCATCGACGGCCGCTGGATCTCGCCGCCCGCGGGTGTCAGTCCGCGCGGCTGGGTGCAGGCGATCGCCCGGGCCTATGATGCCGCGGCCGGTGCGGGTGCGCCGACTGCGATCCGGGGTTCGGCACAGCGGTAGTAGGAGAGCTCGGCACAGCGGTAGTCATTTACTCAGCCATTACCATCCGGAAGCGCTCCGGAATACCTGTCGAGCGCTTCCGAAGTTGATCACGCGAAGATCACTGACGTAAATGCGATCTTGTCGCAAATGAGCAAGTCCCGTACCTCGCGTGATTGCCAAGGGCGTGGCATTCCGTCGGGCCTTCTCGAGGAGACTTCGTATCCGAGGTTTCGTCTCATCGAACCCGCCGTGCGTGGTACGGGACTTACTTGTCACTTGAAGTTGTCACTCTTGCTTGTCGCAGATGGTGCATTGGGGGCGAAACACTCACAGTGCACAAAACGACATAGTGCACAAACAAACTCACTCGTCCGTCCGGGAACGCCCGGGCAGCGATATGCCAGGTTTGTGCATAATGCACCAGCGCAGGGGTCTACGCCACATGACCTCAGCACGCTGAGACCGGTGCAACATCCTTCACTCGGACCGAATGGTCCGCCAGGACACCGGTGCCGCCCTGCAAGCGTCACCGGTGACCCGGCCTATGTCAGGTCTGGAGGAAGCCCTGTAACAAACCAACACAGTGCGGCCTCCGAGACAGCCGCACTGTGTTGCTCTGTGGCAGTGCCTATTCCGTGCCGTCCGGAGGAATTTCGGGCAGACCTTCGCTGGCCCGCAACTTCTCCGCCATAGAGGTGAGTAGGTTCTGAGATTCTTCGGACAGGTCGAACGCCCTACTCGACAGACGACGGAGTCCATAGCCCTGCAGCTGGGACAGCAGCTCGAGATCGTGATCGATCTTCGCCGCGTAGATGTCGTTGAAGAAGTAGTCCGGTTTGACCTTGAAGAACTTTGCCAGAGCAGCCACCGTCTCATCCGACGGGTTCGTGCGCTGTCCCGACCGCAACTGCGACAGATACGGTTTCGAGATCGGATGGCCGGAGGCCGTCAAGGCAGCCGCCACCTCTGCGTTCGTGTGCGGCTTACGCCCCGGGGGATGCACGGTTTCGAACAGCTTGTTCAGCCGCGCCGCGAAATCAGCCATTGTGAGCCGCCCAATTCCCTTCGCTGTACTAACAGTCGTTATCTCGGATACGTATCATTGATATTAGCGGCTCAGTAACTGAAAACCTACGCCTGATTCGTGATTTCCTTGAAGCTTCTAGGCGGTGATCCGGTTCACCCGCTGTGGCTTGGGCGTTTGCGGGCCAACGCTACGGTTCTTGCCGAGCGCTTAAGAGCCCCGGTTCTGGCCCGTCGCGAGGGTCTTCCCGGACGGGCCTCGGGTAGCCATAAGATAGCTGACGTCTCATCTTCTTGTCTGTACCGAAGTTTGTGTGGCGTACGCCACGTTTCACGCCGGGACGGATGAACGTTCAACCTGGCCGAAAATCATTGAGAGACTAGATCCGTTCGATGATCGTGCCCGTCGCGAGCGCGCCGCCGCAGCACATCAGGATCATGGCGGTGCTCTTGTCCGAGCGCTCCAGCTCGTGCAAAGCCGTTGTGATCAAGCGGGTTCCGGTGCTGCCGACGGGGTGGCCGATGGCGATGGCGCCGCCGTTGACGTTCACCCGATCGAAGTCGGGCTTGTGCACCGAGGCCCAGGACAGCACCACGGACGCGAAAGCCTCGTTGATCTCGAACAAGTCGATGTCGGACATGCTCATGCCGGAGCGCTCGAGCAGTCGCTCGCACGCCTGAACCGGACCGTCCAGGTGGAATTCGGGCTCGCCGCCGACGAGCGCCTGCGCCACGATGCGGGCGCGCGGGCGCAATCCCTCACGCTGCGCGGCCTTTTCGTCCATCAGCAGCACCGCGGATGCGCCGTCGGAGATCTGCGAGGAGGTGCCGGCGGTGTGAATTCCGCCCTCTATCACCGGCTTCAGCTTCGCCAGACCCTCGCGGGTGGTCTCGCGCAGGCCCTGGTCCCGGCTGATATCGGCGAACTCGCCGGTGAGGTTGCCCTCCTTGTCGACCTGCGGCGCGTTCTTGATGGTCAGCACCTCGCGGTCGAAGCGGCCCTCGGCCCACGCCTGCGCGGCCAGCCGCTGCGAACGCTCACCCAGCGCGTCGACATCGTCGCGAGTGATGCCGCGCCGCTTGGCGATTCGCTCGGCCGCCTCGAACTGATTGGGCATATCGATGTTCCAGGACGCGGGACGCCGCGGGCCCGCGTGCGTTCCGACGTTGGCGCCCAATGGAACATGGCTCATGGACTCGAGACCGCAGGACATGCCGATCTCGATGGCGCCGGTGGCGATGAGCCCGGCCACCAGGCCGGTGGCCTGCTGCGCCGAACCGCACTGGTTGTCGATGGTGACCGCGCCGGTCTGCCACGGCAGCCCGGCGTGCAGCCAAGCGGTGCGGGTGACGTTGTTGCCCTGCTCGCCCACCTGCATGACGCAGCCGCCGATGACCTGTTCGACCAGCGCGGGATCCAGTTCCGCGCGTTCGAGCACGCCCTGCTGCGCCGCACCCAACAGCTCGGCGGCGTGCAGGCCGGCGAGCCAGCCGTTGCGCTTGCCGATGGGCGTGCGCGCGGCCTCGACGATGACGGGAGTACCCATGTCTGTCCTTCCGGATTAGAACTGCAACGAGTTCACAACCAGTAACGTAAGCCTGTTCCGGACTATTACCTAGTCCCTTCTCTTGTTTTACCTCCTGTGCTTCAATAGCGGTAGAACGTGTTTCAGTTGGTCAAAGGAGACTGCTGGTGGTGGACGCTGCAGCCCGGCCCGGAGTGCCGGATGGATTCGATGTCACCGACCCGGAGATGTGGGCGCACCGGGTGCCGGTCGAGGAACTAGCCGAACTGCGCCGCAGCGCCCCCATCTGGTGGAATCCCAAGGATCCGCAGAAGGGCGGCTTCACCGACGACGGCTTCTGGGTGCTGTCCAAGCACGCGGACGTCAAGACCGTCTCGCGCCGCGACGATGTGTTCTCCACCTACGAGAACACCGCCATCCCGCGGTTCCAGGACGACATCACCCGTGAGCAGATCGATCTGCAGCGCTTCGTCCTGCTGAACAAGGACGCGCCCGAGCACACCAAGCTCCGCAAGATCATCTCCAAGGGCTTCACCCCGCGCGTCATCAACGGCCTGCGCGCCGAGCTGACCGCCCGCGCCGAGGCCATTGTGAAGGCCGCGGTCGAGTCCGGCACCGGTGACTTCGTGGAGCAGGTGGCGGCCGAGCTGCCGCTGCAGGCCATCGCCGAACTGATCGGTGTGCCGCAGGACGACCGCAAGAAGCTGTTCCAGTGGTCCAATGACATGACCAGCTACGACGATCCGGAATCCGACGCCGATCCGGTCGTCGCTTCCACCGAGATCCTCGGGTACTCCTACCAGATGGCGGAGGCCCGCCGGGCCTGCCCGGCCAACGACATCGCCACCCAGCTGGTCGAGGCCGACATGGACGGTGAGGCGTTGCTGCCGGAGGAGTTCGGCTTCTTCGTCATGATGCTGGCCGTCGCGGGCAACGAGACCACCCGCAATGCCACCACCCACGGCATGATCGCGTTCCTGGAGAACCCCGAGCAGTGGGAGCTCTTCAAGAAGGAGCGGCCCAAGACCGCCGCCGACGAGATCATTCGCTGGGCGACTCCGGTCAGCTCCTTCCAGCGCACCGCGCTCGAGGACGTGGAAGTCAGTGGCGTGCAGATCAAGAAGGGTCAGCGGGTCGTGCTGTCGTACCGCTCGGCCAACTTCGACGAGGAGGTGTTCGAGGATCCGTACACCTTCAATATCCTGCGTGACCCGAACCCGCACCTGTCCTTCGGCGGCACCGGCGCGCACTTCTGCATCGGCGCGAACCTGGCGCGGCTGGAGATCGAGATCATCTTCAACGCCATCGCCGACTACATGCCCGACATCTCGAAGCTCGGGGATCCGCGCCGCCTGCAGTCGGGTTGGCTCAACGGCATCAAGGAATTTCAGGTCGACTACAAGGGCGGCTGCCCGGTGAAGCACTGAGCCTGAGAAGAAAAGAAGCGGGCGACTGGATAATCCAGTCGCCCGCTTTGTATTTCGGACCCGATAAGAGGTCTAGACCTTTTTCATCGTCGCCATGGCGCGCTCGGTTTCCCAAAAGGCGCGCAGGGCCAGGATTTTCCCGTGCTCATCGACCTTGTAGGTGAAAACGCCTTCCGCGTCGATGATGTGGCCGCCCATGGTGGTGCGGATGCGGCCGGTGAAGGCCACCTCGCGCCCGCAGGCGAAGGAGTCGTCGAAGAGGAACTCGATCGAATCGGTCTGCGCGATCGCCTTGTCCCAGAACGCCGCGATGGCCTCCGCGCCGCGGTGTCCCACGCCCTCCGGATCGAAGAACGACGGCCCGACCGGATCCTCCACGATCCCGTCGGCGGCGAACAGCGCCACCCAGGCGTCCTTGTCCTTGGCGCGGACCGCGGCCTGGGAGGCCGCGCCCGCTACCCGCGCCGGGTGTTCGGTCGTGGTGGTCACGGCTGCTCACTCCCGACGACCCACATCGAGAAGTACTGCGAGCCACCGCCGTACGCATGGCCGAACGCCTTGCGCGCGTTCTCCACCTGGTAGTCGCCCGCGCGGCCCATGACCTGCTTGGCGGCCTCGGCGAAGCGGATCATGCCGGAGGCGCCGATCGGGTTGGAGGAGAGCACGCCGCCCGACGGGTTGACCGGCAGCTTCCCGCCGATGGCGGTCTCGCCGGCGTCGGTGAGCTTCCAGCCCTCGCCCTCGGGCATGAAGCCCAGGTTCTCCAGCCACATGGGCTCGAACCACGAGAAGGGGACATAGATTTCGGCCGCGTCGATCTCTTCCAGCGGGTTGGTGATCCCGGCCTGCTTCCACAGCGCCTTGGCGGCCTCCTGTCCGGCCTGCGGGTTCACCTGGTCGCGGCCCGCATAGGCGAGCGGCTCGGTGCGCATGGCGGTGCCGTGGATCCACGCCACCTTCTTGCCCTGCGCCTCGACCGACCTACCCGACTCCTCGTCACCGATCACGATGGCGCACGCGCCATCGGAGGACGGGCAGGTCTCGTCGAAACGGATGGGGTCCCACAGCATTTGGGACGCCATCACCGATTCCAGGGTGATATCCGGCTGGTGCAGGTGCGCGAACGGGTTGCGCGCGCCATTGCGGCGGTCCTTCACCGCGACCATCGCGCCCACGTGCAGCGGGGCATTGGCGCGGCGGATGTAGGCGCGCACGTGCGGGGCGAAGTAGCCGCCCGCGCCCGCGCCGACCGGCTTGGTGAACGGCACCGGATTCGACAGCGCCCACATGGCATTGGACTCGGACTGCTTCTCCCACGCGATGGCCAGCACCCGCCGGTGCACGCCCGCCTGCACCTGATTGGCGGCGACGACGGCGGTGGAGCCGCCGACCGAGCCGGCCGTGTGCACCCGGAGCAGCGGTTTTCCGGTGGCGCCCAAGGCATCCGCGAGGAACAGCTCCGGCATCATGGAGCCCTCGAAGAAGTCGGGGGCCTTGCCGACCACGACCGCGTCGATATCGGCCATGGTCAGGCCGGAGTCCGTGAGCGCCCGGTCGATGGCCTCGCGGACCATGCCCGCCATGGAGACATCCGACCGTTTGGTCACGTGATGAGTCTGTCCGGTACCCAGGACAGCGGCTGGCAAGGTCATCGTGCCTCCAGGGTGGCGACCAGGTTCTGCTGCAGCGCGGGGCCCGAACTGGCGTGTGCCAGTGCGCGATTCGCGGTGCCATTGAAGATTTCGGTGGCGGCGAAGCCGATGCGCTCGAGTCCGGCCGCGAACATCGGGTTGCCCGCGAGCGGACCGCCCGAGGGATTGATGCGGGTGTTCCCGTTCAGGCCGATGGCCTGCTTCAGGATCAGCTCCTCGTGGCTGTATTGCGTGTGCAGCTCGGCAACGTCGAAATCGCCACCGGCACCGTTGATCGCGGCCTTGGCGGCCTTGGCCGCGGATTCCGAGACGGTCAGATCGCGCGCGCCCAGCACCGGGGTGTCGATGTAGTGGGCGATGCCGGTCAGCCAGGCCGGGCGCTCGCACAGCTCGCGGGCGCGATCGCCCACGGCCAGCACGATGGCGGCCGCACCGTCGGTGATCGGCGCGATGTCGTGGGCGCGGAACGGATCCGCGACCTTCGCCTCGGCCAGCAGCTTGTCGGCGTCGCCGCCGGTGCTGCGGGCGGCGACCGCGGCCATATCGGCCTCGGTCCACTTGCCCGCGTCCAGGCCCGCACGGGCCTGCAGCCCGGCCATGGACACCGAGTCCGGCCACAGCGGCGCGACCAGGTACGGGTCGGTCTGCAGGCTCAGGATCTGACGCAGGGTGCCGGCGGAGGACTTGCCGAAGCCGTACACCAGCGCCGTCTTCGCCTGTCCGGAGCGCAGTTTCACGTACGCCTCGTACAGCGCCCAGGCCGCGTCCATCTCCACGTGCGACTCGTTGATCGGCGGCACCGCGCCGATGGAGTCGATCGCCGAGATGAACGAGAACGCCCGCCCGGCAAGGTAATCCGAGGAGCCGGAGCACCAGAAGTCGATATCGGAGACGCTGGTGCCCAGCTTGGCGTGCAGCTCCTGGAAGCACGGCGCGAGCATCTCCACGCCATTTGTGGTGCCGAAGGTCTCCGGCACGTGCGGCGCATGGGCGAACCCGACGACCGCGATGTCTGTGTTGCTCAAGGTATTTCAGCGCCTCTCTACAGGTGGTGCGCGAAAGAGTCGTAGTCGGCGTCCGGTTCGCCGGTCGGCCGGAAGTGGTCGATGTTTCCGATGGAAAGACCCCACTCCTCGCGCGGCTTCCACACGGCCTTCACCCTCATGCCCATCCGGACCTCGTTCGCCTCGATGCCGAGCACCAGGTGCAGGAACGGAATGTCGGTGCCGTCCAACAGGATGTAGGCGGCGACGTACGGGGGCTTGATCGACTGGCCCATGAACGGCACGTTCACGATGCAGAAGGTGGTGACGATGCCGGTGTCGGACACCTCGACGAAATCGTCGGTCGGCGAGCCGTCGCGCGGGTCGGCGCCGCGGGGCGGGAAGTACACCTTGCCGTCCATCTGGGCGCGGGCGCCCAGCAGCTTGCCCTCCATGAGGCCCTTCAGGAAGACGGCTTCCTGCGGGGCGGCGGTGTGCTTGATGGAGAAGTCCACCGGGGTCACGATGCCGGTGATGGGCTCGCCCGCATCCGCGGAAGGCGTTGGGGCGGTGGAGGTCTCGCCCGGCTCGAAGGCGGCGATGTCCTGGATGCGCCCGGTGCGCTCGGCGGCCCAGCGCGCCCGCACCCGCAGACCGGTCGAGATGTCCTCGGGCGAGGCCACGTCCACCGCGTGCAGGATGGCGGTGTCCGCGCCGTCCAGCTTGATCAGCGCATAGGCGAAGGGCCGGTCGAACGGCTGGCCCGGCAGCGGCTCGGCCACCCAGGACCAGGTCTGGACCGTCCCGACGTCGGAGACCTCGACGAACTCCGAGAGCGGTTCGCTGGTCTTCGGATCGAATTCCGCGGGCGGCACGATCACGCGCCCGTCGGAACCCCGCACACCGACGACCTTGCCGGATCGCAGTTCCGTGAGGAAGCGACCGATGATCGGACCGGTGGAGCGGGTGTAGTCGAATTGCATCCGCAGCGGTGCGGACAGTACTTCGGTGTTCCCCAGAGTCACGAGATCGAGTAGAACAGGTTCTAGTGATGGTGGCAAGAGCTGCGGCTGCGGCCCTGTCGACCGGCCCCGGATGTTCTAGGAAGGAACGCGAGAATGCGCTTTGGGTTGCAACTGGGATATTGGGGCGCGCAGCCGCCCGCCAATCATCGGGAGCTGGTGCTGGCCGCCGAGGAGTCCGGCTTCGACGCCGTCTTCACCGCGGAATCCTGGGGGTCGGACGCGTTCACGCCGCTGGCCTGGTACGGCTCCGACACCAGCCGGGTCCGCCTGGGCACTTCCGTGGTCCAGCTGTCGGCGCGCACGCCGACCGCCACCGCCATGGCCGCGCTGACCCTCGACCACCTCAGCGGCGGACGGCACATTCTCGGCCTCGGCGTCTCCGGCCCACAGGTGGTCGAGGGCTGGTACGGGCAGTCCTTCGCCAAACCGCTCGCCCGCACCCGCGAATACGTCTCGATCGTGCGGCAGGTGCTGGCCCGCGAGGCCAAGGTGACCAGCCCGGGTCCGGCCTATCCGCTGCCGTTCAATGGCGCGGGCGCAACGGGATTGGGCAAGCCGCTCAAGCCGATCACCCATCCGCTGCGCGCGGACCTGCCGATCTGGCTCGGTGCGGAGGGCCCCAAGAACGTGGCGCTGACCGCGGAGATCGCCGACGGCTGGCTGGCCATCTACTACACGCCGCGGCTGGCCGATATGTACAACGAGTGGCTCGACGAGGGCTTCTCGCGGCCGGGTGCGCGGCGTTCGCGCGAGGATTTCGAGATCGCGGCCACCGCCCAGGTGATCCTGACCGACGATCGCAAGGCTGCGCTCGACGCGATCCGGCCCTACAGCGCGCTGTACATCGGCGGCATGGGCGCGGAGGAGCTGAACTTCCACGCCGAGGTCTATCGCCGGATGGGATACGGCGAGGCGGTCGACGAGATCACCCGGCTGTTCCGGTCCGGCCGCAAAGCAGAAGCGGCCGCGGCGGTTCCGGACGAGCTGATCCTGGACACCACCATCATCGGCAATGAGGCCGAGGTGCGTGAGCAGTTGAAGGTGTGGGAGCAGGCCGGGGTCACCATGATGCTCATCGGCGTCCGGGATGTGGCGCAGTTCGAGCAGCTCCGTCCGCTGATCGAATCGTAGGTTTGGTTGTACTGTGTGTGACAGGGGGCACATTCGGTCCATCGACTGAGTGGGATTTGTGGCTTGTCACACACAAGAACACGTTCTATTTTGATCCTGTGAGCTACAACATTGCGGACCTCGTCGAGCACACCATCGACCTCATGCCGGAACGTGTCGCACTGGTTGACGACTCGCGTTCGGTGACCTACGCCGAATTGGAGGATCGAGCCAACCGATTGGCGCACTACCTGCAGGAACAGGGTGTGAAGCCGGGTGACAAGGTCGGCGTGTACTCGCGCAACACCATCGAGGCCGTGGAGGCCATGGTGGCCATCTTCAAGGCGCGCGCCGTGATGATCAACGTGAACTACCGGTACGTTGAGAACGAGTTGCAGTACATCTTCGAGAACTCGGACATGGTCGCGCTGCTGCACGAGCGTCGCTACAGCGACAAGGTCGCCAATGTGCTGCCGAAGGTGCCGGCCATCAAGTCCGTCATCACCGTCGAGGACGGCACCGACCTGCCGCTGCCCCCCGGCGCGGTGGAATACGAAGCGGCACTGGCCGGTTCGCACGGCGAGCGCGACTTCGAGGAGCGCTCCTCCGACGACATCATGATGATCTACACCGGCGGCACCACCGGCATGCCCAAGGGCGTCATGTGGCGGCAGGAGGACTGGTGGCGCGTCCTCGGCGGCGGCATCAACTTCTACACCGGCGTCTTCATCGAGGACGAGTGGGAGCAGGCCAAGGGCGGCGCGAGCGGCAGTACGCAGATGGTGCGCTACCCGATCCCGCCGCTGATCCACGGCGGCGCGTTCACCGCGACCCTGCACAGCCTCTTCGACGGCGGTAAGGCCGTCATGCTGCCGGAGTTCAGCGGGCACGGGGTGTGGCGCGCCATCGAGAACCACGGCGTGAACATGATCTTTATTACCGGTGACGCCATGGCCCGCCCGATGCTCGACGCGGTGGCCGAGGGCAACCCGGAAACCGGTGCGCCGTACAACCATTCGAGCCTGTGGGTGCTGGCCTCGAGTGCCGCGCTGTTCTCGCCCGCCTTCAAGGACGAGTTCATCGAGCGGTTCCCGAACGCGCTCATCACCGACTCCATCGGCTCCTCGGAGACCGGCTTCGGCGGTCTGGCCGTGGCGGCCAAGGGCGCCACCCACACCGGCGGCCCGCGCGTGAAGATCGACGGCTCCACCAAGGTCATCGACGAGAACGGCAACGAGGTCGTGGCCGGTTCCGGCCAGGTCGGCATGCTGGCCCGCACCGGCAACATCCCGCTGGGCTACTACAACGACCCGGTGAAGACCGCCGAAACCTTCAAGGTGTTCAACGGGATTCGCTACTCCATCCCCGGCGACTTCGCCCGGGTGGAGGAGGACGGCACCGTGACGATGCTGGGCCGCGGCTCGGTGTCCATCAACTCCGGTGGCGAGAAGATCTACCCCGAGGAGGTCGAGGGCGCGCTCAAGGCGCACCCGGACATCTTCGACGCGCTGGTGGTCGGCGTGCCCGACGAGCGCTGGGGCCAGCGGGTGGTCGCGGTCGTGCAGTGTCGCGGCGAGGCCCGCCCGACGCTGGAGGAGCTGCGCCCGACCCTGACCAAGGAAATCTCCTCCTACAAGATGCCGCGCAGCCTGTGGTACGCGGACGAGATCAAGCGTTCGCCCGCCGGTAAGCCGGATTACAAGTGGGCCAAGGCGCAGACCGAGGCGCGCGAGGCCGACAACCACGCGCAGGCTTCGAGTAGCAAGTAAGTTCTCGCCCAGCGAATTACAGTGATGTGATGCCCGTCCGCATTTTCTATGCGGGCGGGCATCGATCATTTTTGCGGGTTTTTCTTGTCGGTGGGCTGTGCGAGGCTGTTGGCCATGAGCGAGAAGGTAAGCAGATCCGTCACGATTTCCGATGACGTATTGCGCTCTTTCGAAGGGCATCGACGCGAACTGTGCGCCTATGCGTATCGAATGCTCGGGTCCTCATTCGAAGCCGAGGACGCGGTGCAGGAGACTTTCACGCGCGCGTGGAAGTCGTATGACTCGTTCGAGGGCCGCTCCAGTGTGCGGTCGTGGCTGTACAAGATCGCCACGAACGTCTGCCTGGACATGCTGGACGGGCCGCAGCGGCGCGCCCGGCCCATGGACCTGAACGGCCCCTCGACCCCCGATTCACAGCTGCCCGCGCCGGAGCCGGATTACGTGTGGGTGGAACCGATTCCGAACGCGCTCGCCTTCGGCGCCGATCCGGCCGAGGCCGCGAGCACGAAAGACACGCTGCGCCTTGCCTTCGTGGCGGCGGTGCAGCATCTACCCGCCAGCCAGCGCGCCATCCTGATCATGCGCGAGGTGCTGCGCTTCTCCGCCGGCGAGACCGCCGACATGCTCAATGTGTCCCCGGCATCGGTGAACAGCGCCTTGCAGCGCGCCCGCGCCACCATGTCGAAGGTGCAGGAGAAGTCCACCGTCTCCGACCCCTTCGACGAGAACAACGAGCAGCAGCGCAAACTCGTCGATGATTTCGTCAAGGCGTTCGAGGCCTACGATATGAGCGCCCTCACCGAGCTCCTCAAAGCCGATGTGGCGCTGTCCATGCCGCCGTTCTCACTGTGGATCTCCGGCCCGGAGAACGTCGCCGAGTTCATGCTCGGCACCGGCCACGCCTGCCGCGACTCCCGCATGATCCCCCTCGAGGGCGCCAACGGCCTCCCCGCCTTCGGCCACTACAAGCCCAGCGACGAGCCCGGCCTGTGGACCCCCTGGTCCATCACCACCCTGGAACTCGACGGCGACCGCATCTCCGGCCTCACCTTCTTCCTCGACACCGAAAAGCTCTTCCCCCTCTTCGGCCTCCCCATGGAACTCCGCCCGAATTAAGCCTCGTCATCCCGGCATGCTTTTGGCCGGGATCCATGGCAGCGTGGTGGATTCCGGCCAAAAGCGTGCCGGAATGACGGGGGAGCGGCGGTGACCGTGGAGCAGCTGGCGGAAGAGCGGTTGGTGGACAGCCTGCGCGACATGCTCGGGCAGGTCCGCCACGAGGCGGTCATGGCCATTGCCCGCCCGGTGCGGCCGGAGACCGAATACCGGTCCGAGGACATGGTGTTCCGGCAGCTGCACGAGGCCGGGAAACAGGTGCGGCTGCTGCTCTCGTCGGCCTACGTGGGCAGCCGGGGACGGCAGTCGGTACTGCGGCAGTTCTCGCTCGGCTCGCGGATCCGGGTCACCGATACCGACTTCTGCAATGCGCTGATCGTGGACCGGGAGCGGGCGGCGCTGTGGTCGGCGGTGCCGGGTGCGGAGTCGCGCGGCTATCTGGTCGCCGAGCCCACGCTGCTCGGCGTGGTGCACCAATTCGCCGTCCGCACCTGGCATTCCGCGCGTCAGCTGCGCGACCACCTGGAACTGCGCGACGGCGGTCTCGACGCGGTCGCGCTGGCGGTGGTCGAGCAGCTCTTCGCCGGGGTGAAGGACGAGACCGCGGCGCGGGCGCTGGGTGTTTCGCTGCGCACGTATCGGCGCTATGTCGCTCAGCTCATGGACCGGTTCGATGTCAGCACCAGATTCCAGCTGGGTGCGCGGGTGCGCGAACTCGGACTGTCGAGCTGAGCGACGGCTCGCTCGGTCAGCGGGGCACGCGCATGGTGTCGGCGTGCTCGGCCGCGTATCGCTTGGCGGCGGGATAGTTGGCCTTGCCGCTGGGCTGGCGCATGACCTCCTCGACCAGCCAATACCCGCGCGGCGCTTTGTATCCCGCGACCTTGGTGCGCAGATGCCCGTCGAGTTCGGCCAGGGCGAGCTCGACGCCCGGGCGGGGCTGCACCACCGCCGCGACGGCCTGGCCGAAGCGTACGTCCGGAATGCCGATCACCAGGGCGTCGAAGACGTCCAGGTGGGATTTGAGCGCGGTCTCGACCTCCTCCGGGAACACCTTCTCGCCACCGGTATTGACGCACTCCGAGCCCCGGCCCAGCAGCGTGACGGTGCTGTCCGCCTCGTAGCGGGCATAATCACCCGGCACTACATAGCGTTTGCCGTCGATCTCGAAGAAGATCGTCTTCGACTTCTCCGGATCCTTGTAATAGCCCAGCGGCACATGCCCGGTGCGCGCCATCCGGCCGACGGCTCCGGGGCGGGGCTCGATCAGCTTGCCGTCGTCGTCCAGCAGCGCGGACTGTGCGCCGAAGCGCACCCGCGGGCCCTGGGTGTGGTCGGAATCCTTTGTGACCACCGATAATCCGGTGCTGCCGCTCTCCGACGAGCCGATCACATCGGTGATGAACAGGTTGGGGAACAGCTCGATGTACCGCTGTTTCAGCGAGTGCGAGAAGAGCGCGGCGTGACTGCTGAGCGCCCACAGGGACGGAACCTGGTAGCGGCCTTCGTGATACGCCTCCAGCAGCGGTTTGGCCATGGCGTCGCCGACCACGGTCAGCACATTGACCCGATGGCGCTCGACAATCCGCCAGACCTCGTGGGCATCGAATCGCGGCACGAAGACCAGGGTGCCGCCGGAGTTCAGGGCCAGGAAGGCCGCCCACTGTGCGGCACCGTGGATGAGCGGGGAGAGCGGGGCCATGACGATGCCGTCCGGCGCGGATTTGGCATTGTTCGCCAATTCCCATTCGTCCGAGACGTATTCGCCGGTCACGTGGTTGATGCCGCCACCCAGTGCGCGCCACACATCCTCGTGCCGCCACATGACGCCCTTGGGCATGCCGGTGGTGCCGCCGGTGTAGAGGATGTAGAGGTCGTCGCCGCTGCGCGCGCCGAAATCGCGGTCGGGGGAGTGCGCGGCCAGTGCCGCGTCATAGTCCGGTCCGATCGCGAGCACCTCGGACAAACCCGGCGCAGATGCCCGGACCTCGGCCACGATATCGCCGTATTCCGCCTCGTGCACCAGCGCTTTCAGATCCGCGTTCTCGACGATGTAGCGCACCTCGCCGGCCACATATCGATAGTTCACGCACACCGAGACGGCCCGCAATTTGTATGTCGCGAGCATCGTTTCGAGAGCCTCGGCGGAATTGCGGGAATAGACGCCGACATGATCGCCCGCGCCGATGCCCCGGGCCGCCAGGTAATGGGCGAGCCGATTGGCGCGCCGGTCGAGTTCGCGATAGGTGAACCGGCGATCCTCGCAGATCAAGGCGGTCCGATCGGGGACCGCGTCCGCCGCGTGTTCGAAAAGGTCTGCCACATTGAAAGCCATGGGCTCACAGTGGCTTTCGCGGGTGTGAAGGGACAGTTCATCGGATGGCAGGAAGCTGCCATCGGGCCTCGATCGGCGGGGTTGATCCGCGAGCCGGTCCCCTCCTGTCCAGCCATAGACATGAACCCGGCCCGCGGCTCTCCTACCTTCGCCGGACCGGGTTTCAAGATCAAGATCAGCGACCCACCCGCATTGGGTGTGTGACACGGGTTGTGCCGCACAACGGTTCGCTGGGAGGTCCTGCGATTCACCACCCCACGATTGTGGAGGTATCGGGATCTTCGGTGGCCGGGTCGGGGTCGCGCGGGGTCAGGCTGAACAGCTCCATATCGCGGTGGGGGTAAGACCAGCGCAGGCAGTCGACCTGGTACTTCGAGACAGTGCCGGTGGCCGGGTCCCGGATGAGTGCGGTGTCGTCGGCCAGTACCTCGGGTGGGCACGGAGTGTTCCAGATGCGGTCGAACTCCGGGTTCGACCGGCAGGCCTCGCGGATCTCCCGCACCCGCTCGAGCGGTGTGGTCGCGAGCGCGTACTCCTGCAGGCCGAAGACGCAGCGATGGATGAAATCGGCCCAGTTGACCATGATCTGGGGTGCGCGGGGGTCGGTCATGGTCGCCACGATGATGTTGAGGGGACGGGTCGCGGATCCGAGGCGGGGATCCAGCCAGGGGAACATTCGGACGCCCAGCGCATTGCCCGCGAGGATGTTGAATTCGGGTATCTGGTGCAGGCACGCGGGTCCGCGCAGGTTGCGCATGAAGACCCGCATGCCCTCGGTCACCGAGCCCGAAGCTCCCGCGGACACCCCCAGGTCGTCACCGGTCGCTATGGACCACAGCACCCGGCGGCGGTTCATGGGGATCTCGAACAGCCGGGCCAAGGCGTTGAGGGTGTCCTGATGCGGAATGCGCTGTCCGTTCTCGATCTTCTCGTAGCCGCTGGTCGACATGTGCAGGGCGTCGGCCACGGCCCGCTGGGTCATGCCCTGGCGCAGCCGTTCCCGTTTGAGATACGCGCCCAGCGAGATTCCGCCGCGCGTTTCCGGCGCCTCGGTCATCGATCGGTTCCTTCGTTCACGAAGGACACGATGCCACCGGTGCCCGAAAACCGCCGACCGGTAGTCGATTACGTCAGTTGCCCGGGTAGGCCATATAGAAGGGCTCCCACTGGTGGCCGTCGGGGTCGAGGAAGGTGCGGCCGTGCATGCCGACCTGGGCCTCCTGGGCGCGTTTATCGGCATTGACCTCCTCGGTGCCGCCGGCGCGCAGGGCCGCGTCGGTGAGATCGTCGACCTCCTGGGCGCTGGTCAGGGACAGGGCGTAGAGGGAGTTGACCGTGGCACGGGTATCGCCGATCGGGCGGGTGCTGAAGGTGGTGAAGAACTCGTGGGTGAGCAGCATCAGGCAGATGTTGTCGTCCACGACGATGCAGGCGGCATTGCCGTCGGTGAAGTCCTGATTCACCTTCCAGCCGATGGCCTCGTAGAACCGCTTGGATCGCTCCAGGTCGGCAACGGGCAGGTTCAGGAAGATCATCTTGCTCGGCATGGCGGTTCGCCCCTCTTCTCCGCGATCGGTTCGCGCGTCATCGATGTACCCGTGCAGACGAAGCGGGTGCGGGAAACTCATCGGTCGTGCGAGAGTGGCTGGTGGAGGTGCTCGATGAATCACAGCTACCTGGTCGCTCTCACCGGTAGCGGCGGAACCGTGCCGCCGGAACTGGGCGTGGTGCGGCGACTGGTACGGCGTGGACATCGGGTGACGGTGCTGGCCGAGGAATCGCTGACCGGTGCGGTGGCGGCGACGGGAGCGCGACTGCGGCCGCGCGCGGGAGCCGGCTACGCCCGCGACACCGCCGACGAAATCGACGCCGAGCGACCGGATCTGGTGCTGGCCTCCTACTTCGCCTTCGGGGCCATGGTCGCCGCGCAGGCCTGCGAGGTGCCGTTCTCGGTGCTCATCCCGGGCGTCTACCCGCTGCCGGTGGAGGGCGGGCCGCCGCCGGGCACCGGATTCGGGCGGGCGCACGGACCGCTGGGGCGCTTGCGCGATCGGGTGGTGGGCTCGCTGGTGCAGCGGCGCTGGGACGAGGAACTGCTACCCCGGCTCAACGCGCTGCGCGCGGACTTCGGGCTGGAACGGCTCGCGCACTATCAGGATCAGGCGCAACTGGCCCACCGGCAGCTCGTATTATCCAGCGCCGCTTTCGATTTCCCGGGTCAGTGTCCGGACGGGGTGCGCTGGGTCGGCCCCATCCTGGACGAGCCGGACTGGGTGGAGGACGGCACCTGGACCCAGACCGACGGCGGTGAGCCGCTGATCCTGGTCACGCTCTCCACCACCGATCGTGGTCAAACCGATTGCCTGCAAAGGATTGCCGACGCGCTGGGCCTGCTGCCCGTGCGTGGCGTGCTCACCACCGGCCCGGCCATCGAGCCGGAGGCGATCCACGCGCCGCCGAACGTGACCGTGCTGCGGGCCGCACCGCACCGCGAGCTCATGCGCCACGCCAGCCTGGTGGTCACCCACGGCGGCCACGGCACGCTGATGAAGGCCTTCGCCGCCGACCTGCCCGTGGTGGTGCTCCCGCACGGCCGCGACACCGCCGACAACGCGGCCCGGGTGCGCGCCCACCGCGCCGGAATCGTGCTGCCCCGCAGCGCGTCTCCGCAGCGCATCGCCCGCGCGGTCCGCCACGCCCTGCGCACCCCCGCCCACTACCGGGCCGCCGCCGCGCTGGGCCGCGCCGTCCGCCACGACGCGCGCGGCGACGCCCTGCTGCTCGAGATCGAACCCGCCTGCGACCACCCCGACCCCGCCGGGGAGCGCATCTTCTCCGTGCGTGAGCTCGAATCCTGAGCAGGTGCGCGCACCGGCATCCTGACCGTTGGCCGAAATTCGCGTGTCGTAGGCCGGATTTAGCTGGCAGGCTGGGCTTTCACTGTTTAGCGTGAGCCGCATGGATTTTGTGGCCATTTTGCGCGAGAAGCTGAACGGGTTCGGGGAGCTGATCACGCCCGACGTGAATCTGGCCGCACCGGTTCCGAGTTGCGGCGACTGGACCTTCTACGACCTCGTCGACCATGTCGGGCAGGGGAACATGTGGGTGGTGACCGGGGTCGCGGAGGGCCGCGGCGACTACCAGGGACCGCCCGCGCCCAAGGACCCGATCGAACTGCGCGCCTGGTACGACGCCAGCGCGAAGGCGATCCTCGAAGCGCTGTCGGTGGCGCCCGAGACACCGGCCTGGACCTTCACCAGCCTGCTGCCGCGCACCGTCGGCTTCTGGCAGCGCCGCCGCGCCCAGGAAACCCTCATGCACCTGTGGGACGGACAGGACGCGCTCGGCACCGCCGAATCCTTCGAACCGGCGCTCGCCGTGGACGGCATCACCGAGGTGTTCGAACTGTTCGCGCCGCGCATGATTCAGCGTGGGCTGGCCAAGGAGCCGGAGGTCGCGCTGAGTGTGCACTCGACCGATACCGGCGACAGCTGGACCTACGGTCCGGGGACGCCGGTCGCCGAAATCTCCGGCACCGCATCGGATCTGCTGCTGGCGCTGTGGCAGCGCAAGCAGGCCAATGACGCGGCCTTCAGCTGGCAGGGCAATTGGGCGGCGGGGGAGCGGGTGATCGCCGGTCCGCTGGTGCCGTAAACCGGTTCCGCGTAAAGAAAAACGGCGAGGTGGTGGCCGGTATGGAAACCACCGCCTCGCCGTCGGCCGCTTTGCAGGGTCGGCCGGGCTACTGTGCCCCGGAGAGCAGAGCTACTGCGCCTCGGAGAGCAGAGCTCCCAGCGCGCGCAGGTGATCGGTCGCGCCGCCGAGCGCGAACTCGTTGTGCTTGGCGGCGGTGAAGTACTGGTTCACGATGTGATCGCGGTCGATGCCGACGCCACCGTGCACGTGCACCACGGTGTGGGCGACCCGGTGCCCCGCCTCGGCGGCCCAGAACTTGGCGGTGTGGACCTCGGCGGCCGCCGGGAGCCCTTCGGCCAGTCGCCACGCCGCCTGCTGCACCGCCAGGCGCACACCCTGGACGTCGATGTAGCCGTCGGCCAGGCGCTGAGCCACGGCCTGGAAGCTGCCGATCTTGCGGTTGAACTGCTCGCGCTCGCGGGCGTAGTCGGCGACCAGCTCCAGACCCTTCTCGACCACGCCGAGCTGAGTGGCGGCCAGACCCAGCCAGGCGCGCTCCAGCAGCCAGGTCAGGATCTCGGCACCCTGATCCACGGTGCCCACCAATTCCGCGGGGGTACCGGCGAATTCGACCTCGGCCTCGGGAGAGCGGTCGGTGACGATCTGGTCCTCGACGCGCACCGAGGCGTGCGACGGGTCGACCAGGAACACGGCTGGGACGCCGTCGACGCTGGCGGACACCAGGATTCGATCGGCCTGACGCGCGAACGGCACGGTGGTCTTGAGCCCGGTCAGCAGCCAGCCGTTGCCCGCGATGGCGGTGGTGACCGGCTTGCCGAGCTCCCAGTTGCGCTCCTCGCTCAGCGCCGCGGTGAGAATGACCTCGCCGGTCGCGGCCTTGGCGGCCAGCTCGCGCTGCGGCGCGGAACCGAACTGCGCGAGCGCGCCCGCGCCCAGCACGATCGACCACAGATAGGGCACCGGCGCGACGGACTTGCCGATCTCGCGCAGGATGGCGGTCTGCTCCAGCACACCGAAGTCGCTGCCGCCCACCGTTTCCGGCAGTGCCGCCGCCAGCACGCCGGTCTCGGCGAGCGAGGCCCACAGCTGCTGGTCGAAGCGCACGGTCGGGTTGCCGTCGGCGTCGAAGTTCCTGTCGAGTTCACGCAGCCGGTCGGCGGTGACGAGCTTGCCGGTGACCTCGGCGGTGAGGCGGGCCAGATCCTGCTGCGCCTCGGTGAGAGTGAAATCCATGATGGCTACCTAGGTTTCGTTCAGCGGGCCGCGGCGGGCTGCTTGAGGGCGGTCATGGCGATGATGTCGCGCTGCACCTCGTTGGTGCCGCCGCCGAAGGTGAGGATCAGGCAGGCGCGGTGCATGCGCTCGAGGCGGCCGCGCAGCTGCGAACCGGCGGAATCCTGGCGCAGGTAGGCCTGCGGGCCGAGGATCTCCATCAAAGCGCGGTAGGACTCGGTGGCCAGTTCGGTCCCGTACACCTTGGTGGCCGAGGCGTCCCACGGGCGCGGCGCGGCATCGCCACCGGCGTCGGCGCGCGAGGCGATCTCCCAGTTGGTGAGCTTCAGGTACTCGACCTTGGCGTGCACCTTGGCCAGCGCGATCTGCACCCATTCCTGGTCGATGACGCGGGAGCCGTTGGCGGACTTGGTATTGCGGGCCCACTCGGTGACCTGCGCGACCGCCAGCGCCAGCGGCGCCGACGAGGTCAGCGCGACGCGCTCGTGGTTGAGCTGGTTGGTGACCAGCGCCCAGCCGCCGTTTTCCGGGCCCACCATGTCGGAGTTCTTGACCCGCACGTCCTGGTAGTAGGTGGCGCTGGTGTCCGGCCCGGCCATGGTGTGCACCGGCGTCCAGGAGAAGCCCTCGGCCGTGGTCGGCACGATGAACATCGAGATGCCCTTGTGCTTCTTGGCATTCGGGTCGGTGCGCGCGGCCAGCCAGATGTAGTCGGCGTAGGCGATGAGGGAGGTCCACATCTTCTGGCCGTTGATGATCCAGTCGTCGCCGTCGCGGACCGCGGCGGTGCGCAGCGAGGCCAGGTCGGTGCCCGCGCCCGGCTCGGAGTAGCCGATGGCGAAGTGCAGCTGGCCGGCGGCGATCTTGGGCAGGAAGAACTTCTTCTGCTCCTCGGTGCCGTAGTGCATGATCGTCGGCGCCACAGAGTTGATGGTCAGGAACGGCACCGGGGCGCCCGCGATGGCGGCCTCGTCGGTGAAGATCAGCTGATCCATGGTGGAACGGTCCTGGCCGCCGTACTCCTTGGGCCAGCCCAGGGCGAGCCAGCCGTCGCGGCCCATCTGCTCGACCACCTCGCGGTAGACGTTGCCCTCGCCGTATTCGCCGGTCTGCGCCGAAAGCGCTTGCCGCCGTTCGGGAGTGATGAGCTTGGTGAAATAGTCACGTAGCTCGGCACGCAGCTGTTCCTGTTGCGGCGTGTAGGCGATACGCATAGGAGTACCTCTAGCCTTCGTTTCTCGGTTCAGCCGATCATCGCACGCAAGTGAAACATGTTCCAGTATTGGTTCCGGTTAGGGCTACTTTGCTGGTTGCGCGCGGGTCTGGTTGTTACGCTCGGGCACAACCAGTGGTTAAGGAGAGAAACATGAAGGTCATCGTCGACTTCGATCAGTGCGAAGCCAACGGAATCTGCGTCGGAATCGCCCCTGACGTCTTTGATCTCGATGACGACGACAACCTGTTCGTCAACGAGGCCGAGGTCACCGAGGCCAACCGCCGCGATATCGAGTCGGCCGTGGCGCAGTGCCCCAAGGCGGCGCTGAAGCTGGTCTGAGCGCATGCTTGCCCGGCGGGTGGAACACGTTCTAGAGTCGGCCGCGTGAGTGATTCTGACGTTAGTCTTTCCGGCCGGGTTGCCATCGTCACCGGCGCGGGCGCCGGGCTCGGCCGGGCCGAAGCCCTGGAGCTGGCCCGCGCCGGCGCGTCGATCGTCGTCAACGACCTTGCCGAAAACGACGCGGTCAGCGCAACCCTCGCCGACATCCGCGCGCTGGGCGTCAAGGCGGAGTTCGTGGCCGGCAGCATCGCCGAGCGGGCCACCGCCGACGCCCTCATCCGCACCGCCGAGGAGAGCCTCGGCGGGCTGGACATCGTGGTGAACAATGCCGGGATCACCCGGGACAAGATGCTGTTCAACATGTCCGACGAGGATTTCGACGCCGTCGTCGCGGTGCACCTGCGCGGTCACTTCCTGTTGACCCGCAACGCCGCCGCGTATTGGCGCGGTAAATACAAGGAGACGGGTGCCCCGGTCTACGGCCGGATCATCAACACCTCCTCCGAGGCCGGACTGCTCGGCCCGGCCGGACAGGCCAACTACGGTGCGGCCAAGGCCGGTATCACCGCGCTGACCCTGTCGGCGGCCCGCGCGCTCAAGAGTGTCGGCGTGCGCGCCAACGCCATCGCCCCGCGCGCCCGCACCGCCATGACCGAGCAGGTCTTCGCCGCGGCCCCCGAGGAGGGCCCGGACCCGCTCTCGCCCGATCACGTGGCGCGCCTGGTGGCCTATCTGGCCTCCCCTGCGGCCGAATCGATCTCGGGCCAGCTCTTCGTTGTCTACGGGCCGATGGTCGCCCTGATGGCCGCCCCGGTCGTCGAGCGGCGGTTCGACGCCGAGGGCGAGTGGACCCGCGAGGGACTCGCCTCCAGTCTGGGTGCTTATTTTGCCGAACGCGGTTCGGATGCTTCGTTTTCCGCTTCCTCGCTGAAGGACCTGGGCTGAGGGTTACCTCAGTTTCCCCGCCGGAGGCTGTGAGTTTTCGCAGACACGCTCCAGCCTCCGGGCCTGCGGTTGATCACGGGATCGATCATTGGTAGGAATGGGGATCAACTATGTGTGTCGTCTCACAGTGCGGCATATCTCTGATGGTTAGGCTGGGGTGAACATGTTCTTGAAACTGGACACCAGTTCAGGAAGAGAACCTGTTCAGACCAGCGAAACCTTCCCGAACCGTATGAGAACGTGTTCTAATCTTCGAGCGGGACCGAGATCACATTCAAATCTCGGTTGCTATCGCTAGGCAGGGGCAGGAGGAATAGCGGGAATGAATGAAGTCCTTGCCGTACCGCTGCGGGCGGTCGGAGGGTTCTTCGAACTCGCCGGCGATGTTGCTCGCGCCGCGGTACGGCCCCCGTTTCAGCGACGGGAATTCATCGATCAGTCCTGGTTCATCGCCCGGGTTTCCATCGTTCCGACCCTTTTGGTCGCCATTCCGTTCACCGTGCTGGTGAGCTTCACCCTCAACATCCTGTTGCGGGAGATCGGTGCGGCCGACCTGTCCGGCGCGGGTGCGGCCTTCGGCTCGGTCACCCAGATCGGCCCCATGGTCACGGTGCTCATCGTGGCCGGCGCGGGCGCGACCGCCATCTGCGCGGATCTGGGCGCGCGCACCATCCGCGAGGAGATCGACGCCATGCGGGTGCTCGGCATCGATCCGGTGCAGCGCCTGGTGGTGCCGCGGGTGCTGGCCTCGATGTTCGTGGCGTTCCTGCTCAACGGCCTGGTGTCGACCATCGGCATCCTGGGCGGCTTCCTCTTCTCGGTCTTCCTGCAGGGCGTGAATCCCGGTGCGTTCGTCAACGGCATCACCCTGCTGACCCACCTGCCCGAGCTCGTCATCTCGCAGGTGAAGGCCACACTGTTCGGTCTCGTCGCCGGACTGGTCGCCTGCTACCTCGGTCTGAATGTGAAGGGCGGTCCCAAGAGTGTGGGCGACGCCGTGAACCAGACCGTCGTGTTCGCCTTCATGGCGCTGTTCGTCATCAACGTCGTGGTTACCGCCGTTGGCATCAAGTTCACGGCGCGGTGATCAGATGGCTTTCGTGATCCAATCTCGTTTTCCGAAGGTCACCAATCGTTTTCGGCGCTTCTCCGAAGGGCTGGACTCGGTCGGCAAGCACGCGGTCTTCTACGGGCGGTCGATCGGCTCGGTGCCCAAGGCGCTGGTCCACTACCGCACCGAGACCATCCGGCTGATCGCCGAGATCTCCATGGGCACAGGCGCTCTGGCGGTTATCGGCGGCACCGTCGTGATCGTCGGCTTCCTGACCCTGGCCGCCGGCGGCACCATCGCCGTGCAGGGCTACAGCTCGCTCGGCAATATCGGCGTCGAGGCCCTGACCGGCTTCTTCGCCGCCTTCATCAACGTTCGTATTGCGGCACCGGTGATTTCGGGCATCGGCCTGGCGGCGACGCTGGGCGCGGGCACCACCGCGCAATTGGGCGCCATGCGCGTCTCCGAGGAGATCGACGCCCTGGAGGTGATGGCCATCCGGCCCATCCCCTTCCTGGTGGGCACCCGGATGCTGGCGGGCATCATCGCGATCATCCCGCTCTACTCACTGGCGGTCATCGCCTCCTTCATCGCGAGTCGCTTTGCGACCGTGGTGATCTACGGCCAGTCCGCCGGTGTGTACGACCATTATTTCTCCACCTTCCTGATCCCCAGCGATATCCTCTGGTCGTTCGCGCAGGCGATCTTCATGGCCATGGCGGTCATGCTGATCCACACCTACTACGGCTACCACGCCGCAGGCGGTCCGGTGGGCGTGGGCGTGGCGGTAGGTAATGCGGTGCGGGCCTCGCTGATCGCGGTCGTCATGGTGACGCTGCTGATGTCGCTGGCCATCTACGGCACCTCCGGCAATTTCCATCTCTCCGGATAGGGCGGGACATGGTTCAGACACAAGACGGTGTGGCGAGCCCAATCGGCTCGCCGTTCGTCGCAAAACCCCAGCCCAAGCGATATCTCGAACAGGGCTGGGTGATTCGCCTGGCGGGCGCCGGGCTGGTGCTCGTCCTCGTCGGGGCCGTCGCGATCTGCTTGATCATGTTCGCCGGTGGCTTCCAGGACACCGCGAAGGTGACCGTCTCGGCGCCGCGCGCCGGGCTGGTCATGGATCGTGACGCCAAGGTGAAGATCCGCGGTGTGGAGATCGGCCGGGTCAAGTCCATCGGTGACAATGCCGACGGCAGTGCGCGGATCGAGCTCGCCCTCGACCCGGACAAGCTGAAGCTGGTTCCGGCGAATGCCACCGTCGACATCAGCTCGACCACCGTGTTCGGCGCGAAGTACATCAACTTCGTTGCGCCGGAAAAGCCTTCGGCCGATTCGCTGCGGCCGGGCGCGACCGTGCGGGCGCAGTCGGTGACCGTCGAGTTCAACACCATCTTCCAGCACCTGAACGACGTGCTCGCGAAGGTGCAGCCGGAGAAGCTGAACGCGACGCTGACCGCCCTCGGCACCGCGCTGCAGGGCCGCGGCGACAAGCTCGGCCAGGCGCTGGTCGACGCCGATGTCTTCCTGCAGCAGATCAATCCGACGCTGCCGACCCTGCAGACCGATCTGCAGAAGACCACGATCGTCAGCGGCACCTATGCCGACACCGTGCCGGATCTGCTGCGCACCACCGACAATGCGGTGGTCACCGGTAAGACCATCGTGGACGAGCAGCAGCGTATCGACGCCATGCTCACCGATCTGATCGGGCTGTCCGACACCACGACCCCGATCCTCAACGAGATCGGATCACCGGTCGTCGAGGCGCTGGCACTGCTGCGGCCGACCACCGGGATCCTCAACGAGTACCGCTCGGCGATCTACTGCACCATCGTGGGTCTCGGCTCGAACATGCCGCTCGTCGCGGATATGTTCGGTGGCCGGTACCCGGCGGTCAACATGAACGCCAGCATCATGCCCGGCGGTGAGCCCTACAAGTATCCGCAGGATCTGCCGAAGGTGAACGCCTCCGGCGGGCCGCACTGCGAGGGCGTGCTCGACAACGTGCCCGGCGTCCCGAACGGCTTCCTGGTGGTCGACACCTCAGAGGGCGAGGCGTGGCATCCGGAGACCAATCCGCTGCACGTCAATGCCAATGTCTTCCAGTTGCTGTACGCGGGCATGCCCGGAATGTCGGGAGGCGGCAAGTGAAGTTCAAACCCCGCGCCGTCACCGTCAAGCTCGGCCTGTTCACCCTCGTCATGGTGCTGGTGCTGGCCATGCTCGGAGTGATCTTCTCCCAGATGCGTTTTGCCCGTGAGAACGGCTACCACGCGGTGTTCACCAGCTCGTCGGGCATGCTGCCCGGCTCGAAGGTGCGCATCGCGGGTGTGCCCGTCGGCTCGGTGAGCCGGGTGTACGTGGGCAAGGACAAGCTGGCGCACGTCGACTTCGACGTGGATCGCAAGTACAAGATCTACGCCAGCACCCAGGCGACGATCCGCTACGAGAATCTCGTCGGCGACCGCTATATGGAACTGCTCGAAGGGCCCGGCACCGCACAGGCTCTCGGCAAGAACGGCACCATCCCGGTCGCGCAGACCAAGCCC
Source organism: Nocardia concava NBRC 100430 (assembly GCF_000308815.1). GTDB lineage: Bacteria > Actinomycetota > Actinomycetes > Mycobacteriales > Mycobacteriaceae > Nocardia > Nocardia concava. The sequence continues at coordinate 98,710 of NZ_BAFX01000008.1, forward strand.
GCGCTGGACCTGGACATGCTGCTGGGCGGATTCAAACCGCTGCTGCGCGGCCTGGATCCGGGTCAGGTCAACGACCTGACCAGCGCGCTGCTGCAGGTCTTCCAGGGCCAGGGCGGCACGTTGGTGGCGCTGTTGAACAGCTCCGGTTCGTTCGGAAAGACACTGGCCGAGAAGGACGCTCTGATCGGCAGCGTGATCGAGAACCTGAAGACGGTGCTGTCCACCATCGACGACCGCAACCAGGCCTTCGGCACCACGCTGGACGAATTGCAGCGGCTGGTCAGCGGTCTGGCCGCGGACAAGGATCCGATCGGCGACGCCATCCCGCGGATCTCCGGCGCCACCGGCGATCTCACCGATCTGCTGCGGACGGCCCGGCCCGACCTGAAGGCCAGCTTCGATCAGCTCGGCCGCACCGCGAGCCTGCTCGACGACAACACCGATGAGCTGCAGTGGATCATCGAGAATCTGCCCGACGCCTATAAGAAGCTGGTGCGCATCGGTTCCTACGGTTCGTTCCTGAACATCTACGCCTGTCCGACCGACCTGCTCATCGACGGTCCGGACGGTAAGCCGCTGCACGTGAAACTGCCCGGTGGCCAGACGACCGGAAGGTGCGGCAAGTGACCGAGCGTTCGTCCCTGATCAATGTCGGCATCATCGGCGTCGTGCTCGCCTCGACCGTCTCGCTGGCGTCACTGCAGTTCGATCGGCTGCCCTTCGTGCGCTCCGGCGCCGAGTACTCGGCGCTGTTCGCCGATGCGGGCGGGCTGCTCCCCGGCGACCAGGTTCAGGTCGCCGGCGTGAAGTCGGGCCGGGTGGAGGACGTCAAGCTGGACGGCGCCAAGGTGAAGGTGCGGTTCACCCTCGACGAGGGAATTCCGTTGGGGAACAAGACCTCCGCGGCCATCAAGACCAATACGGTGCTGGGCCGCAAGTCACTCGAGGTCACGCCCGCGGGCGAGGGCACCCTGCGTGGGCAGTCCACGATTCCGTTGGACCGCACCACCTCTCCGTACTCGCTGAACGACGCGCTCGGCGATCTGTCCAACACCGTCAAGGGTTTGGACATGGACCAGGTCAACAAGACCCTGGACACCTTGTCGGACACCTTCAAGGACACCCCTGCGCCGCTGCGCTCCGCGCTCGACGGCATCACGGCCCTGTCGCGCAGCATCAATACACGCGATCAGGCGCTGACCGATCTGCTCGCCAAGGCGCAGAGCGTGACCAAGGTGCTCTCCGACCGCGCGTCGGAGATCAACGCGTTGCTGGTGGACGGCAACAGCCTGCTGGGCGAGCTGGACGCGCGCAAGACCGCGCTCGGCCAGCTCATCACCTACGTCAACTCGCTGGCCCAGCAGCTCACCGGATTCGTCAACGACAACGAAGCGCAGCTGAAACCCACACTGGACAAGCTGAATTCGGTGCTCGGGGTACTGCAGAAGAACAAGCAGAACCTCTCCGACGCGCTCGACGCCCTCGGCCCCTACGCGGGTGCGCTGGGTGAGCAGGTCGGCAGTGGCCCCTACTTCCAGGCCTACATCGTCAATGCCAACAGCAGCTACATCCAGATGCTGATCGACTCGATGGTGTGGCCGGACCATCTGCCCGCCGACCTCCAGCACTACCTGAAAGACTTCCCGCCGGTCATCTCCCCGGCACAGACGGAGCCGGGTAAATGAACGCACTGCGCAAAGTTGGAACGATGCCCCGCTGGGCGCGGATCGCCGCGGTGGTGGCGCTGGTCGCCATTGTCGTCGGCGGCGGATACGCGGTCGTGAGCCGGATCGGCACGACGAAGGTCACCGCGTACTTCCCGTCCACCAGTGGCCTGTACGCCAATGACGAGGTCCGGGTCCTCGGGGTCAAGGTCGGCAAGATCGATTCGGTGGAGCCGGGCAAGGACCGGGTCACGGTCAAGATGACGCTGGACCGCGGCATCGACATTCCGGCCGACGCCAAGGCCGTGCTCGTCTCGCCGTCGCTGGTCTCCGCCCGATTCATTCAGCTCGCGCCCGCCTACACCGGCGGGCCGAAGCTGAAGGACGGCGGGACCATCCCGATCGAGCACACCGCCATCCCGGTCGAATGGGATGACATCAAGGCCGAATTGAACAAGCTGGCAACAACTCTCGGTCCGGTCGGCCAGGACAAGCAGGGTTCGTTCGGACGCTTCGTCGATACCGCCGCCAACAACCTGGACGGCAACGGCCAGGCGTTCCGCGATGCGCTCAAGGAACTGTCCGGCGCGCTGACCACGCTGTCGGACGGCCGCACCGACCTGTTCGCGACCATCCGCAACCTGCAGGTGTTCGTGGACGCCCTGTCGCACAGCAACGATCAGATCGTGCAGTTCGGCGGGCGGCTGGCCTCGGTGTCCTCGGTGCTGGCGGGCGTGTCCACCGATCTCGGTGCGGCACTGGACAATCTGGACGGCGCGGTCTCCGATGTGCGCCGCTTCATCGAGTCCCGTGGTGACGCGCTCACCGACAGCCTGCAGCGGATGACCGATGTGCTCCAGCTGCTGGTGGACAAGCGGCCCCAGCTCGAGCAGGTGCTGCACGCCGGTCCCACCGCGCTCACGAACTTCTATCAGATCTACAAGCCCGCGACCGGCTCGGTGACCGGCTACCCGGTGCTCACCAATATGGCCGATCCGATGAGCTTCCTGTGCGGTTCGATCGCGGCGTTGCAGGACAACGAATCCGACAAGAGTGCGAACCTCTGCTCCCAGATCCTGGGACCGGTGTTCGGCAACCTGGCCATGAACTACCTGCCGTTCATGCTCAGCCCGGCCACCGCGGCCGGCGCGCGCCCCGATCAGATCAAATACAGCACGCCGGAACTCGCCGCCCGTGCCAACGCTCAGGTCACCGTGCCCAAGAGCCTCGCCGATCTGGCGCTCCCGGGAGGCAACTGATGAAGAACATTCGCGGCCGCAAGCAGGTGGCCGGTGTGGCGATCGGGATCGCGATCGCCCTGGGCGCCACCGGATGTGAGTGGGACGGCCTGAACTCGCTGTCCATGCCCGGCGCCGCCGGCACCGGGGAGGGCGCGTGGCAGGTCAAGATCCAGATGCCGAATGTCACCACGCTGACCCGCAATTCGCCGGTCATGGTCAATGACGTGACCGTGGGCACGGTGACCGGGATCGACGTGGAGGGCTGGCACGCGCTGGTCACCGTCAGCCTCGACAAGGGCGTGAAGCTGCCAGCCAACGCGGTCGCCAAGATCGGCCAGACCTCGCTGCTCGGCAGCAATCACGTCGAACTCGCCGCGCCGACCGAGGTTGCGGCACAGGGCGAATTGAAGGGTGGCGACGTCATACCGCTGGAGCGGGCGGGCGCCTACCCGACTACCGAGCAGACGCTGTCGTCGCTGTCGGTGGTGCTCAACGGCGGCGGCATCAGCCAGCTCGAGAACATCACCGGCGAGCTCGACAAGGCGTTCTCGGGACGCACCGACGCGATCCGGGATCTGCTGCCGCAGTTGAACTCGCTCATCGGCACCCTGGACAACCAGACCAAGGACATCATCGCCGCCATGGGCGGGCTGGACCGGTTCTCCGGGGTGCTGGCCCAGCAGAAGGATCGGGTGGCCAGCGCCATCGACAACATCCATCCGGCCCTGACCGTGATCGCCGATCGGCGCGAGAACATCACCAAAACCCTGACCGCCCTGGGTGGTCTGAGTGATTCCGTGGACAAGATCGTGCAGCAGGGCGGTCCGGATCTGAAGGCCAACCTGGCCAACCTCTGGCCCGCGCTGGAGCAGATCGCGAACACCGGCAGCAACCTCACCTCGGCCCTGAGCATGCTGCTCACCTTCCCGTTCCCCATGCACCAGATGGACGGCGCGATCAAGGGCGACTACCTCAATGTGAAGATCACCTTCGATCTCACCGCCGCGCGCCTGGCCAAGAACTTCCTCACCGACACCCCGTTCGGTCCGCGCTACGCGGGCGTCGAGGGCGCGCTGGGGCAATTGGGTGGCACCCCGGGCGCTCCGGTCGACCCGAAGAACGCCCCGTTCCAGCCTCACCCCGACACCCCCGCGCCGATTCCGACCATTCCGGGGATCGGGCAGGTTCCGGGTCTGCCCGCGATTCCGGGCCTCACTGTGCCGCAAGGGAAGTGACGATGAAACTCACTCGCTTCGTCAAGGTCCAGCTGGTCATCTTCTCCGTGCTGACGGTCATCGGCATCACGGTGATGGGCGGCTACTACGTCGGGGTGCCCGCCATGCTGGGCATCGGACGCTACGACGTGACCGTGCGGCTCGCCGCCACCGGTGGGCTCTACGAGCACGCCAATGTCGCCTACCGCGGCACCAATGTCGGCAAGGTGAAGGAGGTCGTGCTGACCCCCGCCGGGGTGGACGCGAAACTCTCCATCGACAGCGACTACAAGATTCCCAAGGATGTCGACGCCTGGGTGCGGAGCGTGTCCGCGGTCGGCGAGCAGTACGTCGACCTGGTGCCGGTCGATAATCCCAAGGGCGGCAACCTGTCCGACGGCTCGGTGATCCCGGTCGAGCGCACCAAGTTGCCGCAGGACGTCGGCAGCCTGCTCGATCAGACCGACCGGCTGCTGAACAGCGTCGCCGACACCAAGCTGAAGCAGGTCATCGACGATGCCTTCGTCGCCTTCAACGGCGCCGGACCGGACCTGCAGCGTTTCCTGGATTCCGCGACCCTGCTGGTCCAGGAGGCCAAGAACAACACCGACGCCACCAAGGACCTGATCGAGAAGATCGGCCCGCTGCTGGACACCCAGGTGCAGTCCGACGAGGCCATCCGGAGCTGGACCAAGGATCTGGCGACCGTCACCGACCAGCTGCGCGAGCACGATCCCGCGCTGCGCGGCGTCATCGAGAAGACGCCGGGCGCGGTCACCCGGGCGACCCAGCTCTTCCAGGATCTGAAGCCCACGCTGCCGCTGCTCGCGCGCAATCTGGTCAGCGTCGGCCAGGTCGGCTACACCTACAACGCCGGCCTCGAGCAATTGCTGGTGGTCTTTCCGCCGCTCATCGCCGGGCTGCTCAGCGTCGCGACCGGTGGGCCCACCGAGTACGGCGCGATGGTGGACTTCATGGTCAGCGTCAACGACCCGCAGGGCTGCACCACCGGCTTCCTGACTCCCGAGGAGCGGCGCTCGCCCGCCCTGCTGGACCACCCGGACACCCGGCAGGGCCTGTACTGCAAGGTTTCCCAGAACTCCCCGCTGGCGGTCCGCGGCCTCCGCAACACGCCCTGCATGGAGGTTCCCGGCAAGCGCGCACCGACTCCCGAATTGTGCCGTGACCCAGAGGGTTACGTGCCCGCGGGCGACAATCCTCCCTTCGGCAAGCCGAATCCGGTGGACAAGGACGGCAACCCGATCGGTGGCACCCATCCGAGCGGCTACACCACCCAGCCCGGTGCCAACACGGAGGCCAAACCCGCCACCGTTCAGACCCAGCCGTACGATCCGCGTACCGGCGAGTTCCTCGGTGCGGACGGCCGCACGTATCGTCAGGCGAATATCGACAACAACGGATCCGGGATCGTCCCGGCGAGTTTGACAGCAATGGTCCAGGAGCAGGTGAAGTGAGCGATTCGAGCGATTCGAGTGTGGTGAGAAACCGGACACGACGGCGGGCTGTGCGCTCGGAAGGGCCCCCGCCGGAGGAGACGGGGGCCGCCACACCGGCGTTCGAAGCCGTCGTGCCCGCTCCGGAGGCGAAGAGCAAGGAGCCTGTCGAGCCGAGCGATAAGCCCGTCGAGCCGAGCACGGAGTCCGTCGAGCTGAGTAAAGAGCCCGTCTCGGACTCGGCGCCGGTCGAGGTCACCGGGTGGGGTGAGGCCCCCGCGGTGGCCGCAGCATCCACGGACTCCGCGCAGGAGTCCGAGCAGCCCGCGGAGGACGTCGCCGACGCCGCGTCCGATGCCGCTCCCGAATCCGAAGCGCCCGCAGTCGCTTCGGCCGACGGTGGCAGCCTCTGGATGCGGATCGTCGCGGTCGCCGCGCTCGTGCTCGCGGTGGTGGCGGTGAGCGGCACCGTGTGGGCGAGCCATCAGCGCAGCACCTACGCCGATCAGGACGCGCTGCGCGCCGACTACGTGCAGGCCGCCAAGCAGGCCATGCTCAACATCACCAATATCAGCGCGGATACGGCCCAGGCCGATATCAACCGGGTGCTCGAGGTGACTTCCGGTGACCTGCACAAGGATTACACCGACCGCAAGGACGACTACGCGGGCATCGTGCAGAAGGCACAGGTCAAGGCCAAGGGCGAGGTCGTCGAGGCCGCCCTGCAGTCCTCCGACGACCACACCGCCGTCGTGCTGGTCGCCGTCAAGCAGACGCTGACCAACGCGGGCGCGGAAGGTCCGCAGCAGCGGCAGTACCGGTTCAAGGTGACGCTGTCCAAGGACGACAAGGGCATCACCGCGACCGGAATGGAGATGACGGTATGAGCAAGCGTCAGCGCGACCTGATCCTGATGGTCTGTGCCCTCGTCGTGTTCGCCGCGAGCCTGGGCGTCGGCGGCTGGATCGGCTACGGCTACTACCAGGACAGCCAGGTCGACAAGGCCCGCGAACAGTCGGTCGTGGTGGCCAAGCGGACCGTGGAGGGCATGTTCGGCTACAACTTCCGGACCATCGACGCCACCATGGCCAAGGCCGGCAACGACATGACCTCGAAGTTCCGGGACGACTGGATGAAGGTCACCAGCACCGTCCTCGCGCCCGCCGCGAAGGAGAAGGAGCTCGTCGTCGAGGCCACCGCCACGGAAACCGGTGTGATCAAGGCGGATTCGAATCACGTCGAGGTGATGGTCTTCCTGAACCAGAAGAGCGCCGGCAAGGACCCCTCCAAGGGCACCTACGACGCGAGCCGCCTGCGTGTGACCCTGGACCACAGCGGCGACCGCTGGCTCGTCTCGGACGTCACCCCGGTCTGACGGACTCTCGGTCCCCGAAACGCGCGCGGCAGAGCCGCGCGCGTTTTGCGTTGCCGGAGAACGGTTGCCAACTGGTCGGCTGACTCGAGGCGATCTAGGCTGCTCGACGAGAACTGCAAGATCTTAGAGTCAGGATCGCACCGTGGGTAGCAAGACGTCGCCGTGGACCGCTGCGGATATTCCGGATCTCAACGGGCGCACCGCGATTGTGACGGGGGCCAGTGCGGGGTTGGGGTTGGAGACGGCTCGGCGGTTGGCGGAGCATGGGGCTCGGGTGGTGATGGCTTGCCGGAGTGGGGAGCGGGCCGCTGCGGCTGCCGAGGAGATTCGGGCGGGGGTGCCGGGGGCCGAATTGCCGTTCGTGGAGCTGGATTTGGCTTCGATGGAGTCGGTGCGGAAGGCCGCGGTACGGGTCCATGACGAGTTCGAGTCGATCGATCTGCTGGTGAACAATGCGGGGACGTTCTCGCGCACGCGGGGTGTGACCGCGGATGGGTTCGAAAACGTCTTCGGCACAAACCATCTCGGGCCGTTCGCGTTCACGGGGCTGGTGCTGGATCTACTGCGGGCCGCGCCGCGGGGGCGGGTGGTGGCGGTGACCACCGGGTTCGCCTCGAAGAAGGAGGTGGAGCTCGAGCTCGACGACCTGTTCTTCGAACGCAGGCCGTACAAGGGATTCGGGGCGTACGGGCAGTCCAAGCTGGCGAACGCGCTGTTCGCGCTCGAGCTGCAGCGACGGCTCAATGGGACGGGTACGGAACTGATTTCGGTGGTGGCGCATCCGGGGGCCGCCGAGTCGGACTTCGCGCAGAACCTCGGTCCCGCCGTCGCCTTCCTGTCGCGGCCGTCGCTGCGCTGGATGTTCCGGATGTTCATGCAGACCGTCGAGATGGGCGCGCTGCCGATGCTGCGGGCGGGCACCGATCCGGGCGTGCGCGGCGGAGACTTCTTCGGGCCCAGCGGGTTCAGCAAGGGGTACCCGGTCCTGAACGAGTTCAGCGAGCAGGCGCGCGATCCCGAGCTGGCGGGAAAGCTCTGGGTGGAGTCGGAGCGGCTCACCGGTGTCACCTACCGATTCGACGACTGATAAACCCGGAATACGAAAACGCCCCCGGCGGAAAAGGTCCGGGGGCGTTCACGTTTCGCGGATCAGCGGCTCAGGTCCGGATCCACATCGTCGTCGCTGAGCAGGGCGCTGCCCGCGACCCGGTCGGTGGCCAGGGCGTCGAGGAAGGCGCGGGCCCACCGATCGACGTCGTGGGTCAGGACCTGGCGGCGCAGGGAACGCATGCGGCGGCGACGGGTGTCTCGGTCATCGTCGATGGCGCCGATGAGGGCGTCCTTGACGCTGTCGAGGTCGTGCGGGTTGCACAGGTAGGCCTGCCGCAATTCCGCTGCCGCACCGGTGAATTCGGACAGCACCAGGGCGCCGTTGAGGCCGCCCTGGCAGGCGACGTATTCCTTGGCCACCAGATTCATGCCGTCGCGCAGCGGTGTCACCACCATGACGTCGGCGGCCACGAAGAACGCGACCAGCTCCTCGCGGGGGATCGGGCGGTGCAGGTAGTGCACGACCGGGTAGCCCACGCGGGAGAATTCGCCATTGATCCGGCCGACCTGGCGTTCGATGTCGCCACGCATCTGCTTGTACGACTCGACCCGTTCCCGGCTCGGCGTCGCCAGCTGCACCATGACGGTGTCGGCCGGATCGATGCGGCCCTCGTGCAGCAGCTCCTCGAGCGCGGCCAGCCGGATATCGATGCCCTTGGTGTAGTCCAGGCGGTCCACACCGAGCAGGATCGTCTTCGGATTGCCCAGCTCCGCACGGATTTTCGCGGCCCGCTCCCGCACACTGCGCCGGCGCGAGTACTCGTCCAGCTCCGTGGAGGTGATGGAGATCGGGAACGCGCCCACCCGCACGGTGCGGAAACCCACCTGCACCACACCGAGTTTCGAGCGCACGCCCACATTGCCGCGCGAAGTCGGCTGTCCGGCAAGACGTCTGGCCAGATACAGGAAGTTCTGCGCGCCGCCGGGCAGGTGGAAGCCGATCAGGTCGGCGCCCAGCAGGCCCTCGACGATCTCGGTGCGCCACGGCATCTGCATGAACAATTCCACCGGCGGGAACGGAATGTGCAGGAAGAAGCCGATGGTCAGATCCGGGCGCAGCATGCGCAGCATCTTGGGCACCAGTTGCAGCTGGTAGTCCTGCACCCACACCGTCGCGCCCTCGGCCGCCACCTTCGCGGTGTACTCGGCGAAGCGGCGGTTCACCTGCACGTACGCCTGCCACCACTGGCGGTCGTAGACCGGCCGCACGATCACGTCGTGATACAGCGGCCACAGCGTCGCGTTGGAGAAGCCCTCGTAGTAGTCGGAGACCTCGTCGCTGGTCAGCGGCACCGGATGCAGTTCCAGGCCGTCCTCGACGATCGGATCCAGGTCCACGTCGGGGACACCGGCCCAGCCGACCCACGCCCCCTTGTTATTGCGCAGCACCGGCTCCAGTGCGGTCACCAGACCGCCGGGGCTGCGCTTCCAACGGGTGGTGCCATCGGGTAGTCGCTCCAGGTCGACGGGTAGCCGGTTCGCGACGACGACAAAACCGGAACCGGACGTGTCCGGCTGCACGGCTTTATTCGCCTCGCGTCGGACCGATGCCCAGCATCGACAGCAGCATGCGGCATTCGTCCGCGTCGGTGGCGTAGGCGGCCACGACGCGCTGGGCCTGACGAGCGGTTTCGTCGGCGAGGGGTTCCAGGTCGTCGTCCGCGATGTCGTTCGCGCCGGTCTTCGCGGCCATATCGGTGTCCTCTCGGGGAAAGTCAACTCTCTGCGAGGAGTCCATCGTATCTGCCAGGAAAGTCGGGCCTGTTCGCTGCGTGCATTGCGAGCCCGAACCGCAACGGTAATGCGAGCCCGAACGGCGATGGTGACGGCACGAAACGTTCCGGGGGCCGATACCTATACGGTGGACGAAAGCTCGAGTCGAAACACCTGATGAAGGGGTCGCAAGCATGCCGTTGGCGACGGTGAACGGAATCTCGTTGAACTACCAGGTCAAGGGAGACCGATCCAAGGGCACCGACGTGAAGGGCTCGGCGCCGCTGGTCGTCATGATCATGGGCACCGGCA
>NZ_BAFX01000007.1 GCF_000308815.1 Nocardia concava NBRC 100430
GCCGTTGGCGTGCACGTCCCGATGGGCCCACGGTCCGTCGTAGCGGACGGTGGACGGATCGGGCTGCGAATTCGACGACACGCCGAGGGAGCGTAATCGAAGGTCTAGGTCCGGGGCTTGCCGAGTTCGAGCGTGGCGTCGGCCGACGGCTCCTCGGTGTGGCCGAAACCGCTGGGCAGCACGGTCTTCGCCTCCTTCAACGACTCGATGGTCTTCTCCGGGGCGCGCAGCTTGCGCACCTTCAGATAGCCCAGCAGCGCGAAGGCCGCCACCGCCGCGATCATCAGCAGGAACACCACCAGGAACGCGGCCCAGCGGTACAGCCAGTTGTCGAGCAGCTCGGCGAGGAAGAAGAAAAAGAAGAAGGAGCTGAACAGCAGGATGGTCAGCGCCAGGATGAAGTAGACGCTGCCCTGCAGGCCCTTCTTGATCTCACCGGTCACCTCGGCCTTGGCGAGCTCCACCTCGGCGCGCACCAGGGTCGACATCTGCTCGGTCGCGTCGCGGACCAGCGTGCCGAAGGTCGCCGACTGATGGGCGTCGACATCGGACAACGGAATCGAGGTGACGGTGCGGGTGCGGTTCCCGTCGTAGCCGTTACCGCCCTGTGTGAAGCTCAATTGCTCGACCCTTCTCCATGTCCCGGTAGTACTGTCCGGTGTCACTCTTGACTTTGCAGCGCTTGCGCGTCCCGTTGTGCCTGGTGAGCACGCCCACGACGCAACAGTAGCGCCGAACCGGCCAGGGAAGCCGCCAAAGACGTGAGCAACACCGCCGCTTTTGCGAGTTCTGCTTCGGATCCGTCGCCGACGTCTTCCAATGCCAGTTCTGCCACCAAGAGGCTAACGGTGAAGCCGATGGCGCCCAGTACCGACAGGGCGAACATGTCCCGATAACCGAGATCACCGGGCCGTTCCGCGATCCCCAACCGCACGGCGAGCCAACTGGATCCGAAGATGCCGACGGTCTTGCCGATCAGCAGACCGGCGATGATGGCCAGCGACAACCGGTCGGTGAACAGTTTGGACAGCACGGTCGAATCCAGCGGTACGCCCGAGGCGAACAGCGCGAACAGCGGCACGCAGAGGGCGGCGGAGATGGGCTGGAAGAAGTGCTCGAGCCGGGCCGCCGGGACACAGTGCTCGTCCTCGTCGTCGTCCGGTCGCACGCGGGTCAAAAGGCCACAGACGACACCGGCCAGGGTCGCGTGAATTCCGGCCTCGTGCAGGGCGTACCAGGACAGCAGGCCCAGCGGCACATAGATGAGGGGACTGCCGAGCCGGAACTTCTGGGCCAGCGCCCAGCCCGCGAAGCAGGCGATCGCGATGAGCAGCCACAGCATCTTCAGCGTGGTGGTGAACAGCACCGCGATCAGGATGATGGCGATCAGGTCGTCCACCACGGCCAGGCTGAGCAGGAACACCCGGGCGCTGGCCGGAATCCGCGATCCGGTCATGGCCAGCACGGCCAGCGCGAAGGCGATATCGGTGGCGACCGGAATGGCCCAGCCGCGGTCCATGCCCTCCGCGCCCAAGCCGACGGACATGGCGATCAGCGCGGGCAGGACCACACCGCCGATGGCCGCGATGATGGGCAGGGCGGCGCGTTTGCGGTCGGCGAGCTCACCGACCACCAGCTCGCGTTTGAGCTCCAGCCCGGCCACGAAGAAGAAGATGGCCAGCAGGCCGTCCTTGGTCCAGTCGGCCAGCGTCAGGTCCAGATGGAGGGCGGGAATCGCCAGCTTGGTGTCGACCATAGTGGTGTAGCTCGCGCCCCATGGGGAGTTGACCCAGATGAGAGCTCCGGCGGCGGCGATGAGAAGCAGTGCGCCGCCGAAGGTTTCGGTTCTCAGATAGCGGGCCAGCTCAGAACGAACCTGGGCGATCACGGGTGCACCTTTCAGCCGTCGACAAGAACAGCGGCGTGCACACCACTGACGGGATCGACGGCACAACCGCATGCCGACCAGACTTCCCGGCACACCTTTTGCGCAATTCTAACGGTTTGCCGGGAACTTCTTGACCACGCCACCTGCGGAGAGGCCCCGTGACCAGTGGTCACGGGGCCTCTCGGACGGTTCGAGCGCTTACGCCTTTCCGGCGCGAATCGCCTCGAAGACGTTGGGGTCCACCAGGGTTGAGGTGTCACCCAGTTCGCGGCCCTCGGCCACGTCGCGCAGCAGGCGGCGCATGATCTTGCCCGAGCGTGTCTTGGGCAACTCCGGCACCACGTGGATCTCGCGCGGGCGGGCGATCGGGGAGATCTCCCGCGAGACCTCGGCCTTGAGTTCGGCGATCAGATCGTCGCCGGTGTCCTTGGCCTCGGCGGTCAGGATGACGAACGCCACGATGCCCTGGCCGGTGGTGTCGTCCGAGGCGCCGACCACGGCCGCCTCCGCGACACCGGAGTGGCCGACCAGCGCCGACTCCACCTCGGCGGTCGAGATGCGATGGCCCGACACGTTCATCACGTCGTCGACGCGGCCGAGCACCCACAGGTCCCCGTCCTTGTCGAGCTTGGCGCCGTCACCGGCGAAGTACCAGCCCTTGTCGGCGTAGCGGGCCCAGTAGGTGTCCTTGTAGCGCTCGTTGTCGCCCCAGATGCCGCGCAGCATGGACGGCCACGGCTGATCGAGCACCAGGTAGCCATTTGCCTCGGTCTCGCCCAGCTGGACCGGGTTGCCTTCCTCGTCAACGACTTTCGCGGAGATGCCCGGCAGCGGGGTCATGGCCGCGCCCGGCTTGGCCGCGGTGACGCCCGGCAGCGGGGAGATCATGATGGCGCCGGTCTCGGTCTGCCACCAGGTGTCCACGATGGGGGTCTTGTTGCCGCCCACCACATCCCGGTACCAGCGCCAGGCCTCCGGGTTGATCGGCTCGCCGACCGAGCCCAGCAGCCGCAGGCTCGACAGGTCGTGCGCCTCGGGAATCTCGCGGCCCCACTTCATGAACGTGCGGACCAGCGTCGGCGCCGTGTAATAGATGGTGACGCCGTACTTTTCGATGATCTGCCAGTGCCGGTGCTCATCGGGGAAGTTGGGGGTGCCCTCGTAGACGACCTCGGTCGCGCCGTTGGCCAGTGGGCCGTACACGATGTAGCTGTGCCCGGTCACCCAGCCGATGTCGGCCGTGCACCAGTACACGTCCTGACCCGGCTTGTGGTCGAACACGTAGTGGTGGGTGTACGCGGCCTGGGTCAGGTAGCCGCCGGTGGTGTGCAGGATGCCCTTCGGCTTCCCGGTGGTGCCGGAGGTGTAGAGGATGAACAGCGGGTGCTCGGCGTCGAAGGCCTGCGCCTCGTGCTCGGGGGAGGCCAGCGCGACGGTCTCGTCCCACCAGATGTCGCGGCCCTCGACCATCGGGGTGTCCAGGCCGGTGCGGCGCACCACGAGCACGTGCTCGATGGTCGAATCACCCTCGGCGAGAGCCTCGTCCACCGCGGTCTTGAGCGGGGCCGGCTTGCCGCGCCGCCACTGGCCGTCGGTGGTGATGACCAGCCGCGCCTCGGCGTCGTCGATGCGCTGGCGCAGGGCGCTGGGGGAGAAGCCCGCGAACACCACCGAGTGGGTCAGGCCCAGGCGGGCGCAGGCGAGCATGGCCACGATGGCCTCGGGGACCATCGGCATGTAGATGGCGACGCGGTCACCGGCCACCAGGCCCAGGCCGGTCAGGTAGTTGGCGGCGCGCGATACGTCGGCCAGCAGATCGCTGTAGGTGATGGCGCGCGAATCGCCGGGCTCGCCCTCCCAGTGGATGGCGACCTGATCGCCGCGGCCCGCGAGCACGTGCCGGTCCACGCAGTTGTAGGCGACGTTCAGCTTGCCGTCCGCGAACCACTTGGCGAAGGGTGCGTCGTCCCAGTCGAGGACCCGGGTGAAGGGCTGATGCCAGTGCAGACGCTTCGCCTGTTCCGCCCAGAACCCCTCCCGGTCGGCCGCGGCCCGATCGTAGAGAGAGGCATCGCCATTGGCGGCAGCCGCGAACTCAGCGCTGGGCGGGTACGCATCCAGGTGGTCGGCAGATGTATCCGTGGTCATCTCTTCTCTTCTTCTCTCGCGTGCGGGCCGCACGGGGTGACGGCGGCCACGTTCGACCCTAACCGACTGTGACCTGCGTCGTGTTTCGCCGTCTCGATCGGTGGGCGACGGCGTCCAACCTGCCAGGACGGGTATGACCGAACCGTGAACGCGAGGTCCGCGCGGCTGTGCGCTCTGTCACGTAAGGTTCCCGCTTTGTATGGCTCATGTTGCCGGATTGCTAACAAGCTGAACATTCCTGTTTCGATCCGCTGACAACACCGGCGGGGATGGTTACTGTCCGATTCACCCAAGGTGGATTGTTATAACCACCGGTGACCCCGGCTGGTTGTCGCATCCTCCTTCGCACCTTCCTGGACACGGGAGAAAAGCGTTGAGAATCAAGACGATTACGTCGTTGGCCGCCGCGGCGATACTGGCGACCGGCCTCACGATCACCGGCTGCTCGTCCGGAGGCGGAGACGACTCCGGCTTCGTGACGGTCAACGGCGGTGAGCCACAACGACCTCTGGTACCCACGGACGTCAACGAGAACATGGGCGGTCGCGTGACCGACCGGCTCTGGGCGGGCCTGAAGTATTACGACGTCAACGGCACCGCCCGGGACGAGGTGGCGCAGTCCATCGAGACCACCGATCGGCAGCATTACAAGATCAAGATCAAGGACTGGAAGTTCACCGACGGGACCCCGGTGACGGCGAAATCGTTCGTCGACGCCTGGAACTACGGTGCGCTGTCCACCAATGGTCAGCTGCAGAACTGGGCCTTCGAGGGGATCGCCGGATACGACGACGTCCAGGCGAATCCGCCCAAGGCGCAGACGATGTCGGGTCTGAAGGTGGTCGACGACAAGACCTTCACGGTCGACCTGACCAGCCCGTCGATCGACTTCGAGCTGAAACTCGGCTTCGCGCCGTTCTATCCGATGCCCGACGCCTTCTTCAAGGACCCCAAGAAGTTCGGTGAGGCCCCGGTCAGCAACGGCCCCTACAAGTTCTCGACCTGGGAACACAACGTCAAGATCGAAGTACTGCCCAACCCGGACTATCACGGCGGCCGCCCGGCCAAGAACAAGGGCCTGCGCTTCGTGATGTACCAGTCCTACGACACCGCCTACGCGGATCTGTTGCAGGGCAACCTCGATGCGCTCGACATCATCCCCGACACCGCGCTCTCGACCTATGAGAAGGATCTGGGCGACCGGGCCATCCACAAGCCCATCGCCTACAGCCAGCACATCGGCATCCAGCCGACCGTGCCGCACTTCGCCGGTGAGGAGGGCGTGCTGCGCCGCAAGGCCATCTCGATGGCCATCAACCGGGATCAGATCGCGCAGAACATCTTCCACGGCACCCGGGTGCCCTGCCAGGACTTCACCGCGTTCACCCTGCCCGGCTTCAAGAAGGACCTGCCCGGCTCCGAGGTGCTGAAGTTCAACCCGGACGAGGCGAAGAAGCTGTGGGCGCAGGCCAATGCGATCTCGCCGTGGTCGGGCACCTACCAGATCGCCTACAACGCCGACGGCGGCCACCAGGCCTGGGTCGAGGCCGTGGCCAACAGCGTGAAGAACACCCTGGGCATCGACTCGGTCGGCGTGCCGTACCCGACGTTCAAGAACATTCGTGACGAGATCACCAACAAGACCGTCGGCAAGGCGTTCCGCTACGGCTGGCAGGGCGACTACCCCTCCATGTTCGAGTTCCTGACCGCGCTGTACCTCACCGGATCCGGCACCAACAACACCCAGTACTCCAACCCGGAGTTCGACAAGCTGCTGAACCAGGCCCAGGGCGCCGCCACCCCCGACGCCGCCTACAACATCCTGGCGCAGGCGCAGCAGTTGCTGTTCAAGGACATGGCCGATATCCCGATCTTCGACTACAACGTCGCGGCCGGGCGTTCGGACAAGGTGAAGAAGGCGGAGGTGTCCTGGTCGGGACTCTTCGACTTCGAGAACATCGAGAAGTAAACCGCCACACGGGGGCCCGCCGCACCGGCGCGGCCCCCGTTTCTCACACAGGAGCCGAAACATGGCTTGGTATGTAGTGCGGCGGTTGCTCCAGATGATCCCGGTCTTTCTCGGGGCAACGCTGCTCATCTACGCGATGGTGTTCCTGATTCCGGGTGATCCCGTGCAGGCGCTGGCCGGTGACCGGCAGATGACACCGGCGGTGGAGGCGACGCTGAAGGCGCGCTACCACCTCGATCAACCCTTCTACATCCAGTACCTCGAATACCTGAAAGGCATTGTCACCCTGGACTTCGGCACGTCGTTCTCCGGTCGTCCGGTGCGCGACGAGCTGGTGCGGGCCTTCCCGATCACCTTCCGGCTGTCGGTCATGGCCGTCTGCATCGAGTTCTTCTTCGGCGTGATCTTCGGCCTGGTCGCCGGGCTGCGCAAGGGCAAGCTCTTCGACTCCACCATGCTGGTGCTGAGCCTGGTCATCATCGCCGTGCCGATCTTCGTGCTCGGCTTCCTGGCCCAGTACCTGCTCGGCATCAAATGGGGCATCGCGCCGGTGACCGTCGGCTCCAAGGCGGGCATCGGCGATCTGCTGGTGCCGGCGTTCGTGCTGGGGTCGCTGTCGTTCGCCTACGTGCTGCGGCTGACCCGAAACGCGGTGGCGGAGAACATGAGTGCCGACTATGTGCGCACCGCGACCGCCAAGGGGCTGAGCCGCCGGCGCGTCATCGTGGTGCACATCCTGCGCAATTCGCTGATCCCGGTGATCACCTTCGTCGGCACCGATCTCGGATTCCTGATGGGCGGCGCGGTCGTCACCGAGGGCATCTTCAACATCCCGGGCGTGGGCGGCACGCTGTACCAGGCGATCACGCGCGGGGAGCCGCCCACGGTGGTGGCCTTCGTGACGGTGCTCATCGTGATCCTGCTGCTGACCAATCTGATCGTCGATCTGCTCTACGCCGCACTCGATCCGAGGATCCGCTATGCCTGAGCCGCAGACCGAAATCCGGGAATCCCGCGAGATCCGGCCCGGGCAAGAGCATTTCGTGGCGCCGCCCGACGAGGTGGAGGTGCTGGCGACCGACCGGGTCAACGAGGCCGCCGCGCCGACCAGCGTGTGGCGCGAGGCCTGGCATCAGCTGCGGCGCAATCCGATCTTCATCGTGGCGGCGCTGCTGATCCTGTTCATCCTGGTGGTCGCGGTCTGGCCGTCGCTGTTCAGCGGTCAGGATCCGCGGTATTGCAGCGGCGATTTCAGCATGCACCCGCCGTCCTCGGGCCACCCCTTCGGCTTCGACAAGCAGGGCTGCGACATCTACACCAGGACCGTGTACGGCGCACGGGCCTCGGTGGAGACCGGGCTCGGCGCGACCCTGCTGTTCGTGCTGATCGGCGGCACGCTGGGCGCGCTCTCCGGGTACTACGGCGGACTGCTGGACGCGGTGGTGTCACGTATCGCGGAGATCTTCTACGCGCTGCCGCTGACGCTGGCCGCCATCGTGCTCATGCAGCTGCTGCACACCCGCACGGTGTGGACGGTCATGATCACGCTGGCCTCGTTCAGCTGGCCGCAGGCCGCGCGCATCGCCCGTTCCGCGGTCATCCAGTCGCGCAACAGCGAATACGTGACGGCGGCAAAGGCGTTGGGCGTCTCCAGATTCCGGACGCTGATCCGGCACGTGCTGCCCAACTCGACCGGACCGCTCATCGTGGTCAGCACCATCTCCCTGGGCGTCTTCATCGTCACCGAGGCGACGCTGTCCTACCTGGGTGTCGGGCTGTCGCGGCAGATCGTGTCCTGGGGTTCGGATATCGCCGCGGACCAGAAGGAGATCCGCACCTCCGGCATCCTGTTCTATCCCGCGACGGCGCTGGCGCTCACGGTGCTCAGCTTCATCATGCTCGGCGACGCGGTGCGAGACGCGTTGGATCCCAAGGCTCGGAAGAGGTGAGGACATGACCGAACCACTGCTCGACGTCCGCGATTTGAATGTCTGCTTCACCTCCGAGGGCACGCGCGTCCCGGCGGTGCGCGGGGTGAACCTGACGGTGTATCCGGGACAGACCGTGGCCATCGTCGGCGAATCCGGGTCCGGCAAGTCCACGACCGCGCACGCCATCATCGACCTGCTGCCCGGCACCGGCGAGATCACCTCGGGCTCCATCTGTTTCGACGGCAAGGATCTGGCCAAGGCGTCCAAGGCAGACATCGTCCGGGTGCGCGGCAAGGGCATCGGGTTCGTGCCGCAGGACCCGATGTCGAATCTGAATCCGGTGTGGAAGATCGGATACCAGATCCGGGAAACCCTGGAGGCCAACGGGATCGCCAAGGGCAAGGCCGCGCGGGAGCGCGCGGTCGAACTGCTCACCGAGGCGGGCATGCCCGACGCGCAGCGGCGGGTCAACCAGTATCCGCACGAGTTCTCCGGCGGCATGCGCCAGCGCGCCCTGATCGCCATGGGCCTGTCCTGCCGGCCCAAACTGCTCATCGCCGACGAGCCGACCTCCGCCCTGGACGTCACCGTGCAGCGGCAGATCCTCGACCACCTCGACGGGCTCACCGCCGAACTGGGCACCGCGGTGCTGCTCATCACCCACGATCTGGGGCTGGCGGCCGAGCGGGCCGAGCATCTGGTGGTCATGTACCGGGGACGGGTGGTGGAATCCGGTCCGGCACTGCAGATCCTGCGCGAGCCGGAGCATCTGTACACCAAGAAGCTGGTGAACTCGGCGCCGTCGCTGGCCTCCCAGCGGCTGTCGTCGGTGCGCAAACGCGCCGAGGTGCGCGAGCAGGCGGTGCAGGTGGCCGGGCAGCTGGCCGAGACCAATGCCGAATTCGCCAGTGTCCCCGACAATGTGCTGGTCGCCGAGGGGCTCACCAAGGTGTTCCGGATCCGCGGCAACGCACCCTGGAAATCCAGCGAACTCGTTGCGGTGGACGATGTCTCGTTCACGCTCCGGCGTGGCACCACCACCGCCATCGTGGGGGAGTCGGGGTCCGGCAAATCCACTGTGGCGCAGATGGTTCTGGGTCTGCTCCCGCCGACCTCCGGACGCGTCACCTTCGACGGGCGCGAGGTGGCCGCCCTGGATGCCAAGGGCGCCTTCGCGTTCCGGCGTCGGGTGCAGCCCATCTTCCAGGATCCGTACGGCTCCCTGGACCCGATGTACTCCATCTACCGCACCATCGAGGAGCCGCTGCGCACCCACGGCATCGGCACCCCGAAGGAACGGGAGGCCACCGTTCGCGATCTGCTGGACAAGGTCTCGCTCCCGGCCTCGGTCATGCGCCGGTATCCCAACGAGCTCTCCGGCGGTCAACGCCAGCGCGTGGCCATCGCCCGCGCCCTGGCGCTGTCCCCGGAGGTGGTGGTCTGCGACGAGGCCGTCTCCGCGCTCGACGTCCTGGTGCAGGCGCAGATCCTGACCCTGCTCAACGAGCTCCAGGCCGAAATGGGGCTCACCTACCTGTTCATCACCCATGACCTCGCGGTGGTCCGCCAGATCGCCGACGACGTCCTGGTCATGTGTCAGGGCAAGGTCGTCGAGGCGGCGTCCACCACCGAGGTCTTCGACAATCCGCAATCCCCGTATACCCAGCGGCTGCTGGAGGCGATCCCGGGCCGCGACCTGCTCGCGGGATGATCCGGCTGCCGGGTGTCGGACGGCCGCCCGATGCCCGGCAGTAGCCTTCTAACTCGTGACCGACCCGCTGCAGCCCCTCGTCGACCTGCCCGGCGTGCGCGATGCCGCCGACAAGGCCCGTGACGCCCTCGCCGAGGTGCACCGGCACCGGGCCAACCGCCGCGGCTGGCCCACCACCGCCGCCGAGGCCGCCGTGCGCGCGGCCCGCTCCTCGGCGGCCATCGAGGGCGGCACCATCGACCTGCCCGCCGACGGCCGCGTCGAAGACCCCATCCTGGCCGGCTCTCTGCGCGTCGGCCAGGCGCTGGACGCCGAGGCCCTCACCAACCTGGTCGGAGTCTGGCAGCGCGCCCCGCTGCAGGCCCTGGCCCGCCTGCACCTGCTCGCCGCCGCCGACATGGTCGAGGACGAACAGCAGCTCGGCCGCCCCCGCAATGTCCCCGGCGTCGCCGAACGCCTGGACCTGCTGGCCCAAACCCTCACCACCACAAAGGCCCCCGCCCCGGTGATCGCCGCCATCGTGCACGGCGAGCTGCTCTCCCTGCGCCCCTTCGGCACCGCCGACGGCATCGTCGCCCGCGCCGCCTCCCGCCTGGTCGCGGTGTCCAGTGGCCTCGACCCGCACAGCCTCGGCGTCCCCGAAGTCTTCTGGCTCCGCCGCCGCCAGGCCTACCTGGACGCCGCCGCGGCCTTCGGCATGGGAACGGCAGAGGGCGTCGGCGGCTGGGTGATCTTCACCTGCGGCGCACTGGAAGACGGCGCCCGCGAGGCCCGCTCGATCGCGGATTCGGCTTCGGGGTAAATGCCCCTGACCGTGAAATAACCTGTGCGCCAGGTGTTTCCGAAAGGCCCTTGCACATCAGAGCGGGCGGCGTTGTCGCTGAAATTGCGACCTCACCGCCCGCTAGCACGGATCGCCGGGTTACCAAGCGTGCTTCTCGGGTTGTGTTTCTTCGGCCTCGGCGAGCTCTCCAGGATCCGGTGGTTCATCCCCGCATGGATGCGAGGCCCTCGCCGTCGAAATCCCGGATAACGCAGGCCCACAACTACTCGTGCCCTTGTCGCGGCGTGCTCCGCGTGGGTGCCTGGTGTCCGTGCTGGGAAGGGTGGGATGGGAGGTCGAACCTTCTCTTCCGATCCGATCTTGGCCTTCCGTCCTTCCGTGCCTCCATTGTTACCCCGTGACCGCCATCACATCAAGACCTGGGGAAACATTCCGATACTCGGCGTGTCCGGCTGTTTTCCGGTCCGGGCGTTTCCGAAACCGCCGGGCCTCACCCGCGCCGGCGTAATAGCCGATAGGTGAGCGCCCCGGCCGCCAGCGCGCCCAGTCCGACTGCGGCGGTCGCGGCGACCGTGGTGGTCGTCGGGGCCGGGATCCGGGCCCACAGCGAGACCGGGTTCGAGAAGGTGAGGATGGGCCAGCCGCGGGTGGTGGCCTCGCGTCGCAGCGCGCGGTCCGGGTTCACCGCCGTCGGGTGGCCGACTACTTCCAGCATCGGCAGATCGGTGCTGGAGTCGGAGTAGGCGTAGCAGCGCGAGAGGTCGTAATCATATTGCGCGGCAAGCTTTTCGATGGCCTCGACCTTGCCCTTGCCGTAGCAGTAGAACTCGACTTCGCCCGCGTACTTGCCGTTTTCGATGACCATGCGGGTGGCGGCGAAGTGATCCGCACCCAGCGCGGCGGCGATCGGCGCGACCATCTCCTCGCCGGAGGCCGACACGATTATCACGTCGTGGCCTCGAATCCGATGGTCCGCAATGAGATCCGCGGCCTCGGCGTAGATGAGCGGATCCACGATGTCGTGCAGGGTCTCGGCGACGATCGAGCGCACCTGGTCGACATCCCAGCCCGCGCACATCTTGGTGAGGTGCTCGCGCATCCGCTCCATCTGATCGTGGTCGGCGCCCTGGAGCAGGAACAGGAAGTGCGCGTAGCTGCTCTCCAGGACGGCGCGGCGGCTGAGCAGGCCCTGATCCAGGAACGGCTTGCTGAACACGAAGGCGCTCGACCGGGCGATCACCGTCTTGTCGAGATCGAAGAAGGCGGCGACTCGTCCGCGTTCGGCTGTCACGTGGTCCAGGATATGGTTCCGCGGCGCGTCGCGGGAATCTCGGTCGCGGTGGGCGGGTCTCGCGGTTTATCTGCTCTTTTCATGCCGCGCGGCGGCAGTGGTGGCGGCGGTCACTTTCAGCGGGGGAATTGTCCGGGTTAGCCAGGTGGAAGCCGGGCCGTCAGGGCGGGAAAAAGACTCGCCGGGCGGACTTGCAATCCGGCCGGGGCTTGGGTGTAGTATCGCAATTACCTGGACATGGTCCAGGCGCGTTCAGCCCGACCCCCCGGGGCTGAACCCGACGGCCCCAGCCTCCTCCCCCCCCGGCTGGGGCCGTCCTCTATTTCCGGACAGTTCGGATTCTCTTTCGCCCCCCGAGTTCTGCACAGGCCGCGTGTTATCCACACTCGCCGTGAAGGCGCTTTCGCGACATTGTCGTTCGGGCGACGCTGACCAGCATGAACTCCGATGCCGTCACCCCGCCGGCGCTGTCGCTGGTCGCCGATCCCCGTCTGCGCGACGAGATCCGCCGCATCGCCGCCGCGGCCGACCGCCCGCTCGACGAGCGCATGCCGCCGCCGGGCCGCCACGCCTGGGCCGCCGCGTCCGTGATCGTCCTCGATACCGCCGCCGCGCATAGCTGTACATCCGCCGGGCACCCACGCCGTCCCGGAATCCTCCTGGTGACCGATGGCGAGGCGAGTTTGCTCGACTGGCAGGCCGCCACCGCCGCCGGCGCCGAACATGTCATCGAACTGCCCGCCGAGGCCGATGCGTTGATAGCCGCCTTCGCCGCCCACGACGGCCGCCGCCCCGGCGACGGCGCGGTCCTGGCCATCGCGGGCGCGGGCGCCGGGTCCGGCGCCTCGGTCCTCGCCACGGCCGTAGCCCTCACCGCCGCAGGCCGTTTCCGCGACCGCACCCTGCTTGTCGACTGTGCCCCTTACGGCGGCGGGCTCGACCTGCTGCTCGGCCTCGAGACTGTGCCCGGCTTGCGCTGGCCCGATCTCACCATCGAGCGCGGGCGCGTCGCCGCACCGGCATTGCATGCTGCCCTCCCGAACGTCTCCGGCCTGGCCGTCCTGTCGTGTGGAAGGCCCACCCGCGCAACCGAATCCGAGCCCGCCGATGCGGACGCGGTCGATTCCGGCACGGCCACAGAGGGATTCGACGCGGCAGTACCGGCCCTCGCGCCCGCCGCGGTTCGCGCCGTGATCGAGGGCGGTCGCGCCGCAGGTGATCTGGTGGTCGCCGATCTCTCGAGTGATCACGGGGCGTACACCGAGCAGGTTCTCGACAGTGCCGATCTGGTGGTGCTGGTGACGCAGGCCCGGCTGCGGTCGATCGCGGCCGCGAAGTGCGCCGCCGCGTATCTGCGGGTGCGAAACCCGGACGTGCGGTTGGTCGTTCGCGGTCCGGCCCCGGGTGGGCTCTCGCCACGGGAGATCGCGGCGGCGCTCGCGCTGCCACTGCTGGCGGCGGTCCCCTCGCAGCCCGGTCTGACCGAGCGCCTGGAACGGGGCGCGCTCACGGTCCGTCGTCGCGGCCCGTTGCGCACGGCCGCCGAAACCGCGCTGACCGCCCTGTTCTCGGATTATTCGGCGCCTCGCCGCACTCAGGGCCGGTCGGGGGCCGCCTGGTGGCGTACGGCGCACACCGGAGCGCCCGCGCAGCGCGGGACGGACTACGTGAACTCGACGGGGGCTTCGAAATGAGGGGGACGCGGCGCGGTCGGCCCACCGTGCTCGGAGTCTGGCCCGGCGCGCGGCGCGCAGGCGGACGAATCGCATACTGCCGCATTGCCGCTCCCGGAGGCGGGTGGCGGTGGTTCCTGGTCGGCGTCGAGGTCCGCGATGAGTGAGCTGGTGACCGCTGAGCTGCTGGAGCGGGTGCGGGAACGGCTGGCCGAGGGGGCCGTCGATCCGGAGCCGGCATTGGTTGCCGCGGCTATCCGGGCCGAGGCGGGCGGGGTGCTGGCGGACGCGGATCTGTTGCGCGCCTTGCGATTGCTGCAGACCGAGATGACAGGTGCGGGGGTGCTGGAGTCGCTGCTGCACGATCCGGAGGTCGCCGATGTGCTGGTCTCCGGGCCGGATTCGGTGTGGGTGGACCGGGGCCGGGGGCTGCGGCGTACACCGGTGCGGTTTCCGGACGAGGCCGCGGTGCGCAGGCTGGCGCAGCGGCTGGCCCTGGCAGCGGGACGCCGGCTCGACGACGCGCAACCGTGGGTGGATGGTCGGTTGGCGGGAACCGAAGCGGCGCTGGGTGATTCGTTCGGCGTTCGACTGCACGCGGTGCTGTCGCCGATCGCGCACGGCGGCACCTGCCTGTCGCTGCGCGTACTTCGACCCGCCACCCAGGGATTGGACGCATTGGCCGCGGCGGGCGCGGTGTCACCCGACGCGAAAGTCTTGCTGGAGCGCATCATTCGCGCTCGGCTCGCCTTCCTGGTGGTCGGCGGGACAGGCGCTGGAAAAACCACATTGTTGTCCGGACTTTTGGCCAAGGTCGATCCGGCCGAGCGCATCATCTGCGTCGAGGACGCCGCCGAGCTCTCCCCGCCGCACCCCCATGTGGTCCGCCTGGTCGCGCGGCCCGCCAATGTCGAGGGCGCGGGCGAGGTGACCGTGCGCGATCTGGTCCGCCAGGCCCTGCGCATGCGCCCGGATCGCATTGTGGTGGGCGAGGTTCGGGGCGCCGAGGTGGTGGACCTGCTGACCGCGCTGAACACCGGCCACGACGGTGGCGCCGGCACCGTGCACGCGAATTCACCCGGTGAGGTCCCGGCCCGCCTGGAGGCGCTCGCGGCCCTCGGCGGCCTGCCCGCGGCCGCCCTGCACAGCCAGCTGGCGGCGGCGATCCAGGTCGTCCTGCACGTCCACCGGCACCCCGACGGCCGCCGCGTTCTCCGCGAGATCGGCATGGTCACCCCGGTCGACGGCCGAGTCCACATCACGCCCGCCTGGACCGCCGACGCACGCCCGGCGCCGGCCGCCGCCGCCCTCATCGAACTGCTCGACGAAAGGACTCCCGATGAATCCCGCGAGTGAAGACGCCAATTCGCCACGGTGCCAGCAGGATTGCACGACCGGTAACTCGTTGTGCTGCAGTCCGTTCGGTGCGCAGGGCTCGCGATTCCCAGGGCTTCGGCTGGGGTGGCGTCGGGCATGCATGCGACGGGATACCGCCAATTCGGTTGGTGTTGACAATGATTCGAGTACGCAGTCGGGCGGGTGCCGCTGATGACGCCCGGTCTCGGCTCGATGGCTCCGGCGCTCGCCTGCTTCGCCTCGGCTGTTCTGGTCATGCCCCCACCCGCTGCGCATCGGCGTTTCCAGGGGTTGTTCCGGCGGGTGGGTCGTGCACGAAAGATGCATTCCAAGTGGATGATTCGCGCTGCACCATTGCTCGCGGCATCGCTGGTACTCCTGACCGGTCCCGGTCCGGCGATTGCGGCAGTACTGGTGACGGCCACACTCGCCGCCCGGCGTCGACGGGCGCACCGAGATCGGTTGCGGGCCGCCGACTCGGCGCAGCTGCTCGAAGGTCTGGAATCGGTGATCGGGGAACTGCGCATCGGCGCGCACCCCAGCGCTGCGGCTCAGGTGGCGGCGCGGGAGACCACCGGCGAGGTGGCCCGAGCCTTCGCGGTGAGCGCGGCGCGCAGCCGCCTCGGCGGCTCGGGCGCGGAGGGGCTGCGGCGACCGGGCACCGTTGTGGCGGGGGAGTTGTCGCGGGTGGCTGCGGCCTGGCAGGTGGCGGAACGGCACGGTCTCGCCCTGGCCGAGCTGCTGACCGCCGCACGCCTGGATCTGCTCGGCCGCAAGCGTTTCCGTGATCGCACCCGTGCGGCCCTGGCGGGCGCCCGCGCCACCGCGGCGGTGCTGGCCCTGCTCCCGGTGCTCGGCATCGGCCTGGGCGAGCTGATGGGCGCGTCCCCGCTGCATGTCCTGTTCCGTTCCGCGGCGGGAACGGTGCTGTTGCCCTTGGGGTCCGCGCTGACCTGTGCGGGTCTGCTCTGGGCCGACGCCATCACGGACAAGGTGCTGCGATGACCGCCGCGTTCGCCGCGCTGCTGGCCGCCCTCGCCCTGCTCATGCTGCCCGGCCGGGTGGACGCGATACGGCGACTGCGTCGGCTGAGCGAGTCGGCGCCCGGCCTGCAGCCACCGTCCGTCGCGGGGGCCGAGGCGGATCCGCTCGGTGTCGCCTCGGCCCTCGATCTGCTCGCCGCCTGTCTGCGCGCCGGCCTCCCCACCGCCTCGGCGGCCGCGGCCGTGGCGATCGAGGCTCCCGAACCGCTGGCCACCGCCCTGCGCCGGGCCTCGGATCTGCTGGGCCTGGGCGCGGATCCGGCCACGGCCTGGGAACAGGCCACCGCCGGACAGGCCGACGACTCGGTGACCGCCCTGGCCCGCATGGCCCGTCGCTCCGCGCGCTCCGGCACCGGATTGGCCACGGCCGTGGCCGAATTGGCGGAACGTCGGCGCGGCGAGCTCGAGGACGCGGCCGCCGCGCGGGCCGAACGCGCCGGCGTGCTCATCGGCGGACCGCTCGGCCTGTGCTTCCTGCCCGCCTTCCTGTGCCTGGGCATCGTCCCGGTCGTGATCGGCCTGGCGGGCCGGGTCCTTCAGGGCGGGCTGCTGTGACCGTCACCGACGACTGTGCCGGCGCGGAACCGCCGCGCCGGAGCGAGGGAAGGAGCGACCGTGGCAACGACCGTCCGAAACCTGTTCTGGGGAGTGCGAACTCGCCTGCTGCATGTGGTCACCGCCGAAAACGGCATGAGCACCGCGGAATACGCGATCGGGACGATCGCGGCGGCGGCCTTCGGGGCGGTGCTGTACACCGTGGTGACCGGGGACAGCATCGTGAACGCCCTGACGAAGATCATCGACAAGGCGTTGAAGACTCCCGTCAAGTGACGTATGCCACACCACCTCTCCATGCCGAGGCGGGGATGGCGACCGCCGAGGCGGCCATTGCGCTGGCCGCGCTGGTCGCGGTAGTGGTCCTCGGGATCGGGGCGCTGCTGGCGGTATCGGCGCAGGTGCGCTGTGTCGATGCCGCCCGCGAGGCGGCCCGGCTGGCCGCTCGCGGCGATACCGCCGAGGCCGTCACCGCGGGCAGCAGGGTCGCGCCGCCCGGCGCGCGGGTCGAGCTCCGCACCGAGGGCGACCTGGTCGTGGCCGATGTGAGCGCCCCGGCCATCCTGCTGCCGCTCACCCTGCACGCGGCGGCCGTGGCCGTCCGAGAGCCCGGGGAGCCCCGATGACGAGGTTCGTCCGGGATCGGCGGGACGGCGAGGCGGGTGCGGTCACGGTGACCGCCTGCCTGGCCCTCATCGGCCTGCTCGCCACCATGGTCCTGATCGCGCAGATCGGGGTCGCTGTGGCGGCGCGACATCGGGTGCAGGCCGCCGCGGATCTGGGTGCGCTGGCCGCCGCGGGCGCCCTGGACGGCGGGAGCGCGGCGGGTTGTCGCCGGGCCGCGGATATCGCGAGCCGAATGGGCGTGCGGCTGGTGGCGTGCGAGGTGGCGGGATGGGATGTGACGGTGATCGTCGAGGGCCGGATATCGCTGGGCCCATTGGGTCCGCGGGAGGTGCGCGCGGCGGCCCGGGCGGGCCCGTCGGAAGGGGACCCGCAAGCCATTACCTCGTACCGAGCGGTTGGTTAGAAATACGATGGCGCGCGCCACATCGCCCCATGATCAATGTCGATATTCGATGAATAAGATCGGCGAATAGATTGGGTATCGATCGCTTTCCTATTCGTTCCCCGAGACTCATTCGAATGAATGCACAGGTAAATCCGGGAGCGACATTATCGAACGGAGCAACCCTCCAGTTAACAGGATCACATCCCTTTTTAATCACTCTCGGCCCTCGGCGTGTCGCAGACACCCCCGACCGCGTGGAGGCCGCCCGATATCTACCAGTTGACGACGCCGACCGGTTGGTCGGATGGCGCTCCGATCTCGCTCCGGCGACGGCGGCGTCACGGTTCGGTGTGGCCGCCGTCACCTTCGCCGAGCTCGGCCAGCACCGCCCGCAGCAGGCGTGCGGCACCGGCCTTGTCCAACGGGTTGTTGCCGTTCCCGCACTTGGGGGACTGCACGCACGACGGGCAGCCGGCGGCGCACCCGCAGGAGTCGATGGCCCCCAAAGTGGCCGTCAACCAGTGCCGGAGCCGCGAGAACGCGCGCTCGGCGAAGCCCGCCCCACCCGGATGCCCGTCGTAGACGAACACCGTGGGCAGCCCCGTATCCGCGTGTTCAGCCGTCGACACGCCGCCGATATCCCACCGGTCGCAGGTCGCGACCAGTGGCAGCATGCCGATGGCGGCGTGCTCGGCCGCGTGCAGTGCGCCCGCGGCGTGCCGCGCGTCGATCCCGGCCCGAGCCAGCAGGTCCGGTGTGACCGTGTAGAACACGGCCCGGGTGGGCAGCGTCTGGGCGGGCAGGTCCAGGTCGATCATGTCGAGCACCTCGCCGCTGGGCAGTCTGCGCAGGTAGCCGATGACCTGCCGGGTCACCCGCACCCAGGCCAAAGCCGTGGTGACCGAGCCGAATCGGCGTTCCTCGGTCACCGCCTCGATCTCCAGCGAGGTCACCGCCCGGGCGCTGGTGCTCCACCCCGGCGTGTCGGCGTGCACCAGGGCCACGCCTTCCTCCAGGTCCAGCTCGTCGACCACATAGCTCTCGCCCTGATGCAGGTGCACCGCGCCGGGATGCAGCGTGGCCGGTGCGCGCCCGGCATCGGTCGTGCCGAGCATGCGCCCCGACTCGCCGTCCACCACGGCGATCGCCGAGCCGATGCCGCCGCGCACGTCGACCGCGTCGTGCGGATGCGCGTCGGCGGTCACGAACCAGCGCGCGGTCCCGTCCCGGGCCACGCCCGCGCGCCGCCGGATCAGCCCCTGTTCGGCCAGGTCGGACAGCAGATCCCAGGCTTGGAAGTCGTGCACCTCGGCATCGCTGAGCGGCTGTTCCAGGGCCGCGCACAGCAGGTGTGGCCCGAGCACGTACGGGTTGTGCGGGTCGGTGATGCTGGCCTCCAGCGGCCGCCCGAGCAGCGCTTCCGGATGGTGCACGAGGTAGGTGTCCAGCGGGTCGTCACGCGCGATGAGCAGCACGAGCGAGCCTTGCGTGCGGCGGCCGGCGCGCCCGGCCTGCTGCCAGAACGAGGCCACCGTCCCCGGATATCCCGCCACCACAACGGCATCCAACCCCGCGATGTCCACGCCCAGCTCCAGCGCGTTCGTGGTGGCCGCACCCAGCAGCGAGCCCTCCGAAAGCGCCGCCTCCAGCGCCCGCCGATCCTCGGCCAGATACCCGGCCCGATATGCCGCGACACGCCCCGGGAGCTCGGCGTCCACGTCCGCCAGCAGCCGTCGCGTATCCATCGCCACCAGTTCGGCCCCGCGCCGCGACCGCACGAAGGTCAACGTGCGCGCGCCCTCGGTGACCAGATCCGCCATCACCGTGGCGGCCTCCGCTCCGGCCGAACGTCGCACGGCCGCACCGTTTTCCCCGGTCACACCCGCTCCGAGCAGCGGCGGCTCCCACAGCGCCACCGTGCGCGCCCCTTGCGGCGATCCGTCCTCGGTGACCGCGACACACGGTGCGCCGATCAGTTTCTCGGCCGTCGCGGCCGGATCCGCCGCGGTCGCCGAGCACAGCACGAACACCGGATCCGCCCCGTACCGCGCGGCGAGTCGCCGTAGTCGGCGCAGCACCAGCGCCACATGCGAGCCGAAAACGCCTCGGTATATATGGCATTCGTCGACTACGATGTACTTCAGCTGCCGGAACAGCCGTGCCCAGCGCTGATGTCCGCGCAGCATCCCCACGTGCAGCATGTCCGGATTCGTGAACACCCACCGCGAGTGCGCCCGCACCCACTGCCGGATCTCGGCGGGCGTATCGCCGTCGTAGGGCGCGGGATGCACGTTTCGCAACGGATCCTCGCTGGTCAGCTCGTTGATCATGCGTAGCTGATCGGCCCCGAGCGCCTTGGTCGGCGCGAGGTACAGTGCCGTCGCGCGCGGATCTTCCTGCAGCGCGGTCAGCACGGGTAGCTGATACGCCAGCGATTTCCCGGACGCCGTTCCGGTCGACACCACCACGTGCCGCCCCGCCGCGGCCAGGTCCGCGGCCCGGATCTGGTGGCTCCACGGTTCCGCGACGCCGGCGGCCTGAACTGCGGCGATGACATCCGGAGATGTCCATTCGGGCCATTTCGTGACCTGGGCCGCACGCGGCGGTAGCTCGGTTACATGGGTGAGGCGGGAGTCACCGGAATGCTGGCCGTTCAGGACACGATTCAGCAACGATCTCCCATAGCTGATGTCGCTGTTGTCTCCGCTGGATCGCGGCTGATCTTCACCATTCATCGAAGCGTCACCGCGACACGCCG
Source organism: Nocardia concava NBRC 100430 (assembly GCF_000308815.1). Lineage (GTDB taxonomy): Bacteria > Actinomycetota > Actinomycetes > Mycobacteriales > Mycobacteriaceae > Nocardia > Nocardia concava. The sequence goes on from NZ_BAFX01000007.1 coordinate 20,120, forward strand.
AACGGGTGCGAAACGTGTGTGCGCCCGCTGCCCTACCTGCCATTTCACTGCAGAGTAGCGGCTTGCCTCGCGGCCGGTTTGCCAGATGCTCGCTCTGTTATCCGGAAGCAAACCAACTTCAAGTACGGATTTGGGCATTATGCCCCTCACCTGCGCATTCGCAAGATCAACTTTTTTGCAAATTGTGGGTAACTCGGCTGTTGAATTGCCGGAAGACATGGTTCACTGGTTCCTGGTCGCAAGCTTCTGTGTTCGAGGGAACGGATCGAAAGTCCAAACCATCAGCAGGATCGATGTTGCGAACGGTGTACTAGGTGCTTTCCTGCAGGGGGAACAGAGTACAGCGGTCTCAACGGACCCGGTGGACGAACCTCGTTGTCTACCGTTCCGGTATGGAAAGAGAAGGAACAGAATGGCACAGGGAACTGTGAAGTGGTTCAACGCGGAGAAGGGGTTCGGCTTCATCGCGCCCGAGGACGGCTCCGCTGACGTCTTCGTCCACTACTCCGAGATCCAGGGGACGGGCTTCCGCACCCTCGAGGAGAACCAGAAGGTCGAGTTCGAGGTTGGCCAGGGCACCAAGGGCCCGCAGGCCACCGGTGTTCGGGCGCTCTGAGCGAGCCCTCCCGAAGGTATCCGTCCCCCATCGCCCCCTGGCGGTGGGGGACGACCCATATCTCGACCCATTACACTCGATCACGATCAGGGGCTACATCGTCGCCGTGCACCAGTCACGGCCTTTGAACACGGTATAAACGTTGCTGGCAGCGATATCGGACATCGCAGCCGCTTGCCCCAGCCGCGTATGGCGCGTACACCAGCCGACGTGGATCGAGACGAAAGGTGTGTTCGCCGGTGGCAACACGAGACCGCGGTGCAGCGCCGAACTCCCAGGCAGCGCCCGACCAGGGCCGTTCCCTGCGTCGTCTCGTGATTGTCGAGTCGCCGACGAAGGCCAAGAAGATCGCCCCCTACCTGGGCCGCGGCTATGTCGTGGAGGCCTCGGTCGGTCACATCCGAGACCTGCCGCGCGGTGCGGCGGACGTGCCCGCCAAATACAAGGGACAGCAGTGGGCCCGGCTCGGCGTCGACGTCGATCACGACTTCGAGCCCATCTATGTGGTCAGCCCCGAGAAGAAGGGGAAGGTCAGCGAGCTGAAGAGCCTGCTGGCCGACGCCGACGAGCTCTACCTCGCCACCGACCCCGACCGCGAGGGCGAGGCCATCGCTTGGCATCTGCTCGAGACGCTCAAGCCCAAGGTGCCGGTGCGGCGCATGGTGTTCCACGAGATCACCGAGCCGGCCATTCAGGCCGCCGCCGCCGATACCCGTGAACTGGACCAGGATCTGGTCGACGCGCAGGAGACGCGGCGCATCCTGGATCGGCTCTACGGCTACGAAGTGTCGCCGGTGCTGTGGAAGAAGGTCATGCCGCGCCTGTCGGCGGGCCGCGTGCAGTCGGTGGCGACGCGCGTCATCGTGCAGCGGGAGCGGGAGCGCATGGCGTTCCGGTCCGCGGAGTACTGGGATATCGCGGCCAAGCTGGACGCGGGCGGGGACGAGAGCGGCGGGAATCCGCGGGTCTTCGGCGCGCGACTGGTCAGCGTGCAGGGTTCGCGAGTGGCGACCGGTCGCGATTTCGGCTCCGACGGGCAGCTGAAGTCGCACGGTGTCGTCGTGCTCGACGCCGGATACGCGCAGCGGCTGGCCGAGGGACTGCACGGGGCGGACCTCACGGTCACCTCGGTGGAATCCAAGCCGTACACGCGAAAGCCGTACGCGCCGTTCATGACGTCGACGCTGCAGCAGGAGGCCGCGCGCAAGCTGCGCTTCACCTCCGAGCGCACCATGCGGGTGGCGCAGCGGTTGTACGAGAACGGCTACATCACTTATATGCGTACCGACTCGACGACCCTGTCGGACACGGCGATTCAGGCGGCGCGGGCGCAGGCCACGCAGTTGTACGGCGCGGAATACGTGAGCCCGACGCCGCGGCAGTACACCCGCAAGGTCAAGAACGCGCAGGAGGCGCACGAGGCGATTCGCCCCTCGGGTGACACCTTCGCGACGCCGGGGCAGCTGCACAACAAGCTCGACGGTGACGAATTCCGGCTGTACGAGCTGATCTGGCAGCGCACGGTGGCCTCGCAGATGCAGGACGCGCGCGGCACCACGCTGACGGTGCGCATCACCGGTACCGCGAATTCCGGTGAGGAGTGCGTGTTTTCGGCGTCGGGCCGGACCATCACCTTCCCGGGCTTCCTCAAGGCGTACGTGGAGAGTGTCGACGAGGAGGCGGGCGGCCAGTCCGATGACGCCGAATCGCGGCTGCCGGCGCTGACCGAGGGCCAGGGCGTCACGGCCATCGAGCTGGCGCCGGATGGGCACACCACCAATCCGCCCGCGCGATTCACCGAAGCCTCGCTGATCAAGACGCTGGAAGACCTTGGCATCGGCCGTCCTTCGACGTACTCCTCGATCATCAAGACGATTCTCGATCGCGGCTATGTGTACAAGCGCGGTAGCGCGCTGGTGCCGTCGTGGGTGGCGTTCGCGGTGATCGGGCTGCTGGAGGAGCACTTCGGGCGGCTGGTGGACTTCGACTTCACCGCGGCCATGGAGGATGACCTCGACGCCATCGCCGGTGGGCGCGAGCAGCGCGGAAACTGGTTGTCCTCCTTCTATTTCGGCGGCGATCACGGGGCCGAGGGTTCGGTGGCCCGCTCGGGTGGTCTGAAGCGGATGGTCGGCGACAATCTCGACGGCATCGACGCGCGAGAAGTCAACTCCATCAAGCTGTTCGAGGACGAGAACCATCGCGACGTGGTGGTGCGGGTCGGCAAGTTCGGGCCGTACCTCGAGCGCATGATCGTCAATCCCGATGACCCGGAAGGTGATTCGATCTCGCAGCGGGCGAACCTGCCCGACGACCTGCCGCCGGACGAGCTGACCCTGGAGGTCGCGGAGAAGCTGTTCTCCACGCCGCAGGAGGGTCGCTCGCTGGGTGTCGATCCGGAGTCCGGGCACGAAATCGTCGCCAAGGAAGGACGTTTCGGCCCGTACGTCACCGAGGTGCTGCCGGAACCGGCGGAGGATATCGACACCGGTGCGAAGAAGACCACGAAAAAGGCGGCCGACAAGCCCAAGCCGCGCACCGGCTCGCTGTTCAAGTCCATGAGCGTGGAGTCGGTGACGCTCGAGGAGGCCTTGAAGCTGCTGTCGCTGCCGCGCGTGGTGGGTGCGGATCCGACCTCCGGGGACGAGATCACCGCGCAGAACGGGCGGTACGGGCCCTACCTCAAGAAGGGCACGGACTCGCGCTCGCTCACCAGCGAGGATCAGATCTTCACGGTGACCCTGGAGGAAGCGCTCAAGATCTACGCCGAGCCCAAGCGGCGCGGCGGGCAGTCGGCCAGCGCGCCGCCGCTGCGCGAGCTGGGCGTGGACCCGGTGTCGGAGAAGCCGATGGTGATCAAGGACGGCCGGTTCGGTCCGTATGTCACCGACGGTGAGACCAATGCCAGCCTGCGCAAGGGCGATGAGGTCGAGTCCATCACCGATGCTCGGGCCTCGGAGCTGCTGGCGGATCGGCGGGCGCGCGGGCCGGTGAAGAAGGCCGCGAAGAAGACCGCCAAGAAGGCGGCGGCGAAGAAGACCCCGGCCAAGAAGACCGCGGTGGCCAAGACCGTGGTGAAGAAGGCGGCCGCGAAGAAGGCGGCGGCCAAGACGGCCGACGGTGTGACCACCAAGAAGGCCGCGGCCGCGAAGAAGGCTCCGGCGAAGAAGAGCACGGCTGCCGCGCAGTCCTGAGCGAAGCTCGTCGAAATGCTCCCGTCCCGGCGGGAGCATTTCGCATTTCAGCCGCTGTTTCCTGTCGGTGCCCTGCCGTAGCGTGAGCCTGGTAACACGCACCAGCGGAAGGACATTCGATGACCGTCGACCATGAGCGTGAAGAACTGATCAAGATCCTGGACAGCCAGCGGGAGCTGTTCCGGATCACCGTCCGCGGCATCGACGACGAGCAGGCGCGGCAGCGCACCACGGTCAGTGAACTCACCCTCGGCGGTCTGCTCAGCCATCTGGTGAATGTGGAGAAGCACTGGACCACGATCCTGGTCGAGCGTGATCCGAACTCCGAATTCGATGTCTCCCGAATGGATTCCGAGTACCGGCTGGATCCGGATCAGACGGTCGCCGGGCTGCTCGCGGAGTGGGAGGTGGTCGCGGAGCACACCGCGAAGCTGGTCCGGGAGCTACCCAACCTCGAGGATTCGGTGCCGACGCCGACCGCGCCGTGGGCGCCGGAGCGGGTGTATCTGACCGCCCGCTACATCGTGCTGCATATTCTGCGGGAGATCGCGCATCACTCCGGGCACGCGGACATCATCCGGGAAGCCTTGGACGGGGCCAACACCACGTATCAGCGCGCTAACTGAGTTCCAGCGCGCCCGCTGACCGTCGGCCGGGCTGTCGGGGGTGGCGGCTAAGGTTGTGCGCGTGGCAGGTGTCTTCGATCGGCTGGTCGGCCAGGGTGCGGTGGAATCCGATCTCACCGCCGCCGCGGTCGCGGCGCGGGGTGGGGCCGGGTCCTCGTCGGCGATGACGCATTCGTGGTTGTTCACCGGGCCGCCCGGGTCGGGGCGGTCGGTGGCGGCGCTGTGTTTCGCGGCGGCCCTGCAGTGCACCGATGAGGGGACGCCCGGGTGCGGGCGCTGCCACGCGTGCACCACCACCATGGCCGGGACGCACGGCGATGTGCGGCGCGTGGTGCCCGAGGGCCTGAGCATCGGCACCAAGGAGATGCGCGAGATCGTGCAGGTGGCCTCGCGGCGACCGAGCACCGGGCGCTGGCAGGTCGTGGTGGTCGAGGATGCCGACCGGTTGACCGAGGCGGCGGGCAATGTGCTGCTCAAGGTGGTCGAGGAGCCGCCGGAGCGCACGGTGTTCCTGCTCTGCGCGCCCTCGGTGGATCCCGAGGATATTTCGGTGACGCTCCGATCCCGGTGTCGCCATGTGCATTTGGCGACGCCGTCGGTGGCCTCGATCGCCCAGGTGCTGCGGGAGCGGGACGGGCTGGACGAGAAGGTCGCGAACTGGGCGGCGTCGGTCAGCGGCGGGCATGTGGGCCGGGCCCGGCGGCTGGCCACCGACAATGAGGCGCGGGCGCGCCGCAAGCGCGCACTGGCCCTGGTCACCGCGACCGCGCGCCCCGCGGCCGCCTACACCGCCGCGGACGAGCTGGTGAAGTCGGCCGATGACGAGGCCAAGCAGGTCAGCGCCGAGCGGGACGAGAAGGAACGCGACGAGCTGGCCACCGCCCTCGGCGCGGGCGGCACCGGCAAGGGCACCGCCGGGGCCACCCGCGGTTCCGCCGGAGCCCTGAAAGACCTGGAGAAACGCCAGAAGTCGCGCGCAACCCGCACCGGCCGCGACGCCCTGGACCGGGCCTTGATCGATGTCGCGGGCATGTACCGCGACGCCCTCGCGGTCCGTTTCGGCGCCGCCAAGGCCGACTCCTCCTCGGGCGTCGTCCTCACCCACCCGGACATGGCCGACCAGATCCGCGAACTCGCGACCGACGTCCGCCCCGAGGGCCTGCTCCTCTCCATCCAGGCCGTCCTCGACTGCCGCACCGCCCTCGAAACCAATGTGAAGCCCCGCTTCGCCCTGGCAGCCATGGCCGCCGCCCTCATCGCCGCCCGCTCGGCCTGATCCCGGCATACCACCCGTGACCCCGACCACCCGTTTTCGTGATCCGGCGGCGAGACGATAGACTCTCAGCGCCGGAAGGCACGCCGCCTTAGCTCAGTCGGTAGAGCGCTTCACTCGTAATGAAAAGGTCGGGGGTTCGATTCCCCCAGGCGGCTCCAGGTCAGAGACCAATTCCCTTATCCCCCTTCGGGGGGACTTATGCCCAGCGTGCCGAGGTTGTGCCAACTCTTGGGCGAGCATCCCGGATCAGGGCACCCGGTCGAACATCATCGGACTAGCTCCCGAACGCAGCGGTACCGGCCGCCGCCAGTTCCTCACCCTGGACCACCGAGTAGACGCCCAGGGTCATGGTCGGATCGTGGCCGTGCCAAGCCGCCACGATGTGCGCCGGAATTCCCAGCGCGAGCATGGAACTCACGGACGAATTCCGCAGGTGCTTTAGCTGGATACGCCGCAGGCCCGCCGCCCGCGAGATTCGTTGGAACTCATCGGTGTAGCGCTCCGGCCGCAGCGGGTTGCCCACTTCGTCCACCACAATCAGGCGGTTGTCCGACCACTCGACACCCAGCGCCAGGCACTCGGCCCGCTGGAGGCGCTTCAGGGTGCGCAGCGCGGCGGCCAGTTCGGGCGGCGGCGGGAGATCGCGACGGGAGCGGCGGGACTTGGGCGCGTTCATCTCAGTGGATGTGCCGACCGCGACCCGTCCCCGGCGGACCTTCAGCGCCGCATCGGAGAACCGGGTCCACTTCATGCCCAGCACCTCAGAGCGGCGCATCCCGTACGTGGACATCAGCCAAGCCGCGTAGAGGCGGTGCGACGCCGCAGCCTCGCGGAACCGCGCGACCTCCGCGACCGTCCACGCCTTCGGGTCGTCCAGTTCCTCGTCCTCGTCCAGGTCGGTAATTTGGTCTTCCGGGCGCTCCGCCAGCGCCACTACGTTGCGGGGGAGACGCCCCTGGTCCACGTAGGACTGGACCATCATGGACAGCGCCGTCAGGGTGGACCGCACGGTCACGGGCTTCACGCCGCGCGGCGCTGCGCCGTCCGTCTCCGCCACCGCGTAGACGCCGCGCGAGACCCGCTGGATACGGCCCGCCTTTAGCAGCGCTGACAGGCGGGTGTGGACATCCTGGCCCGAGAACTCCGCCTGGATCGCCCGCGCGGTCACGCCGTCCGTGTGCAGCGCCACGAAGGCGCAGACCCGGGAGGACAGCGACTCGGGGTCCACGTTGGACCGCTGGTCCACGCGCCCGGCGGTCAGCATCCAATCCACCAGCTTGTCCACGTCGGCCTTGGTGAGCTGCGCCAACTTCTTGCCGCCGAAGTACCGGCGCGCTGCCTTCAGGTGATTGCGGGCGTTGGCGGCTGTCACGCCGCGCCGGAAGCGCCGTCCGGTCAGCCACTCGTCACACGCTTCGTCCACGGTCAGGGTCAGCAGGTGGACGTACGTCCCGGCTGCTACCTCCGATGTGATCCGGCGATACTCCCGGCGGGCAACGGTCTGGGTGTCGTAGGTGAAGCGCTGGCGGTCACGGGAGCCGTCCGGCCGGGTGCCCACGTCCACCTGGAATGTCCAGGTGACCGTCCCGTTCTTGGCCGTGCGCTTGTCGATAGGTTCGGCGCGCCTGCCCTTGCGTGTAGGTTCTGACATTGAATTACCCTGCCTCACTTGCGTTTACGGGAAATCTCTCCGGGCTGGAGAATGGCTGACTCACGAGCTTTGGCGAGCCATTTGTCGATGGTGAACGGAGAGACATGGAAGTGGTCGGCGAGCGTCTCTCGCACTCGTTCACCGCGCCGGAATGCCGTTCGAGCGCGGTCGGCCACCTCGCGGAGCAGGTCATCGTCAATGTGGCGTTTGCGAGGAGTCTTTGCGTCTTCCGGTTCTTCCCATTCGCGCGGCCGAAGATTCGGCGGTAGTTGGACCGCCTTGTCCATCTGCGCGACGTATGCGGCCAAGCGACGCAAAGGGATTGCGCGCAGGTCGTCACTCGTAAGCGCGCGATCTTCCAGGCTTCCAATCGTCAGCTCGACAACCTCCGGCCCGTTGTCGCCGGTGGCGAATCGCACCCTGTAGGACAGATCGTGCCCTTCGAGGTGGATCGTGCCGACGTTGTCGCCGAGATATCCGCCGCCCGCAAAGTCGCCACGCTTGCGGTCGTGTCGAGGGGGAGGCTGGGGGTGGTTGTTGGTTTTACGTCGCGTCATAAATGGCAACGTATCATCCTGGACGATTGTATGCCAGAGCGACTAGACAGAGATGCATGAGTGATACCCAAGAAATCCTTGCCCGGCTCCGGACGGAGCCGACCATTTCGATACCGGAGTACGGGCGACTGATCGGCGTATCACGCGCCAGCGCATACGTTTACGCACGCGAAGGGCAGATACCGACAATCCGAGTGGGTCGCTGCGTGCGCGTCCCTAGTGCTGCGGTGCTGCGCCAACTGCGCCTAGACCAAGAGTCGGATGTGCAGGGGCAGCGCAAGTGAGTGGCGAATTCACGCACCCCGGTGCGGGGGCGGCCAGGGCGGCGAATGGTCGTCGGGGCCAGATTCAGGATATCGCTGCCGGTCAGCAGATCGCCGCGCAATGGCATCGCAGGGCCGAGGCGGCACGCAGGCTCCCGGGCGGCGATCCGTGGACCGAGGGCCTGCGCGATGACGACGGCGTAAGTGCGTCCCGGTTGGCCGCGTGGTCGGCCGCCACGGTCGATTTGTACTCGGTCGGATGTACGCCAATCCTCCCCGCGTCTGTGGCGCGGGTGCTTTGGAAGCAGGGCGGTTCGGATCGGGCCTTGGTCGAGCGGGTGCATCGGGCGGGCGGGGTCGCGGCGTGACGAGCATCCTCACTCAATCCGAGGCGTCTGCGTTGCTTGCGCAATACCGTGACGCCAATGGCCCACCACAGCCGGACGGCGACGACAACCCGCTACCGTCGGACGAAACTCAACCGTCGTATCGGCGAATTCCGTTGCGCGACAGACTTCTAACTCCCTCAGCACTGGGCCGCCTACCCGCTGCTGAGCCTTTGGTGGATGGACTGTTGCACCGCAGCACTCTCGCCCAGTTGGCGGGCGCGCCTGGATCGTACAAATCCTTTGTGGCCGTTGATATGTCGTGCGCGCTGGCGACGGGCCAGAACTGGGAGGGCCACCTTGTCCCGGTGCGCGAGAAGGTCGTGTATGTCGCGGCCGAGGGGGCAGCGGGCCTACGTGTGCGCATCCTGGCGTGGTGCGAGCTGACCGGGGTCGACCCCGCCGCGCTCGAGGGCTGGCTGTACGTGCTGCCCTGCCCGGTGCAACTGGGCCAACTGGTCGACGTGAGCGAGGCGGCCGAGTTGGCGGCCGACATCGGCGCGGGTCTGCTGGTGCTCGACACACGAGCCCGATGCACGCTCGGGCTCGAGGAGAACTCGGCCACTGAGCAGGGGCGCGCGATCGACGCGGCCGAGCGTATCCGGGAGGCGGCGGGGTGTGCGGTGCTGGTGGTGCATCACACCGGACGCACTGGGAGCACCCCGCGCGGGTCTACGGCGTGGGACGGGGCGGTGTGGACGGATCTGCGGTTGAAGTCCGATGGCCCACTCTGCGCCACGATCCATGTCGAGAAACACAAGGACGCACCCAGCGGTATGGATTTCGAGTACCGGCTTGTACCGCACACAGTCTCGGAATCGCTCATGCCCGGCGTCGCCGAGGATGCCAGAAAATCCCTGGTCGTTGTCCCACGAGCCGATGGGACAACCGATGCCGACGAGCCCGCGTCACTGCGGAACGTGTGGGACATCGCTGGGACAACATGCGGTGATGAGGGACTGACCAGGGCGCAACTGCGAGACCTCGCCGTAGAGCAGGGCGTGAGCAAGTCCAGCGCCTACCGCGCGGTAAACACGCTGATAGAGCGGCAGATTCTACGGAACATCGGTACCGAGAATCGCGCCCGCTACGTCTGCACCCGACTGCCGGGCGGCGGGGGTGCGCAATGACGTTGTCCCACTGTCCCAATGCCGTCCCACCGAATTCCCGTCCCGCGCCGGTTGTCCCGTCCCACTCCCCCTCTCTTAGGGAGTGGGACAACGGGACACGAGACAACCGGGCGAGAGGAAGAACATGAACCCTGGATTCTCCACCTTCGACGACATGCGCCGGGCGCGCCGCGCCAGGCAGGGCACCTACACCTCATGGTTTCGCAGTGCGGCGATTTGGCCGCTGCTGCGCACGTACGTGGCCGAACTCGGCCGTCCGGTCACTATCTGGTCGGGCGCGTGCGCTAGCGGCGAGGAAGCGTTCTCAGCCGCAATTATGTTGTACGACAACGATATTGACGGCGAGGTAATCGCACACGACGTATCGTCCGACCTCATCAGTGAGGCACTGCGGGCGCGGTACCGGAAATCGGTCGTCCGTGACGAGGTGAATGCTCGAGTGGCTGTCTCCCACTTTGACCAGGACGACGACGCGCGGTACTGGGTTGTCGTCGGCGACCACATCCGCGAGCGTGTGACCTTCGCTGTCGCCGAACTGGGCGTAGACGATCCGCCGCCGTGCGATATCGCTCTGTGCCGCAACGTATGGCGTCTGCTGACTGCCGAGCGGCAGCAGCGTGCCGCCGGGGCCGTGCGGAGCGCGCTCGCTGGTAACGGCCGGATCGTGTTCGGCGGTACCGATTTCTACGCGGCCGACCTGTCCGACCACACGCCGCCGGTGCTCCGCGAATTGTTCGAACCTGCTGAACATCCGCTCATCTGGGCACCGAAGGGATAAGGGCATGAGCCAACCCGACTACAACGGTCAGCGCACCCCCGGAGATGCGCACAGTCCGGGCGTTCGAATGCGGGCGCGCATGGATCAGTGGCGGGCGTTTGTCGCCCAAGGCATCGACGAGGCCGAGTTGTGGGCGAACGGTCTTGACCGGCTTGAGCAATGGATGAACGGAGACCTCCCGTGAGCGGATATATGACACCCGCCGACGAGCGGCGCGCCGCGGTAGTACTGGTTCACCTGCTCCGCGATGACTACCGCGCCGCCGCCATGGTGGAACACGACGGCCCGCCCGTGGGCCTGCTGGCGCTGTTCAAGGCTGTAACCGCTGTGTTCCCTGAATCATGGCTTGACCCCGAGGCAGTGACGGCCCGCGCCGAGGAACACGTGCGGCTGTTGCTCGAATGTGAGCACGGGCTACTCGACGACGGCGACGATCAGTGCAGCGCCTCGACGGGGTAGCGCTCAGTGACGACGACGCCGCCGAACTCGTTGCCGCGCTGGACGCCCTGGCCCGGTTGGCGGCCGACCGGGGCGCGCGGCTCTCACCCCGGCTTGTCGCGCTGCGTCATGGTCTCGCCCAGGGGGCCAGCAGCTCTCGCGAGCATCCTCACGCGGACGCGAGGACCGGAGTCGATTTCGTGCTCGACGCCTTGACTGTGGACACGGGCGCGGTCGATACCGCCACCGCCGCAAGGGCACTGGGCCTCACCCCGGACGGGGTGCGCTACCTGTGCCGCTCGAAACGGCTCCCAGGCTTCCGCAGCGGGGGCCGCTGGTGGATTAACGCGGCCGAACTGGACGCCCTCGTCCAGGCCCGCCGCACCGCCGCCGGCCGAACCTGAGCCCGCACCGCCGGCCGAACCTGAACGGAGACAACGACCATGCCGAACCCACTCCTGCCGAAGATCGACACTCAGGGCACGCTGAACGTGTCGGCGCTGCTGGCCAGCCCGACCAAGTTGAATGACGTACTCGCCAAGCTCACCGCCGAGCAGCTGGTGATGGACGCATTCTTCAACCCGATTCCGTCCGGAGTGTCCGGCGGCGGCGTGGTGTACGGCGTGCTCAAGCACGGATCGAACTACCTGGCGCGAGACACCGAGCTCCGCGCGCCCGGTGCCGAGTACATCGTCTCGGGCAGTGACATGCCGATGGATCTGGCCGTCCCGCAGGACTGGGGCTCCAAGATTCAGATCCTCGACGAGCACCGCGACCGCTGCGACGCAATCACGCTGGCCAACAAGCTGATTCAGCTGTCCAACACCATCGCCCGAAAGATCGACCAGGTGGCCTTAGCTGCTGTTGATGCGGCCCTGACCAAGCACACGATTGCTCCACTGCCCGGTCACGACTGGTCCGCGCTGGTGACCGTCGGCCCTGACACCAGCCTCACGCCGAACGCCAATCGCCCGACTGCCGATTTCGCGAACGCCAACCTGTCCGCCGTCATGGACGACATCGGAATCAAGGGGCTCGACACCCTCGTGTGCCACCCGCAGGAGCACGCGCGGCTCAAAATCGGTTACGGCACTGAGCTTGCCGCCGTGCTGGCATCGGCCGGTATCGCCAAGGTCCGCCCGTCCGTGCTCGTCACGCCGGGCACGGCCTACCTGGTGGAGTCCGGTCTCGTGGGGCGCGTCGCGTTCGAACGGCCCATGACGACCGAGGTCATCGACGATCGCCACCACCGCGCCCAGTGGATCCAGTCCTACGCCGTGCCCGCATTCGCTGTGTCCAAGCCTGGCGGTGCCCGCAAGATCACCGGACTGGCCGGATAACGACCAGTCCGGACATGCGGCCCGCGTCAGCTCCTCCCTTCGGCTGGCGCGGGCCGTTCTTTCGTTGCGTCAGCCAAAAATCCAGGTACCCCCGCCCCTGACTCGCTGTGGTAGTCAGGACTTTTTTTACGGGGCCGAAAACGCTCGCTGCACAGGATGAATGCGGCCAGCCTCCGCGCGGGGAGAGAGAAATCTCCTGACTGACCGCCGACGAGTCAGGCGGCGGGGGCGTCAATTTTGCGGCCCGCCTACCCTGGTGAACGCCAATGCCCCGGCCGGATAGCTCCCGGCCGGGGCATTGGTCTGTTCGGTGTGTGATCAGGCGGCGCTGCGGCTGCCCGCTGGTCTTCGGCTAGGCCGCGCACCCTTCACCGGGGGCAGTTCCTCGGTGTCGGCAGCGGCGGCCCGCTTCTCCTCCTCGATCCGGGCTCTGATCGCGCCCACCCTGTTCTCTGGAGGTATGTACTCTGGCCAGAGCGCCGCGCCCAGCAGGGCGACGGAGGGGACCAGGAATGCCAGCACCCAAGCCAGCGTCATAGCTGTCTGGTGCTGTGCCAGGTACGCGATCATCACCAATCGCTCCCCTCGATGAAGCCCAGGCGTTCCAGCTCTGCAAGGTCAGTAGCGAGTTCGGCCGCTTGGATTGCCCAAAGGTCCGTCTCCGTGACGTGGGTGACCACCTCCGCATCGATATGCCGTACGTGGTCGAACCCCGGTATCGGCTGCGTCATGCGCTGCCCTCTCCCTTGTGAATTCCAACCCCTTGGAACGCCTGCCGCCGGGAAGGGGTGGACCCGGCGGAGGCGTACGTTCACCTTCCTGTCATCTCGCGGGCGGGAGTGCCAGTGCAGTAACAGGACTCGGGCGAACGTGCGTGAGTCTGTACGCTCAGACGTGAACCACTGTGAATTCCCCAGCTACGGAGGTAGCGCGGTGACTACGACCGGTGACCGAATTGCGAGCCTGCGCAAACTCGCCGGGCTGAAACAAATACAGCTTGCCCAGCGGGCGCAATACAGCCTGTCAATGGTTCGTGCCGTCGAACAGAACCGCGAACCCGCTTCGCCCGGGTTTGTCGCTGCGATCGCGTCGGCGCTCGGTGTAGAGCCCGAGCACCTCACCGGTGCTCCGTACTACGACATCATTGAGGAAGATGGGCCGCTCGACGGCGTGGCCGAGCTGCGCTCGGTGCTCGCTGAAGGGCCCTACGTGCGGGCCGTCGAGCCGCCCTCGCTGGCTGAGTTGACAACCGAGATGGCCGCGATCGACCTCGCGTATCGCAACGACAAGGGCCGAATCGCGCTCGCTCGAATGCCCGTGCTGTTGCGCCAGCTCTACGGAGCGCTTCACGCCGCGACTGACAGCGACCGCGGCAAAGTGTTCTCGCTGCTGTGCGCCGCGCACGTCACCACCGAACGCCTGTGTCGCCGGTTCGGGTTCACTGCGCTCGCCCCGACCGTGCTTGACCGCCTCGAGTGGGCCGCTGTCGGTGCCGATGATCCGCTGTATGCCGCACAGGCGAAGATCAAGCGTGCGCGAATCCTGATGTACCACAACGCAAATGAGGTCGGTCTCTCGTTGGTAGAGCAGGGGATCGACCTCGTTGAGGGAGATGGCGAAGCCGCTAACGCTGTACGCGGATACGGGCACTTATGCGGTGCGATCGTCGCCGCCCGCGCCATTCGACCCGACACCGCTGCCGAGCACATCGAACATGCGCGCCGCCTTGCCCCGTCCATGCCGCACGAGTCCGACCTGTACGGAACCCTGTTCGGCCCCGGCAATGTGGGCATCCATGCTTGCGCGGTTGCGCTGGAATCCGGCGATCCAGATCGGGCCGCGAGGGAAGGATCGGAGTTGATCCTGCCCCCAGAGATTGCCCCGCCCCGTGCGGGTCACCATTGGCAAGACGTTGCGCGTGCCTGGGTGCTGGTCGGTCAACCTGACAAGGCGCTGAAGGCGCTTGGCGCTGCGCGCGCTGTCGCGCCACAACAGACCCGCCTACACCCTTCCGTGCGTGAAACGCTGTACGCCGTAGCGTCGACCGAGCGCCGCCGGACGGACAGCCTGTCGAACTTCGCATCTTGGGTCGGTGTCGCGCTGTAGGCAGCGGCGCGCTGAGAGACCTGGACAAGGTGGCCCAGCGGGTAGGCGTCGTGAGCGTGCCGAGAATGCTGGATATCCCCAGTTCCCGCCTGCTTTTCAGCGTGCCGAGAGTGTGCCAAGACAGGGTGAAACAGTCTGGACTGATCGAAACTCCCCGGACATGGGAGTGGTCCCTGACCTGGACGCCTTGTCCCTTGCTGGACGGGAGAGCACGGTTCTGCGCTCACTCGTAATGAAAAGGTCGGGGGTTCGATTCCCCCAGGCGGCTCGGTAGGAGAGGTGAGGACCCTGTGGGTCCTCACCTCTTTTTCGTTGGGGCGACTTGTGTTCGTGGTGAGGGGAAATCTGTTCGCGGGCGGGGGGCTTTGCGAGTCTGGCGGCGTGAGTGAGAACGAGCAGGGTGCTGGGCAGGTGGCGGACGAGTCGGAGGACTTGGGGGCGCCTGCGGAGCTGGAGGTTCCGACGCTGTCGCGGCGAAAGTTGTTCGCGGGGGCCGGGATTGCGGGAGCTGTTGTCGTCGGCGGCGGGCTGGGGGCTTGGCTGACGACGCGGCGGACGCCCGGGTCGGGGCCGGTGAATCGGGCGCTGAAGATCGGGTTCGGGGGTGGGATCTGTGAGGCGCCGCTGTTCGCGGCGGTGCACCAGGGGATCTTCGAGAAGCACGGGCTGAAGGTCGAGGTGATCAAGACCGGGTCCGATGAGATCAAGGACGCGGTCGGGGCCGGGAAGCTGGATGCCGCGCCGGGGATCTTCTTCTCCTGGTTGAAGCCGATCGAGCAGGGGATCGACGCCAAGCTGGCGGCGGGGCTGCACGAGGGCTGCCTGCGGATCATCGTGCCGACCGACAGCCCCATCAAGTCGATCGCGGAGCTGCGGAACAAGACCATCGGGGTCGGGGCGATCGGCGATTCGTCCATGTCGTTCTTCTCGCTGGACCTGCTGGACGCCGGTATCAACCCGAGTCAGGACGTCGAGTGGCGGGTGTTTCCCGGCGACCAGCTGGGCGACGCGCTCGCACGCGGCGAGATCCAGGCGGTCGCGGGCAGCGATCCGAACGCGCTGCTCCCGACGCTGAAGGGCAAGGCGCGGGAGCTCACGAATAATCAGCAGGGCGCGAATCGCGAGCTGTTCTGCTGCGCGACCGCCGTCAACGGAAAGCTGCTTCGCGAGGATCCGGATACCGCGCGGGCGTTGGTCACGGCCTGGGCGGAGGGCAGCCGCTGGGTCGGGGCCAATCTGAGCCGGACCGCTGCGCTCGAGGTGGACAACAAGTACGTGGCGGCGGATCTGACGGTCGTGGAATCGACGCTGAAGACCTACGGCTACAACCCGTCCGCGGTGAAGTTCAAGCCGGAGATCACGCCGGGCATCGAGAAGTTCGCCAAGACCGGATATCTGGATCGGAAGACCGATGCGCGGCGGCTCGCCGACAAGGTGTACGCCGATCTGGGGTTGACGTGGTGACGACCGCTCCGGCGGAAACCGTTGCGGGCCAGGAGAAGACGGCAGTGCCGGTCGCTACGGCGGTCCGGTACCCGCCGACCATCGGGTTCGTGACGGCCTGGTCGCTGTGGGTGCTCACGGCGGCCGTGACGCTGCTGGTGCCGGATCGGCTCACGGCGGCCGCGCCGACGGCTGCCGGAATCATCTTCGCGACAACTGCTTTCGGGTTGACGGGCTGGGCGGTCATCGCCTTCAACAGCCGCGCGGCCACGGTACGGTTGCGGCACTGGACGCCGTGGATCGGCGTGGTCGCCGCGTGGATCCTGGTGTGGGAGTACAGCACCGCGAAGACCGGCTGGCTCGAGCCGCCGCATTTCGCGTCACCGCAGCAGATGCTGCTGGTGTTCTGGGAGGACGGCGGCCTGCTGGTGTCGTGCACCTGGCATTCGCTGTTGCTGCTGGTGACGGGATTCTCGATCGGCGCGGTGAGCGGGCTGCTGACCGGGATCGCCACCGGATGGTCGAAAAACGTTGCGTACTGGACACATCCGATACTGCTGACGCTCGGGCCGGTACCGCCGGCCACCATTCTGCCGCTGGTGTTCATCCTGTTCCCGAGCACCTATCTCGGCAGCGTCTTCATGGTGGCGCTGGGCGTGTGGTTCCCGGTGTCGTTCCTCACCCGGGTGGGCGTCTCGGGGGTGGCGCGCGGATATTTCGATGTGGCGCAGACACTGGGCGCGTCGAATCGCTTCCTGATCTGGCGGGTCGCGGTGCCGGGTGCGCTGCCGAGCATTTTCACCGGCCTGTTCATGGGATTGTGCTCATCGCTGACGGCGCTGGCGGTGGCGGAACTGCTCGGCGTGAAGAACGGGCTGGGCTGGTACATCCAGTGGACCAAGGGCTGGGCCGCCTATCCGCGCATGTACGCGGCGATCGTGATCATGATCGTGGTGTGCTGCACCGCGATCGTCGGATTGCTCCGGCTGCGCAATCGCGCGCTGGCCTGGCAGAAGGATCTGGTGCGATGGTGAGCGACGGGATCGCGATCGATATCGACGGAGTCTCACACCAGTTCTCGGTGGCGGGGCCGCGCAAGCGCACCGTGCTGGATCGGGTGCTGGGCCGACCTGCGCCGGTGCCGACCCGTGCGCAGGAACTGGGGCGGCTGCGGGTGCTGACCGATATCTCGCTGCGCATCGAGCCGGGGCAGTTCGTGGCCTTGCTCGGGCCGTCGGGATGCGGGAAGTCGACGCTGCTGCGCCTGCTGGCCGGACTGGAACGGCCGTCGCGGGGCACCCTGGTCGCGGACGGGCAGGCCATCACCGGACCGGATCCGCACCGGGCCTTGATGTTTCAGGATCCGACCCTGTACCCGTGGCGGACGGTAGAGCAGAACGTGGCGCTCGGACCGCAGGCGCGCGGTGCACTGGACGCCGAGCGGATCACCGAGGCGCTCGAACTCGTTGGTCTGCAAGGGTTCCGGGATTCCTATCCGGCGCAGCTGTCCGGCGGCATGGCCCAGCGCGTGGCGCTGGCGCGGGCACTGGTGAATCAGCCCCGGCTGTTCCTGCTGGACGAACCCCTGGGCAAGCTGGACGCGCTGACCCGTGCCACGCTCCAGGGCGAGATCACGCGGCTGTGGGAGCGTGACCGCTTCACCGCCGTGCTGGTCACCCACGATGTCGACGAGGCGCTGCGGCTGGCCGACCGGGTGGTGGTGTTCACGCCGCGGCCCGGAAAAGTGGTGCGCGACTTGGCGGTCGAGCTGCCGCGTCCGCGTGACCACGATGATCCCGAGTATCTACGACTGCGCCGAGAGCTGTTCACCGCGCTCGGCGAGACAGGCAGGGCTGCCGCATGACCGGTGTTTCCACGCGGACCGCGGGCGTGTTCGACTCCGTCGCCGACGCCATCGGGCATACGCCGCTGGTGCGGCTGAACCGGGTGACCGACGATATCCGGGCCACCGTCTACGTCAAGCTCGAATACCTGAATCCCGGTGGGAGCGTGAAGGATCGGGCCGCCCTCGGCATGCTGCTGGCGGCCGAGCGGGACGGGGAACTGCGACCCGGCGGCACCGTGGTCGAGGCGAGTTCGGGCAATACCGGACTGGGCCTGGCCGCGTTGGCGGCGGCGCGCGGCTATCGGACGGTGGTCGTTGTGCCGGACCGGGTGAGCCAGGAGAAGAAGGCGCTGCTGCGGGCGCACGGGGCCGAGGTGCACGAGACGCCGGGGCTGCGGCCGGTGGATCATCCCGAGCATCTGCGGTCGGTCGCGTTGCGGCTGACCGCGGAGATTCCGGGGGCGTGGTTCGCCGGGCAGTACGACAATCCCGCCAATCCGGCGGCGCACCGGGCCACCACCGGACCCGAGATCTGGGGGCAGACCGACGGGCGCGTCACGCATTTCGTGGCGGGCGTGGGCACGGGCGGGACCATTACCGGGACCGGCGAGTACCTGAAGGAGGCGTCCGGCGGCGCCGTGTGGGTGATCGGGGCCGACCCGGTGACCTCGGTGTACGGCGGCGGCGACGGGCGGGTCTGGTACGTGGAGGCGGTCGGGCACTTCCTGCATCCGGAGACCGCGGTCGACGAATGGCCGGAGTCGTATCACACGGATGTGGTGGACGCGATCGAGCGGATTCCCGATGCCGAGGCGCTGCGAGTGCTGCATCGGGTCGCGAGGGAAGAGGGCCTGCTGCTGGGTGGTTCGTCGGGGACGGCCATCGCGGCGGCGCTGCGGATCGCGCGGACGCTGGGGCCGGAGGATGTCGTGGTGGTCGTCGCGCCGGACTCGGGGCGGGCGTATCTGTCGAAGTACTACAACGATGAATGGCTGGGGAGCTTGGGATTCCCGCTCACCGGCGAGGTCGAGGGGCCGACCATCGGCGCGGTGGTGAGCGAACTCGATCGCGACGCCGATCTGGCGGCTGTGCCATCCGGCGCGACCGTCGCCGAGGCGCGAGCGCTGCTCGGTGACGGTGCGGCATTGCCGGTGGTGCTGCAGCGCAGCGCATCCGGTCCGACCGTGGTGGCCGAGGTGCTCGGATCGATCACCGCCGCCAGCGTGGCCGCCGCACCCGCTACCGATTCGGTCTCCACGCATCTCGACGCGGCATTGCCGTTCGTCGGCACGACCGAACCGCTCGCGCGGGCACTCGCCCGTCTCGCCGATCATTCCGGGCCGGTCGTCATCGCACACGAGGGCCGCGCCATCGCGGTCGTCGACCGCGCACGGCTCTACGAACACACAGAACAGAAAGAAACACAGTGACATTCGCACGTTTGACCGCCGCCGCGACCCTCGTCGCGGGACTCGGACTCCTGGGAGCCGGGACGGCCGCGGCGCATGTCGGGGTCAGCGCGCCCGAGGCCGAGCCGGGCGGGTTCGCGGTGGTGACGGTGCGGGTGCCGACCGAGTCGGCGACCGCGGGCACCGTGAAGCTGGAAATCACGCTGCCGCAGGATCATCCGCTCGCGGTCGTGCGCAATGAGGCCATTGCCGGATGGGACGTGACGCAGAAGCGCGCCACCCTGGCCACACCCGTGGACAACGGGCACGGCGGCAAGGTCACCGACTATGTCTCCAGCGTCACCTTCACCGCGAGGGACGGAGTCTCGATCCGACCCGGCGAGTTCGGGGAGTTCAAACTGCAGGTGGGGCCGCTGCCGCACACGGCCGAAATCGCGTTCCCGGCCATCCAGACCTACAGCGACGGCAGCGTGGTGTCCTGGATCGAGCGATCCTCCGACGGCACCGCGCCCGACAAGCCCGCCCCGGTTCTGAAACTGTCGGCCGCACACGATGGTGCGCACGGCCAGCCGACCGCCGCGCCGGAAGCGGTAGCAGCCCATCGGGATTCGCGCGTCCAGCGCCGACTGGCCGAGGTGGCCCTGGTCGTCGCCATCGGTGCGCTGGCCTTGTCCGCCGCACCGAAGTTCCGGCGTTTCCGCACTCGGGAATGATCGCGAGACGGGCAGTCGTCGCGCTGCTGCTCGCCCTGGGGCTGGGGCTGATCGGCCTGTTCTCCGGCGCCGCACCGGCATTCGCGCACGCGGTGCTGGTGGGCAGCGATCCCGGATACGGGGCGATGGTGGAGCACGCGCCCGCGCGAATATCGATCACCTTCGACGAACCGGTGACGGCGGCGCAGAACGCGGTCACGGTCACCGACCGCGATGGGGCGCGCGCCGATGTCGATGCGACCGAGAGTTCCGACGGCGGCCGGACGATCGTGGTACCGCTGCGATCCGGCCTCGCCGATGGGACCTACCTGCTCGGCTGGTCGCTACTCTCGGCCGACGGTCATGTGGTGGCGGGCTCGATCGTCTTCGGGATCGGCGTCCCGCCCGACCTGACGGTCACGGCCGCCCCGCCCGATCCGCTGATCGCCGCGCTCGACGTGGTGGTGCGACTGCTGGCGGCGCTCGGCTACGCGGGAATCGCATTGGCCGTGGGCATTCCACTCGCGACACGGCTGGTGTGGCCGAATGCGGCGCGGGAAAGGGCGATCGCCCAGCTTGTTCGCCTCGGCGCGACCACCACCGTCGTCACCGCGCTGGCGACCTTCGCCGTCCTCCCCGGGCGACTCGGGGGTGCGGCGGGCTGGGGCGAACGAGGGGTCTGGATACAGTCGGCGACCTCACTGGTCGGCGCGGCGCTGCTGGCCAGGGCCGTGGGCGCGTCAGCCCTCGCATACTTCGCGACCGCACCGGGGAGGCTGGCGGGTTGGGCAACGTGGAACCACCGGCAGGCACCGCCGAGCAGCCGTATCGCTCCGGCGCGAGTCCCGGGTGTGATGGAGTTCGCCGGTGGCGGGGTCGTGGTGCTGTCCACGGTGGCCTCGGGTCATGCGGTCGCCGGTGAATACCGCTGGGCAGCAGTGGCTTCCGGCGTATTGCACGTGACGGCCATGGCGCTGTGGATCGGTGGTGCAGTGCTGGTCGGGTTGGCATGGCGCACGCCGCGCCGCGCCGAGGTGGTGGCGAGGTTTGGGCCGGTCGCGGCCGGGGCGGTGGGGGCGCTGGTGGTCAGCGGGACGTTCCAGAGCTGGCGTGCGGTGAGTCCGGTCGCGGCGCTGTGGCATACCTCGTGGGGGCTGCTGTTGCTGGTGAAAGTCGCGCTGGTCGCGATCGCAGTGGGAACGGCGATGGTGGTGCGGTGGATCGCGGCCGCCGGCCCGGATACGGGCTCGGCGAGGCGGTTTCGCCGGTGGGGGTCGGCGCGAGCGAGTAGCGGGCCGTGGGCGGTGCGTGTCGAGCTGGGAGCTCAGGTCGCGGTGCTGCTGGTGACCGCGTTGCTGACCGGGGTCGCGCCCGCGCGGGATACCTACGATCCGCCAGTGCGGCTGGATGCGGTGGTCGGGCCGCTGCGGGCCGAGGTCGACGTGGACGGAGCGCATACCGGGCAGCAGGAAATCACTGTGCGGCTGCGTGATTCGGCGGGGACGCCGGTCGACGCGTTGGAGGTCACCGGGCGGCTGGAGCGGACGGACGGCGGGATCGGGCCGGTCGAGGTGGCGTTCCGGCGGGTGGAACCCGTTGAGCTGGGGCCCGATTACTTCGTGTCCCAGCCGGTACGGGTTCCGCTCGCCGGGGAGTGGCGGCTGCGGCTGACCGTGGTGGCGGATCGGACGAACGGATTCGCCGCCACGGTGCCGTATCGGGTGTGGTGACCGGTCAGGAGACCAGACCGCGGCCGGTGGTGAGGGGGAGGTCCATGGCGGTCAGCAGGCCGGGCCGGGCGGCGACGACCGCCGGGACGGCGCTGACCAGGCGGGCGGCG
This sequence comes from Nocardia concava NBRC 100430, assembly GCF_000308815.1. Taxonomy (GTDB): domain Bacteria; phylum Actinomycetota; class Actinomycetes; order Mycobacteriales; family Mycobacteriaceae; genus Nocardia; species Nocardia concava. The sequence continues at coordinate 41,711 of NZ_BAFX01000007.1, forward strand.
GTGCCGACGATGCCCGCCTCGGCGTGATCGCCGTTGCTGTAGAGCTGGAGGTCGAGGATGTAGTCGGGCTCGCCCTTGACTTCCACTCGGTAGCAACCCTTTCCGGCCGGTTGCGGCCAGTCCGGGGCCAGGTCGGGATGCAGGCGGGTGGTGTGTTCGAGGGTGAGGATCTCGCGGCCCTTGCTGACGCCGTGCACCTGGAAGCGCAGGGCGGCGGCGGTGCCCTCGGCGATGGTGTGACTGCCCACCTTCAGCTCGTCGGTGGCGGGAAGCCGCTCGAAATGCTGTGTGACGGAGTCGAGTTCGATATCGAGGGCGGCGGCGAGCTGCCGGATGACACTGCCCCAGGCGAGGGTGAGGACGCCCGGCTGCAGGAGCAGCGGGAGCTCGTCCAGCGCGCTGCCGAAGCCCATGATGTCGAACAGGACCTTGGGATTGTCGTAGGTGGAGTAGTCCATCACCTCCGAGCAGATGATCTTGTCGATGCGCTCGGAGCCGCTGGACAGCAGCAGCGGCAGCCAGTCGTTGGCCCAGCCGGGATCGATGCCGTTGACCCACAGCGAGGCGCCGCCCTCGGTGGCGGCCTCGATGATCGGGGCGATGGCCTCGTCGGGCAGGGTGCCGTAGGGGAATTGCAGGAAGACCGGGCTGCTGGAGATGACATTGATGCCGGCGCGCAGGAAGGTCTTCAGATCCTCCACCGCCTCCATGAGCCGGTCGTCGGCCATGGCGGTGTGGACGATGCAGTCGGGTTTCAGGGCGAGCAGCGCGGCGGCGTCCTGGGTTGCGGTGACGCCGATTTCGCGGTCGAGACCGGCCAGCTCACCGGCGTCCTTGCCCGCCTTCTCGGCGCTGGAGACCCAGATGCCGACCAGTTCGAGTTCGGGACGGGCGATGATGGAGCGCAGCGTGCGTCGGCCGACATTGCCTGTGCTCCACTGGACTACGCGATAGGTCATGGGAAAGCTCCTGCGGTGCGGTGTATTACAGGTCCGGGATGGGGAGATCCAGGTTCGGCGAATCGATGCCGCCGTCCACCTCGAGCACCTTGCCGGTGACATAGCCGCCCGCGCGCGAGCTCAGGTAGACGATGGCGGCGGCGATCTCCCACGGCTCGCCGAGGCGATGCAGCGGGGTGGCGTCCTCCATCTGCTTCTTGATCTCCGGTTGCTGCGCGACGACTTCCAGCGCCGAGGTGAGCACCGAGCCGACCGCGATGGCATTGACGCGAATGCGCGGGGACAGATCGGTGGCGGCCAGCCGGGTCCAATGCGCCAGGGCGGCCTTGGCGGTGCCGTAGGCGAGGAAGCCGCGACCGGCCGAGATGCCCATGCGGGAGGAGATGTTCACGACCGAGCCGCCGTCGTTCTTCAACATGTGCGGCACCGCGGCCTGGGTCAGGGCGTGCGCGGTGGAGACGTTGAAACGGAATGCCTCTTCGAGGAATTCGGTGCTGGTGGTGAGGAAGGTGTTGGGCATGGTGCCGCCGACATTGTTGACCACGATGTCGAGGCGGCCGAGTTCGGCGGCGGCGGTCTCGGCCAGGGCGGTGACGGCGGAGAGGTCCGACAGGTCGGCGGGGACGGTGACCGCGCGGCGGCCGAGGGCGCGGATCTTGCCCGCCACCTCGTCGAGCTGGGATTCGGTGCGGGCCGAGATGGCCACGTCCGCACCGGCTTCGGCCAGGGCGAGGGCGGTGGCGGCGCCGATGCCGCGGCCCGCGCCGGTCACGACGGCCACGCGGCCGTCCAGTCGGAAGGTGTCCAGGATCATCGCGAATTCAGTCCTTCTGGGTGACGACAGTCACAAGGAGCTTTAAGCAATAATTCTTAACCGTCAAGGATGAGTTCTTTATGCGCTGGTGAACGGCTATCGTGCAGGCTGTGGGAGTTACCGACGCGCGGGAGCGCATCATTCTCGCGGCGGAGCGCTTGATCGCCGAGCGCGGGCAGGCGGTGCCGCTGCGGGATATCGCCGCGGCCGCCGAGCAGCGGAACAATTCGGCCATCCAGTACCACTTCGGGAATCGCGACGGGCTGATCCTGGCCGTGGTCGAATACCGGCTGGCCACCCTCGAGGTGCGGCGGCTGGAACTGCTCGCCGAGCAGGCGGGCGCGGGCGCGACCGGAGTGCACGATCTGCTCGAGGCGCTGGTCATTCCCATGCTGGAACTGAGCGACCGGCACGGAATCCACTACTACGCACGGTTTCTCGAACAGATCCACACGCATCCGGCGGTCAACGACGCCGCCAATCTGGAGTCCGCGCGGCGCACGTCGGTGCGGGTGATCATGCGGCAGCTGGAGCGGGAACTCACCGAGCTGCCGAAACGGTTGCGGTTGCGGCGATTACGGGCGCTGCCGTCGGTGCTGTTCGCACTGCTGGCCGATCATGAGCGCGCGGTGGAGGCGGGGCGCGTTACCGCGGGCGACGTGGCGGCCTGGGGGGAGATCGTCGACATGCTCGCCGGGGTGCTGACCGCGCCGGTCGTCGAACGCTCGGTGCGGTGAGATTCCGCCGGTGCGAAGTTCGGTGCGACCTGGCAGGTGGGCGGTGGTGCCGCTACCGTTGATGGTCGTGGATACCACGGCAGCGGCACTCGAATCGCCCACTCGCCCGCGGTGGCTCGGCGTCGGGCTGCCGCTGCTCGCGGGTGGCGCGGTCGCCGGTGGGCTGGCGCTGCTGCACTTCCGGGATCCCCATGTGTCGGGTGCGTACGGGTACTGCCCGTTCTATGAACTGACCGGATGGTGGTGCCCCGGCTGCGGTGGACTGCGCGGGCTGCACAACCTCACCGAAGGGCATGTGCTCGACGCCATTCACAGCAATATCCTGTTGCTCCCGCTGACATTGGGCTTCATCGCCTGGTGGGGGACCTGGCTGCTGCGCGGCTGGCGCGGCAATCCGAAGCCGCCGCGACTACCGCAGGTCCTGCCCAAGTCGGCGATGTGGCTCGCGCTCGCCTTCCTCATTGTCTTCACGGTTGTGCGGAACACGCCGTGGGGAAGTTGGATAGCGCCGGTTTAGGCGGGGCATGCTCAGCACATGAGCTCACTCAAGGAACGCGTGCGCGAGAAGCTGGTTCGTCAGCTGTCCGAGGACGGGCCCCCGGATCCGGATCAGGACGACACCCGGCAGGTCTCGGTCCAGGACGACCTGGACCTGCTGGATGCCGTGGCCGATGACGATCCGCTGATCGAAGAGCTCGCGGCGCGATACCTGGTGGCGTAGCTCAGAATCCGCAGGGCGCGGCGCCCTCGGCCGAACTGCCGAACGGACGGGTCTCGGGAACCGGGTTCCAATGTCCTTCGGTGCGGGCGTAATTCCAGGTCGGGCCCTTTACGACCAGGGTGGCGACGGCGTCGATCAGACGGTCGACGTCGGCGGCCGTGGTGCCCAGGCCGATGCTGGCGCGCAGAGCGGCGTCGACGCCGAGGCGGGACAGCAGCGGGTGGGCGCAGAAGCGGCCGTCGCGCACGCCGATGCCGTGCTCGGCGGAGAGGTAGGCGGCGACCTGGCCGGGCTCGAAGCCGTCGATGGTGAAGGCGACGATGCCGACGGCGTCGGTGCTGTCGCGGAAGATGCGCAGGAAGTTCACGCCCGGAACGGTTTTCAGGCCGTAGCGCAGGCGGTGGGTCAGGTACTGCTCGTGCTCGACGACGGTGGTCTCGTCCAGCTCGGCGAGGGCATCGCAGGCGGCGGCCAGGGCGGCCACGCCCAGCACGTTCGGTGAACCGGCCTCGTGCCGCTGCGGCGCCGGGGCCCAGTCGACGCCGTCGGTGGTGACCGAGCGGACCGCGCCGCCGCCGGCCAGGTAGGGCTCGGCCGCGTCCAGCCAATCGCGGCGGCCGACCAGGACGCCCGCGCCGAACGGGGCGTAGGCCTTGTGGCCGGAGAAGGCCAGGTAGTCGATGCCGGTGGTGCGCAGATCGATACGGCGGTGCGGGGCCAGCTGGGCGGCGTCCACCAGGATGCGGGTGCCGCACTGGTGCGCGATCCAGGCCAGCCGCTCCAGCGGCAGCAGTTCGCCGGTCACATTGGACGCGCCCGTGACCGCCAGCAGCGCAGCGGGTTTCGAGCACAGCTCGGCGACCAAGCGCTGAATGGTCTCCTCGATGGTGTCGGCGACCGGCACCATCCGGCGGCCGTTGCGGGTCCAGGGCAGGAAGTTGGCGTGGTGCTCGACATCCAGCACCACGGTGTCGCCGGGGACGCACGAGGCCAGCAGGTTCAGCGAGTCGGTGGTGTTGCGGGTGAAGACCACGACCTGGTCGTCGGCCGCGTTCAGGAACCGGGCGACCGAACCGCGGGCCAACTCGTAGCAGTCGGTGGAGACCCGGGAGGCGTAGCCCGCGCCGCGGTGCACGCTGGCGTAGAACGGCAGCAGCTCGGCGACCCGATCGGTGACCTGCTTCAACGCGGGTGCGCTGGCGGCGTAGTCGAAGTTGGCGTAGCCGATCGTCCCGCCCTGGACCAGCGGCACCCGCAGGTCACAGCCGGAAACGGTGGCGAGGGGGGCACAGGTCTGTTCGGCGAATGCGGTCATCACGAAATCCCATCGGGTTCATGGACACGCGATCGAAGAAAGGGGTCGATCGAGAGTCCGCGCTTGCCGCACCCGGTCGGGCGTCGGCCCGGTCGTCACCCGGAGCACCCCACCGCGGAGGAGGGTTGCCGACCAGCTAGCCGGGGCTTGACGCTGGTACTCATGACCTGATTTGAGAGGTTGGCAGATCGGCCCGGTGGTTGTCAACCCCGGCCCGGGGTGTGACGAACGGCACGGGTGTCCCGGAAAAATCATCCGAAAGTTGGATCGGGTGGGCCGCAAAGTTCGAATCGCGAGATCGTTGCTGAGGCGTACGGTTGGAGGGAAAGTTAGGGTAGCCAAAGTGGGGTGCCCCGGAGTTGACCACGAGGAGCGCGACCATGTTGGACACCGGCACCCCGTTCTCGACGCTCATTCGCACCGCGACCGAGCAGCAGCACAACGAGGCGGAGCACTCGACCTTCATGCGCGACATGCTCACCGGGCAGCTCGGCGTCGACGCCTTCAATCGGTACACCGGCCAGCTCTGGTTCGTCTACGAGGCGCTCGAAAAGCATTCCGCCGCACTGGCTTCCGATCCGGTCGCGGGCCCCTTCGTCAAGCCCGAACTGGCGCGGCTGGCCTCGCTGGAGGCCGACCTGGCCTACCTCGGCGGTGCGAACTGGCGCGACGAGCTGACCCCGCTGCCCTCCACCGCCGCCTACGCCGCGCGCATCGAGGAGTGTGCGAGCGAATGGCCCGCCGGTTACGTCGTGCACCACTACACCCGCTACCTGGGCGATCTCTCGGGCGGCCAGGTCATTCGCGGCACTGCCGAGAAGCTGTGGGACCTGCCCAAGAAGGGTGACGGGGTGCGGTTCTACGTCTTCGAGGACATCTCCAATCCGGCCGCGTTCAAGCGCGAGTACCGCGAGAGCCTGGACCGGCTTCCCATCGACGGTTCCGAGGTCGATCGCGTGCTCGACGAGGCGCGACTGGCGTTCACGATGAACACCGATCTGTTCCGTGAACTGGGTCTGGAATTCAGCGCGCGGAACTGAAAACCCTCAGCCCAGACGGCCGTCGGTCCCGTTCATCAGGCGGGTCGGCGGCCTTCGCCGTGCCGATGCGTGCCGTCGGCCCTGTTCGTCGGGGGCAGGGTCGGCGGCATCACCCCTTGCATGAGTCTGATCCGTGCGTTGCCATGGACGTATGAGTTTTCCGCTGCTGATGAGTTTCATCGGGTTGTGTGTGCTGCTGGCGCTCACGCCCGGCCCGGATACCTTTCTGGTACTGCGGTTTTCGATGGGCGGATCGCGACCCGGGATCGCGGCGGCCATCGGGTCGGCGTTCGGCGGGATCGTGTGGGCGACCGTGGTCGCGGCGGGGGTGGCGGCGCTGCTGGAGCAGTCGGCGACCGCGTATCGCACGCTGAAGGTGATCGGCGGAATCTACCTGTTGTACTTGGGGATTCGGGCGCTGATCGACCATCGGCGGGCGCGGTTGGCCGATGCCGAGGCGGAAGTCGAGCTGGCGCAGGGCAAGCCCGCCACAGTTCGCTCGGCGTTCGCTGCGGGATTGCTGTCGTGCATCTTCAATCCGAAGGTCGGATTGTTCTATCTCGCCGTGCTGCCGCAGTTCCTGAACCACGTGACTTTCGCGAACACGCTCACGCTCGGTGCGATCGAATCCACCATCGCCGCAATCGAAATGATCCTGCTGGCGGTGGCGGCCGCGCGGGCGGTGGCGCTGTTGAAGCGGCCGAAGATCCGCTCCGGGCTGGAACAGGCGAGCGCGGGGATTCTGGCGGCGCTGGGCATCGGCACCGCGGGTTCGGCGGTCGCCTAGCAGTCAGTCGGCGATCTCGGCGCGGTGGTACGCGCCGTTGTAATAGACCAGCGGGCCGACCGCGGGGGAGTTCTCGGTGTTGTCGTGCACCTGGGTGACCAGGCCGATGACGAGGGTGTGATCGCCGATCGGGATCAACTGGTGGACCGTGGCGCGCACCCAGATGGGGGTGCCGTGCAGGACGGGCTCGCCGGTGCCGAGCTCGGTCCAGAGCGACCGGTCGGTGAAGCGCTCCTCGGCGGACCGGCTGAAGCGCTGCGCCAGATGCTTCTGATGCTCGCCCAGGAAGTGCACGACCATGGATTCGGCCCGCAGCATCCCCTCCAGGCTGGAGGAGGTCTCGGCGATATTGAACGAGATGAGCGGCGGCTGCGCCGAGAGCGAGGCGAACGAGGTGGCGGTGAAGCCGACCGGACCGCTCTCGGAGTTCAGCGTGACGATGGTGACGCCCGCCGGATAGTGCCGCATGGCGGCGCGATACTGCTGCGCGGTTATGCCGCTCAGGTCGTCGGGCACGTGTAGCTCGGTGCCGGGCGTCGGTGAATCACTCACGTGAGGAACCTACGTGGTCGAGCGCCCGGTTATTCCGCGCTGTTGGAAATCGCTCAGGCGACCCGGCTCAATCGACGTCGATGGCCAGCCCCGCCGTGATCCGCACCAGCTCTCCGAAGGTGGTGCGGAACAGCGTGTTCGGATGCCCGGCCGCCGCCCACAGCTCCCGATGCTGGGCCAGCGCGTTGTCGATGAAGGTGGGCAGATTGGTGGGATGCCCGAGCGGGGCGACGCCGCCGATGGGCTGCCCGGTCACCTCGCGGACCATAGCCGCGGGTGCGCGGGACAGGGTGCCCTCGAGTCGCTGCCCGGTGCGGCCCAGGTCAACCTGGTGCGCACCGGACACGAGTAACAGCACCGGATCGTCGTCGAGCAGGAAGACCAGCGATTTGGTGATGGCCCCGACGGTCACGCCGAGGGCCTCGGCCGCTTCCTGCGCCGTATGGGTGGGAGTGGGCTGAGTGATGATCACACCGTGATGGCCGCGCGCTATCAAAGTATCGGAGACCTTCGACGCGACCGGTGGCAGCGACCTGCGCATGGCAACCAGGGTAGAGCGATTGCGGTGAATGTGCGGGGGATCAGTAGTCGGGGTAGCCCTCCTCGGGGCCGAGCAACTCGACCAGGCGGGCGCGCACGATCGGGGCCAACTCGGGGACACCGTGCCGCGAAACGGCCTGGTGCGCACAGGAATCGAAGACCCGTTCCAGATCCACCGCGGAGAGCGCGTGCAGCTCCGCGACGGCGGCCGTGAGCAGTGCTTCGTGGCCGGGATACGGGCGGCCGTCGGCGATCTTCTGGGCCCAGGTGACATTGCAGCAACAGGCGTACAGGGCGTGGATGGCGCGGCGGCGGGAGAGGGAATTGAAGCGGTCGAGGCCGATTCCGTGATGCATCAACATCGTGACCTCACAAACGAGAGGAACAGAATGTGCTGAGGCTCTGATCGTCCGTCCGAAACGGTCCGGAAGGGACTGGGACACAGCAGATTTAGCACAGGATTAACACCGGCCTGCCGGGCCGCCCGCACCCCCGATACGCTGGACCGATGACCGAATGGAAGGCTTTCGAGGTCGAAAGCAAGGACCACATCGCCCAGGTGACGCTCACCGGTCCCGGCAAGGGCAATGCCATGGGCCCCGACTTCTGGCGTGAGCTGCCGCTCGTCTTCGGCGAACTCGACGCCGACCCGGAAGTGCGGGCCATCGTGCTCACCGGTTCCGGCAAGCACTTCTCCTACGGCCTGGACCTGCCGGCCATGAGCCCGCTGTTCGGTCCGCTGCTGGCCGACAAGGCGCTGGCCGGGCCGCGCACCGACTTCCTCAAGCACGTGCGCAGCATGCAGGACTCGGTCACCGCGGTCGCCGACTGCGTCAAGCCGGTCATCGCGGCCATCTCCGGCTGGTGCATCGGCGGCGGGCTGGACCTGATCGCCGCCGCGGATGTCCGGCTGGCCAGCGCGGACGCGAAATTCAGCCTGCGCGAGGCCAAGGTGGCGATCGTCGCCGACATCGGTTCGCTGCACCGGCTGCCCGGGATCATCGGCGAGGGCCATGTGCGCGAGCTCGCCTACACCGGCAAGGACATCGACGCGGCACGGGCCGAGAAGATCGGACTCGTCAACGACGTGTTCGAGGATCAGGCGGCCGTGCTCGACGCCGCGCACGCCATGGCTCGTGAGATCGCGGCCAACCCGCCGCTGGTCGTGCAGGGCATCAAGGATGTGCTGGACCAGCCCAAGCGCGGGAAGATCGCGGACGGGCTGCGGTACGTGTCGGCCTGGAACTCCGCGTTCCTGCCGTCCGAGGACCTCACCGAGGCGATCACGGCGGTCTTCGAGAAGCGCGCCCCGGAGTTCAAGGGCAAGTAGCCCCTTCGGTTTCGGCCGAAAAAGGATTACGCACCTCCGGTTCCCGGCCTATCGTTGGGCGGGGCTGGAGGTTTTCCATGGCTACATCCGAAGTGCGGGAGTCGACCGGCGAGGGCGGCTTCACCCATCGAGAAATATTGGTGATTCTCAGCGGGCTGTTGCTGGGCATCCTGCTCGCGGCGCTGGATCAGACCATCGTGTCCACGGCCATCCGCACCATCGCCGATGACCTGAACGGGTATTCGCTGCAGGCCTGGGCCACCACGGCGTATCTGATCACGGCCACGCTGGCGACGCCGCTGTACGGGAAGCTGTCGGATATGTACGGGCGCAAGCCCTTCTACCTGGCCGCCATCTCGATCTTCCTGACCGGATCGCTGCTGTGCACGTTCTCGCAGTCCATGTACGAACTCGCCGCCTTCCGGGCGATCCAGGGACTCGGTGCGGGCGGGCTGATGTCGCTGGCGCTGACCATCGTCGGCGATATCGTGAGCCCGCGCGAAAGGTCCAGGTACCAGGGCTATTTCCTGGCCGTGTTCGGCACCTCCAGCGTGATCGGGCCGGTGCTGGGCGGGCTGTTCGCCGGGCAGCACAGCATTCTGGGCATCGCGGGCTGGCGGTGGGTGTTCCTGGTGAACGTGCCCATCGGGCTGTTCACGCTGGCCGTGGTGACGCGGGTGCTGCATCTGCCGGCGGTCGAGAAATCCCGTGACCGCGTGGACTATTGGGGCGCGATCATCCTGGCGCTCGGCATCACGCCGCTGCTGATCGTGGCCGAACAGGGCCGCCAATGGGGCTGGGGGAGTGCGCGATCGGTGGCCTGCTTCGTCATCGCCGCGGTCGGCGTGATCGGCTTCGTGGTCGTGGAGGCCGCGCTGGGCGACGCGGCGCTGATTCCGCTGCGGATATTCAAGAACCGGACCTTCGCGCTCGGCGTGGTCATCTCGTTCGTGGTGGGCGCGGGCATGTTCGGCGGAATTCTGCTGCTGCCCCAGTATTTACAGGCCGACCGGGGCGCGAGCCCGATGCTGGGCGGCCTGCAGATGATCCCCATGGTGCTCGGCATGATGATCGGCTCGGTGGTGTCGGGGCAATTGATCTCGCGCACCGGGCATTACCGGATCTATACGCTGCTCGGCTCGGCCATGATCACCATCGGGCTGTTCCTGCTGCACTATCTGAAGGCCGATACGGCGTTCTGGATCGTGGTGCTGTTCATGCTGTGCGTGGGTTTCGGGCTCGGCAATCTCATGCAGCCGCTCATCGTGGCCTTGCAGAATGCGTTGCCGCCCAGGGACATGGGGGTTTCGACGGCCTCCGCCACGTTCTTCCGGCAGATCGGCGGCACGCTGGGCGCGGCGGTATTCCTGTCGATCCTGTTCGATCGGCTGGGGCCCAATATCCGCTCGCAATTGCTCGAGGCCGGGAAGGATCCGGCGTTCCAGCAGGCCGTCCTGAAGGGCGCGCACGACGGGAACCCGGCGGATATGGCCTTGTCACAAGGCTTTTTGAACCACGACACCTCGGCTGTGCAGGGCGTGCTGAACGACAGTTCGGTGATTCAGAAACTCAATCCCGTACTCGCGCAACCGTTCAAGGTCGGATTCGCCGATTCGCTGTCGACGGTCTTCCTGACTACTTCCGCGGTCACGCTGGTGGCATTCGTGCTGGTGCTGTTCTGGCGCGAGGTGCCGCTGCGCACCACGGCCGGATTGACCACCGCCGAATAAAAGCGAAGGGGCGGTGCGGAATCCGCACCGCCCCTCGGGCATCGACAGCTCAGTGGCCGCCCTGCTCCTTCAGGCGCGCGTAGGCCTCGTCGACCAGCTTCTCGGCCTTCTCGCGGCCTTCCCAGCCCTCGACCTTGACCCACTTGCCGGGCTCCAGGTCCTTGTAGCGCTCGAAGAAGTGCGCGATCTCCTTGCGCTGGAACTCCGGGATGTCCTCGACGTCCTGGATGTGATCCCAGCGCTTGTCCTTGTTGGGGACCGCGACCAGCTTCTCGTCGGTGCCGGCCTCATCGCTCATGATGAGCACGCCGACCGGACGGGCCTCGACCAGCACACCCGGGAACACGGGCTCGGGCAGCAGCACCATGCAGTCCAGCGGGTCACCGTCGCCGCCGAGGGTGTTCTCGATGTAGCCGTAGTCGGCCGGGTACATCATCGGGGTGTAGAGGTAGCGGTCCAGCCGCACGCGTCCGGTCTCGTGATCGACCTCGTACTTGTTGCGCTGACCCCGGGGGATCTCGATGGTGACGTCGAACTCCACGTCATCTCCTTCTGTGGGCGGTAGGGCTGCCGACTCGCCAGCTCGTTCGGGGGAACGACTGCGCAACGAGGATAGTGTGGACCGCGAGTGTGTGGGTTCGGCAGGGACGTCCCGGGGCCCCGAGCGGTAGCCATAGCCCCACCACAGGTATCAGGGAGACAGCGGCAGGTGTTTGGTCGGAGCAAGCAGAACGTCGGTGGTCTGGAGGCCAAGCGTCGGCGCAGAACCTGGTTCCTGGTGTCGTTGGTGCTGGTCATGGTGCTGGCGGCGGTCGGCTCGACGGTACTGATCCTGAAGCCCTGGACCGAGGAATTCCGGCACGGGGGCTTGACGATCGCCGATCCGCCCGCGCTCGTGAAGCCGATCCCGCAGGTCGCACCCGCACCGGTGACCGCGCCCGCGGCCACCGCCACCGGTCTGACCGCCGCTCTCGCGCCCGTGATCGGGAACCCGGACCTGGGGATCTTCGCGGGTTCGGTGTCGGACGGGGACACCGGCAAGGTGCTGTGGACCCAGGACCCGGACAAGGGCATGATCCCGTCCTCCACCGCCAAGGTCCTCACCACCGCGGCCGCGCTGCTGGCCCTGCCCTACGACCACCGGGTGACCACCAAGATCGTGACCGGCGCCACTCCCGGCCAGATCGTGCTGGTCGGCGGCGGCGACCCGACCATCACCGCGCAGCCGGACGGCAAGGGCTACTACCCGGACGCGCCGAAGCTGCAGGACCTGGTCGCGCAGGTCAAGGCGTCGGGACAGCGGGTGGACTCGATCGTGGTGGACACCTCGGCCTACACCGGGCCCAATTTCGCGCCCGGCTGGGAGACCTCCGATATCGCGGGCGGGTCGATCGCGCCCATGGACGCGGTGATGATCGACGGCGGGCGGCTCGATCCGCTGGTCGAATACTCGCCGCGCACGCCCACTCCCGCGCTGGACGCGGGCAAGAAGCTGGCCGCCGAGCTCGGAGTCGACCAGGCGAAGGTGAGCATGGGTACGGCCCCGGCGGGCGCCACCCAGCTGGCCGCCGTGCAGTCCGCGCCGCTGCGTGAACGCATGCTGCAGGCCATGGTGCACTCCGACAATGTGCTGGCCGAGGCCATCGGCCGCGAGGTCGCGGTGGCCAGCGGGCAGGAAGCCTCCTTCACCGGTGCGGTGACCGCCATGTCGACGGTGTTGCAGGCCGCGGGATTCGATCTGAACGGGCTGAAAATGTCCGATAACAGCGGGCTTTCGACCGATGACCGCATCCCGCCGCGGCTGCTCAACCGGGTGCTGACGGTGGCCGCGCTGCCCGGCAACTCCGGTGTGCAAGGCAACACCACTGGTACGCAGGGCAATTCGACCGCCGATCCGGCCTCGGACAAGTCCGGCGGATCCCCGCTCGCGCCGCTGCTGGACTACCTGCCCGTCGCGGGCGGCACCGGCTCGCTGGCGAACCGTTATGTGGATCGCGATCGCGACGGTGCGGGTTGGATTCGGGCGAAAACAGGAACTCTGTCCGTATCGAGTGCGTTGGTGGGTTATGTGCTGGACCGCGACGGACGGGTACTGACGTTCGCCCTCATGTCCAACGATCGGCCGCCGGAGGTGAGCCGACCCGCGCTGGACGCCGTCGCCAACGCACTGCGCAATTGTGGCTGCTCCTGACGGGTGGATGAACATGACCGGACCCGAAAACTCCTCGGCCCCCGCCGAATCGGAAGATCGTGAATCGACCAGGAGGAGCCGCACCCCGTTGACCGGCGTCGTTGACTGGAACGTGGCCGCGCGCACCGGGGCCGCGCTGGTGCCGTCCGGACCGCGCACCTCGCGCTACTCCGCCGAGCAGGCGGTCGCCGAACTCGCCTCCGCCTCGGTGCGCGCCGAGGGGCCGGTGCGCGAGGTCAGCGGGCTGGACGACGGCTCGGTGGTGCCGGACGCGCTGATCGTGGACCGGCCCGGCTGGATCCGGGCCGCCGCGGACTCCATGTCGCAGCTCACCGGCAGCGGCGTCGATGCCGGGGCCTCCGGCAAATTCGTCGGCAAACCGGCCGGATTGCAGGCCGGGGCCATGCTGGCCTTCCTGTCCACGGCCATCCTCGGCCAGTACGACCCGTTCACCGGGCCCGACGGCACCCTGCTGCTGGTCGCGCCCAACATCATGGCGGTGGAGCGGGCACTCGGCGTGCCGCCCACCGACTTCCGGCTCTGGGTGTGCCTGCACGAGGTCACCCACCGGGTCCAATTCTCTTCCGCCCCTTGGATCGCCGAATACATGCGCGGCAATGTGGACATCCTCGGCGAGGCCGGGGACGAACCCCTCGCCGACATGCTGGCCCGCCTGGCCGAAGCGGTGCAGGCCCGCCGCCGCGGCGAGGAGGACCCGGCGGCCGGCGGCATGATCGGGCTGCTGCGCGCCACCCAGGCCGCACCCCAGCGCGAAGCCCTGGACCGGCTCCTCATGCTCGGCACTCTCCTCGAGGGCCACGCCGACCATGTCATGGACGCCGTCGGGCCCGCCGTGGTGCCCTCGGTCGCCCGCATTCGCGCCGCCTTCGACCAGCGCCGCAAGCGGCCCACCAACCCGATTCAGCGCCTGCTGCGCGCCCTGCTCGGCATGGACGCCAAGGTCGCCCAGTACGTGCGCGGCAAGGCCTTCGTCGACGAGGTCGTCGACACCGTCGGCATGCAGCGGTTCAACACCATCTGGACCGAACCCGAAACCCTGCCCCGCACAGACGAAATCGGCGAGCCGCAACGCTGGGTGAACCGCGTCCTGGGCTGACGGCTGTCGGGTCGAAGGAGGCGTCCGCGCTGCTCGCGGGCGATACCGATGCTGCTCGCGGGCGACACCGATTGCGCCTGCGCGGGATCGGATGCGCCACCCCCGCCCGGCCCGGCGGCTGGCAGGTGCCCACATGCGACGATCGGGGCGTGAACGATCGGCCCCGCCTGCCCGAGACACGTGCCGCGCTGACCATGCGACGCGCCGTGCGGGAGTGGCTGGGGCGCTACGCCCATCAGGGCGTGGTCGCGGTGGCTCTTTCGGGCGGTGCTGATTCGCTGGCCCTCACCGCCGCCGCGTGCGTCGAAGCAGACGCGGTCGACGCCTTGATCGTGGACCACGGATTGCAAGCGGGGTCGGCGGAGGTCGCGGCCCGCGCGGCGGAGGTGGCGCTGAAACTGGGCTGCCGATCGGCCCAGGTGCTGCCGGTGACGGTGGAACGGTCGGGGCCGAGCGCCGATCTTGCCGGGGACAATCCGACGTTCGGCACGGACATGGGGCAGGGCGGGGACCCGGACATCGGCGGATATCCGGGCGGCCCGGAAGCGGCGGCGCGGCGGGCTCGGTATGCGGCCCTGGACGCGGCGCGGCAGGGGCTGCCGGTGCTGCTCGGGCACACTCTCGATGATCAGGCCGAGACCGTGCTGCTCGGGCTGGCGCGCGGGTCGGGGGCGCGGTCGATTCAGGGCATGGCGGAGTTCGATGACCCATGGGGGCGGCCCTTGCTCGGGGTGCGGCGGAGCGTGACCCGGGAGCTCTGTGGAGACCTGGGGATGGATCCGTGGGAGGACCCGCACAACAGTGCGCCGGAGTTCACCCGGGTGCGGCTGCGGGCGGAGGTGCTGCCGCTGCTGGAGGACGTGCTCGGGGGTGGGGTGGCGGCGGCGCTGGCGCGGACGGCGGCGCAGCTGCGGGAGGACGGGGAGGTGCTGGACGGGCTCGCCGGAGGGTTGCTGGCGGACGCGCGGGAGGGCGACGCGCTGCGAATCGAGATGCTCGCCACTGTCGCGCCCGCGCTGCGGCGACGCGTCATTCGCGGGTGGTTGCTCGAGCATGGCGCAAAATCATTGACGGACAGCAATTTACGGGCGGTCGAGGCACTGGTCACACAATGGCGTGGACAGGGCGGTGTCGCGGTCGGCGGTTCATCCGGTGGGACCAGGTTGGTTGCCGCGCGTGAACATGGCAGGCTCATACTCAGGTCGGAGTGAACCCGCGCGTGAGGATGCGCAGCCGGGTCGACACATCAGTGAAGGGATACCAGCGGACGTGTACGGGGACGACATCGCGTCGGTGCTGATCAGCGAGGACGAGATCGCCGCCAAGGTCGAGGAACTCGCGGAACTGGTCGCCAAGCGCTACCCGGCCGGGGCTCCCGAGGGCGACCTGCTGCTGGTGGGCGTGCTCAAGGGCGCGATCTTCTTCATGACCGATCTGGCCAAGAAGCTCACCGTGCCGACGCAGATGGAGTTCATGGCCGTCTCGTCCTACGGATCCTCCACCTCGTCCTCTGGTGTCGTGCGCATCATGAAGGATCTGGACAAGGACATCGCGGGCCGCAATGTGTTGATCGTCGAGGACATCATCGACTCCGGTCTGACGCTGTCGTGGCTGCTGCGCAACCTGTCCAGCCGCAATCCGGCCTCGCTCGAGGTGGTGACGCTGCTGCGCAAGCCCGATGCGCTGCGCACCCAGGTCGACGTGATGGCCGTCGGCTTCGACATCCCGAACGAGTTCGTGGTCGGCTACGGCCTCGACTACGCCGAGCGCTACCGGGATCTGCCCTACATCGGCACCCTCGATCCGAAGGTGTACGGGGGCTAGACCCTCTCGCGAATCTTTCAAGATCGAAAGCCGTCCCATGATTTGGGGCGGCTTTCGGCCTTGATGTGAGGAATGTCACTCGGGCGATTTGTTTGGGAGATACGCCCGGCGCGGGCGTTGTTGCTGAGGGTCAGCGATCGCGTGACGGGCGGATCGCCGGGTGGGAGTGTGGTTCGCGTAACTGCTGGTCAAGTGTTCGCTTGGGCGCGTCGGGCCGAGCCTTGCCGAATGGCCAGGAATTCGCGACTCCAGTTAACAGAATGTTTCGTGGGCGTCCTATGCTGTCCATAACAAACCTGACGGCTGTTTTCTGATCCTGCTGCAAACTTTGGGGTCGGATTCGGCTGGAAAATCAAGACCGATTCTGATAGCAAGGGGCTATGGACCCGCATTTGCGCGACCTGCGGTATTTCGTCGCCGTCGCTGAGGAACTGCATTTCACGAACGCCGCCCAGCGGCTGCACATCGCACAACCCACCCTGTCACGACAGATCCGGCAGCTGGAGCGCCAGCTCGATGTCGTGCTGTTCGACCGCAACCAGCGCAGCGTGGCCCTGACCGTCGCCGGCAAGGAACTCCTCGAAGGCGCGCGGAAGATCCTGGAACTGTGGGAAGTCACCAATGTCGCCCTGCAGGAGGCCGGTGAGGTGCTGCGCGTCGGCATCCAGTCCTCCATCGGCCGCGGCCTGATCACCGACCTGGAGAGCGCCAGCGGCCACCGGCTCGCCCTGCACTCCGCGTCCTGGACCGACCCGTCCAGCGGCCTGGCCGGGCGTCAGGCGGACCTGGCGCTCATGTGGCTGCCGGTGCCTGACACCAGCCGCTACCGCTGGCAGGTGCTGCGCACCGAGCCGCGCTGGGTGCTGCTGCCGGAGAACCACGCGCTGGCGGGTCAGGAGAGCATCGAGTTCGCCGACCTGATCGACGAGCCGTTCATCGCCATGCCCGCCGAAGCCGGTGCGGCACGCGACTTCTGGCTGGGTGCGGACGCCCGCGGCGGACGTCAGGCGCGGATCGGCGCCGAGGCGGCCACCGCCGAGGAGCGGCTCGAGGCCGTCAGCCTCGGCCTGGGTGTGTGCCTGCTGGCCGAGAACAATGTCCCCATGTACCGCTGGCCGGGTCTGACCGCCCGCCCGGTGACCGGACTCGCCCCATGCGAGCTCGCGGTGGCCTGGCGCGCCGATGACGATCGGCCGACCATCCTGGAGTTCGCGGCCCGTGTGCTCGAGGGCGGCTTCGCGGAGAAGGAACCGGTCGCGGCCGCGCCGTCGGCTGTGTAAGCAAGAGCTGCAAGTCATTCAGAACGCCCGAGAGGGTGGCGGCAGAGGGTCGGAGGTTGCCGCCACCGCT
This sequence comes from Nocardia concava NBRC 100430, assembly GCF_000308815.1. Lineage (GTDB taxonomy): Bacteria > Actinomycetota > Actinomycetes > Mycobacteriales > Mycobacteriaceae > Nocardia > Nocardia concava. The sequence continues at coordinate 58,718 of NZ_BAFX01000007.1, forward strand.
CGGGCTTTCGCGTATCTAGGGCGCCAACCGCTGCCACGGATGCGCGGCCTCGATCTGGGCGGCCAGGCGCAGGATGGTCGATTCGCTGCCTGGCGGGCCCGCGATCTGCGCGGCCACCGGGGTGCCGGTTCGCGGGTGCACGCCCATCGGAATCGAGAGCGCCGGCCAGCCGACCAGATTCCACAGCGGCGTGAACGGCGAGAATTTCACGTTCGCAACGACATTCGCCAGCCACGGCCGCGAGTGCCAGCGCCGGGCGCGCAGGGCGGGGGTGGCCAGCGTCGGGGTGATGACCACGTCGTAGCGCTCGAAGTAGTCCTGCAGCCGTGATTCCACCCGATCCACCTGCGAGGGCCGCAGCAGCCCGGACTTCAGCACCGCCTTGCCCAGCGCGACGTGCGTGCGGGTGCGGCGCTGCAGGCGATCCGGATGCGGGACCGTGGCGGCCTCGCGCGCGGCATTGGCCAGCCAGCGCAGCGCCAGCGCGAAAGTCGCGCCCTGATATGGGAGTTCGGCCACGCCGATGATGTGGCCGGCCCGGGAGGCGGCCGCGGCGGCCTTGTCGGCGGCGGCGGTCCAGGCCAGGTCGATGTGGGTCAGCGGGGTGGGCGCACCGGTCGCCAGGCCGATGCGCAGAGTTTGCGGGGTCTCCAGATCGGCCAGATCGGGACGGTCCGCGAGCACCGAGAGCATGAGCGCGGCGTCCGCGACAGTCGTTGCGAGGACACCGTTTTCGGTCATGCCGCCCCAGGAGTCCACACCCACCTCGGCGGGCACCAGGCCGCGCCCGGGCTTGAGGCCGACCACACCGCAGCAGGCGGCGGGGATCCGGACCGAGCCGAGACCGTCATTGCCGTGCGCGAGCGCGACCATGCCGGAGCCGACCGCCGCGCCGGAACCGCCCGACGAGCCACCGGCCGAGTAGCGGGTGTTCCACGGGCTGCGGGTGATGCTGCCCGGACCGTCGGTGGCGCCCCAGAGCCCGAATTCGGGGACGGTGGTGAGGCCGACGACGACCGCGCCGGCCGCGCGTAGTCGCCGCACCACGGGATGGTCGGCATCGGCGGGCTGGTCCGAACCGGACAGCGAGCCGCCGCGGGTGACCTCACCGGCCACATCGATATTGTTCTTCACCGCGATCGGCACCCCGGCCAGCGGCAGCATGTCCAGGTCCTGGCGTTCGGCCACCGCGCGCGCCTCGGCGCGGGCGGCTTCCTCACGAACCAGGCTGAAGGCGTTCAGTTTCCGGTCCCGGCCGCGAATGCGCTCCAGCGCGGCGTCGACGGCCTGTTCGGGGGAGATCGAACCGTTCTGGACCGCGGCGGCGATGCCGGTTGCCGTGGTCAGGTCCGCGGGTGGACGGGCCTCGGGTGAACTGTCGGAATCGGTCGTGGTGCCCGCCACCGCTGCCTCCTCGGTGGTCTCGGCTCGGACGCGATCGGCCGTCAGCGCCGTGCCCTCGTCGTACATGCTCGTCTTCCCCCGTCGCCTCGTGTCGAAATCGGGTGATCCGCTCGTGAGCCGCAAGTTATCATTCCCGCTACTGGTCGGGGATGATGGTGTCGGGTGTGGCGGGTTCTTTGTCCGAATCTCAGAATCCACGACATCCCAGGATCGACAGTGCGGATCGACGACATCCGTGCCGAGCCAGGTGGGTGCGGACATGACTTCTGGTTCCGATCACCGTTCCGGGGGTTACACGGCCGGAACGGAATTCAGCGCGGTCGCGGCCTTCGCGGCGGCCTGGGACACCGCTGCCGCGCCGCCGCGCATCGCCGACTTCCTGCCCGATGCCAGCGCCCTGCGCCGCGGGGCGCTGGTCGAGCTCATCCGCGTGGATATGCGGCACCGCTGGCTGCACCGGCCCGGACTCCCGCCCGGCGCCAGGCCGCCGGCGCCCAAGCGGCTGCGCGAATACTGTTCCGAATTCCCCGAACTCGCGACGCGGGATCTGCCCGCCGGGCTGGTGTACGAGGAGTTCGTGATCCGGCGGCACAGCGGCGAGCGGGTGGATCCGCGCGAATGCCTGCGCGAGTATCCGCACCAGGCGGATCAGCTGCGGGAACTGCTCAATGCCGACGACGAGGATCAGAGCACCCGGCGCGCGCGGCTCGAGGAGTCCACCCGCGGCGATTTCACCATCGTCCCGGAGCCGAAACCCGGCGAGGAGACCTTCCACGTCCCGAACCCGTTCGACGGCGACTCCACGCGGGTGCCGGAGCCGGGCGAGGCGACGCTGTTCGACGAACCCTCGCGGCTGGCCGGGGGCGCGCCCGATCGCACCCGCGTCACCGACGGCATCAGCGCGCCCGACACCGGTGAACTGCTCGATCGCATCGAGATCGGCCAGCGCATCGATGATTTCGATCTGCTCACCAGCCTCGGCTCGGGGGCCTTCGCGCGGGTCTTCCTGGCCCGGCAGCGGTCGCTGCAGCGGCTGGTGGCGGTGAAGATCTCCGCCGACCACGGCACCGAACCGCAGACCCTGGCCCAGCTCGACCACGACTACATCGTGCGGGTCTTCGACCAGCGGCTGATGTCGGACATCCGCACCGAATCCGGGCGGCGGCTGCGGCTGCTGTACATGCAGTTCCTGCCCGGCGGCACCCTGCTGGGCGTGCTGCGCTGGGTGCGGGCCACGCCGCCCGCCGAGCGCAGCGGGCAGCTGCTGCTGGACGCGGTGGACGCGGCCATGGAGGAGAAGGGCGAGATCCGGCCCACCGATTCCAGTGTGCGCGCCGAGATCGCGGGGCTGAGCTGGCCGGAAACCGTTGCGTGGCTGGGTCGTCGGCTGGCCGAGGCGCTGGACTACGCGGACGGGCACGGGGTGCTGCACCGGGATGTGAAGCCCGCGAACGTGCTGCTCACCGCCGAGGCGGTACCGAAACTGGCTGATTTCAATATCAGTTTCAGCCGGAATGTCGACGGCTCCAGCCCGGTCTCGTACTTCGGTGGTTCGCTGTCTTACATGTCCCCGGAACAGCTCGAGGCCTGCCATCCGGGGACCGCCACCACCGCCGCCGAACTCGACACCCGCGCCGACATCTTCTCCCTCGGCGTGGTGCTGTGGGAGCTGCTCACCGGCGCGAAACCCTTCGACGACTCCACCGCCGGTCCCGGCGACCACGGCGACCGCACCACCCTCGAGGCCATGCTGGCCCGGCGGCGCGGCGGCGTCGACACCGCCGCCCTCGACCGCGTGCCCGCCAACTGCCCCGCCGCGCTGCGCCGGGTCCTGCTCACCTGCCTGGCGCCCGCCCGCGATCAGCGCTGGGGCAGCGGCGCGGAATTGGCCACCCAGCTCGACCTGTGCCTGGACGAGCGCGCCCGCGACCTGGTCGACCCGCCGCCGCACAGCTGGCGAATGCGCCTGCGGCCGTGGATGATTCCGCTGGTCACGCTGGCCGTGGCGATACCCAACGCGCTGGCCTCGCTGTACAACATCGCGCACAACCAGGCGTTCATCATCAGCCACCTGCCCGCATCGGCCATGCGCACCTTCACCTGGACCACGGCGACGGTGAACCTGGTGTTCTTCCCGCTCGGCACGCTCGTCATCGCCTACCTGTGCCGGTATGTGATCCTGGTGCCGCGCGGATTGAGCAAGGGCCGTGACTACGACCCGGACACGCTGAGAAAGGCCCGGGCCGACGTACTGCTTGCGGGCGAACGCATTTCGTCGGTGGTGTTCTCGCTGTGGGTGATCGCGGGCGTCACCTTCCCGCTGATCCTGCGGCTCACCGCCAGCGACCTGCCCGCGCGCGGAGTCGTGCACTTCCTGGTGTCGCTGGTGGTGTGCGGTGCCATCGCGGTGGCGTATCCGTTCTTCCTGGTTACCTTCTATCTGGTGCGATGCATTTATCCGATGTTCCTGCGGCACGGGGACATCAGCGCCGAGGACTCGGCCTGGCTGCACCGGCTGGGCCACCGCTGCACCACGTATCTGGCGGTGGCGGCGTCGATTCCGCTGCTGGCGGTGGCGGGCGTGACCTTCCTGCCGCCGGACGACATACCGCAGGTGATCGTCGCGGTCCGGGTGCTGAGCGTGGGCGGGATCGCCGCGTTCGTGCTCGTCTACATCATGTTCCGGGCGCTCGAGGCCGACCTGGCGGCGCTCGAGCGGGTGGTGTCCTCGGCCCGGCCGGCCGGGAACGCGGCGGGTACCGAACCGTGAGCGAACTGCCGGCGCAAGCCATCGCCCGCTTCGCCGCCGATTGGGAATCCACCCTGCGGGGCGAGCGCGGCGAACCACCACGCCTGGCCGGCTACCTGCCCGACGGGGACGCCGTGCGGGTCGCCGTGCTCACCGATCTGGTGCGGGTGGACATGCGGCAGCGGTGGCGGCGGGCCGGACTGGAGAAGCGGATCACCGAATACCGCGCGGAATTCCCGGAGGTGACGGACAGCCCGGCCTTCGCCGATCTGGTGTGCGAGGAATTCCTGGCGCGCAGCCGCTTCCGGCCGCTGGACGTGGACCGATTCACCGCCGAATACCCGGAGGTCGCGGGGGAGATCCGGCGGCGATTCAACGGCGACTCGTCGCCGTCCGCACCGGCCGTGCTGCCCGACGGCATCGAAATCGGCCGTCGCCTCGATGATTTCGACCTGCTCACCGATCTCGGCGGGGACGAGGGCCGGCGCATGTTCCTGGCCCGCCAGCGGTCCATGCAGCGGCTGGTGGCGGTGCGCGTGGAGGCGGGGGCGGACAGCGATACCGACACCGTCGCCCAGCTCGACCATCAGCACATCGTGCGGGTCTTCGATCAGCGGCTGATCGCGGACGGCAGCACCGGGAAACCGTTGCGGCTGTTGTACATGCAGTACCTGCCCGGCGGAACGGCCGAGGGGGTGCTGGCGCGGTTGCGCGCCGAATCGGGTGCGGCCGACGGGCGACTGCTGCTGCGGGCCGTCGACGCCGCCATGGAGGCCAAGGGCGAGAGCCGGTCCTCGGGTTCCCGGGTGCGGGCGGAGATCGCCGGGCTGAGCTGGCCGGAAACCGTTGCATGGGTGGGCCGTCGGCTGGCGGAGGCGCTCGACTACGGGGTGCGGCAGGGCGTGCTGCATCACGACATCCGGCCCGCCAATGTGCTCTTCACGGCGGAGGGGGTGCCGAAACTCGCGGATTTCGCGCTGGGGCCGGTGTATTGGAGCGCCGGATTCCATCGGTCCGGCTTCGCCGACGCCAATGATGTTGGAGCTCAGCGATACCGGTCGCCGGAGGCGCTGGCCGCCCTGCTCGATCCGACCGCGCCCGCGCCGGACAATCGCAGCGATATCTATTCGCTGGGCTTGGTGCTGTGGGAGATGCTCACCGGCGCATCGCCATTCGAATCGGAGGGCGGCGACGATACCACCGCCGCCATGCTGGCCCGGCGCATCGCGGGTGTGCCGGAAGCCGCGCTCGCGACGCTGCCCGCCGACACGCCGGCCGCGCTGCGCCGGGTCCTGCTGGAATGCCTGCGGCCCGAACCGTCGCGCCGCTGGCGGACCGCGGGGGAGCTGGCCGGGCAGCTGGACCTGTGCCTCGACGCGCGGGCGCGGGATCTGGTGGATCCGCCGCGGGGCAGTCTGTGGGCCCGGCTGCGCGGCTGGCCGGTGCCGATCGCGGTGCTGTGTGTGGGCCTGCCGAACGCGCTCGCCAGCTGGTACAACGTGCGAATAAACAAGAGCCTGCTCGTGGATGAGCTGTCCGCGGTGGACCAGCATCGGTTCGCGCAGGTGACCCTGGTGAGCAATGCCGTCGCCTTCCCGCTGGCCGCGGTGCTGCTGTTGTGGCTGGCGCGCCGCCCGCTCGCGGTGTCGTATCGGCTGGCGCGCGGACAGGAGTACACGCCGGAACAGTTGGCCCGGGCGCGGTCCGACACACTGCTGACGGGCGAGCGGGCGGTGTGGATTCCGTTCACCATGTGGATGATTGCCGGAATAGCGGCGAATCTGACCCTCGCGCGCATGGGAGCGAGCCTGCCGCACAATGCCTACTGGCATTTCCTCACCGCGCAGCTCGTGTGCGCGCTCATCGCGCTGGCCTATCCGTTCTTCCTGATCGTGGTGTACGCGGTGCGGTCGCTGTATCCGCAACTGCTGGCGCGTGGTTCGGTCGGGCCCGCCGACCGGCGGCAGCTGCTGGCGCTGGCCCGGCGCAGCAATGTGTATCTGGCCGCCGCCGCGTCGGTGCCGCTGCTCGGTGTCGCGACGCTCACGCTGGTGTCTCCGGCGGATCTGTCGCTGGTGATCGTTCCGCTGCGCTGGCTGAGCGTCGGCGGGGTGCTGGCCTTCGTCCTCACCTACCGGTTGTCGCGGCTGCTGGAGGCCGATCTGCAGGCCCTGGTGCGCGCCATTCCCGAAGGCGGGCGCTGAGGACCCGTAGGGTTGGGGGGTGGCGATACGCGGCAGTGTCGAAACCTCCTTGGCGGAGTTGGCGGCTCGCGTCCGCCGCCGCGCGGAAGGGCATCCCGGTCGGTTTCTGCTCGGTATCGCGGGGCCGCCCGGCGCGGGCAAATCCACCCTGGCGCGCGGCATCCGCGATGAACTGAATCTGGCCGCGGGCACCGCCATCGCCGAAATCGCGCCCATGGACGGCTTCCACCTCACCAATGCGCAATTGCGCGCCGCCGGGATCCTCGACCGCAAGGGCGAACCCGATACCTTCGACGCCGCGGGCTATGTGAACCTGCTGCGCACGGTCCGGGACACCGCGCCCGGCACGCCCGTGCCCTGGCCCACCTACGATCGCGAAATCCACGAACCCGTCCCGGGCGGAGTCGTTTTCGATCGGCAGACCATCGTGGTGACCGAGGGCAACTACCTGCTCCTCGACGACCGCGCCCACCCGGACTGGTCCGCCGTGCGGCCGCTGCTGGACGAGACCTGGTACCTGGACGTGCCCCGGCCGATCATCGAGCAGCGGCTGCTACGCCGACATATTCGAGGCGGACGCACCCCGGAGGCGGCGAAAAACAAAGTCGCCCATAGTGATCTGCGCAATGCCGCGCTGGTCGAAGCCACCCGCGCCCGCGCCGATATGGTGCTGCGCAAGGCGGGACGCGGTTACAGAATCGACTGAAAATCGAAGTGTCGCATCCATTCCCGAGTGCCGACGAACCGGCAGGAAAGGGAGGCGACCTCGGCCGCCCGGCGCAGTGCGAGCGGGAAATCCGTGTCGCGGTCGTAGAAATGGCAGAACGCGCCGTGCAGGATGTCGCCCGCGCCGAGGGTGTCGATCGCCGCGACGGCCGGGACGGAAACCTGGCCGCGCGCACCCGGCATCGAGTATTCGATGGCCCGCCCGCCGTGCGATATCGCGACCAGCGTCGGCCCGGCGGCGTGCAGGTGATCGAAGACATCGTCAGCCGAATCGGCGTGTGCACCAGGCGGAACGAACCCACTCGAGCAGATGGCGATATCGACCAGCGGCAGCAGTTCGGCATGTACCGGCCGCCACCGCCCCGCGTCCAGGACCACGGGCACCCCCGCCTCCCGCGCCGCCGCGGCTAACCGCACCGCGGGCTCCGGATAGTGCCCGTCGACCAGCAGAATCGAAGCGGCACCGAGCAATTCGGCCCCATCCGCGAGCGCCGGGTGAATCCTGGACCCGTCCAGCGACACGATGGTCCGGGTGGCCGCCGCGGTGGCCACGATGATCGACGAGACCGGCGGCTGCTGATCCCCGTCCGGCGTCAGGTCGTGGTCGGCGACCCCGTGCTGCCGCAGATCGCCCCGGATCAGCTCCGCCAGCGCGTGTTTGCCGAGCGCGGTGACCAGCCGCGGCGTGCGCCCGGACAGGAACGCGTAGGTGACCGCCGCATTGGCGGCCGGTCCGCCCGCGCCCAGGAACAGGTCGGCGGCCTGGGTCTTGGAGTCCTCGGCGGGATACCGGTCGACGGCATAGGCGAGATCCAGCGTCGACAAACCGGCGAAAACCGCACTCCTGCTACCCATGCCGCCGACCCTACGAGCTAGTCGCGCACCCGGTGCTCATAGGCGTCGCGCGCGTCGGAATCCACATCGTCGAGGAAGGCCGTCTGCGAGCCCAGCGCGCGCCCGATGGCATCGCCCACCGACTGCGGCAGCAGACCCACCACCTGCGCGATGATGCCCGCGACGGCGGTGACCCGCGCCTTCGCCTTCGGGTCGACGATCAGCTTGGCGATGGCGTCGGCGATCTCCTCCGGCTCGGCCGCGCGCATCAGCTTGGGCAGCGAGATCCCGGTGCCGAGTTCGGTTTTCGTCAGCGTCGGCAGCACCGAGGAGAAATGGACGCCGGTGCCCCGGTACTCCTCGCGCAGGGTGTCGGTGAAGCCCAGCACCGCGTGCTTGCTCGCGTTGTAGGTGGCCAGGCCCGGAATATGGCTCTCACCCGCGAGCGAGGCGATATTGATGACGTGCCCGCGCCCGCGCGGCAGCATGCGCGCGATGGCCAGCTTGGAGCCCAGGATCACGCCGTACACATTGATGTCGAGAATGCGGCGGGTGATCTGGTCCGGCTCGTCCACCACGCGCCCGGTCGGCATGATCCCGGCATTGTTGATCAGTACGTCGATCGGTCCCAGCCGGCGCTCCACGTCGTCGAGGAAGGCGCCGAAGGACTGCTGATCGGTGACGTCGAGCTTGCCGTACACGTCGAAACCCCGTGCGGCGCCGGACTCCTTGACCGTGGTCTCGTCGATATCGCCGATGGCGATCTTGGCGCCCAGCGCCTGCAGCGCGGTGGCGGTGGCCAGGCCGATGCCGCGCGCGCCGCCGGTGATGACGACGACCTTCCCGGCGATCGTTCCGAAATCGGTCATCACAGCCCCCGAACGGTCTTGATGATGGCGGGCAGGTCGATCCGGCGCAGGCCGCGGGTACCCGCGGCGCGCATGGCGGCCATGGCGAAGGTCAGCTTGGGCGGCGAATACGGGAACCACAGCGGCTCTTTGGTCTGCGTCGGCAGGATCGGCTTGGTGATGGCCTGCTGGCGGCAGTACTTGCGCACGCCGTTCGCCCCGCCCCAGCGCGCACCGGTGCCGGACTGGCCCCAGCCGCCCATGGGCAGCGCGAAGCTGAACATATTGGCGAACACGTCGTTGATGTTCACCGCGCCCGCGTTCAGCTGGCGCGCAACGCGTTCCGCGCGATCCTTGTCGCCCGACCACACCGAGGCGGACAGGCCGTAGATCGAATCATTGGCCAGCCGAACGGCTTCCGCCTCGTTCGCGACCTTCATGACCGGCAGCGTCGGCCCGAAAGTCTCCTCGGTCATGCAGCTCATGGTGTGGTCCACATCGGCGAGCACGGTCGGCTCGAAAAGCGTTCCGACACCGGTGCGCTTGCCGCCGGTGGTGATCCGTGCACCCGCCTTGACGGCCTCCTCGACATGCCGCTGCACGATCTGCGCCTGGTTCTCGTTGGCCAGCGCGCCCATGTCGTACTGCGGCTTGCGGCCGTCCACGCCCTGGCGGACCTCCTTGACCGCGGCGGTCAGCTTCTTCAAAAACTCGTCGTAGACAGGCGCTTCCACGTACACGCGCTCGACCGAGATGCACACCTGCCCGGCATTGAACAGCCCACCGAAGGCGATGCCGTGCGCCGCGCGATCCAGATCGGCGTCGGCCAGCACGATGGCCGGATCCTTGCCGCCCAGCTCCAGGCTGAACGGGATCATCCGCTCGGTGCACGCCGTGGCGATCTTGCGGCCGGTGGCGGTGGAACCGGTGAACTGGATGTAGTCGGCATTGCCGACCACCGCGGCACCCGTCTCGCCCGCGCCGGTGACGACCTCGAACACCGGCGGCGCGCCGATCTCACGCCAGCCGCGCGCGAGTTCGACCGCCGAAAGCGGCGTCACCTCGGACGGTTTCAGGATCACCGCCGCGCCCGCGGCCAGCGCCGGGATCACGTCGATGACCGGCATGGCCAGCGGGAAGTTCCACGGCGTGATCACACCCACGACCTGATAGGGCCGGAACACCGTGGTCAGCTGCTTGACCCGGGCCAGCGGGCTGTGCGGCGAAGGATGTTCGTCGGCAAGGAATTTCGCGGCGCGGCGGGCGTAGTAGCCGGTCAGATCAACCGAGAACGCCGGATCGATGAGCGCGTCGACGCGGGCCTTGCCGGTCTCGGACTGCAGCACATCGGCCAGGCAATCGGTGTTGTCCACCAACCAGTCCTGCAGCTTGAGCAGCCACTCCTTGCGGCCGTCGGGACCCAGCGCCTCCCAGGCGGGCTGGGCCGCGCGCAGGGCGCGAACGCGGTCGGCGACCGTCTCTGCCGAATCGATGGGCACCGTGCCCGCCAGCGCACCGGTCGCCGGATTGCGCACCTCGAGCTCGGTGGCCGGTTTCGGGGCGGCCGCCTGCTTCGGGACCGCCTTGGCGGCGGTTCCGGTGGTTCCGGCGGATTTGCGGGTCCCGGTCTTGCGAGCGGTGCCCGCGGCGGGTTCGGTATTGGTCACGGTGTGCCTTCCCCAGGTGCGCTGCGTTGCGACGGGCGAGCTGTGCCACAGCTCACTGGACTATGATCGTGACACAATTTCGAGGGCCGCTGCTTGGCCAATCGGGTCAATTGTTCCGGCCGGTTTTGTGCTCTGAGTACAACGCGAGAGGTTTATTCGTGGCGACGACCAGCAATGGCCCGGAGATCCGGCAGTGGATCGCCGACTTCGTCGCCGAAACGCTCCCCGCCGAGACCCTCGAACAGGTCGTCACCCGCCTCGACAACGCGATCATCGCCCGCATCCCGGAGCTGCGGGACCGGGACATGCGCCGCGATCTCGCCGCCAGCAGCCGGGCCCACGCGGTCGCCGTGCTCAGCGGCCTCACCCAGGACCGCTTCGACTATCCGGTCCCCGAGGAGGCGCACGCCTTCGCCCGCACCGTCGCCCGCCGCGGCTACGACGTGCGGCTGCTGCTGCGCGTCTACCACCTCGGGCAGGAGGCGGTCATCGACTACATGACCGAGGTGCTCGAACAGCGGCAGCTGCCGCGCGATATCGAAAGATCGGTGCTGCTACGGCTTTTCGACCGCACCACCCGGTGGGTGAGCACCTCGGTCGAACAGCTCACCGACACCTACACCGCCGAACGCGAACGCGGCCTGCGCGCGGCCTTCACCCAGCGCGCCGAGATCGTGCGCGCCCTGCTGGACGGGGCGGAGGTGGACGCCGAAAGCGCCTCGGCCCGACTCGGATACCGGCTGGCGCAGCGGCACCTGGCTCTGGTGCTGTGGACCGACGAGGACTCGCCGTTGCCCTCGGACGGCGACGGCGAGGCCGTCGGGCAGCTCGACCGGATCGTGGCGCGCTACGCGGCCACCCTCGGCAACGGCAGCTTCCTCACCATGCCCTCGGGCGCGTCGGCGCTGTGGGGCTGGGTCGGGGTGGACGGCGAGCTGCCCGAGCCGGGCGATCCGGTGTGGTCGGTCGAAGCGCCCGTGCGGGTCGCGGTCGGTCTGCCCGCCGCGCACACCGCCGGATTCCGTGCCGGCCATCGCGAGGCGGTCGCGGCCCGCCACGTCGCCGAGCGCGCCCGCCCGGGCACCGCGCGGGTCCTGCACTACTCGGAGGTGGAGGTCGCCTATCTGGCGGGCGCGGACGAGGTCGCCATGCGTTCGCTCGTCGAACGGGAACTGGGCGCGCTGGCCGCGCCCGACGCGCAGTCGGCGCGGCTGCGGGAAACCCTGCACGCCTATCTGCGAGCTCGCCGCAGCCCCGATGCGGCGGCGAAACTCCTCGGCGTGCACAAGAACACGGTGCGATACCGGATTCAGCGCATAGAAGAACTACTCGGTCACTCTCTCGACCAGCGCGGGCCGCGATTGGAGATCGCGCTCGACTGCGTGGCCGTCTACGGCGTGTGAGCCCGCGAGTCTCAGCTCGCTTCCTCGGTGACCGTCTCCCGGGAGCGTCTGCGGGTCGGCGGTTCGCCCTCCGAGGCCCGGCGGTCCGGTAATTCCGCCAGCAATTGCGTGGTGGCCGCGGCGATTGCCGCCACCGCCTTGTCGACGGCCGTCTTGGTCGTCGTCGTCAATCCCGAGACCCCGCCGACCTTGCGCACGTATTCCTGTGCGGCGGCGTAGATTTCCTGCTCCGTGGCAGCCGGCGTCAGCCCGCGCAGCAGGGTGATGTTCCCACTCATGCCCCCAGAGGTTAGCGCCCGATTACCCGCTGTGACAGGGCAAGATTCAGACAATTGCGCGAGTGGGTCGCGGCGAGACACGGAATTTGCGAACCGAATGGTTTGCCGATTATTCGCACCCGACGTGGCCGATGTGGCACACGCGATCGGCGAATAGTGGGCCACTCCAAGATCGATGGGGAACAATCGTGGTATGCCTGCCCGCGACGTTCCCTCGCTGACGACCTTTCCGTACCCGGAGCTGGACGAGCGCGAGGAAGACCATTGGTCGGGTGCGCAGGTCTCGGACGACGAACTGCGTGCTCTTTCGCTCGGTGGCTTCTACTCGGCTCGCTGGGACGCCTTCCATGACGCACTGCTGCTCGGGCCCGAACGCGACCACCCATTGGGCGATCGCCGGGAACTTGCCATCGACACACTGACCGGTGCGTGGGGCATCACCGACGGCACCGAGGCCATGGCCTCGATGGAACAACTTCTCGACGGTATGCACGGCCCCCTCTACGCATTGGTGCATCCGCTCGTCATGGCGGCCATCAACTCCCCTGAACGCGACCGCTTCGGCGAGCGCGCCGACCGGCACCGCGCCTTCCTGCGGCAGGTCGGCTCCTTCCGCGGCATGGAGAATCCCGAGGCGCTGGTCCGCGATTACGACATCTGGTCCCAGGCCATCAAACTCGGCCTCACCGACCATCTGGTCCGCCCGCTGCCCACCGATATCCAGGCCTGGGATCTGGCCCGTGTGGTCGCGGTGGCGCGTATGGCCTACACTGCGGGCTATCTCGACGCCGATGTCGCGTGGGACTACCTCATGCGCGCCCTGCCGCCGGCTCAGCGGAAATACCGCAACTGGCGGCAATTCGGTGACGCGTATCTGGCCGGGTGGACCTATTGGCAGGCGTGCGAGGACCTGGCGGAGTTGAAATCCGGTGGCGTGGACCGGCGGATGGAATTGCTGCGCTTGTGGATGCGGCCGACCAGTCCGTGGCGGCGCATCACCCTGCAACCGGAGGAATAGGTCGACTCGTCATCCCGGCGTGCTTTTGGCCGGGATCCACCCTGGTGCAGTGGATTCCGGCCAAAAACATGCCGGAATGACGATGTGGTGTTCAGTCCGGCAGCGACCGGAGAATTCCGCGCCCGTAACGCTGGAACTGCGCGTCGTCCACCATGCCGAGCGAATGCCGCTCGACGAGCAATTCCCATTCCGAGTACAGCTTCGACACGCCCGGGTCCGCCGGACCCGCCGCGCCGTCGGCCACCTCGCGCTGGATGGCGAAATTCAAAGCGCCCGTGACCCGATCGGTGTCGGCCCGATCCGAACCGGTGAACTGCCAGGTCACATTGCCGTCGCTGACCTCGACCCCGAATTCGCCGGGCGCCGCGCCCGGTGTGTCGGCGTCATCGGCGCCGCGCGCCCACAGCAGGGTCGCGATCGGCAGTTCGTGGGCGAAACGCTTGCCCGAGCCGAGCGAGACGAAGATCAGCCGGGTAGTGGTGACGGCCAGCAGACCGGTGGCCTTGGGCGCGGGCGGCCCCGCGGTGACCAGCGCCGTCTCCAGCACGTATTCGTCGGGCGTGACATAGCGCTGCAGCGCCGCGACGGCCGGTTTGGCATCCCGCTTGGGAGCCATGCGCCGCACCGCGCGATCCACATCGGCGCGGGCGGGACCCGTACGACCCCAGGAGGGCGCGGGCGGGGTCAGATCGGGGGCGGCCACGTCGAGACGCTGGGTGGCCAGGATCTGGTTGTTGATCCGCTCGACGATGACGGTGGCGGCGGGCACATCGTGTTCGGCGATGAGCACCGGCAGCGGGGTCCGGTCGGCCGGGACTCCGGTCAGCACGGGGGTGGGATAGCGCAGGTATATCTCGATGACGACGGCGTCATCGGCGCGCCGGTTCAAACGCACCTTGAGCAGGTCGCTGACCGGCACGTCGAGCACGCGCTCGCCGTCGGTTCCGGGGCGCAGCACCGTCAAACGCCCGTTGCCATGCCGCACAATCGCCGTGGGTGTCCGTAGCTCGACTATGTCCATACCCCCTGCGCTCTGTTGTGTCGTCACTCACGATAGGACGACCATGCCATGATTGTGACCAGTCGTGCCGACACCAGGGGGTGATCGACCCGATGTGTTGCCGCAGATGGTCGGGGAACCACCCGCGTTCTCCAGCCGTTTACCTGTTGAACTGCACCAGCAGCCGAACTGCGCGATGTATCGACTAGACCGTACGCGGTAACGTGGCATGTCCGCATCCGTTCGCCGGAACGGGCGTGCCCCGAAGCATCGCAGGCAAACCGGATACACCCCCCGGAAAGGACTGGCCGCCGGCCGACGCTCTATGAACCGCAAGACTGTGTTCCGCAACCTGGCCATAGTCGCGGGCTTCCTGCTCGTGATCTGGTTGGTCAGCTATTTCAGCAACGACACGCGCGGCTGGCACAACGTCGATACTTCGGTGGCGCTGTCCCAGCTTCAGGACAAGTCCAATGTCGACTCGGTCCAGATCGACGACAAGGAACAGCAGGTCCGCATCACGCTGAAGAACGGCAATGATGCGACCAAGGGTGAGACCAAGCTCATCGCCAAGTACCCGGGCGGCGGTGAGGTCTCCGCGCAGATCTTCAAGCTCGCCGAGGATTCCGGCGCGAAGGTCAACACCACCGTCAAACAGGACTCGTGGCTGAGCCAGATCCTGCTCTTCATGCTGCCCATGGTGATTCTGCTGGGCCTGTTCATCTTCGTGATGGCGCGCATGCAGGGCGGCGGCCGCGGCGGCATGATGGGCTTCGGCAAGTCGAAGGCCAAGCTGCTGTCGAAGGACATGCCCAAGACCACGTTCCAGGATGTGGCGGGCGCCGACGAGGCCATCGAAGAGCTCTACGAGATCAAGGACTTCCTGCAGAACCCGGCGCGCTACCAGGCGCTGGGCGCGAAGATCCCGAAGGGCGTGCTGCTCTACGGCCCGCCCGGTACCGGTAAGACGTTGCTGGCCAAGGCCGTTGCCGGTGAGGCGGGCGTCCCGTTCTTCACCATCTCCGGTTCGGACTTCGTCGAGATGTTCGTCGGTGTCGGCGCCTCGCGCGTGCGCGACCTGTTCGATCAGGCCAAGCAGAACAGCCCCTGCATCATCTTCGTGGACGAGATCGACGCGGTCGGCCGCCAGCGCGGCGCGGGCCTCGGCGGTGGTCACGACGAGCGTGAACAGACGCTGAACCAGCTGCTGGTCGAGATGGACGGCTTCGGTGAGCGCACCGGCGTCATCATCATGGCCGCCACCAACCGCCCCGACATCCTGGATCCGGCGCTGCTGCGTCCCGGCCGTTTCGACCGGCAGATCCCGGTCGGCAATCCGGACCTGGCCGGCCGCCGCGCCATCCTGCAGGTGCACTCCAAGGGCAAGCCGATCTCGCCGGACGCCGACCTCGAGGGTCTGGCCAAGCGCACCGTCGGCATGTCCGGCGCGGACCTCGCCAACGTCATCAACGAGGCCGCGCTGCTCACCGCGCGTGAGCACGGCAACGTGATCACCGGTGCGGCACTGGAGGAATCGGTCGACCGCGTCATCGGCGGCCCCCGCCGCAAGTCGCGGGTGATCTCCGAGCACGAGAAGAAGATCACCGCCTACCACGAGGCCGGGCACACCCTGGCCGCGTGGGCGATGCCCGATATCGAGCCCGTCTACAAGGTCACCATCCTGGCCCGCGGTCGCACCGGCGGCCACGCCATGACCGTGCCCGAGGACGACAAGGGCCTGATGACCCGCTCGGAGATGATCGCCCGCCTGGTGTTCGCCATGGGCGGTCGCGCGGCCGAGGAACTGGTGTTCCACGAGCCGACCACCGGTGCCTCCTCGGATATCGACCAGGCCACCAAGACCGCCCGCGCCATGGTCACCGAGTACGGCATGAGCGCCCGCCTGGGCGCCGTCCGCTACGGCCAGGAGCAGGGCGATCCGTTCCTGGGCCGGTCCATGGGCATGGGCTCGGACTACTCGCACGAGGTGGCCCGCGAGATCGACGAGGAGGTGCGCAACCTCATCGAGGCCGCGCACACCGAGGCCTGGTCGGTGCTCAACGACTACCGCGACGAGCTCGATTCGCTGGCCACGGCGCTGCTGGAACGCGAGACCCTGCACCGCAAGGAGCTCGAGACCATCCTCGCCACCGTCGAAAAGCGGCCGCGCATCACGGCTTTCAACGATTTCGGCGATCGCACCCCCTCGGACCGCCCGCCGGTGAAGACGCCGCGCGAGCTGGCCGCCGAGCGCGGTGAGCCGTGGCCCGAGGAGGAGCGCCCCGTGGCGCAGCCCGCCAACGGCCATCCCGAACCGGCCTACGGCGGTGCGCCGCAGGGCCAGTACGGCGGCTACCCGGCGCCCGCGCCGCAGGGCTACCCGCTGCCGCAGGCCCCGGCCTATCCGCGGGGCGGGACCCCGACCCACGGTTCGCGTCCGGACTACGGCGCTCCGGCGGGCTGGTCGGCTCCGGGCTGGCCGCCGCAGGACGACGAGCCGCAGGCCCCGCAGCCGCGCGGCGCGTACGGCGGCTGGGCGCCCGCGGGCAATCAGCGCTATCAGCCGGGCGGGCAGTACCAGCAGCCGGGCTACGGTCAGCCGGAGTATCCGGCCGCGCCGCCGGCCGCCGGGAATGACGAGGACGAGAAGAACGGTTGGGACGGACCGAACGGTCGTCGCTGACCGCGGTCCCGATACGCTCAATGGGTTCGCGGCCCGGCTCGGGCCGGGCCCGGTAACAGGGTGAATACCTGTGCCGGGCCCGCCCCGAGTGGTCGGCGACCGCGTCCAGGCCGCGACGAGCAGGTGCGGCAAGTCAACACAGGAGGTGTCGATTGTCGGCCACCAACAACAGCGTCGTGTCCGGGCTGATCGCCCTCGAGACCGGTCGGCCCTTCGACCAGGACCGTGCCGAAGCGGCCGTGCGCGAACTGCTGATCGCGGTCGGTGAGGACCCGGATCGTCCCGGCCTCGCCGATACCCCGTCCCGGGTGGCCCGCGCCTACCGGGAGATGTTCGCCGGATTGTTCACCGACCCGTCCGAGGTGCTCAACACCACCTTCGACGAGGGGCATCAGGAACTGGTGCTGGTCCGCGACATCCCTATGTACTCCACCTGTGAACACCACCTGGTGGCCTTCCACGGCGTCGCCCACGTCGGCTACATCCCCGGCACTCACGGCCGGGTGACCGGGCTGTCCAAGCTGGCCCGCCTGGTGGATCTGTACGCCAAGCGCCCGCAGGTGCAGGAGCGGCTCACCAGCCAGATCGCCGACGCCGTCATGGCCAAGCTGGATCCGCGCGGCGCGATCGTCGTGATCGAGGCCGAGCACCTGTGCATGGCCATGCGCGGCATCCGCAAGCCGGGCGCCTCCACCACCACCTCGGCGGTCCGCGGCACCCTGCAGTCCAATGCCTCCACCCGCGCGGAGGCCCTCGACCTGATCCTCCGGAAGTGAGCGCGCCGACCATGGCCGAGAGCGGTACGCGGGGGGCCAACCTGGTTGTTCCTCGTGGGGGCCGCTCGTGCGTGGTGATGGGCGTCGTGAACGTCACCAGCGATTCGTTCTCCGATGGCGGCCGCTATCTGGATCCGGGCCTGGCCGTGGCGCACGGTCTCGAGCTGTACGAGCTGGGTGCGGACATCATCGATGTCGGCGGTGAGTCGACTCGTCCCGGCGCGGTGCGCATCGATCCGGAAACCGAAGCGGCGCGGGTCGTTCCGGTGATCCGGCGGCTGGCCGAGGCCGGGGTGCCGACCAGCGTGGACACCATGCGGGCGAGCGTCGCCGAGGCCGCCGTCGAGGCGGGCGTGTCCATGGTCAACGACGTGTCCGGCGGCCGCGCCGATCCGAACATGGTGAAAGTCGTTGCGGCGACCAAGATTCCGTGGATCCTCATGCACTGGCGGGCCGACGCCAACTATGAGCACACCGGCCCGGCCGAGCAGTACGACGATGTGGTGAGCAAGGTCTGGGAGGAGCTGAACGCGCAGGTCGAGTTCGCCCTCGCGGGCGGCGTCGACTTCGAGCAGCTGGTGCTCGATCCCGGCCTGGGCTTCGCCAAGAACGCCGACCACAACTGGGAGTTGCTGGGCGGCATGTTCTATCGCATGACCGAGATGATGGACGCCGGGCTGCCGGTGCTGATCGGGGCCTCGCGCAAGCGTTTCCTGGGTGGGCTGCTGGCCGATGCCGACGGCCCGCGTCCGCCGGACGGCCGCGAGGTCGCCACCGCCACCATCTCCGCCCTGGCCGCCGAGCACGGGGCCTGGGGGGTGCGGGTGCACGATGTGCGGTCGTCGCTGGACGCCATCGCGGTGGTCGACGCGGCGACGAATGCCGCGCGGCGCCTGCGGGAGCGGTACCGGCGCGCGGCTGGGGAGGCGTTGTGAGCGAATTGACCGGGGATCGGATCGAATTGCGCGGCCTGCGCGTGTTCGGCCATCACGGCGTCTTCGATTTCGAGAAGCGCGATGGGCAGGAGTTCGTCGTGGACCTGACGCTGTGGACGGACTTCACCGCCGCTGCCAAGTCCGACGACATCGCCGACACCGTCCACTACGGCGAGCTCGCCGAGCAGGTGGTCGGCATCGTGGCGGGCGAGCCGCGCGATCTCATCGAGACCGTGGTGTCGAATATCGCCGACGAGGTGATGGCCGATCCGCGCATCCGGGCGCTGGAAGTGGTTCTGCACAAGCCATTCGCGCCGATTCCGCATACCTTCGAAGACGTCCGTGTAGTCACGTCCCGCCGTCGCGAACCGGAGGAGTAGAGCGGTGACCCGCGTAGTCCTGTCCATCGGATCCAACCTGGGCGACCGGCTGGCGCACCTGCGCAGCGTGGTGGCGGCCCTGGGCCCGCGCCTGGTGGCGGTCTCGTCGGTGTACTCGACGCCGCCCTGGGGCGGGGTGCCGCAGCAGGACTACCTGAATGCCGTTCTGGTGGCCGAGGATCCGGCCCTGGAGCCCTCGGACTGGTTACGGCTGGGTCAGGAGCTGGAGCAGGCCGCGGGGCGGGTGCGTGAAGTCCGCTGGGGCGCGCGCACTCTCGACGTGGATCTGGTGTGGGCCGAGCAGCGCCGCCGCGATGTCGTGGTGGAGGTGCGCAGCGCGGACCCGGTGCTGACGCTGCCGCATCCGCAGGCCCACAATCGCGCCTTCGTGCTGCTGCCCTGGCTGGAGGTGGAGCCGGACGCCGAGCTGGCGGTGACCGGGGCGGCGCGATCGCTGCGGGAGTGGCTGTCCGCCTTGGATTCCGACGAGGTGGCCGGGGTGCGCCGCACCGAACTGACCCTGGGCTGGACCCCGTGAAACCTACGCGCATTCTCGATCTGTGTGCGAATGTCCTGCTGGCGGCGATCGTGGCCTGGGTCGCCACCAATATGGCGTATTCGTCGTTCCCGCCGATCTTGGTGTTCTCCGGCGCCTCGCTGCTGCCGGTGGCACTCCTGGAAGCGGTGCTGGCCTTCGTGATCCGGCAGCGCAAGGACAATCACGGCATCGGCCCCGGCGGTTCGGGTCAGCTGCATCCCATCACGGCGGCCCGGGCGGTGGCGCTGGCCAAGGCGTCGGCTCAGGTCGGCTCGCTGGTGGGCGGTATCTGGCTGGGCTTTCTGGTGTGGCTGCTCACGCATTCGGATCTGCGTGCGGCATCGTCGGATACGCCGGGTGCCGTGGTGGGTCTGATCGGCGGTGTGGCGCTGGTGGCGGCGGCGCTGTGGCTGGAATATTGCTGCCGAGCGCCCATCGATCCGCCCGATGAAGCAGCTACCTCGTAGCTAACATGTGGATCTCGAGGATCGTCAAGGTGGGAACCCTACCCGGAAGATCAAGCTACGCTGGCGGACATGGTTTCACCCTCCCGTAGCAGTGCTTCCCGTCGCCGCCGGGAGGATGCGGGAAAGTTGTTCACCGGCTTTCTGCTTCTCCTCGGACTGGTAGCCAGTGTGTTCCTGGTCTTCAGCGACAACCTCCACCTGATCCGTGTCGGCCTGGTCGCCGCCCTCTGGGCCGCCGCCATCGGAGCCCTCGCCGCCACGCGTTATCGCAGGGAGGCGGCCATCGACAAGGCGAAAGTGGGTGACCTCCAGAAGGTCTACCAACTGCAGCTGGAGCGCGAGGTTGCCGCCCGCCGCGAATACGAGCTCGGCGTCGAGACCCGGGTGCGCCACGAGGTCGGCGCCGACGCCACCGAAATGGCCGCGCTGCGCGCCGAACTCACCGTTCTACGGGAGAGCCTGCAGCGTCTGTTCGACGGCGACCTGCCCTTCGAGCGGCCCGCACTGCGCGCGGATGCGGTTCGGGTCCAGGAACTTCCGCGCAGCGAGGCCGGCCCGGCCGCTCCGGCGGCGAACGATAGCTGGTCCGAAGCCGATCCCTGGGACCCGTGGTCGTCGCCCGACCAGCCCGAGGACGACGAGGACCCGCGCGCCCGCATGGCCCCGAAGATCGACCCGGAACATTCCGAAGCGGCGGCCTTCGCGACGCCCTTCGACGACCCGGTGACGGCCGAGACGTCGATCATCACCGACGCCATGCGCGAGGACTACGAGGCCGAACTCGCCGCCGCCGAATCGGATTCACCGGCCGAGGCCCCGAAGCCGGAGCCCGCCAAGGAGACCCAGCCCGCCGAGGAGCCCCCGGCGGCCGAGGTGCTCACCAATCTCAGCGGCACCGGAAACGGCGCGACCAAGGTCAGCGTCCAGGTCAACGGCAGCACTCCGATCCCGCGCCTGACCCCCGACCCGGACCCGTCCGGCCCGGTCGGCCGCGCCACCGCCCGCCGGCGTCGCCGCTCCGACGACACCGTCGACCCGGAAGGCACCCACCGCCTGTCCGTCGCGGAAATCATGGCGAACCTGAAGTCGGAGAACACGAACTAGCCCCGCCGCTCGCCGGAGTTGCCTATCCCACAAGTGGTGGCTCCGGCGAATCGTGGGCGATATCCTCGCCGAGTAACGTCCGGTACCCGCAAGGCGGGACTGGAACGACTTTCGAGAGGAACAAGTGACCTCGGACAAGGATGTCTGGAGTGATCCTGCGCCCGCACGCCTGACGGTGGGAATCGTCTCGGCGGGACGCGTCGGATCCGCCCTGGGCGCGGCGCTCGAGCGTGCCGGTCATGTCGTTTTCGGGGTATCCGCGATTTCGGATGCCTCGCTGCGCCGTGCCGCCACCCGCCTGCCGGATTCCCAGGTCCTGCCCGCCGAAGACGTCGCCGCCCGCAGCGAACTGCTGATCCTGGCCGTGCCGGACAGCGAATTGGCCGGTCTGGTGGCCGGATTGGCGGCCGCGAACGCGGTGCGGCCCGGCACCATCGTGGCGCACACCTCGGGCGCGAACGGTGTCGCAATCCTGGCGCCGCTGACCGCGCTGGGCGCGCTGCCGCTGGCCATCCACCCGGCCATGACCTTCACCGGGCACGACGAGGATGTCGCCCGCCTGGCCAATGCCTGCTTCGGCATCACCGCCGCCGACGACATCGGCTACGCCATCGCGCAGTCGCTGGTGATCGAGATGGGCGGCGAACCGGTCCGGGTCTCGGAGGAGCACCGCACCCTCTATCACGCCGCGCTCGCGCACGGCAGCAATCATCTGGTGACCTTGATCGTGGATGCCGTCGAGGCCCTGCGCGCCGCCCTCGCGGGTCCGGGCCTGCTCGGTCAGCAGTCGATCGACGATCAGCCGGGCGGCCTGGCCGAGCGCATGCTCGCGCCGCTGGCCTCGGCCGCGCTCGACAACGCCTTGCGGCGCGGCCCGGCCGCGCTGACCGGTCCGGTGGCGCGCGGCGACGTGGCCGCGGTGGCCGCGCATCTGGACGCCCTCGAGGCGCTGAATCCCCGCCTGGCCGCGGGCTATCGCGCCCAGTCGCTGCGCTCGGCCGAGCGCGCCAAGACCAACCCCGCCCTGCTCGACCTGCTGGAAGGACGCTGATGGACCCCAAGCTGATTGGCACCTACAAGCGCGGCGAGCTGACCGTGCACCACGACCCGGCCGTGCTGACCAAGGTCGTGAAGGCGCTGAAGTCGGTGGGCCGCCGGGTCGCGCTGGTGCCGACCATGGGCGCGCTGCACGAGGGCCATTTGGAGCTGGTGCGGCTGGCCAAGCTGACCAACACCACCGTCATCGTCTCGATCTTCGTGAACCCCTTGCAGTTCGGCGCGAACGAGGACCTCGACAAGTACCCGCGCACCCTCGACGCCGATGTGGAGCTGCTGCGCGGTGAGGGCGTCGAGCTGGTGTTCGCGCCCAGCGCCAAGGACATGTACCCGTTCGGCCCGCGCACCACGGTGCAGGCCGGTCCCTACGGCGACATCCTCGAGGGCGCGACCCGGCCCGGCCACTTCTCCGGTGTACTGACCGTGGTCTCGAAACTGTTCAACATCTGCCAGCCGCACGAGGCGTTCTTCGGCGAGAAGGACTACCAGCAGCTGGCTCTGATCCGGCAGATGGTCGTGGACCTGAACATGGACGTGAAGATCGTCCCGGCCGCGACCGTGCGCGAGGCCGACGGCCTGGCCAAGTCCTCCCGCAACCGCTTCCTGAGCGAGGACGAGCGCGAGCTGGCCACCACGCTGTCGGCCGCGCTGCTGGCCGGCCGCCACGCCGCGGGCCGGGGCCCGGAGGCCGTGCTCGAGACCGCCCGGTCGATCCTGGATCTGGCGCCCGATATCAAGGTCGACTACCTGGCCCTGCGCGGTTCGGACTTCTCCGAGGAGTGGCCGACCGGCAATGCGCGCCTGCTGGTCGCCGCCCGGGTCGGCAGCACCCGCCTGATCGACAACATGCCCGTTTCCATCGGCAAGCCGCTCGACGGCCTGCCCACCGTTCCCGACCAGCCTGCCCAGGCGATCCAGTAGGAAGGCGACGACGATGTTGCGCACCATGATGACGTCGAAGATCCACCGCGCCACGGTGACTCACGCCGATCTGCACTATGTGGGCTCGGTGACGGTGGACCAGGATCTGCTGGACGCCGCCGATCTGCTCGAGGGCGAGAAGGTCTCGATCGTGGACATCACCAACGGGGCCCGGCTCGAGACCTACGTGATCGCGGGCGAGCGCGGTTCCGGCGTGATCGGAATCAACGGCGCGGCAGCGCATCTCGTGCACCCGGGTGATCTGGTGATCCTCATCGCCTACGGGATGCTCGATGCCGCGGAGCTGAAAGACTATGCGCCGCATGTGGTTTTCGTCGACGAGCGCAATCGCCCGATCGAGCTGGGCACCGACCCGGCGCACGCCCCCGAGGGATCGGACCTGATCTCCCCGCGCACGCTGACGCTGGCCTGAGCGGCGGGCGGGCATGCTGCTCTGTATCGATGTCCGCAATACCAGCATCGAGCTGGGCCTGTTCTCCGGCAGCGGGGAGCACGCGAAGCTGGTGCGGCACTGGCGGATGCACACCAATCCGCTGCTCACCGCGGACGAGTTCGCGCTGCAGGTGCGCGGGCTGATCGGCGCCGACGCCGATCAGGTGATCGGCGTCGCGGCGCTGTCCACGGTGCCGCCGGTTTTGCGCGAGCTACGCGAGATGCTGTCCCGTTATTGGGGTCATGTCCCGCATGTGCTCGTGGAACCCGGTGTGCGCACGGGTATTCCGCTGCTGGTGGACAATCCCAAGGAAGTCGGCGCGGATCGCATCGTGAATTGTCTTGCGGCATATCACCGTTTCCAATCCCCGGCCATCGTGGTGGATTTCGGCACGGCCATCTGTGTGGACCTGGTTTCGGCCAAGGGTGAATTCCTCGGCGGCAGTATCGCGCCGGGTGTGGAGATTTCGACCGAGGCACTGATTGCCCGCAGTGCGCTGCGCCGGGCGGAGCTGACCCGGCCGCGTTCGGTGGTGGGCAAGAACAGCATGGAATGCCTGCAGTCGGGCGCGATCTTCGGATTCGCGGGCCTGGTGGACGGCCTGATCGACCGCATTCGGGATATCGAGGCGTTCTCCGGCGACGATGTGGCCGTGGTGGCCACCGGTGCGACCGCGCCGCTGATCGTGCCGGAGTCGGAGACCATCGAGCACCACGAGCCGCATCTGACGCTGGATGGCCTGCGCCTGGTCTACGAGCGCAACCAGCAGCGCAAGAACCGTCCTTAACGGACTGGTCGGAATAAAAGTGACCTAGTCGTCGCCGGGAGGCACTATTGCTTCCCGGCGTCCCTCTGTTAGGCTCGCCGACGTGTATTTCCGCGTGAGCACCCAGGAGTGTTGTCGAGGCTGATTCGCCTCGACGGTCGTCGAGGCTTCGTATAGCCCCCGACCACTTTCACATTCCTTGGAGTTTCGCTGATGCGATCTTCTGTTCTTTCCCTACCTGTCGCCGGTCGCGCCGCCACCTCGCGCCTGCTGCCCGAGGTCACCGAGCGGGCCACCGCCTCCGCCCTGCCCACCCGGCTGCGCCCGGCCGACCTGCTGCGCCTGACCGATGAGGGCGCGCAGGACGTGCTGGAGGGCCGCTACGACCACCTGCTGCCCGCCGACGGCCTCTGGCCCACCGAAAACCGCTGGGCGACAAGGCTTGTCGCCGACGACGAGGTGGACATCTGGCTGATCAGCTGGGTCGAGGGCAAGTACACCGAACTGCACGACCACGCCGGGTCGCTGGGGGCGCTGACCGTGCTCGCCGGCGCGCTCTCCGAATACCGCTGGAACGGCCGGGAACTGCGCCGCCGCACCCTCACCGCGGGTGATCAGGCCTCCTTCCCGCTCGGCTGGGTGCACGACGTGGTGCGTGCCCCCGCGGAAGAGGCCGGCATCACCGGCCCGCTGAATCCGACCTTGAGCGTGCACGCCTATTCACCGCCGCTGACGGCCATGTCCTATTACGAGGTCACCGGCCACGGCACCCTCCGCCGCACCCGTTCCGTTCTCACCGACCAGCCCGAAGGTGAACTCGAATGACCCACTTGACGATCGACGGCATGCTCGCCAACGCCCGGCAGCAGCTGCGTCGCCTGCTCCCGATCGAAATTCCGGCGGCCATCGCCCGCGGCGCGATTCTGGTGGATATTCGCCCCCAGGCGCAGCGCAAGCGCGAGGGCACCCTGCCGGGCGCGCTCGTCATCGAGCGAAATGTCCTGGAATGGCGTTTGGATCCGACCAGTTCGGCGCGTTTGGCGCTGGCCGAACACCACGACGTGGAATGGATCATCGTCTGCTCGGAGGGTTACACCTCGAGCCTGGCCGCGGCCTCGTTGCAGCAGCTGGGCCTGCGTCGCGCGACCGATCTCGAGGGCGGATATCAGGCCCTGAAAACGGCCGGTCTGCTGACTGTCGCGGCGAGCGCGCCGCACTTCGAACGCGAGGTCGCGACGCTCGCTTGGGTGTGAGGGTTTATTCGCCGGGCGGCGGGAAAATCAATTTCCGCCGCACGATAGGCTAGGGTCCCGTGAGCACCCCCAACCCCACTTCTTCCGCAAGCACCGCTGTTTCTGCTGGCCAGGCGTCTGCCGCCAAGCCCGTCGTGGAGCAGGACGTTCCCGAGCAGATGCGGATTCGCCAGGAGAAGCGTGAGCGGTTGCTGGGGGAGGGCCGCGAGGCTTATCCCGTGGTGGTGCCGCGCACGCATACCCTCGCCGAAATTCGCGCCGCCCACCCGGATCTGGCCGCCGATACCGCGACCGGTGAGATCGTCGGGATTGCGGGCCGCGTCATTTTCGTCCGTAATACCGGGAAGCTGTGTTTCGCCACTCTCCAGGAGGGCGACGGCACCAAACTCCAGGCCATGATCAGCCTCAACGGCGTCGGCGCGGAATCGCTGGCGGCCTGGAAGGCCGATGTGGACCTCGGCGATTTCGTGTACGTGCACGGTGAGGTGATCGCCTCGCGCACGGGCGAATTGAGCGTCATGGCCGACGCGTGGGAGATGGCGGCGAAGTCGCTGCGCCCGCTGCCGGTGGCGCACAAGGAGATGAACGAGGAGTCGCGCGTCCGTCAGCGCTACGTCGACCTGATCGTGCGCCCGGAGGCCCGCGAGATGGCCCGCACCCGGGTGTCCGCGGTGCGCGCGCTGCGAAACGCGTTGGAGCGCAGGGGATTCCTCGAGGTCGAGACCCCGATGCTGCAGACCATCCACGGCGGCGCGGCGGCGCGCCCGTTCTCGACCCACTCCAACGCGCTCGATATGGAGCTGTTCCTGCGCATCGCGCCGGAGCTGTTCCTGAAGCGTTGCGTGGTGGGCGGCATCGAGAAGGTCTTCGAGATCAACCGGAACTTCCGCAACGAGGGCGCGGACTCCACCCATTCGCCCGAGTTCGCAATGCTGGAAACCTACGAGGCGTACGGCACCTACGACGATTCCGCGACCATGATGCGGGAATTGATCCAGGAAGTCGCACAGGAGGTCTTCGGAACCCAGGTGGTGACGCTCGCGGACGGCACCGAATACGACCTCTCGGGCGAGTGGGCGACCGTCGAGATGTACCCGTCGCTGTCGGAGCAGATCGGTGTGGACGTCACCCCGGAAACGACCGTCGAGGAATTGCTGGCACTCGCCGATCGGGTCGGTCTGGAAATTCCCGAGGGCAAGGGCTATGGCCACGGCAAACTGGTCGAGGAACTGTGGGAGCACGTCTACGGCGACAAGCTCTACGCCCCGACTTTCGTACGCGACTTCCCGGTGGAGACATCGCCGCTGACGCGTCAGCATCGGAGCAAGCCCGGGGTTACCGAGAAGTGGGACCTGTACGTGCGGGGCTTCGAACTCGCCACGGGCTATTCGGAACTCGTGGATCCGGTCATCCAGCGGGAACGGTTCGTGGATCAAGCGCGTTTGGCCGCGGCCGGCGACGACGAGGCCATGCGCCTGGACGAGGACTTCCTCGCCGCCATGGAGCACGGTATGCCCCCCACAACCGGAACGGGTATGGGTATCGATCGTTTGCTGATGGCCCTGACTGGCCACGGAATCCGGGAAACGATACTCTTTCCAATTGTGCGTCCGGCTGCCAGATAGTTCTCCGGATTGCATTTCCGGGGCTAGTTCTGGGACTATCGGAATTAGCGGTATTCTGGCGTCGGGTAATCGGCCTGACTATGCGGGTCGCACGATTTCGAGAGGACGTTCATCTCATGGCAAAGAAGGTCACCGTTAGCTTGATCGACGATGTCGACGGTGAGTCCATCGCGGACGAGACCATCGAGTTCGCAATCGATGGCGTCTCGTACGAGATCGACTTGTCGACGGAGAATGCGGCCAAGCTGCGGGAGGGTTTGGACGGTTGGGTCGCCGCCGCTCGGCGGGTGAGCGGACGCCGTCGGACCAAGGTGGCGGGCGCCCCGGCCGCGGGCCCGAAGAACCGGGTGTCGATCGATCGCGAACAAAGCGCGGCCATTCGTGAATGGGCTCGCCGGAATGGGCACAAGGTGTCCGCTCGTGGTCGTATCTCCGCCGACATCACCGAGGCTTACAACAAGGCTGCTGCTAAGAACTAGTTGTCCGACTAGTCGCCGATTCGACTGCCGTCCGGGTGTTTCGTGCGTACCCGGGCGGCAGTGGTTTTTTCATACGCTTCGCGTATAACACCAAGATCAAGTCCTCGTGGCAGGGTACTGTAGGACTTCGTAAAATCCGCCTCTGGAAAGCCCGGGGTCGAGACCGCGGCTGCGCACACCGGCATGCGATCTTGCTCGTGCCGGGGCGGCCAGGCACCATTGAAACGTGCGGACGATGTCACTGGCTGGATGTAGAGAAGAGGTATCGGCGCAGTGACCGCATTCCACGGTTCCTTCCTTCGAGTCAAGGATCAAGAGGGACGCCAGCACGAGCTGATGCTGTCCCCTGACCAGCCGCGCATCACCATCGGGCGCTCCCCGCAGGCCGATCTGTCGCTGTTCTGGGACGTGGAGGTCTCGCGCCTGCACGCCACCGCCGAGTACCTGGGCGCGCACTGGACCATCGTGGACGACGGGCTGTCCCGCAACGGCACCTTCGTCAATGGGGATCGCCTGGTGGGGCGGCATCGGCTGCAGCCGGGCGACGTCATCCGGATGGGCACCTCGCGGGTCACCTTCCACGACTTCAGCGGTGCGGCAGGCGATGTCACGCAGACCTCGACCGGCGGTCTGCCAACTCTGCGCTCCCTCACCGAAACCCAGCGGTCGGTACTGATCGCGCTGTGCCGCCCCCTGCGCGGCAATGACGGATTCGCCTCCCCCGCCTCGAATCAGCAGATCGCCGCGGAACTCTTCCTCAGCGTCGACGCCATCAAGACCCACCTGCGCGCGCTCTTCGCGAAGTTCGGCGTCGAAGATCTGCCCCAGAACCAGAAGCGCGTGCGGTTGGCCAACCTGGCCATGCAGTCCGGAGTGATCTCCGAGCGCGATCTCTGAGCTCTCACCTCCGGGCTACCCCTGGCAGGGTGTGCGAGTTGCCCAATCCTGGTACGGCCAGTCCCTGTTGGACTCGCACGCATGCGTGCGAGCTTCTGAGCCATGGGTTTCCGTGCCCGTGGGCGATTGACTGAATGCAGTCGATCACCCGGGAGAACACGGGTGGCAGATCCAGTCAGGAGAAAACGATGTTCGCACTTCGCACCGCCTCTCTCGTGGCGGCGACGCTGAGCACCGGGCTGATCGCCGGGGTGTTCTTCGCCTACGCCACCTCGGTGATGGGCGCGCTGGGGCAGTCCGACGACCGTACTTTCGTCGATGTCATGCAGAAGATCAACGTGGTGATCATCAACCCGTGGTTCATGATCACCTTCATGGGCACGGTCGGCTTCACGGTGCTGGCCGCGGCGCTGCACCTGGGCAAGGAGCAGCGCACCACGCTGATCTGGATCGGGGTCGCGCTGCTGCTCAATATCATCGCCTTCGCCGTCACCTCGGGTATGAATGTGCCGCTCAACAACCAGCTGGCCAATGCCGGTGACGTGGGGCAGATCCCGGATCTGGCGGCGGTGCGGTCGCAGTTCGAAAGCTCCTGGGTGGCTTGGAATGCCGTCCGCGCGGTGCTGCACACGCTGGCCTTCCTGGTGCTGACCGGTGCGCTGTTCGTGGCGGGCATGGCGCATGCCAGGGCCGGCGCGGTGGCGCAGGCGGCCCCGGCGGCGTCGGCGTGGCCCTTCCCGGTGCAGGCCGGTTTCCCGCAGGCCCAGTCCTTCGCCCCGGCCCAGCAGTTCGCCCCGCAGCCCGGATTCGGTTCCGGCCAGCAGTAATTCGCTTCGATTCCGGCGGTGGCCGGGACCCGTTGTGCGGCATCGCAATCCGCCTGCGGGTCCCGGCCACCGCCGTTTTCCTGTACTGGAACGAGTTTCAGAACTTACTCGCCGGTATTCCAGCGCCAGTGCTTGTTTCCCGATTAGTTTGACGCGGAACGCGTTCTAATTTGGGAGGGAACATGAGAAGGATGCCCAGGCGCGGAACGCCAGGATCACTGCTGATCATCGCGGTGCTGGCGGTCTTGGGGATAGTCACGAGCGGCACCGCCCGCGCGGAATACCCGGTCACTTTCAACTTCTTCGCGGGCATCCCGTACGAGCTCACCAACCCCGGTGGCTCCCTGCCCGGCGCCAACGACTGGGCCTGCAGAGTGACTGCCGCGCACCCCGATCCGGTGGTGCTGATCCACGGCACCGCGGGTGGCGCGCAGACCAACTGGGGCGCCTACGCGCCGCTGCTCGCCAATGAGGGCTACTGCGTCTTCGCGCTGACCTACGGCAGCCTCGACGTGCCGTGGCCGCTGTCGGCCATGGGCGGCATGAAGCCGATTCCCGAAAGTGCCGCGCAACTGGCCGCTTTCGTGGACCGGGTGCTGACCGCGACAGGTGCCGCCAAGGTCGACTTCGTCGCCCACTCGCAGGGCAATACGGTCGGCGACTACTACATCAAGCGCCTGGGCGGGCACGGCAAGGTGGACAAGTTCGTCGCCATCGCACCGCCGTGGCTGGGCCTGTTCGGCGACAGCATGGACAGCATCCGCGCCTTCGGCAAGCAGCTGGGCGTCCAGGCCGACACCGTCGACGAATACGCGACCATGGGCGTGATCTGCGCCGCCTGCCATCAGATGCTCGGAAACTCCACCTTCCTCAACGAGCTCAACTCCGACGGCGTCTACGACCCGACCGTCACCTACACCAACCTGGCCACCAACTTCGACGAGGGCGTCTTCCCGTCCATCGCGCTGGTGCCCGCCGCCAATGCCACCAATGTCCTGATGCAGGAGGGTTGCCCCACCGACTTCTCCGATCACATGGCCATCGCGGGCAGTCATCGCGCGGCCATGGTCGCCCTCAACGCCTTGGACCCGGCGCATCCGCGTCCAGTGCCCTGTGAGGTGGTTCCGCCCCTCACCGGTTAGGCCATCCGCCCGATTTCGCGGACTGACCGGCTTGTTCGCTGTGGGCGTAGCCGGAATGGAAACGGTCCGCGCAACTGCCCCGTTATGACTGAATGAGTCGTACTGAGGCCCGTTCGCAATAGGGTGGACGGACGACGTGCGTGACCCCCGGCAACTAGAGTGGAGTCGGGGGATGCAACCCCAGGGCTTCATGGCAGGCTGGCGACCAGAAGGGCAGCACAGGGTCTGAAGCGCCGGATGCCTTTGATGGCGGAGCAGGAGAGTGAGGGAGCGATGTTCGAGAGGTTCACCGACCGCGCGCGGCGGGTCGTTGTCCTGGCCCAAGAAGAGGCCCGGATGCTCAACCACAACTACATCGGCACCGAGCACATCCTGCTGGGCCTGATCCACGAGGGCGAGGGTGTCGCGGCGAAGTCGCTGGAATCCCTGGGCATCTCGTTGGAGGGTGTGCGGTCGCAGGTCGAGGAGATCATCGGTCAGGGCCAGCAGGCCCCGTCCGGTCACATCCCCTTCACCCCGCGCGCCAAGAAGGTGCTGGAGCTGTCGCTGCGTGAGGCGCTGCAGCTCGGCCACAACTACATCGGCACCGAGCACATCCTGCTCGGCCTGATCCGCGAGGGTGAGGGCGTCGCGGCGCAGGTGCTGGTCAAGCTGGGCGCGGATCTCAACCGTGTGCGTCAGCAGGTCATCCAGCTGCTGTCGGGTTACCAGGGCAAGGAGCCGGTCGAGGGTTCCGGTTCGCGCGGCGAGACGGGCACCCCGTCCACCTCGCTGGTGCTGGACCAGTTCGGCCGCAACCTGACCCAGGCCGCCCTCGAGGGCAAGCTCGACCCGGTCATCGGCCGCTCGAAGGAAATCGAGCGCGTCATGCAGGTGCTGAGCCGCCGTACCAAGAACAACCCGGTCCTGATCGGTGAGCCCGGCGTCGGTAAGACCGCCGTCGTGGAGGGTCTCGCCCAGGCCATCGTCAACGGCGAGGTGCCGGAGACGCTCAAGGACAAGCAGCTGTACACCCTCGACCTGGGTTCCCTGGTCGCGGGCAGCCGCTACCGCGGTGATTTCGAGGAGCGCCTGAAGAAGGTGCTCAAGGAGATCAACACCCGCGGCGACATCATCCTGTTCATCGACGAGCTGCACACCCTGGTGGGTGCGGGCGCGGCCGAGGGCGCCATCGACGCGGCCTCGATCCTGAAGCCCAAGCTGGCTCGCGGTGAGCTGCAGACCATCGGTGCCACCACCCTCGACGAGTACCGCAAGTACATCGAGAAGGATGCCGCGCTGGAGCGTCGTTTCCAGCCGGTGCAGGTGGGCGAGCCGACGGTCGAGCACACCATCAACATCCTCAAGGGTCTGCGCGACCGGTACGAGGCGCACCACCGGGTTTCGATCACCGATGGCGCTCTCGTGGCGGCGGCCACCCTCGCGGACCGCTACATCAACGACCGCTTCCTGCCGGACAAGGCGATCGACCTCATCGACGAGGCGGGCGCGCGCATGCGCATCCGCCGGATGACCGCGCCGCCGGACCTGCGCGAATTCGACGACAAGATCGCCGAGGCGCGCCGGGAGAAGGAGTCCGCGATCGACGCGCAGGACTTCGAGAAGGCCGCGCGTCTGCGCGACAAGGAGAAGCAGCTCGTCGCCAAGCGGGCCGAGCGCGAAAAGCAGTGGCGCTCCGGTGATCTGGACGTCGTGGCCGAGGTCGACGACGAGCAGATCGCGGAGGTGCTGGCCAACTGGACCGGTATCCCGGTGTTCAAGCTCACCGAGGAGGAGACCACCCGTCTGCTCCGCATGGAGGACGAGCTGCACAAGCGGATCATCGGCCAGGAGGACGCGGTCAAGGCCGTTTCCAAGGCCATCCGCCGCACTCGCGCCGGTCTGAAGGATCCGAAGCGTCCGTCGGGCTCGTTCATCTTCGCCGGTCCGTCCGGTGTCGGTAAGACCGAGCTGTCGAAGGCGCTGGCGAACTTCCTGTTCGGCGAGGACGACGCGCTCATCCAGATCGACATGGGCGAGTTCCACGACCGCTTCACCGCCTCGCGTCTGTTCGGTGCCCCTCCGGGCTACGTCGGCTACGAGGAGGGCGGCCAGCTCACCGAGAAGGTGCGCCGCAAGCCGTTCTCGGTGGTGCTGTTCGACGAGATCGAGAAGGCGCACCAGGAGATCTACAACACCCTGTTGCAGGTCCTCGAGGACGGTCGTCTCACCGACGGCCAGGGTCGCACGGTCGACTTCAAGAACACCGTGCTGATCTTCACCTCGAACCTGGGCACCTCGGACATCTCGAAGGCCGTGGGCCTGGGCTTCGCCCAGTCCAACGCCGAGGGCTCGAACTACGAGCGGATGAAGCTGAAGGTCAACGACGAGCTGAAGAAGCACTTCCGCCCCGAGTTCCTCAACCGCATCGACGACGTGATCGTGTTCCACCAGCTGACCCAGGACCAGATCATCCAGATGGTCGACCTGATGATCGGCCGCGTCGCCAACCAGCTGAAGAACAAGGACATGGAGATCGAGCTGGCTCCGCAGGCCAAGAGCCTGCTGGCCAAGCGCGGTTTCGACCCGGTCCTGGGCGCCCGCCCGCTGCGTCGCACCATTCAGCGCGAGATCGAGGACCAGCTGTCGGAGAAGATCCTCTTCGGCGAACTGGGCGCCGGTCAGGTCGTGGTGGTGGACGTCGAGGGCTGGGACGGCGAAGGCCAGGGCGAGAACGCCAAGTTCACCTTCACGCCCAAGGCCAAGCTGACCAAGAAGGCGGATACCGCCGAGGACAAGCCGGTCGCCGCCCTCGCGGGTGAGGCCCCGGCCGCCGCCTCCGGCGAGTAATCCGGAAGCTCAGCGAGACAACGGAAGCCCCGCTCTCCTTCGGGAGGGCGGGGCTTCCGCCATGTCCGGGAAAGAAATTCAGTGGCGGCGCGGTCCCGGTATCGCCGATGCTCGGAGGATCCGAACGAGAGGGGACGCATGCTCACCGACGCTCAGATCTCCGATTTCATCACCGACGGATTCGTGAAGGTGGAGAACGCCTTTTCACCCGAGCTGGCCGCGGCAGGACGCGAAATTCTGTGGCGGGCAACCGGATGCGATCCGGACGACCCCGCCACCTGGACCCAGCCGGTCCACCGTTTCCCCGACTTCTCGATGCCCCCGTTCGTAGCGGCCGCCAATACCCCGGTCCTGCGTACGGCCTTCGACCAGCTGGTCGGTCCGGGGCGCTGGATGCCCCGGAACAGCCTCGGCGGCTTCGTCATCCGATTCCCCAGCGACCGAGCCCCCGGTGACGACGGCTGGCACATCGACGCCAGCTTCCCCGGTGACGACCCCACCGTCGACCCCTTCGACTATCTGCACTGGCGCGTCAACCTGCGTTCCAAGGCGCGTGGCCTGCTCATGCTCTTCCTGTTCTCCGACGTGGAGCCCGATGACGGCCCCACCCGCATCCGCGTCGGCTCCCACCTGCGGATCGCGAAAGCACTGGAGCCGCTGGGCGAACCGGGCGCGACCGTCGTCTCCGCGCCGATGGTCGAGGCATACGGTTCGACGGCCGATCTTCCCGAGGCATACGCCACCGGCCGCGCCGGCGACGTCTACCTCTGCCACCCGTTCCTGGTGCACGCCGGGCAGTCCCACCATGGCAGGAACCCGCGCTTTCTGGCTCAGCCTCCGCTGCACACGGTGGAACCGTGTGTCCTGGACCGCCCGGACGGCGCGTATTCGCCCGTGGAGCAGGCGATTCGGCGGGGGCTAGCGGAAGCGGGCGAGAACCGGGGCGAACGCGTCGGCTAGATCGCCGGGCACCAGCAGCTCGTCGATGCCGAGCTTCTCGCGGCGGTGTTCGAGCAGTTCGGCGGCCGCGGCCGGGTCGGCGGGCAACAGGGTCGCGGCATCAGCGGCCCGGAGCTGTTCCAGGGTGACGCCCATGAACTTGCTCATGAACGGCGGCAGGACGTCCCCGATGGCCACCGGTTGCAGGCTGAAGGCGACCGGGCGATCGGTCTGATCGCGGACGGCGGCGACGATGTCCGCCAGATCGTTCTCGGTGGCGGTCGGCGCCACGGCCAGGTGCACGCGGTCGGCCAGCCCGGCCGCGGTGGCCAGCATGCGCGGCCCGGACGCCGCGATGACAATGGGCGGCGCGGGTTTCACCTCGGCCCGGACGGCCTCGATGACCTCGGCCAGATGCCTGCGACGGTCCGCCGCGGAACCCCAAGGCATGCCGAACTTTCCGGCCTCCCGCTCGGCATCCGGCCGCCCGGTGCCGATGCCCAGTTCGAACCGTCCTTCCGAAAGCAGTTGCAGCGCCGCGGTTTCCCGGACGGTGGTGGCCGCCGACCGCATGGGCGCGGCCAGCACATTGGGCCGCAGGCGCAGGGTGCTCGTGACCGCGGCCGCCGCGGCCAGGGCCGGGAACGGCGATGGCGTGTAGAGGGTGTCCGGCAACAGCACGATGCCGTAGCCGTTCTGTTCGGCGCCGCGTACCTGCCGTACCCACTCGGAGCCGGAACGGGGCGCGATGACGATTCCGAAGTTCATGCTCATGCTTCGAGCATCCGCCGCCCGAATTGTCGGCGAATCTGTTTCGCGTCGACACCTCGACTACGCCTCGAGACGTATCCGCCCGGTCCGGGTCACTGCCAGCCGGGGCGGACCAGGCCGGATTCGTAGGCCATGACGACGAGTTGGGTGCGGTCGCGGGCGCCCAGTTTCACCAGGATTCGGCTGACGTGGGTGCGGGCGGTGGCGGGGCTCATGTAGAGGCGGTCGGCGATTTCGGCGTTGGTGAGGCCCTCGGCGACCAGGGTCATGACTTCGCGTTCGCGGTCGGTAAGTTCGGAGAATTCGGCGGTGGGGGCGGGTTTGGCATGGGTGGCGAATTCCTCGACCAGGCGTTTGGTGACGCTGGGGGAGAGCAGGGCGTCGCCGCCCGCGACCACCCGGACGGCCTTGATGAGGTCGGCGGGTTCGGTGTGCTTGACCAGGAAGCCGGTGGCGCCGGCGCGCATCGCCTCGAAGACGTACTCGTCGAGTTCGAAGGTGGTCAGCACGACCACCTTCACCGCGGCCAGGGCCGGGTCGGCGGCGATGGCGCGGGTGGCGGCCAAGCCGTCCAGGACCGGCATGCGGATGTCCATGAGCACGATGTCGGGAATCAGGTCGCGCGCCAATTCGACGGCCTGCTCACCGTTCTCGGCCTCGCCCACCACCTCGATGCCGTCCTGGGCGCCGAGCAGCGCGACGAAGCCCGCCCGCACCAGCGCCTGATCGTCGGCGATCACCACCCGAATGCTCATCGCACCTCCCTGGCTCGAATCATCCACTCACGCAGCCGGTTCGGGCCGCGCCAGATGGGTGGGCAGCCGGGCCCGGACCCGGAAACCGCCGTCCGCCTTGGGTTCCGCGGACAGATTGCCGCCCAGCGCGTGGGCGCGTTCGGTCATGCCGGTGATGCCGTGGCCGCCGGTCGGTGACTGCGGGGCGGGCTGGCGGGTGGGGCGGGTGTTGTCGATGGTGAGCTGCAGCCGCTCGGCCGCGTAGTGCACGGTGACCAGCACGCTCGCACCGGGCGCGTGCCGCACCACATTGGTGAGCGATTCCTGCACGATGCGCGCGGCGGCCACATCCACCACGGCGGGCAGCCGGCGCGGACCGCCGGTCACCATGGTGTGCACCACGAGTCCGGCCGCGCGGGCCGGACCGGTGAGCTTGTCCAGATCGGTGATGCCGATGGTGGGCGCGGTGGGCGCGGCCACGGTGGCGGTGCCGCCGCGAATCGAGCGCAGCAGCGCGTTGACCTCGCCGAGCGCGTCCTTGCTGGCGGTCTTGATGGCGGCCAGCGCGGTGGCGGCCTGTTCCGGCTTGCGGTCGAGCAGTTCCAGCGCGACCGAGGACTGCACATTGATCAGCGAGAGGCTGTGGGCGAGCACATCGTGCAGTTCGCGCGCGATGGCGAGGCGCTCCTCGGTGACCCGCTGCTCGCGTTCGGCCGATTCCAGTGCGCGCTGGGCCTGTTCGCGTTCCCGCTGCGCCTGCTCGCTGCGCCGGGCCGATTCGGCCCGCTGCCGGCGCGCGGTCACGGCGGCAGTGCGCTGCCGTACGCCCTCGGCGGCGGCCGCGAGCACGAAAAGCCAAGCGAGCAGGCCGAATTCCTGCCAGGCATTGGTGTCGTACCCGCGCCAGCCCGGCACCGGCCACACCATGAGCAGATAGCCGACGGCGACGAACGGGTAGGTGTACCAACGGGATCCGATGACGGCCGCGGTCATGAAGGCGACCACGAGGGAGATGAAGATCGGGCCGTACCCGTAACCGACCAACAGGTACGTGACGGTGGCGAGCAGCGTCCCATAGAACACCTGCATCGGATAGCGATTGCGCAGGACCAGCAGGACCGGACCCGCCACGAGCAGCAGGTATCCGAAGACATCGAGGTCGCGCACCACATCCTGCTGGTGATTGGCCAGGGTGCCGAAGCCGAGTTGTATCGCCCCCACGGCCACCGCCGGGAGCAGGTCGCGCCGCCCGAGCCTTCCCCCGCGAAAGTCCATAGCTGCACCGTAGCGCCGTACGCGGGGCGCGGCACTGTGTCGGGCCGAAAATACGTCGAGATACGTACGGTCGATCGCGCGCCGCGACGGATTATTTCCCGCCCCCTGAAGCGGATCGTTTTACCCATGAACGAAGCGATTGTCGTCACCGACCGGTTGACCAAACGCTACGGCTCCCACACCGCCGTGGACGCCGTGAGCATGACGGTCCGCCGCGGCGAGATCTACGGTTTCCTGGGCCCGAACGGCGCGGGCAAGACCACCACCCTGCGCATGCTGGTCGGGCTGATCCGCCCGTCCTCCGGCACCGCCTCGGTGCTCGGTCGGCAGCCCGGCGACCCGGATGGCCTGCGCCGCATGGGCGTTCTCATCGAGGGCCCCGGCTTCTATCCCTATCTCTCGGGCCGCGACAACCTGCGCGTCCTGGCCCGATACCGGGGTGTCGGCGACGACGAGGTCGCCGAGGCCCTCGCCCGGGTGGCGCTCAGCGCCCGCGGCAAGGACAAGTTCCGCACCTACTCGCTCGGCATGAAGCAGCGCCTCGGTGTCGCGGCCGCCCTGCTCGGCGGTCCCGACCTGCTGATTCTCGATGAACCCACCAATGGCCTGGATCCGGCCGGCATGGCCGAGATGCGGGAGCTCATCACCGGACTCGCCGCCGACGGGCACACCGTCGTGCTGTCCAGTCACCTGCTCGCCGAAGTGCAGGAGATCTGTGATCGCGTCGGCGTGATCTCCGGCGGGCGGCTGCTGGTCGAGTCCACGGTGCGGGAATTGCGTGGCACGGCATCGCTTTTCGTGCGCGCCGAACCGCTGGGCGTGGCCTTCCCCGCGGTGCGTGCCGCGGTGGGTGAGCGCTCGGCCCTGTTGACTGCCAACGGTATTCGCGTCGACGCCGGCGCGAGCCAGGCCCCGGTGGTGGCGCGCGCCGTCATCGAGTCGGGCGCGGACCTGATGGAACTGCGCAGCGACGAGAAGTCGCTGGAAGAAGTCTTTTTCGAGATGACGGAGACCACGAAATGAAAGACCTGCTGGCCAGCACCCGGGCCGACCTGCTGCGGCTGCGCAAGTGGCCCGCCTTCTGGATCGTGCTCGGCACCTGGATCCTGTTGAACCTGACCTTCGCCTACCTCTTCAACTACCTGGCCTACTCCACCGGCAGCACCAGCCGGATGTCCAACGGCCTGCCGCGCGAGGCGCTGCTGCAGCAGATGCTGCCCGCGGCGGTGCCGGAGGTGTTCACCCAGGGCATGGCCATGTTCGGCGGCGCGCTCATGCTGGTGCTGGGCGCCCTGGCGGTGGGCAGCGGCTACGGCTGGGGCAGCTGGAAAACCGCGCTCACCCAAGGGCCTTCGCGGGTGAACGTGCTCGGCGCGGTGGTGCTGAGCCTGGCGGTGACGGTGGTCGCGCTGGTGGTGGTCGCGTTCGTGGTCGACACCGGGGTGGCGGCGCTCATCGCCGGAACCCAGGGGCAGTCCCTGGCGCTGCCCTCGGCGGGCCGGATCCTGCTCGGAATCGCTTCGGGCACCGTCATTCTGGGCATGTGGACGCTGGCGGGCGCGGTGGTCGGTGCGATCGCCCGGGGTCCGGCGCTGGCGGTCGGGCTGGGTCTGGTGTGGGTGCTGGTGGTGGAGAACCTGCTGCGCGGGGTGGCCGGGATCTTCTCGCCCATCAAGGCGATCACCGACCACATGCCCGGCACGGCCGCCGGATCACTCGCGGGTTCGCTGCGTACCGTGACCGGACCGGCCACGCCCGGCGTGCTGGACATCCTGTCCCGTGGTGAGTCGCTGATCGTGCTGGCCGTCTACATCGCGGCCTTCGCGGGCGGCACGATCTGGCTGATCCGCCGCCGCGACATGATCTGAATCAGATTGCGGCGGAACCGATAACACCCATAGCGAGCCGGGCGAGCGCGGACTCGATCTCTGCGGAGGTCAGTCCGCGCTCGCGCTGGTGTGTGTAGACCTCCGCGGCGAGCGGCGCGAGCAGCGCATCCACCAGCGAATCGGGTTCCGGCACTCCGGCTTCCACGAGCAGTGAGCGCACGTGCACCGCCCAGAATTGATACGCCCCGGTCCGGAAGCGCGCCCCGCCGGTCTCCGCGCCCAGCACCAAATGGGCGTGCGTATCCAGCAATTCGACCATCGCGGCGTAGAACGCGGCCAGTCGTTCGGCGGGCGGCGCGCCGGGTCCGAGCGGCGGCTCCCCGCGCAGCAGCTGCTCTTGCAACGCCCGCTCGTGCTCGTCCAGTAGCGCGACCGCGATCGAGACCACGTCCGGATACCGCCGGTACAGCGTTCCCCGTCCGACGCCCGCGGCCTTGGCGACGTCGTCCATGGTGACCGTGCGTGGATCGCGGGTCGCGAACAGCTCCGCCGCGGCCGCCAGCACCTTGGCTCGATTGCGGGCCGCGTCGGCGCGCTCGACGGGTGCGGGCGCGGACTGATCACCGAGCAGGGGCAGGGACCGGGTATCCATGCAGCTCACTGTAGCCGCCGAGGAATAAGTGGACAAGCTGTCCGGTTGTGCATTAACGTCGTTGAAGTAACCGGACGGAATGTCCACTTGATGGGAGCCTCGATCATGACCACCCTGCTGCACCTCGACGCCAGTGCCCGCCGCCACTCGATCAGCCGTGAACTCGGCGCCACCTTCGCCGACGCCTGGCGCTCCGAACACCCGGACGGCCGCTACATCCACCGCGACCTGGCCGCCGATCCGATCCCGTTCATCGGCGAGGGCTGGACCGAACTGTGCGATCGCGTGCTGGCCAATGGCAGCACCGACCTCGACCGCCTGTCCGAACTGGTGAATTCGCCCGCGCAGCAGGCGGCTTGGGAGGTCGTGGAACCGCTGCTGGCCGAGGTTCGCGCGGCCGATATCGTGCTGATCGGCACGCCGATGTACAACTACTCGATTCCCGCCAGCCTCAAGGCCTGGCTGGATCAGATCACCTTCCCTCGAATGTCGCTGGCCCCCACCAGCTTCGTGGTCGTGACCGCACGCGGTGGCGCGTACTCGCCGGGTGCGCCGAAGGCGGCCTACGACTACCAGGAGCGCTACCTGCGCGACTTCTTCGCGGGCCATTTCGCCGTCGAGGACACGGTTTTCATCAATGCGGAACTGGTCAACTCGCGCCAGGATCCCGCGCTGGCCCACCTGCGTGAGAAGCACGACGTCTCGTACGCCGCCGCCCTCGACGCGGCGCACAAGCTCGGCAAGCAGTACTGAGATGACAAGGGAGTACTGAAATGAACTGGCTCGTCCTGGCTTTGGCGGGCGTGGTGGAGATCGCGTGGTCGCAGTCCATCAAGCCGACCCAGAATTTCACCAAGCCGCTGCCCACCCTGATCTGCTTCATCCTCGCGGCGGTCGCGGTGTACCTGCTCTCCTACGCCATGCAGTCGCTGCCGGTGGGCACGGCCTACGCCATCTTCACCGGTATCGGCGCGGTGGGCGCGATCGCGCTGGGCATCGTGGTGCAGAAGGATCCGCTGAGCGCGGGCCGGGTGCTGGCGCTGTCCCTGATCATCGGCGGCATCGTGCTGGCTCGGGTCACCAATCCCGAGTGACGGCCCGCCGGGGCGGTATCGTCGCGCCCCATGGACGTTGCGCCCCCGCGGCCACCCGACCTCTCCGCGCGACCGTTCTTCCTGGTCGCCGAGCGCATCATGGCCGCCTCGCCCGCCGAGCTCTACCACCAGTGCACCACCGGGTTCGGACTCTGGTTCGCCGACCCGGGCTCGGTGCTCATGCGCGCCGCGGTGAACGAGCCGTTCTACTTCACCGCGGGCGGCGGCCACCCGCACTACGGCAGATTCCTGCGCCTGGAACCCGAGCGCCTGGTGGAACTCACCTGGGTCACCAGCGGCACCGAGGGCGCGGAAACCGTTGTCACCCTCGAACTCTCGGCCCACGGCGCGGGAACGGCGCTGCTGCTCACCCACGCCGGATTCCAGTCGGCGGACAGTCGTGACCGCCACGAGGCGGCCTGGCCGAAGATCCTGGAGCGCTGGGATCACCGCACCGCCGCGGCGGTCTGAAGCGTAGGTTCGACGCCGTACCCGGAAAATACGAAAGGACTTGGCATGCCCACACGTAGCGCGCGCACAGCTTGGACCGGCGGTCTCCAGGACGGCTCGGGTCAGGTCGAACTGGTCAGCTCGGGCGTCGGCAAGTACGACGTCTCGTTCCCGAAGCGCGCCGCCGACAACGCCGACGGCACCACCAGCCCCGAGGAGCTCATCGCCGCCGCGCACTCCTCCTGCTACTCCATGGCGCTCTCGGGCCAGATCGGTAATGCCGGCGGCACCGTGCAGAGCCTGGACACCACCGCCGATGTGACGCTGGGCCCGGACCCGGCGGGCGGCTTCCGCATCTCCAAGATCAAGATCACCGTGGTCGGCCGGGCGTCGGGCATCGACGAGGCCGGCTTCCTGGCCGCCGCCGAGGCCGCCAAGGCGGGCTGCCCGGTCTCCAAGGCGCTGAGCGGCGTCGACACCATCGAGCTGGACGCCACCTTCGAGGCCTGAGACGCACGGGCCCAACTCGAGAAATCCCGGCCGACGCTCAGGTCAGCCGGGATTTTTTGTGGGTGTGATCAGGCGTTCTTGCCCGCCACGTCCATGACGACCTCGAATTCCAGCAGGGACGCGCCGGTGGCGACGGGCTTGCGGGCCTCACCCGAATGGGCCTCGCGGGCCGGGCCGTCGCGCCAGGCCGCGAAGGACTCCTCGGAATCCCACTGCGTGACAACGAAATACCGGTTGTCACCGGAGACCGGGCGGAGCAGCTGGAAACCCAGGAAACCGGGGGAGTTCTCGACGGCGTGCGCGCGGTGGGCGAAGCGCTGTTCCAGTTCGGGGCCCGCGCCCTCGGGCACCTCGATTGCGTTGATCTTGACGACTGCCATGGGGCCGACCCTACTCCGGCGCATCGGACGTATCGTTCGAGGCGATGTTGTATGACGAAGGCGGCACCGGGACCTCGATCCTGCTGCTGCACGGATTGATGGGCAGCGCCCGAACCTGGCGATCGCAGTTGCCCTGGCTGCGCGAGTTCGGGCACGTGTACACCTTCGACGCCGCCGGTCACGGGCGACCCGCGCCCGAGCAATTGACCACCGAGGCATTCGTGGCGGACCTGGCGGCGGCCACCGCCGAGATCCCCGGGCCCATGGTGGTGATCGGGCATTCGATGGGCGGGCTGCACGGCTGGATGTTCACCGCCGCGCATCCGGATCGGGTGCGGGCGCTGGTGGTCGAGGATATGGCCCCGGACTTCCAGGGGCGCACCGCCGAGAATTGGGCGTCCGTGATTTCGGCTTGGCCGCAACCGTTTCCGGACGAGGCGGCGGTGCTGGGGTTCTTCGGACCGGTGGCGGGGCGGTATTTCCTCGACTCGTTCGTGCGGGGTCCGGACGGGTATCGGCTGCACGGCGAGGTCCCCACGTTCCGGGACATCTCCGAGGAGTGGGGGACCCGTGACTTCTGGTCCCAATGGAAATCCATCACCGTGCCGACGCTGCTGATCGAGGGCGAGCACACCATCACCCCGCCGGGGCAGATGCGTGAGATGGCCGAGGTTCATCCGGATGCGAGACACGTCGTCATCGCGGATGCGGGGCATCTCGTGCACGACGATCAACCTGCCGCCTACCGGGTCGAAGTCGAGGAGTTTCTGTGCCGCGTCCTCGTTTGAGGGCGGGTGCCTTCAGTCGGAGGGGGTTGTCGTCGTATGCTCGGCTCGACCGAGAATTCCTGACGGATGGTGACCAACGATGATCGACTTCTCGATTCCCGCCGACCTTGCTGCCGAACGTGATCGGGTTCGCCAGTTCGTCATCGACAAGATCGTGCCCTTCGAGCGCGACCCGCGCCTGACCGCGCACGGCCCCAACGACGAACTGCGGCAGGAAATGGTCGAGCTGGCCCGCGCCGAGAAGCTGCTCACCATCCAGGCCCCGGTCGAGCTGGGCGGCCGCGGCCTCACCCATGTCGAGCAGGCAGTGCTCTACGAGGCGTCGGGCTGGTCCACCCTGGGCCCGGTCGCCATGAACTGCGCCGCCCCCGACGAGGGCAATATGTTCCTGCTCTCCAAGATCGCGAATCCGGAACAGACGCAACGCTTCCTGCAGCCG
This sequence comes from Nocardia concava NBRC 100430, assembly GCF_000308815.1. GTDB lineage: Bacteria > Actinomycetota > Actinomycetes > Mycobacteriales > Mycobacteriaceae > Nocardia > Nocardia concava. The sequence goes on from NZ_BAFX01000007.1 coordinate 101,842, forward strand.
GTCATCGACGGCCACCAGCGCAGCGTGTTCGCCATGACCGAGCCCGGCGGCGCGGGCTCGGACCCGAACCAGCTCGCCACCGAGGCCGTGTTCGACGGTGAGAACTTCACCATCAATGGCCGCAAATGGCTGATCACCGGTGCGGACGGCGCGAAGACCTGGATCATCATGGCGCGCTTGGCCGCCAACCCCCACCTGCCCGAGGGCCCGACCCTGTTCCTGTGCGAGGGCGACACCGAGGGCATCGTGATCGACCGGATCATGAACACCATGGACCGCAACTACGTCGGCGGCCATGCGGTGGTGAACTTCGAAAACCTGGTGCTGCCCAGGGAATCCGTGCTCGGCGAGACCGGCCAGGCGCTGCGCTACGCCCAGCTGCGGCTGGCCCCGGCCCGCCTCACCCACTGCATGCGCTGGCTGGGCGCGGCCGAGCGGGCCCAGTCCATCGCGGTCGACTACGCCAAGACCCGCACCGCCTTCGGCAAGCCGATCGGCGAGCACCAGGGCGTGTCGTTCATGTTGGCGGACAACGAGATCGCGCTGCACCAGTGCCGCCTGACCATCTGGCACGCCTGCTGGCTGATGGATCAGGGCCACAAGGCCCGCCACGAATCCTCGATCGCCAAGTCATATGTGTCCGAGGAGCTGTTCAAGGTCACCGACCGCTGCGTGCAGGTGCTCGGCGGCATCGGCATCTCCGATGAGACGGTGGTGGAGATGATCTTCCGCGATATGCGCGCCTTCCGCCTCTACGACGGCCCGACCGAGGTGCACAAGTACGCCATCGGACGGCACCTGTTGCGGGACTGACGGGGTTGTCGTTTGCCAGGGCGACGACTGATTTAGGGCGACCGGGGTAACTCGCCGGGTACGTCCAAAATTGGGGCACCCTATATCCGTCGGCCGCCAACGTAACTGGTCACGGCACCTGGTCTGGCCTCGAGACGCGGAGAGGCGGGACAGCTAGGATCTGCGCCTATGAGTTCGGAATTGCACGTGGACGTCTCCGGTGGCGTCGCGGTGCTCACGCTCAATCGGCCCGCCCAGCAGAACGCCCTGACTCCCGCCATGGCGTCCGAGCTGGGGGCCTCGCTGCGGCGCTGCGACAATGACGACGCCATCGGGGCGGTCGTCATCACCGGCACCCCGCCCGCGTTCTGCGCGGGCGCGGACCTGTCGCTGAAGGTCGGTGAGGTCAACGGCCTCATCGACCCGCCGCCCTTCCGGATTCGAAAACCGGTCATCGCCGCGGTGAACGGGCATGCCGTGGGCATCGGCCTGGAGATCGCCCTGCAGTGCGACCTGCGCTACGTGGCCCGAGACGCGGTCTACGCGCTCAACCAGGTGCGCCGCGGCGCGCTCGCCGACGGCTACGCGCATTTCACCCTGCCCCGCCTGATCGGCAGCGCCCGCGCCGCCGATCTGCTGCTCACCGGCCGCACCTTCGACGGTGACGAGGCGCGCTCGCTGGGCCTGGCCAATGCCTGCCTGCATGCCGCCGAGGTGCTCCCGACCGCCCTCGAGGTGGCCCACGACATCGCGCACGGTTCGGCCCCGCTCCCGGTCGCCCTGTCCAAGCGGCTGCTCTGGGAGGCGCCCACCATGACGCCGGAAACGGTGGGCCGCTTGGAAACCGAGCTCAACGACTATGTCGCCAAGAGCACCGACGGCGGTGAGGGCGTGGCCGCGCTCAAGGACCGCCGCCCGCCCAAGTGGACCGGCAGCGTCAGCGGCGAATGGCCGGCCTGGGACGCGGTGACCGGCGGCGAGCAGCGCCCCGGCCTGGACTGAGCCGGACCGGGGTCAGCGGCCGCCGCTGATGGCGATCAGCAGGAACAGGATTCCGACGATCACCATCAGGCAGGTGCCGATGACGCCGAGCACGTAGCCGACCACCACCTGGACGCGGCCACCGAACCGGCCCTCGCCCGCCTCGATCTCGTTGAGCGCCCGCCGGCCCATGGCCCAGGCGATCGGGCCCAGCGCGCCGCAGCAGAACACGCTCAGCGCGCCCAGCAGCAGGACGGCCGTGGCGTGCTCGTGTTCGACGGGGGAACCGAGGGGCGGCTGATCGTAGACCACCGCCCGAGTTTACGGGCGTGAGCACCGCGCGGGCAGGCTGACGCGCGGTTTTCGCTTGCGCCACTTGATCATCGAGGGCCGATGCCCTCGGCAACCAAGTGGGCGACCGTCCGAGTCAGACTCGGCTCTGCCGAATCAAGCGCGGCAGTACCGATCAGGCCCGGCGCTGCCGCGCGACCTCGGCCAGCACCACACCGGCCGCCACCGACGCGTTGAGCGACTCCACCGGCCCCGCCATCGGAATACTCAGGATCGCGTCGCAGTTCTCGCGCACCAGGCGCGAGAGCCCCTTGCCCTCGGAACCCACCACGATGACCGTCGGTGCGCTGCCGTCGAATTCGTCGAGGGTGGTGTCGCCGCCCGCGTCCAGGCCGACGATCTGGTAGCCCTTGTTGGCCCAATCCTTCAGCGTGCGAGTCAGATTCGTGGCCCGCGCGACCGGAAGCCGCGCCGCCGCACCGGCACTCGTGCGCCACGCCACCGCGGTCACGCTGGCACTGCGCCGCTGCGGGATCACCACGCCCTGCCCGCCGAAGGCCGCCACCGAACGGATGACCGCGCCCAGGTTGCGGGGGTCGGTGATGTTGTCCAGCGCCACCAGCAGCGCCGGCTCGCCCGAGTTGTGCACCCGGTCCACCAGATCGTCCGGATGCGCGTACTTGTACGGCGGCACCTGCAGCGCCATGCCCTGATGCATGGCGTTGTGGCTCATCTTGTCCAGGTCGGTGCGCGGCACCTCCAGGATCGAGATACCGGTCTCGGCGGCCGTCTTCACCGCCTCGGAGAGCCGCTCGTCGTTCTCGGTGCCGTTGGCGACGTAGAGCGCGGTGGCGGGCACGCCCGCGCGCAGGCACTCCACCACCGGGTTGCGGCCGAGCACCAGCTCCGGACCCTCGTTGTCCTTGCGGCCCGCGATCGGTCGGGAGGCATTGCGCGACCGGGCGGTGGCGGCCGACGCCTCGGCCTTGGCCTTCGCCTTGGCGCGCTTGGCGGCGACGTGGTAGACCCGGTCCTCGGCCTTGGGGGTCGCGCCCTTGCCCTCGAGCCCGCGGCGGCGCTGCCCGCCGGAACCGACGGTCTGCCCCTTCTTGGTGCCGGACTTGCGCGTCGCCCCGCGTCGCTGGGAATTGCCTGCCATCTCTTCGCCTTCCGTATCTGCGGTAGCCCGCCTCGACCCGGCCGCGGGTCGAACCCGCTCGCGAGAAGATCATGCGGGATACCTGCATCCGGTCGGCGCAGCAAACGGCTGCGCCCTGTGCCTCTGTGTCAACCGGCTGCCTAAACCACGCCGGGACCCTACGAATTCTGCCTCACGCTGGGCCGAAGCCCCGAATTCGGTGTGCTCCGCCACACCGCGCGGTGCGGCGGAGTTCGATTATTTGCCGTCCTTGTCCAGCGACCACTCCGCACCCTGCGCGGTATCGGTCACCACGACGCCCGCCGCCTTGAGCCGGTCGCGCACCGCGTCGGCGGTGCCCCAATCCTTGTCGGCGCGCGCCTGCTGCCGCCGTTCCAGCTCCGCGCCGATGAGCACATCGAGCGCGGCGATGGCGGCGGAATTGTCGGCGGGCGCGGCCCAGTGCTCGTCCAGCGGATCCACGCCCAGAATGCCGAGCATGCCCCGGACCTGGCCGGCGAGCATGCGCGCGCCCGACAGGTCACCGGCGTCGAGCGCCTTGTTGCCCTCGTTCACCACGCCGTGAATCTCGGCCAGCGCCTTGGGCACTCCCAGATCGTCGTTCAGCGCGTCCGCGAAGGCCGGGGTCCAGGTCCCGACCGGAACCTCGCCCGCGCGCTCGGCCACCCGCAGCACGAACGACTCGATGCGCTGGTAGCTGGTCGCGGCCTCGGTGAGGGCCTGATCGGAGTATTCGATCTGCGACCGGTAGCTGACGCTGCCCAGGTAGTAGCGCAGCTCGACCGCGCGCACCCCGACCCGTTCCAACACATTCGGAATGGACAGCACATTGCCCAGCGACTTGGACATCTTCTCGCCGCCCATGGTCACCCAGCCGTTGTGCAGCCAGTAGCGGGCGAACCCGTCCCCGGCCGCGCGTGACTGCGCGATCTCGTTCTCGTGGTGCGGGAAAACCAGATCCATTCCGCCGCAATGAATGTCGAATTCCGCCCCGAGATAGAACTCGGCCATGGCGGAGCATTCCAGATGCCAGCCCGGGCGACCCGGACCCCACGGCGACGGCCAACTCGGCTCACCGGGCTTGGCGGCCTTCCACAGCGTGAAGTCGCGCGGATCCTTCTTGCCCTGACCCGCGCTCTCGCCCTGGTGCACGTCATCGAGCTTGTGGCCGGACAGCTTTCCGTAGTCCGGGTAGCTCAGCACGTCGAAATAGACATTGCCCGCGGAGGCGTAGGCGTGGCCGCGCTCGATGAGCCGCTCCATCATGGCCACCATCTGGGTGATGTGCCCGGTGGCGCGCGGCTCGCCCGACGGCGGCAGCACGCCGAGCGTCTCGTAGGCGCGATCGAAGGCGCGCTCGTGGGTGGCGGCCCACTCCCACCACGGGCGGCCGTGCTCGGCGGCCTTGTTCAGGATCTTGTCGTCGATATCGGTGACATTGCGAATGAAGGCGACGTCGAAACCGTTGGCGGCCAGCCACCGTCGCAGCACGTCGAAGGCGACGCCGCTGCGCACATGGCCGATATGGGGATTCCCCTGAACGGTCGCGCCGCACAGGTACACCGAGGCTTTGCCAGGGACCAAGGGCGTGAATTCACGCAAGGTCCGCGTCTCGGTGTCGAAAAGGCGCAGAGTCACGACGGGCATCCTAGCTGTTGGGATTTGGCGGTTTACGGGCGCGTCAGGCCCGACAACACAGCAGCGCGGTGGCGACCGCCGCCACGCCCTCGCCACGGCCCGTGAGGCCCAAACCGTCGGTGGTCGTGCCGGATACCGATACCGGCGCACCCAGAATCTCACCCAGCACCTGTTGTGCCTCGACTCGGCGCGGACCGATTTTCGGGCGATTTCCGATTACCTGTACAGCCGCATTGACAATGTCGAATCCGGATTCGTCCAAAAGCCGCCGGACTTCCTTCAACATGGCCGCGCCCGACACGCCCTCCCATTCGGGACGGCCGGTGCCGAAAATCGCTCCCACATCGCCCAATCCGGCCGCGGACAGCAAGGCGTCGCACAGCGCGTGCGCCGCCACATCGCCGTCGGAATGACCGGCGCAGCCGCTGTCGCCCTCGAACAGCAGACCCGCCATCCAGCAGGCCCGGCCGGGTTCGACGGGATGCACATCGCTGCCGATTCCGGTGCGCAGGGCGCGGGGATCGATCACGGCGCGATCACCGCCTCGCGTGTCGTGTCCAGCCCACCTGCGGTGTCGGCGGTATCACGGCGGGCGGCAAGGGTATTGGCCAGGACCAGATCGAGCGGCGTGGTGATCTTGAAGGCCAGGGCGTCGCCGGGCACCGTGTGCACCGTCGCTCCCAGCATCTCCACCAACCCCGCATCGTCCGTCGCCTGTGTCCCCACAGCGTAGGCGGCACGCAACAGCGCGGCGTCGAAGCCCTGCGGAGTCTGGATGGCGCGCAGGCCGGAGCGGTCGGGCGTGCCCGTCACCGCGCCCGTGGAGTCCACGGATTTGATGGTGTCTGTCACCGGCAGGGCGGGCACCACGGCCTGGGCGCCCGCACGTAATTCCTCGACCACGCGGGTGACCAGCGCGGGAGGGGTGAGGGCACGGGCGGCGTCGTGCACGAGCACCAGGGTGGCCTCGGGTGCGGCGGCGAGTCCGGCCCGCACCGAATCGGTGCGTTCGGCCCCGCCGGGCACCACGTGCACGGGGACCAGCGAATCGGGCAGCAGGGCCCGGGTCTCGTCGACGAGTTCGGCGGGCACCATAACCACAACGTCGTCGACGGAACCGGAATCGATCAGCCCCTGGACCGCCCGAGTGAGCATGGGACTGCCGCCGACGTGGACGAAGGCCTTCGGCTTGTTCTCACCGAGACGCACGCCCATGCCGGCGGCAGGAACCAGAGCGACGACACGGATGTCGTCGCCGGGTGTTGTTTTCACGGTCAGGAGGCCGCTGCGAGAACCTCGTCGAGCAGGGTCTCGGCCTTGACGTCATCGGTGCCCTCGGCGAGCGCGAGCTCACCGACGAGGATCTGACGCGCCTTGGCCAGCATCCGCTTCTCACCGGCGGACAGGCCGCGGTCCTGCTCACGACGCCACAGGTCGCGAACGACCTCGGCCACCTTGTTCACATCGCCGGAGGCGAGCTTCTCGAGGTTGGCCTTGTAGCGACGGGACCAGTTGGTCGGCTCCTCGGTGTGCGGAGCCCGCAACACCTGGAAGACCCGGTCCAGGCCCTCCTGCCCAACGACATCGCGGACGCCGACGTACTCGGCATTCTCCGCGGGAACCCGAACGGTCAGGTCGCCCTGTGCGACCTTCAGGACCAGATACTCCTTTTGTACACCCTTGATGGTGCGGGTTTCGATAGCTTCGATCAGCGCCGCTCCGTGGTGGGGGTAAACGACGGTGTCTCCGACCTTAAAAATCATGTGTCCCGTGCCCCTTTCGATGTTCACAGTTTAACATGCGACTCGGTAACGGCGCGATCAACGGCGCAGGTCAGGGCCACAACGAGGCGGCGGCGGGGGTTGACAGAACGCGAATCGTGTGCATCCCGTTGTGGCATAAGGGGATAGCGCATCGGGCAGTTCGCGTGCATATGCGAGTGCGTAGTTCGCATACGCGACCGAGCACCCTCACATAAACGGCAATGCATCACTCGAGAAGTCGTCTCCGAATCTCTGTCAGGCCCCCTGGCACATCCCGCCCGGTCGCTCTCTGGAATCCCCGCCGACGTATCTCGGGTGAGCGGGCACCGCTTCCCGGGTACCCCGCCGGTCGCAGGTGACACCCCGCCACGCGGATCCGACACCGCCCGCGTGTGGTGCGGGGGGAGGCACGCATTACTCTCATTGACTACTACTCTCCATAGTGGAGTTAGCCCGGTCGACATGGAGGACCCCGTGACTGCCCTGAAAGCCACCACTGCGTCGAAGTCGCGGCGGCGTGCCGTGACAGTTGCCGCTCTCGCCGCGGGCGCCGTGCTCGCGCTGTCGGGCTGCGGTGCCGGCCAGGTCTCGCAGACCGCCACCCAGGTCGCCGCCGTCAACGGCAACTCGGCCAATGTCGGCTCCATCGCGCTGCGTGACGTGCGCTTCCTGATCCCGCAGACCGAGGAGTTCAACAACGCCAAGGGCGGCAAGGCCGTGGTGGCCTTCAGCGCCGTCAACCTGAGCGACAGCAAGACCGACGAGCTGGTCAGCATCAACACCGATCTGGGCCAGGTCAAGCTGGCCGACAAGATCGAGATCAAGCCGTCCACCACCGTCGTCGCCGACAAGCCGACCGCGAAGGACGCGGCCACCGCGGCCGCCGTGCACGAGCAGAACGAGGGCCAGCCGGTCAGCGACAAGGTCGCCGACCCGAACGCCAAGCCGGTCCTGATCGAGGTCACCGGCCTGACCAAGGATGTCACCCCCGGTCTTACGTACCCGCTGACGTTCGTGTTCAAGGAGGGCGGCACCGTCGTCGTCAACGTGCCGGTCGACGCGGGCCCGAACAACCCGCGCCCGGAGCCGGCGAAGAAGGCCGAGAAGGGCGGCGAGCACTAGTCTCGCCCCGACAGACCGAGCAGCGCCCGTCCCGAACCTTGGGGCGGGCGCTGCTTTCGGTTCAGGGCATCGAGCGCCGAGGCGGCGGCCGGGGTGCCCAGGTTTGTCGGACGGGCTGGTTAGGCTGCCCGCGTGGCCAAGGTGAAATCGCTGTACCGGTGCGCGGAGTGCACGCACGAGGTCGCGAAATGGGTTGGGCGGTGCCCGGATTGCGGTGGGTGGGGAACCATCGAGGAGGTCGCCGCGTCCTCGGCGGCGGTCGCGACCGGGCGGCGGGCGATGCTGCCGAGCACGGCGGCGGTGCCGATCTCGAGCGTCGATTCCAACAAGACGTTCGCGCGGGGCACGGGCGTGTCCGAGCTGGACCGGGTGCTGGGCGGGGGCATCATTCCCGGGTCGGTGGTGCTGCTGTCGGGCGAGCCTGGCGTCGGGAAGTCGACGCTGCTGCTCGAGGTGGCGCACCGGTGGGCGCGGGCGCGCGACGAGATCGCGCTCTACGTGACCGCGGAGGAGTCGGCGGGGCAGGTGCGGCTGCGGGCGGACCGGACGGGGGCGGTGCACGAAAAGGTGTACCTGGCCGCGGAATCCGATCTGGGGACCATTCTCGGCCACGTGGAGCAGGTGAAACCCTCACTGCTGGTGGTGGACTCGGTGCAGACCATGCTGGCGGCCGACGCGGACGGCGTGATCGGCGGTGTCACCCAGGTGCGGTCGGTGACGGCGGCGCTCACCTCGCTGGCCAAGGCGAGCGGTATCGCGGTGCTGCTGGTCGGGCACGTCACCAAGGACGGCGCGGTGGCCGGTCCGCGCACGCTCGAGCATCTGGTGGACGTGGTGCTGCAGTTCGAGGGCGACAAGCACTCCTCGCTGCGCATGGTGCGCGGCATCAAGAACCGCTTCGGCAGCACCGACGAGGTCGGCTGCTTCGAGATGCGGGAGGCCGGAATCCATTGCGTGGACGACCCTTCGGGGCTGTTCCTGCACCACCGGACCGACGCGGTGCCCGGCACCGCGGTGACGGTCGCCATGGATGGCAAGCGGCCCATGCTGGGCGAGGTGCAGGGGCTCACGGTGGACACCCAGGCGCCCGCGCCGCGGCGCGCGGTGAGCGGGCTGGACTACAACCGCGTTTCCATGGTCCTGGCGGTCCTGCAGAGCCGCGGGGGCGTCTTCGTGGGCAAGCAGGACGTCTACGCGGCCACCGTGGGCGGTATGCGGCTCACCGAACCCGCCGCGGATCTGGCTGTCGCGCTTGCCATCGCGAGCGCCAGCCAGGATCTGGCCCTGCCCCGCGGCATGGTGGTGCTGGGCGAGGTGGGCCTCGCGGGCGAGGTGCGGCAGGTGACCGGGCTGAGCCGCAGGCTGGCCGAGGCGGAACGGCTGGGCTTCACCGAGGCCCTGGTGCCGCCGGGCGTGGAGCGCTCGAGCCGGGGCATGAAGCTGCGCGAGGTGGCCGATATCCGTGCGGCCCTTGCGGTTACCGGTCTGCGCCGCCGTCGGCGCGAGGAGGCTCCGTTGGAGATGGCGGAGTGAGGATCCGAGACCTGGTGAATCGAATTCGATCGATAAAAGGAATTCCGTTTACCGCCACTCGAATTCCTGAATAACAACGGAGGCCGGAATCCGATCGATCGGATTCCGGCCTCCGTTGTTATTCGTGCTGGATTCAGGCGATATTGAAGGGCTCCGGCGCGCTGCGCACCGAACCGAGCTGGGCCACAACGCTGTACGGGCCGGACGGCACCGGGACGCGCTCGCCCGCGCAGCTGGGCTGTGAGGTGGTGCCGGACCAGGCGACGGTGAAGGCGGCCTGCTGGCCGGGCGCCAGGGTGCGCATGTCGGGGGTGCCGTCCTGATTGCAGTCGGTGCTGGACCAGAGCTTGCGCTGGCCGTCGAGAGACTGCACCTGGATCAGCTGCAGCGCCGCACCCATATCGCGTTCACAGGCACTGCTGGAGATATTGGTGATGACGATGCCGAACTGCGGCTGCTCACCGGACTTGTACGTGGGCTGACCGACGGTGACCTTCACGGCCAACGACTGGTCGGGACACTGGCCCGCCGCGGCCGGAGCGGCACCGCTCGCGGTGGCGCCCGAAGGCTTGATCGGGCTCGAATCCGGCGCGGCCGACGAGCTGCCCGCCGGCTTGTTGGTGGCCGCGGGGCTGGACGTGGCGCTCGCCTTGGCGTCGGTCTTGTGGTCGCCGCCGCCCTTGAGCAGCGCGAAGGCACCCCAGATGACCAGCGCGAGCGCGATCACCACCGCACCGATCGCGGCCGCGCGGCGACGCCAGTAGATTTCCGGTGGCAGAGGTCCGTTCGGTTCCAGCACGGTGACAACGGTAAGGGCAGCGTCGGGATCATCCCGAGCAGGGTCTCGGCGTGTCGGACGTGAAAGCGCCTACGGGGGCGGTAAATTCCGCCGCCCGCGCGGACGAATCAGACAACCTCGCCGATATTGCCGATCACCCGGTGCAGCTTGATCTCGCCGTCGCCGAGGTTGTAGGTGACGCACGCGATCGCGCACTCGCCGGTGGCCACGCGCTGGGAGATGATCATCGACCGCTGCATGAGCAGGCGGGCGGTCTCCTCGACGTGGCGGGCCTCGAGCTCGTCGACCTCTGCCAGGCCCTCGCGGCGGCCGATCAGGATCGAGGGCGTGACGCGCTCGACCACCGAGCGGATGAAGCCGCCGGGCACATTGCCGTGGTCGAGGGCGTCGATGGTGGCACGGACCGCGCCGCAGCTGTCGTGGCCGAGGACCACGATCAGCGGCACGTTCAGCACCTGCACGCCGTATTCGATGGAACCGAGCACCGAGGAGTCGATGACATGGCCCGCGGTGCGGACCACGAACATGTCGCCCAGGCCCTGGTCGAAAATGATCTCGGCGGCGACGCGGGAGTCGCCGCAGCCGAACAGGACGGCGCTCGGATTCTGTCCGGCGACGAGCTTGGCCCGATCGACGGCACCTTGGCTAGGGTGCTGCAACGTGCCATTGACGAAGCGCTCATTGCCTTCACGCAGGGCTTTCCAGGCACTGATCGGGTTGTTATGCGGCATGCGTCCCATTCTCCATAGCCCCTTGGTTACCGGCGAGTCTCTATCGTTACGGTCCGGCAAAGACCTGCCGACCGCGCCGCGCTGTCTCCGGTGAGCCACCGGATGCCCGATGCGCCGCTGCCGGAATCGGCAGGGGCGCGCTATGGATACCATCGGGAGCGGCCGGGAGGAGGCGTAATTGGACAGTACGGGGTTCGATCGGGACGCGCTGATCGACTGGTATCGCGATACCGCGCGGGATCTGCCGTGGCGGCGGCCCGGCGTGACCGCGTGGCAGATCCTGATGAGCGAGATCATGCTGCAGCAGACGCCGGTCGTGCGCGTCGAGCCGATCTGGCGGGAGTGGGTGGCGCGCTGGCCGGTGCCCTCGGCCATGGCCGCCGCGTCGCAGGGCGAGGTGCTGCGGGCCTGGGGCAAGCTCGGCTATCCGCGGCGCGCGCTGCGGCTGCACGAGTGCGCGGGGGTGCTGGCACGCGAGCACGGCGACGAGGTGCCGGCCGACGTGGATGTGCTGCTGAGCCTGCCGGGCATCGGGGCGTACACGGCGCGGGCGGTGGCCTGTTTCGCCTACGGGCAGCGAGTTCCGGTGGTGGACACCAATGTCCGGCGGGTGGTCGCGCGTGCGGTGCACGGGCGCGCGGACGCGGGCAATCCGGCGGCGCGGGATCTCGCCGAGACCGAGGCACTGCTGCCCGCCTCGATCGAGCGGGCCGCGGTCATGTCCGCGGCGCTGATGGAACTGGGCGCGCTGATCTGTACCGCCCGCACCCCGGACTGCGAGCGCTGCCCACTTCCCAAGTGCGCGTGGGTTTCCGCGGGCCGCCCGGCCTCGGAGGTGGTGCGACGGGTGCAGAAGTACGAGGGCACCGACCGGCAGGCGCGCGGCAGGCTGCTGGATGTGCTGCGCGGCGCTTCGGGCCCGGTGGAGCGGGTTCGCTTGGATCTGGCCTGGACTCGCGATCCGGGGCAGCGTGATCGCGCGCTGGACTCACTGCTGGTGGACGGGCTCATCGAGCAGACCGCCGACGGTCTGTTCGCGCTGGCGGGCGAGGCGAGCTGATCCGCGGTCTGCCGCCCCTCATGCGGCAGACCGCGGTCCCGTCACGTGGTGACGAGGGCTCTCAGGCGGGGACGAGGGTCTTGCGCCGGTTGCGGGTGCGGGAGCCCACGATCCGGCAGATCAGGTAGATCGTGAACGAGATGGTGGTGACGAAGGTTGAGATCGGGACGCCGGGAGCCAGCGAGAGCAGAATGCCTCCGACGGCGGCGATTTCGGCGAACACGATCGACAGCACCGCGACCCGGGCCGGGCTGGCGGTGAGCTGCGCGGCCGCGGCCGCCGGGGTGATGAGTAGCGACAGCACCAGCAGCGCGCCGACGATCTGCACGCCGAAGGCGGCGGTCACGCCGAGCAGGACCGCGAAGACGATGGACAGCGCCCGCACCGGAACCCCGCGCGCCACCGCCACTTCCGGGTCGGAGCTGGCGAACAGCAGCGGGCGGTAGATCGCGGCCAGCACGATGAGCACGGCGGCCGTGCAGGTGGCCAGCAGGCCCAGGCCGGAATTGCCGACGCTCACCACCTGACCGGTGAGCAGCGAGAACTTCGAGCCCGCGCGCTCGGGGCCGAGCCAGAGGAACAGCACCGACAGGCCGAGACCGAAGGACAGCACCACGGCGATGACCGAATCGCGTTCGCGGGCACGGGAACCCAGGACGCCGAAGAGGACGGCGGCGATGACCGAGCCGATGATCGCGCCCGCGCCGACGCCGACGCCGACGAGCAGCGCGGCGGCCGCGCCGGTCAGCGAGAGCTCGCTGGTGCCGTGCACGGCGAAGGACATCTGGCGGCTGATGATGAGCGGCCCGATGGCCCCGGCCAGCAGGCCGAGCAGCGCGGCCGCGATGACCGCCTGCTGCACGAAGTCGTAGGAGAGCAGATGCGTGGTGGTGGAGAAGTCGAACATCTGCGAGAAGAGCTTGGACAGCTTTTCCATTACGCGCGCACCTCTTTCGCGGCCTCGGGGCGGTTCTCGCCGTGGCAGTGGGCCGCGCCGGATTCGCCGAGCGCGTCCATGGCGTCGCCGGTGCCGACCACGACCAGGCGGCCGCGCACGCGCAGCACGTCCACCTCGGTGCCGTAGAGCTCCGAAAGCGTCTCCGAGGTCATCACCTCGTCGGGCGTGCCGATCCGGAATTGCCCGTCGACCAGGTACAGCACCCGATCCACCAGCGGCAGAATCGGATTGATCTCGTGCGTCACGAACAGCACGGCGGTGTCGTGGCTGCGCCGCCGCCGGTCGATGAGCTCCGACACCAGCCGCTGATTCGCCAGATCCAGCGACAGCAGCGGCTCGTCACACAGCAGCACCTTCGGATTCCCGGCCAGTGCCTGCGCCACCCGCAGCCGCTGCTGCTCGCCACCCGACAGCGCGTCCAGCGGCGCATAGGCGAACTGCTCCGCACCTACCGCCGAAATGGCCTCCGCCACTTTCCGTTTGCGTTCCTTGCGCCCGCGCAACCCGAGCCCCCAGCGATGCCCGTCCACACCGAGTCCGACCAGATCCACGCCGCGCAGCTGCGCACCGCCCTCGATGGTCTTCTGCTGCGGCACGTACCCGATATCCGGATTGCCCACCCGCACAGCCGATCCCGCCACCTCCGCGGTCCCCGCCGTCAACTTCAACTGCCCCAGCAGCATCCGCATGAGCGAGGTCTTCCCGGATCCGTTGGGCCCCAGCACCGCGATGAATTCCCCGGGCGCCACATCGAGATCCAGCCCCTGCCACAACGTCCGCTCGCCGAACGACAGCCGCGCGCCGGATAGCCGCACCGCCGGCGCGCCGTCCACGCGCGCCGTATCGGCCGGTGTCACGGCACCCGTCGATACGTGGGCTGAATCCGCACAGGCGTGCGCGCGCCGCCGTGATGGCCTCGGTGACAGCTACCGATTCGGA
>NZ_BAFX01000006.1 GCF_000308815.1 Nocardia concava NBRC 100430
GACGGGGCGTCCGCGGATGTCTCGGATGCGCCACGGTTTTCGCGCCCGGCCAGAGCGAACAAGCGCGCCAAGGAGACTCGAATCGGCCTGGTCCGCCGCGCGCGGCGGATGTACCGGGATATGACCCTGGAGTTCCCCGGCGCGCACTGTGAGCTGGATTTCACCACACCCCTCGAATTGGCGGTCGCCACAATTCTTTCCGCGCAGTGCACCGATGTGCGGGTCAATATGACCACCCCGGCGCTGTTCGCGAAGTACCGCAGCGCACGCGATTACGCCGAGGCCAATCGTGCCGAGCTGGAGGAATACATTCGGCCCACCGGCTTCTACCGGAACAAGGCCAGCGCGCTCATCGGGCTGGGGCAGGAACTGGTGGAGCGTTTCGACGGTGAGCTGCCGCACACCCTCGACGAGCTGGTCACGCTGCCCGGCATCGGGCGCAAGACCGCGAACGTGGTCCTCGGCAATGCCTTCGGCGTCCCGGGCATCACCGTCGACACCCATTTCGGGCGGCTGGTGCGGCGCTGGAAGTGGACCGCGGAGGAGGATCCGGTCAAGGTCGAGCACGCGATCGGCGAGCTGATCGAGCGCAAGGACTGGACCATGCTCTCGCATCGGGTGATCTTCCACGGCCGGCGTGTGTGCCACGCCCGCAAGCCGGCCTGCGGCGCCTGCTTCCTGGCCAACGAGTGCCCGTCCTTCGGGGAGGGCCCGACCGATCCGACCGAGGCGGCCAAGCTGGTGAAGGGCCCGGAGACCGAGCATCTTCTCGGACTGGTCGGCCTGTGAGCGCGGAGACCGCGCGGGGTGGTACCTGGTGGCGTTGGGTGCTGGCGGCGGTGATCGTCGCCGTGGCGGCGGCCGTCGCGCTGTGGCCGCAGCTCACTCGAGATTCCGACAAGCCCGCCGCGTCCGGGACCAACCCGACCGCGCAACCCGTCGAAGCGTCCGTCTCCGAGGCGGATCGGGCCGCGGCCGCCCTGGCCGCCTGTCCGCAGCCCAGCGGCGCGCCGGTGGGGGACAGCCCGCTGCGCGGCCTCACGCTGAACTGCCTGGCCGACGGCAAGCCCGTGGATCTGGTCGCGGCGCTGGCCGGTAAGCCCGCCCTGCTGAACCTGTGGGCCTATTGGTGCGGTCCGTGCGCGGAGGAACTGCCGCTGCTGCAACAGTTCTCGCAGCAGGCCCGGAACGCGCTGACGGTTCTCACCGTGCACAGTGACCAGGGCACGGCCAAGGCGTTGTCCAGGCTGAGCGGGCTGGGCATTCACCTGCCCGGGGTCGAGGATCCGAATGCCAAGGTGCGCACCGCGGTCGGGGCGCCGGCGGTGCTGCCGATCTCGGTGCTGTTGCGCGCCGACGGCACCGTGGCCAAGGTCGTGGTGCGGCCGTTCACCAGCGTCGAGGACATCTCCGCTACGGTCGCCGCTGAATTGGGAGTGAGAGCGTGAGACTCGAGGTGTCCGCCGACGGGATTCCCGGCTGGCTGCACGGGGTGGCCGAGCACGATCCGGCCGATCCGGCCGGGGTGAACCCGGTGCTGCGGCGAAATGCGATGCGGCGCTTCGCGGCCGCCGCGACCCGCTCCCGGGACGCGGCCGTGCTGGTGTTGTTCGGTGGATCGCCCGAGGCGGATCCGACCGCCAAAGGTGGTCTACCGCCCGATGCCGACGTGCTGCTCACCCAGCGCGCCGCCACCCTGCGCCAGCACAGCGGCCAGGTGGCGTTCCCGGGCGGCGGCGTGGAGCCGCAGGACGACGGCCCGATCAGCACCGCCCTGCGCGAGGCCCAGGAGGAGACCGGCCTGGACCCCGCGGGCGTGGAGCCGATCGCGGTGCTGCCCAAGATCTTCGTGCCGCCCTCGCGGTTCGATGTGACACCGGTGGTCGCCTACTGGCGCACCCCCGGCGAGGTGGGAGTGGTGAGCGAGACGGAGGCCGCGCGCGTGGCGCGGGTGCCGATCAGCGAGCTCATCGATCCGGCAAACCGTTTCGTGGTGCGGCATCCGCTGGGCTATATGGGTCCCGCCTTCACCGTGGACGGAATGCTGGTGTGGGGGTTCACCGCCGGCGTGCTCGCGGGCCTGCTGGCGGTGTCGGGGTGGGAAACCGAATGGGACCATCACGATGTACGTGATCTGCAGGCCGCTTTGGCCGCGGTAGGGATGACATTATGAGCGCCTCTGGCTGGCTCGACCTCGGGATCATCATTCTGGCGCTGCTGGCCGCCACCTCCGGGTGGCGTCAGGGCGCGGTCGCCTCGGCCCTGGCCTTCCTAGGCGTGATTCTCGGTGCGGTGGCGGGCATTCTGATCGCGCCGCACATCCTCAAGCACCTCAGCGAGGGCCGCACCCGGGTGCTGGTGGGCGTGCTGCTCATCGTGGCGCTGGTGATCGTGGGCGAGGTCGCGGGCATGGTGCTGGGCCGGGCCGCGCGCGGCGGCATGCGGGATCCGTTCACCCGCAGCGTGGACAGCGTGGTGGGCGCCGGCCTGCAGGCGGTGGCGGTGCTGGCCACCGCGTGGCTGCTGGCGCTGCCGCTGACCAACTCCTCGCAGCCCGGAATCGCGGCCGCGGTCAGCAACTCCCAGGTGCTGCGCAATGTCGACCATGTCGCGCCCGACTGGCTGCGCCGGGTGCCGACCGACTTCTCCAACCTGCTCAACACCTCCGGGCTGCCGGACGTCATCGGCCCGTTCGGGCACGTCCCGATCACCGCGGTGGATCCGCCCGACGGCAGCGTGCTGCAGCTGCCGGTGGCCCAGCAGCTGCAGAGCAGCGTGCTGCGGGTGCGCGGCATCGCGCCCAGTTGCCAACGGCAGCTGGAGGGTTCGGGCTTCGTGGTGGCGCCCGAGCGCATCATGACCAACGCGCACGTGGTGGCGGGCACCAATACCGTCAGCGTGGACACCGCGCGCGGGCCGCTGCCGGCGACCGTGGTGCTGTTCGACTCGTCCAAAGACGTGGCGATCCTCGCGGTGCCCGGCCTGAACGCCGAGCCGCTGGCGCTGGCCCCGGCCGACGCCACCTCGGGGGAGAGCGCGATCGTGCTCGGCTACCCGGGCGGCGGCCGCTACACCGCCAGCGCGGCCCGCGTGCGCGAGACCCTGAACCTCAAGGGGCCGAACATCTATCGTGATGCCGACGTCAAGCGCGAGGTGTACACGATTCGCGGTCAGGTCCGGGCCGGTAACTCCGGTGGTCCGCTGGTGGACACCGAGGGCCGGATCCTGGGCGTGGTGTTCGGCGCGGCCGTCACCGACGACGCCACCGGGTACGTGCTGACCCTGGACGAGGTGCGGCCGGAATTGAACACGGCGGCAAGCCAATCGACGGCGGTCGGCACGGGCAGCTGCGTGCTGAGCTGAATCCTCGTCATTCCGGCATGCTTTTGGCCGGAATCCACCTACACCAGTGTGGATCCCGGCCAAGAAGCGCGCCGGGATGACGGGCGTCGCGGCTAGCCCAGGAGTTTCGCGATCTCCGCCGTCACCGCGTCCGGACTCTCCTGGTGCGCATAGTGACCCGCGTCCGGAATCCCCACCACACGCCGCTGCGGGGCGAGCTGGTGGCCGCGGCGGATGGTGCTCGCCAGGATGTACCGGTCCTGCTCGCCGTAGAGGGCCAGCGTCGGGATCCACACGGGTTCGCCCATGGTCGCCATGAAACGCCTGCCGTCGGGCCGCCATTGGCTGCGGAAGGCCCAGCGCTGATATTCCAGGGCACAGTGCGCCGCGCCCGGAATCCGGATGGCGGTGCGCATGCGGCGGGCGGTGTCGGCGAATTCCGCGGTGGCCGAGAACTGTTCGCCGACCCGCGCGCGCAGCAGCAGTTCGATCTCGATGCCGTCGTCGCGGGTGAGCCGGTTCTCGGGCACGCGCGGCAGCTGGCAGCGCAGGAAGTCCGGCAGCCAGGCCGACCGCTGCCGCCGATCGCGCAGCACGGCCCGCTTCAGCGCCACTGGATGCGGGGAGCTGATCAGTGCGATGGAGCGCACCACGCGCGGATGCAGTACCGCGGTGGCCCAGCAGACCAGTCCGCCCTCGGCGTGGCCGACCAGGGTGGCCTCGGTGTGCCCGAGCGCGCGGATCAGTCCGGCTACGTCACCGGCCAGGGTCCAGCCGTCGTAGCCGCGCGGCGGCTTGTCGGAATCGCCGTAGCCGCGCAGATCCACCGCCACCGTGCGGAACCCGCGCGCCGCCAGCCCGGTCAGCTGATGCCGCCACGACCACCAGAAGTCACCGAAGCCGTGCAGCAGCACCACCAGCGGCGTGTC
>NZ_BAFX01000005.1 GCF_000308815.1 Nocardia concava NBRC 100430
CCGCGCCCGCCGCCGCCCCGCGCCGGCCGTCCAGGCGCCCGCCGATCCGGCTCCCGCGAGCGCGGATCCGTTCGACTCCGGCAATGCCCGTTTCGCCCCGCCGGAGGACGATATTCCGCTGCCTGACGGGCCGGACCTCCCGGACGATCCGGGGCCGGGGGACTACTCGCCGGTAGGTTATGACGGCGTCCCACCTGCTACTACGCCGGAGGAGGAGCGCGAGATGCTGGAGGAGTCGGCCAAGCCGGTGCCTCCGGAGGAGCGCCGCGACCCGGATGAGGTGGCCCTAGCGCTACTGCGATCGGAGTTGGGCGCCACACCTCTCGAGGGTTGACAGTTCGCCCGCGGGGCAGATTAAGTTAACCGGAGTTCGCATAGTTCGGTACTATGATCGGGTGGCCGTGAGTATCGGTTTCGCGAGGTTCTAAGGTATGCCCAGGCGTACGGGTTACTGGAGCGTCAACAAACCTGCTCGTGACGGTGTTTGTACACCGTCAGGCGGTCGGTCGTAAGGCCGGTCGGCGAGGTTACCCGCGGCCGCTCCGCACAACGCGGTGACGGCGCACCCAAGAGAGGAAAACTCCGATATGACCACAGAGGCCTACATTTACGAGGCCATCCGCACCCCGCGCGGTAAGAACCGTGGCGGGGCGCTGCACTCGGTCAAGCCGATCGACCTGACCACCGGTCTGGTCCAGGAGCTGCGGAACCGGTTCCCGAACCTCGACGAGGATCGCATCTCGGACATCATCCTGGGTGTCGTCTCGCCGGTCGGTGACCAGGGCGCCGACATCGCGCGCACCACGGTGCTGACCGCGGGCCTGCCCGACACCGTCGGCGGCTTCCAGCTCAACCGCTTCTGCGCCTCCGGCCTCGAGGCCGTCAACCTGGCCGCCCAGAAGGTCCGCTCCGGCTTCGACGACCTGGTCATCGCCGGTGGCGTGGAGTCCATGTCCCGCGTGCCCATGGGCTCCGACGGCGGCGCCATGTTCATGGACCCGAAGACCAGCTACGACGCTTACATTGTCCCGCAGGGCATTTCGGCCGACCTCATCGCCACCATCGAGGGCTTCACCCGCGACGATGTGGACGCCTACGCCGTGCGCTCGCAGGAGCTGTCCGCCAAGGCCTGGGACAACGGCTACTTCTCCCGCTCGGTCGTCCCGGTCAAGGACATCAACGGCCTGACCGTGCTGGACAACGACGAGCACATGCGCCGCGGCACCACCGCCGCCGACCTGGGCAAGCTGAAGTCCGCCTTCGCCGGCATCGGTGACATGGGTGGCTTCGACGCCGTCGCCCTGCAGCGCTACCACTTCGTCGAGGCCATCGACCACGTCCACACCGGCGGTAACTCCTCGGGCATCGTCGACGGCGCCGCCCTGGTGCTGGTCGGCTCCGAAGAGGCCGGCGCCGCTTCGGGTCTGACCCCGCGTGCCCGCGTCGTCGCCACCGCCACCTCGGGTGCCGACGCCACCATCATGCTCACCGGTCCGACCCCGGCCGCCGAGAAGGCGCTGGCCAAGGCCGGTCTGAAGCGTGAGGACATCGACCTCTACGAGATCAACGAGGCCTTCGCCTCCGTCGTGCTGAAGTTCCAGAAGGATCTGCAGATCCCGGACGAGAAGCTCAACGTCAACGGCGGCGCCATCGCCATGGGCCACCCGCTGGGCGCCACCGGCGCCATGATCACCGGCACCATGGTCGACGAGCTGCACCGTCGCAACGCGCGCTACGCGCTCATCACCCTGTGCATCGGCGGCGGCATGGGTGTCGCCACCATCATCGAGCGCGTCTGACGCCCACCGACTTTTCTCAAGGGAGACACGAAACACAATGACCGAGAACATGATCGGCTGGGAAAAGGACGCCGACGGCATCGTCGTGCTGACCATGGACGACCCGAACCAGGGCGCCAACACCATGAACCAGCTCTACAAGGACTCCATGCGGGCCACCGTGGATCGCCTGGTCGCCGAGAAGGACGACATCACCGGTGTCGTCATCACCTCCGCGAAGAAGACCTTCTTCGCCGGCGGTGACCTCAAGAACATGATGCAGACCACCCCGGCGGACGCCGCGGCCATCATGGAGGAGCTGACCTTCATCAAGAGCGACCTGCGTCGCCTCGAGCAGCTGGGCAAGCCGGTTGTCTCCGCCATCAACGGCGCGGCCCTCGGTGGCGGCCTGGAGATCACCCTGGCCACCCACTACCGCATCGCCGCCGACGTGAAGGGCCTGAAGATCGGCCTGCCCGAGGTGAAGCTGGGTCTGCTGCCCGCCGGTGGCGGCGTCACCCGCGTCACCCGCATGCTCGGCATCGCGAACGGCCTGATGGGTGTCCTGTTGCAGGGCAACGAGTTCAACGCTCAGAAGGCGAAGGCCACCGGCCTGGTCAACGAGGTCGTCGGCTCGGTCGAGGAGCTGGTCCCGGCCGCCAAGGCGTGGATCCTGGCCAACAAGGACAACGCCGACGCCGCGGTGCAGCCGTGGGACAAGAAGGGCTTCAAGATCCCGGGCGGCACCCCGTCCAGCCCCGCGCTGGCCGCCAACCTCCCGGCCTTCCCGGCCAACCTGCGCAAGCAGCTCAAGGGCCAGAACATGCCGGCGCCGCAGGCCATCATGGCCGCCGCGGTCGAGGGCGCCCAGGTCGACTTCGACAACGCCTCGCTGATCGAGTCGCGCTACTTCGTGTCCCTGCTGACCGGCCCGGTCGCCAAGAACATGATCCAGGCGTTCTTCTTCGACCTGCAGCACATCAACAACGGCGGTTCGCGTCCGAAGGACGTGCCGAAGCGTGAGATCAAGAAGGTCGGCGTGATCGGCGCGGGCATGATGGGCGCGGGCATCGCGTACGTCACCGCCAAGGCCGGCATCGACGTCGTCCTCAAGGACGTCACCATCGAGGCCGCCAACAAGGGCAAGGACTACTCGGTCAAGCTCGAGGAGAAGGCGCTCTCGCGTGGCAAGACCACCGAGGAGAAGTCCAAGACCCTGCTCGACCGCATCAAGCCGACCGCCGATCCGGCCGACTTCGCCGGTGTCGACTTCGTCATCGAGGCCGTGTTCGAGAACCCGGAGCTCAAGGCCAAGGTCTTCCAGGAGATCGAGGACATCGTCGACGCGGACGCCCTGCTGGGCTCCAACACCTCGACCCTGCCCATCACCCTGCTGGCCAACGGCGTGAAGCGGACCGAGGACTTCATCGGCATCCACTTCTTCTCGCCGGTCGACAAGATGCCGCTGGTCGAGATCATCAAGGGCGAGAAGACCTCCGACGAGGCGCTGGCCCGGGTGTACGACTACACCCTCGCCATCCGCAAGACCCCGATCGTGGTGAACGACTCGCGCGGCTTCTACACCTCGCGCGTGATCGGCAAGTTCATCAACGAGGCCATCATGATGCTCGGTGAGGGCATCGACCCGCAGACCATCGAGCAGGCCGGTCTGCAGGCGGGCTACCCGGCGGCGCCGCTGAAGCTGTCGGACGAGCTGAACTTCACCACCATGCAGAAGATCTACAAGGAGACCGCCGAGGCCATCGTGGCCGCCGGTGGCGAGATCGACGCCGCTTCCGGCGCGACCGCGCAGATCCTCGACAAGCTGGTGGGCGAGTTCGACCGCAAGGGCAAGGCCGGCGGCGCGGGCTTCTACGACTACGTCGACGGCAAGGCGACCGGTCTGTGGTCGGAGCTGCGCTCCACCTTCAAGACCTCGACCGCGCTGCCCGAGGGTGTCTCTCTGCAGGACCTCAAGGACCGCATGCTGTTCGCCGAGGCCATCGAGACCCAGAAGTGCTTCGACGAGAACGTGCTGACCTCGACCGCCGACGCCAACATCGGCTCGATCTTCGGCATCGGCTTCCCGGCCTGGACCGGTGGCACCCACCAGTTCATCGTGGGCTACCCGGGCGGCCAGGAGGCCTTCGTGGCCCGCGCCGACGAGCTGGCCGCCAAGTTCGGCAGCCGCTTCGAGGTCCCGGCCTCGCTGCGCAAGTAAACAATCCCGAAGCGGCCACGCCGCTGAGGAACTGAGCGGCACGCCGCTGAGGAACTGACCGAGACCCGGGTCGCGAAATAAGCGACCCGGGTCTCGGCGATTAATGGGTATGAAGGGGACGGGTGGGTATACCCCGACGGGTGCCGATTCATGCACGCGTGGTGCAGGTCCGCGCTACGTTGGATTATGCGCGGGTAGAACACCGGAAACAGCCCGTACGTTCGGTACGCGCTCGTTCCAGTTCGACGGTGGCAGTTCGAGGTGGTCCAGATGAACCAGGCGCGCCCGGGTGGCTCGCGGAGTGACGAGACCCCTCCCGAAAACTCCACGCAGGCATACCTTCCCATGAGCATCACCGATGAGCTCGAGGCCATGGGGCTGTTCGAGGCGGAGGAGATCGGGCGGGGCGGTTTCGGGGTGGTGTACCGCTGTGCCCAGCGGGCGCTGGATCGTGTGGTCGCGGTCAAAGTGCTGTCCACCGAGATTGACGACGAGAGCCGGGAACGGTTCCTGCGCGAGGAACACGCCATGGGACGGCTCTCGGGCCATCCCAATATCGTGGACATCCTGCAGGTGGACGTGACGCCGGGCGGGCGGCCCTACATCGTGATGCCCTATGCCACACGGGGATCGCTCGAGCAGGTGGTGCGTGACAGCGGCCCGCTGTCCTGGATGGATTCGCTGCGGGTCGGGGTGAAACTGGCCGGGGCCATCGAGACCGCGCACCGCGCGCAGGTGCTGCACCGCGATGTGAAACCGGCCAATGTGCTGCTCAGCCGCTACGGGGAACCGCAGCTCACCGACTTCGGAATCGCCCGTATCCCAGGCGGTTTCCGCACGTCCACGAGCATGATCACCGGTTCGCCCGCCTTCACCGCGCCGGAGGTGCTCAAGGGCGACGAGCCGACCGTGGTCTCCGATGTCTACGGTCTGGGCTCCACCCTGTTCGCCCTGCTGACCGGTCACGCCGCCTACGAGCGGCAGGCGGGGGAGAAGGTCATCGCGCAGTTCCTGCGCATCACCAGCCAGCCGATTCCGGATCTGCGGGAACTGCAGATCCCGCCCGACGTGGCCGCCGCCATCGAGGTCGCCATGTCACCGGAGCCCGGCGAACGGCCCGGCAGCGCCGTGGAATTCGGCGAACTGCTGCGGACGGTGCAGAGCGAGCACGGGCAGATGCCCGACGAGATGGCGCTGCTCGAGGGCGACGAACGGCAGCGCGACGGCGCGGATTCCGAGGCGACACAGGCCTATACGCGCCAGCGCACGCACACCGTGGTGACCGCGCCGCGCAGTCCCTCGCTGACGCTGCGGCCCTCGGGGACCGCGAGCATCCGGTTCCCCTCCACCGGAAATACGCTGCCGCCCACCGCCGCCACCAAGTTCCGCCCGCCGACCCCGGCGCGGGAGCCGATTCCCCGACCCCGGCTGCTGGAGCCGCTGCGCGCGGGCGGCCCGCGCCGGCTGGCGGTGATCCACGGTCCGGCCGGATTCGGCAAGAGCACGCTGGCCGCGCAGTGGTGTGCCGAGCTCACCGATCGCGGGGTCGCGGTGGCCTGGATCGGCATCGACCGCGACGACGACAACGAGGTGTGGCTGCTGGCCCACATCATCGCCGCCATTCGCCGGGTGCGCCCGGAGATCGGTTCGGGACTCGAGCAGCTGCTGGAGGAGCGGCCCGCCGAGGCGGTGCCGTACGCGGTGTCGGCGCTCATCGACGAGATACAGGCCAGTGACATTCCGGTGGTCGTGGTGGTGGACGACTGGCATCGGATCACCGATGCCGGGGCGCAGCGGGTCATGGAGTCGCTGCTCGACAACTGTTCGCACCATTTGCGTTTCGTGATCACCAGCCGGGAGCGGGCCGGACTGCCGCTGAGCCGGATGCAGGTGGCCGACGAATTGGTGGAGGTCGGCTCCGCGCATCTGCGGCTCACCGCGGAGGAGACCCGCCAGATTCTGGTCGAGCGGCTGGGCCTGGCCCTGACCGACCGTCAGGTGGAGCAGATACACACCGCCACCGACGGCTGGCCCGCCGCGATCCAGCTGGCCGGGCTCTCGCTGCGTTCGGCCGATCACGACGTGGATCGGCTCATCGCCGGGCTGTCCGGGGACAACAAGGCGATTCGCGAATACCTGGCCGAGAACGTGCTGCACACCATCGAGCCGCGCATGCTCGAATTCCTGTGCGCCATAGCGGTTCCCGAACGCGTGAACGCCTCCCTGGCCGAGGCGCTGACCGGTGCGAAGGACGCCGCCGAGCTGCTCGAGCAGGCCGAGCAGCGGGAGCTGTTCCTGCACCGGCTCGCCGAGGATCCGAGCTGGTATCGCATGCAGCCCATGGTGGCCGAGCATCTGCGCGCCCGCCTGGACCGCGCCCAGCCCGGGGCGTTGAAGAAGTTGCACGGCAAGGCTTCCCGCTGGTTCGCCGCGCACAACCTGATCCGGCAGTCGGTGGATCACGCCCTGGCCGCCACCGATCTGAACTTCGCCCTGGACCTGGTCGAGAAGGGCGGGATGGACCTGATCGACAGTTCCCGGCTGGCGACGCTGTTCGGGACGGTGTCGAAACTGCCGGTGCAGCAGGTGGCTTCGCGATCCAAGCTGCTGATGGCGCTGGCGCGGGCGAATGTGAACCTGCAGCAGTCCGGCGCGGCGCGCAGCGCGCTGGGCCGGTTGTCGAACATGCTGGCGCGCAGTTCCTCCGACGACACCGAGGCGGTGCACCAGCGCTGTCAGGCCGCGGTGCTGGCCGCCGCGGACCAGGTGGCGCGCGATCGCACCGACGGAGTGCAGGACAAGATCACCGAATGCCTGAAGCTGGCCGATGAACTGCCGCCGTGGACGGTGTCCACGGCCGCGAATCTGGCCTCCTTCGTGCGCCTGTGCGACTTCGACTTCGAGGGCGCGCGCGGCATGCAGGAGTGGGCGGCGCCCTATCACGCCCGCTCGGCCGATCCGCTGGGCGAGGTCTTCGGCCTGTGCGCCCAGGGGGACGCGGCCTACGAGCAGCTCGATATCGCCGCCGCCACCGGCTTTTTCGAACAGGCCTGGCAGACCGCCCGCGATCGCGCGGGTTCGCGGTCGCATCCGGTGCGGGTGGCGGCCGCGCTGCTGGGCGAGGTGGCCTACCGGCGCGGTGATCTGGACAGCGCCGAGCGCCTGCTGGACCAGAGCCACGAACTCACCGCGAGGGTCGGCCCGGTGGATTTCCTGATCACCATCTTCGTGAGCGGGGCCCGGGTGAAGGCGGTGCGCGGCGACCTGGAGACCGCCACGGCCCGCCTCGACGAGGGCGCGCGCCTGGCCGCCGAGCGCAAGCTCACCCGCCTGGCCGCCCATGTCCGGGCCGAGCGGCTGCGGCTGGGCCTGCCCGCCGATCCGATCACCGCGGGCCTGGTCACCGACCCGATGGTCCGGTCGCTGCGCCACGTCACCGGCGCGGCCGCGCTGGCCGCCGAGGCCGAGGAGGTCGCCACCATCCGCGCGCTGCTGGCCCGCCACTATCGCGGCGACGACCGCGGCAGTGATGAGCTGGCCCCGCTCGGCACCGACGACACCGCGGTCAAACGGGCCCGCGCCCTGCACTCGCGGATTCGCGAACAGCACCGTCCCCGCGCCGAACTCGACTCGGCGTTGCTGCTGTCCGAATGCCTGTCGGCCTCCGGATGGCTCGGCGAGTCCATCGCGGTGCTCAGCCCGGTGGTTGTGCGATGCGCGGAATTGGGTTGGTCCAGGCCGCTGTTGGACGCGGGGCCCGGGGTGTTGAACATCCTGCGCACGCTGCGCCACGAGATGCCGCTGGGCGGCGGGACGGACGGGCAGGAGGTTCCGCGCCGGTTCCTGGACTCGCTGCTGTAGGTCCCGGGCGCGGTTCCAGAGTTCGCGCAGGGTATTCACAGGGTTTCTCGAGGAACCGCGGCGACAATCGCCGTCGTGTCGTCGACCCGTGTGCCGCCGCTGTCTCCGGCCCTGCCCTTGCAGTCTCCGGTGCTGCCCCCGCCGCCCGCTCCGCAGGCGCCCACCGCGCGGACCGGGTATTCGGGCTTCCACCACGCGGTTTCGCTGTTGCACGGGTGGGTGCCGCAGGTGGTGGCGTTCGTGGCGGTGCTGCTGCTGGTGCTGGCGTTCGCGCGGTTCACGCGCCGGTGGTGGCTGCTGTGGATGCCGGTGTGCGCGGTCGCGGGTATCGCGGCGGGCTGGGCGGCGTGGAGCTACACCAATGATCAGGGCCTGGCCTCGGATCCGGCCCCGGTGCTGCTGTGGGCGTGTGTGGGGTTGACGGCGGCGGGCCTGGTGGCGGCGATCGTGGGGCTGCGGACCGGGTCGTGGTGGCAGCGGATCGCGGCGATCCTGGCGGTGCCGGCGGCGCTGCTGTACACGGGCGTGGTGCTGAACCAGTGGGTCGGCTACTACCCGACCGTGCGGGCGGCGTGGGATGCGGCCAACGCCGATCCGCTGCCGCATCAGGTGGACGAGGACGAGCTGGCGGACCTGCGCAATACCGACGTGGGGACGGGCCGGATCGTCGAGGTCGATATTCCGGAGTCCGGCAGCGACTTCCGGCATCGTCGCGAATACGTGTACCTGCCGCCCGCCTGGTTCACGGGGCCGAAACCGCCCACGCTGCCGACGATCATGATGATCGGCGGTGAGTTCAACACTCCGGCGGATTGGGTGCGCAGCGGCCAGATCATGCCCGCCGTCGACGATTTCGCGGCCAGGAACAATGGGGTGATCCCGGTGCTGGTCTTCGTCGATTCCGGCGGCAGCTTCAACAACGACACCGAATGCGTTAACGGCCCGCGCGGCGATGCGGCCGACCATCTCACCAATGATGTTCCGGCTTATATGGAATCGACCTTCGGGGTATCCGCCGACCCGGCGAAGTGGGCGGTGGTCGGCTGGTCCATGGGCGGCACCTGCGCGGTGGATCTGGCCGTCATGCACCCCGACCAGTTCGGCACCTTCGTCGATATCGCCGGTGATCTGGGCCCGACCGCTGGCACCAAGGAGCAGACCATCAAGCGGCTCTACGGCGGAGACGCCGACGCCTGGGCGCGATTCGATCCGCTGACCGTTATGGCGAAGCACGGCCCGTACACCGATGTGGTCGGCCTCTTCGACGACCTGACCGCGCCCAAGCGCAATAACACCGGGCAGCAACACTATCCGGGCCGGCCGCAGGTGAACGAGGAACAGATCGGCAAGGGCGGCCGCGACGGCGTCATGGACACCAATGAGGAGGGCGCGGCCGAGGAGCTCTGCAACGCTGGTAAGCAGTTCGGCATCGACTGCACCGTGCACACCACCGTCGGTGGTCACACCTGGCAGTTCGCCTCCGCGGCCTTCACCTCGTCACTGCCGTGGTTGACGGCCCGGCTCGGAATCACCGTGCCGGGCCTGTCGTCCTGATCAGGTCAGGCTTTCCACCACGGGCGCAGCGGCACCGTCCAGGCCTGATCCTCGCCCAGCTTGACGCCCAGAATCTGGTGCAGCTGCACCACATTCCGCTCGAAGCCGAGCTGACAGCCCGCCATGTACAGGCCCCACACCTTGGCGGTGCCCTCGCCGACCTCGGCGACCGCGTCGTCCCAGTTCTTCACCAGGTTGTCGCACCATTCGGCGAGGGTGAGCGCGTAGTGCTGGCGCAGGTTCTCCTCGTGCAGCACCTCCAGCCCCACGTTCTGGACCTCGGTGATGATGCGCCCGGAGCCCGCGAGCTCGCCGTCGGGGAAGACGTAGCGGTCGATGAAGTCGCCCGCCTTGGTGATGCGGGTGTTGTCCGGCCGCGTGATGGAGTGGTTGAGGAACAGGCCGCCGACCTTCAGCTTCGACTTGATGAACTCGAAGTAGGCCGGGTAGTTGTGCACGCCGATGTGCTCGGTGAGCCCGATGGAGGACACCGCGTCGAAGTCGCCCTCGCGGATGTCGCGGTAGTCGGAGTGGCGCACCTCGGCGAGATCGGACAGGCCCTGTTCGGCGATCTTGGCCTGCGCCCACTCGGCCTGCTCGGCGGACAGCGTCGCGCCGATGACCTTGACGCCGCGCTGGGCGGCGTAGCGCACCATGCCGCCCCAGCCGCAGCCGATGTCGAGCAGCCGGTCGCCCGCCTTCAGGTTCAGCTTCTCGAAGACCAGGCGGTACTTGTTCTCCTGCGCCTGCTCCAGGGTCCAGGCCGGATCCTCGTAGGCCGCGCAGGTGTAGGTCATGGACGGGCCCAGCACGTACTCGTAGAACGTATTGGACACGTCGTAGTGGTGGTGGATGGCCTCGGCGTCACGAGTCTTGCTGTGCCGCAGGCCCTCCAGCGCGATGCGCCGCCAGCGCGGCAGGGTCTCCTGCGGCGGCGGGGCGATCGGCTTGAGCAGCTCCCAGCCCAGCGAGCGGGCGATGACCACCAGTTGCAGGGCGGTGGGTCGGCGGAACTTCAAGCCGCCCATGGCCTTCAGCAGTTCGTAGGGGTCGCCCGGATGCACGCCGTGGGCGGCCAGGTCGCCGGAGATGTAGGCGCGCGCCAGACCGAGATCGCCGGGCGCGGTGGCGATGTAGTTGACCCCGCGCGGCGTCAGGATCTCCAGGCCGAACTCCGAGTCCTGCGGTCCCGCGCTGCTGCCGTCGTAGCAGGTCAGCCGGATGGGCACCGGGCCGTCGAGCAGAGTCTCGAAGATCTCGGCAATGCTGAGTTTGGTTCCGAGCTCGGCGAATACGTCGGAACGGTCCTTGAACGTGGTCACTTGCGTTGCACCGCCTTCGAATACAGATCCAGTAGACGAGAATCCGGGTCGTAGCGTTTCTTCAGGGATGAATAGGTGTCGCCGCCGTAGTACAGGTCGGCGAATTCATCCTGGTCGTAGTAGGCGTCCGAATACAGGGATTTATGACCGCCCAGTTCGGACACCCGGTGCTCGATCGCGCGGTTGGCCGCGCCCTCGGGCTGTCCCGGCGTGGTCGGCACGGCCGACCAGAAACCGATATTGACGTACGTGCGGCCGGGCTCCAATGGGTAGAGCGGCCAAGGGCGTTCGCCCTCGGTGTCGCGCAACCGCAAGGGGCACAGCCAGATCGGCTCGATCGGGATCTCGCGCAGGAACCACTCCATGAAGTCCGCGGTGCGCTCGATGGGCACCTCGACATCCTGCACCACCCGCTCGCGCGGCGGATTCCCGTGCCGCGCCTCGATCTTGTCGCCGATCGCGTACTTGTGGTCCAGCGCGATGAGCTTCCAGTAGAAGCTGGAGCGCCGGTACTGCTTCGGCCAGAAACGCCGGATCTTCGGGTTCTGCGCGCCGAAAGCCCGTGAGCACCAGAACCAGTCGGTGTCCCAGCGCCACAGGTAGTCGTGAATGGTCAGCCGATCCCGCTTGGGCTGCTTCGAGTCGTGCTGGATGGACCGGTAGAAGATGTCCATGCCGGTGTAGTCGCTGACCGGGCCGGGCTCATCGGTCTGGCGGCCCAGCGTCAGGTAGCTCTCGTCGGCGGTGAAGACCACGCCGTCGAGGTAGTCGACCCGCTCGCCATCCCAGGCGCGATCCGCGATGATCCGCTCCATGGCGGCTTCGAGTTCGCGCAGATCGTGAAACCTGATGTGCCGCAGCGCGACATAGGGATCAACTTTTTCCAGCTCGATCTTGAGCCGCGTCGAATAACCAAGCGTGCCGTACGAATTCGGGAAGCCGCGGAACAGATCGGCGTGCTCCCCGTCGCGGGTGGCGGTGATGATCTCGCCGGCCCCGGTGAGCACATCGATCTCGAGCACGGATTCGTGCGGCAGGCCATTGCGGAAGGAGGTGGATTCGATGCCCAGCCCGGTGACCGCGCCGCCGAGGGTGATGGTCTTGAGCTGCGGGACCACCAGCGGGGCCAGCCCGTAGGGCAGCGTGGTGGCGACCAGGTCCTCATAGGTCGTCATGCCCGCCACATCGGCCGTGCGCGCCTCCGGGTCGACCGCGATGACCTGCGTCAATCCGGACACATCGAGTCCCGGCGCGTTGGTCTTCGCCCGGGCCCGGAAGAGGTTCGACGTCTTCTTGGCCAGGCGTACGTTCGCATCGGGAGGGATCGCCCGGTAGGAGGCCAGCAGGCGATCGACTCCGGCCTGATGCGCGGTGAAACCTGATTCCTGTGCGGCCGGTGCGCGGCCGGCCTTCCCCAACAGACTCACTGCCACCCTCGGAACCTAGCGTGCACCGACCGGTACGGCCAGCAGGGAAGCACCGGCGGGGCGGTTTTTCACGCACAGTTTGCATGCGTGTCGGCAGTCCTTACCTGCCTTCCTGTGAGTCTATTCCCCGTATCATCGTGATGATTCTTACTCCTGCTAACGATTGAATTGCACTGTGCGCTGGCCGATCACGCGGAGCCCGGGCGCATCACAGGAGATCGTCCAGATCCACCTGGCAGATTTCGGCCAGATACGGGTCCAGCTCGCCCGGTTCGAATCGGCACATGCCGATTACGTGCCAGAACTGTCCCGCGGTCAGCCCCTCGGTCTTGTAGCGGCCGTCCGGCGTGAAGGCCGCCCAGCCTTCGGGCAGCCCGAGCAGCGTGGCCCGCAATTCCGGCGCCCGGCCGGATTCGGCGAGCGACCACAGCATGATCGAACCGTCGTTGCCGCCGCTGGCCAGCACCCGGCCGGTGGGATCGAAGGTCAAGGAGCGCACCCGGTTTCGATGCCCGTGCAGGGTGTGCAGATGCTTGCCGGAGGCGATGTCCCACAGGTGGATCACCAGATCGTCGCCCGCGGTGGCCAGCAGGCCCGAGGCCGGATCCACGGCCGCGCACCACAGCCGCCCGCGATGCAGATCCAGCCGGTGCAGCGGCGGACCGCCCGCGACGCTCCAGATCCGGACGGTGCCGTCCCAGGAGATGCTGGCCAGCCGGTCCCCGTGGAAGACCACCCCGTAGACGCGATGGCCACCGGAACCGCCCGCGTGATCCCGATCGAACAGGGTGGCGACCAGGGTTCCCGCCTCGACATCCCAGATCCGGACATGCCCGTCATCGCATCCCGTGGCCATCCGCGAGCCGTCGGCATCGAACGCGATGGACCGCACCCGGCCGCGGTGTTCGGCGCAGACCGCATGCTCGCCACCGGTCTCGCGGGTCCACAGGGTGACGGTGTCGTCATCGTTGGCGGTGGCGATGAAGCGCGCGGTCGGGTCGTAGGCGATGGCCCAGACCGGCGCGGAGTCGACGGTGATGTCCCGCTCCGCGACCGCCGCCTCGATATCGAAGACCCGCAGCCGCCCGGCATTGCCCACGGTCACCAGCTGCGTGGGCGCGGTCGGGCTGAAGACCCCGGACTCCAGCGTGACGAGCCCGTCCGCGCTGCCGTGCAGGCGTTTGGCCAGCCGCCCGGTCGCGGCGTCCCAGAGCCGCACGCTGCCGTCGTTGCCGCACCCGGCCAGCAGGGTGCCGTCGGCATTGAAGGAAACGGCGCGCACGTGGCGGCCGTGCCCGTTCAGGGCGTGCAGGCTCTCGCCGGTGGCGGGATTCCAGATGCGCAGCGCGAATTGGTCGTCGGCGACGGCGAGCTGGCTGCCGTCGGGCCGGAAGGCGAAGGGCCAGATGGATCCGGTGTGGCCGGTGAGCCTGTGCAGGGGCGCGCCGGTGCGCCCGTCGCGCACATAGATCGCGCCCGCGGTGTCGCCGGTGGCCAGCATGTCACCGGAGGGATCGAAGCCGACCCAGTGCACCCGCGCGCGGCCGTGTTCGGTCCGGGTGTGCAGCGGCTCGCCGGTGCCGGTGTCCCACAGACGGATTCCGCCCGCGATATCGCCGCTGGCCAGGATGGGCTCGACCGGGTGGAAGGCCACGGCGTATACGACGTCCCGGTGGCCGCGCAGTTCGTGGATCAGGTCGCCGGTGGCCGGATCCCACAGGCCCAGGGTGCCGTCCGCGCCCCCGACCGCCAGCAGCGTGCCCATGGGGTCCCAGCAGATGCGGCGGACCGGTCCGTGCGCGCCCTGGAAACCGCCGACCTCCGCGCCGGTGGAAATCTGCCAGATGCGCACGGCCCCATCGTGATACGCAGCGGCCACCCGGTCGCGGTGGAAGGCGATGCTGTAGATGCGTTGCGGCACAGCGTCCGGCGGTTCGAACTCGTGCAGCGGCTCGCCATCCGGCAGTAGCCACAGCCGCAGCGTACCGCCCGCGTCGCCGGTGGCGAGCAGCGTTCCGGCGGTATCGGTTTCGAGCGGCCACGGCCATTGTTCGTGGCCGGTCAGGATCTTCCGGACCGCGCCGGTGGCGGCGTCCCAGATCCGGACGGTGCCATCGGCCGATCCGCTGACCAGCGCCTTCTCGGTGTAGGCGACGGCGAAGGCCCGCCCGCGATGTCCGTGCAGGGTGCGCAGGGTCCGCCCGGTATCGGTGCCGTAGACCACGAGGCTGCCCGAATCGCAGCCGATGACGACGGTACCGCCGTCCGGACTGTAGGCCAGCGGCCGCGGCAGCCGTCCGCTCTGCGGGTCGACGCCGTGCTTGACACCGATTGCGGCCGGGGCGAATTCGGTCAGCGGCGGGGTGCCGGGCACGCGGCCGGAGCCGGTCAGATCGGTGCCGATCGGGTCGCCGATCACATCCAGCAGGGCCGCCCGGGTCCAGCGGCTGCCCTCCCCGCGCGCCCCGGTGAGATCGGTGCGGGCCAGCCGGGCGCCGGTCAGGTCGGCGCGGCCCAGATTGGCGCGGACCAGCGAGGCCTGGTCCAGTCGCGCCCGGTGCAGGCGGGCGCCGCGCAGATCGGCCTTCTCCAGATTCGCGCTGATCAGTTGGGCCTCGGTCATATCCGCCCCCCGCAGATCCGTGCCGACCAGCGACGCCTGCTCGAGTTGCGCGCCCGTCAGCTGCACGCCGTGCAGGATCGCGTTGTCCAATACCGCTCCGGAGAGCCGGGTTTCGGTCATGTTCGCGCCGGTGAAGTCCAGCCGCGCCAGGTTGCGGAAGGACAGGTCCTCGCGCGAGAGGTCCAGGCCGCGCAGGTCCTCGTGCGGGGAGATGCGCAGCCGGGCGGCGATGCGCGCGGCATTGGTGCGGGTGATCTCGTGCGCGGCCGGATCGGCCTGGGTGCGCTCCACCCAGGCGCGCAACAGCTCCACATCGGCCAGGTCGCAGAGGAATTCGACGGCCAGGGGTTCCAACTGGGCCTGGGCCAGCGGCGCCGGGGCGGTCACCCCGTCGCCCAGCTGTGCGGCGACGTGCGCGGCCACCAGCCAGTCCCGCACCGAGGAGTGGATGAACCCGAACTGGTTGTCCTCGCCGCGCACCACCAGGCTGCGGGAGCCGAGGGTGTGCACGAACTGCGCCACATTGAGCCGGGTGGCGTCGATCCGCTCGACCGCCGCGTGCGCGACCTCGGTCAGCTCGGTCAGGGTCAGGTAGGGGCGTCCGGTCTCCCACACCCGCAGCGCGAAATAGGTGACGGCGAGCCACAATTCGTCGATCCGGAGCGTGGGCTGCGAGCTGGCGCGCTCGGGTGAGCGCTCGATCTCGTAGTTCAGCCACGCGGTCAGGATCTCCCGGTACAGGCGGGTCGGGCCGATGATCTGATGCGCACCGGCGGCGGTGCGCAGCCGATGTTCGTCCAGGTCGGAGATGAAGCTCAGCATGCGCGGATTGCGAGCCAATTCGAGCAGGTCCGGAATGCCGCGCAGCAGCCGCATCCGTGCGTCGGCGGAGGGACCGGTGCCGCCGTAGCGGTTCACCAGGAAGGCGTGCACTTGCTCGTGGGTGAAATTCTCGACGCCCAGGATGTAGCGGTCCGGATGCGGATCCTCCTGGGTATCCAGGACATTCGCGATCTGGTCGTAGGACTTGAAATGCTGGGTGCGCCCCGCCACCACCACCTTGGCGCGGCCCGTCGCCGCCTGCAACAGGGTGGCCATGTGCTCGGCGGCGCTGTCGTAGTTGAGGCGGGTGACCAGTTCGTCGAAGCCGTCGAACAGCAGCACTACCCGGCCCTGTTCCAGCATGTAGCGCAGGGCGCGCAGATCGATGCGGGATTCGCCGTTGTTGGCCAGGTGCGCGGCCAGCAGGGTGTCGAGCGAGCTGGTGCGATCCAGGTTCCGCAGTTCGATGAGGATGGGGACGAGATCGGAGGCGGTCTCGGTGAGGCGGCGGGTCAGCTCGCGCAGCGCGAAGGTCTTGCCCAGCCCGAAATCGCCGAGCAGCAGCACGAATCGGCCGTCCTCGGCGGTCACCAGCTCGATCAGCTCGGCCACCAGATCATTGCGCACCTCGCGCCCGCGCGGAGCCAGCATCCGGAAGCGTTGCGGCACATACAGTTCGGCCGCGTAGGCCGGATCGTCGCGCAGCCGGGCCGACTGTTTGCGCACATAGTCGCCCAGATCCGCGAGGCCCTGGAAGTCGGCGAAGCTGCGGATGCGCACGCCCTCGGCGGCCGCGCGGTCGCGCAGTTCGCGGCCGGGCGCGGGGCCGAGATAGATGAGCTGGGAGCCGGGTTTGGGCTCCGGGCCGAGGAATTCGTCGAGCACCTGCGCGGTCACCTCGCCGACATGCGCGCCGATGATGAGCTGCTCGATCACCGGATCGGATTTCACGGTGACCAGCAGATACGGCGGATCGGCGGCGATGCGGCGGATGCGGGCGCCCGGAAAGCGGACCTCGCACACCTCGGCGAGCTGTTCCAGCAGCAGGTCGTGCGGGCGCGACGTCTCGCCCGCCCGGAGTTCGGGACGCGGCGCGGGTGGCGGTGGCGGCGGCAGTTCGGGCGTGCTGGCCCGGCGTTCCAGTGCGGCAACGGAATTGGCCCAGGTGAGCGGCTGCGGGACCGGTGGCTCGACGGCATCCGGGCGATATCGGGTCACCCCGGCGGCCGTGATGTGGATGAGCTCGGCATGGCCGGCCTCGGGGGCCGACAGCACCGGCAGCGTGCCGCCCGGATGCGCGACGGACCGACCGGCCGGACCCGGGCCGCGCAGCAGCAGATTCAGCCGCGGACCCAGCCGCCGGAAAACGGATTCGGCGTCGCGCAGGACGCTCGGGTCATACGGCGAGGTGCTGGGCCCCGGCGCCGGATCGTGTCGGATCACGCCCAGCCGGAACCACCCTCGCGCCTCGTAGAAGCGCAATTGCTGGGCGAACCAGTCCTTCTGATCGATGCCGACCGCGCCGTAATCGTCCTCGGCGCGATGAGTCGCCGCCATGGTCGAGTTCAGACCCGCGACCACCAGCCGCAATTCGGGGATGGGGAACAGCGTCCAGGGCTGCCCGACATCGAAGAGCAGATGGTCCAGCCCCCGGTAGAGGGTGTTGAACATCTGCTCGTACAGCTTCAGTTTCGCGAAGTAGGGCGGTTTGGGCAGGCGGTCGTTGGCCTGGCATTCCAGGAAGTAGGCCTCGCAGGCGAGCTTGGAGATATCGCGATTGCCCGGCACGACGACCAGCCGGTCGGGTTCCAGCCGGAGCAGTACGCGCAGGCCGCCGAGAAACGATCTCGCCTTGTGGAATTCGGTCGGGTGGGCGGATTCGGTGAGATCGCCGCTGACCACGATCAGATCGGGCGGCGGAGCATCTTCGTCGACCAGTTCGGTGACCGCGCCCCACAGGTGCGACTGCAGCCCCTCGGGATCGGTGGGGATGTCGGTGGCGCGCAGGCCGCGGCCGAAACGCGGCCCGCCGATGTGCAGGATCGAGAGCCCGGCGTGGGTCCGGTTCACCGCGCTGTCGCCGGGAAAGTCCGGCGGGGACAGCGGGCGGCGGCCGACCGCCAGGGATTCCGGTGCGGGAGCCCAGATATCGTCCGCCCGCGCGTCCGGCGCCCGGCGCGGCGTCCACCGCTCCGACAGCATGCGCTCCACCCGGTCCAGGACCAGCCGCCGCACGTCCGTGGCGTCGCGCACCCCGAGCAGATCCAGGCAGCCGACCCCGCTGGGCAGCCACTCCAGTGAGCACTCGCTGACCCGGATGGCCAGCAGCTTGCCCGGATCGGCGTCCAGCGCGGCCTGCCATTCCCGATTGGCGTGGCGCGAGGACACGTAGTTCTGCGTCAGGACCGCGACGACCAGATCCGACTCGCGCACGCCCCGCTGCACGAATTCGCCGTAGTTGGTGGCCGGGTCGAAGTCCCACGCCGATAAGACCGTTCGGTATCTAGCTTCCGCATGCTCCAACTGCCAGGCCAGCCAGATGGCCCACCGTTCATCGGCCGGGGAATAGCTCGTGAAGAGCATCCGCGACCCCCCACCCCACAGTGTCACCCGTCCAGTATCCCGCGATCGATCCGGCCGCGCCTGCGATCATGTCCCAATGCCCGAACAGATGGATTCATCCAGGCCGGTCCGGCGGCTGGGCGTACTGGACGCCGTCCGGATCGGGGTGCTGGTGGTCGGGTTGCTCTGTGTGGCAACGGGACTGCTACCGCGGGCGGAGGCGGCCGACAATATGCGGCGGATCGCGCCGCTGCTGTTGTTCCTGGGCAGCGTGATCGTGCTGGCGAATCTGGCGCGGCGGGCCAAGGTCTTCGATGTGATCGCGCATCGGCTGGCCATCATCGCGGGCGGGAACTACGCCGGGCTGTTCCTGCTGTGCGTGGCGTTCGCGTCGATCACCACGATGGTGCTGAACCTCGATACGACCGCGGTGCTGCTGACTCCCGTCATGCTCGCGCTGGCCGTGCCCGCGCGGATTCCGCCGCTGCCGCTGGCCATGACCACGCTGTGGCTGGCGAATACGGCGAGCCTGCTGCTGCCGGTGTCGAATCTGACGAATCTGCTGGCCGCCGACCGGGTGGCGCTCACGGCGACCGAGTTCGCGGCGAGAATGTGGCTGCCGCAACTGCTTTCGATCGCGATGACCATGGTGTGCCTGTGGTGGTGGTACTGGCGGCGGTCACAGCGGGGCACCGACCGATACGTGGTGCCGGAATCGATTCGACCGGCCGATGCGCGCGAACGGGTGCTGCTGTACGCGACCGGGGGAGCGTGTGTGGCGTTCGTGCTGGCCATCCCGTTCGTGGGGGACCGGATCGGCATCGCCGCCGCGGTGGCCGCGGCCATCGCCATCGCGACCTTCGCGATCTGCGATCGATCGGCCCTGCGCTGGTCGCTGTTCCCGTGGCAGCTGCTGGTGTTCGTGTCCGGACTGTTCCTGGTGGTGCCTACGCTGTCGCTACACGGACTCTCGACGGTGATGGATCACCTGATCGGCCGGGACACCAGCGGCCTCGGAGTGTTCCGCGCGGCGGGCGCCGGTGCGGGACTGTCGAACATCGTCAACAACCTCCCCGCCTATACCGCGGGAGAGGCCGTGATCGCCTCCGGTGAGCGAAATCAATTGCTGGCCTTGCTCATCGGCACCAATGTGGGCCCGCTGGTGACGCCCTGGGCCTCGCTGGCGACCCTGCTGTGCCTGGAGTTCTGCCGCACCCACGAGGTGCGGGTCCCCATGCGGAAATTCGTGCTGACCGGCCTGGTGCTCGCGGTGGCCGCGACCGCCGCCGCCACGGCGGGGCTGCTGCTCACCTAGAACGTATTCACCGGCCGCAGTGCGTATTCCACGATCTCGACCACATCGTCGTCGGTGTAGGCGTGCGGCAGCGGCAGTCCCAGGCTCTCCAGCAGCCTGCGCACCTGCGCGATGGTCGGCTCGGTCGGCGGCCGCAGATCGGCGTCGCGGCTGAGCTGCACCGGTTTGGCCTGCTTGAAGCTCACCGCCAATTCGCGGGTGAAATCCGGGTATTGGGACTTGCCGCGCTCGAACAGCAGCGCCGGGGTCTTGGACCCGCGCTGGTTCATGATCACCACATTGTCGGACATGTCCCAGCGGTAGGTGGTCAGCGCCGACGACAGCCCGAGTTCGATGGTCAGGAACTCCGATTGGTGCCGGTACCAGGCGCAGGCCAGCACGGTGGCGTACGACTGCTTGCGAATCCGGTCCGTCGTCCACGGCCGGCCGTTGGCGTCGCCCTGCGGCTGCAGTGAGCTCCGGTACTGCGCGTCGGCCAGGCACAGCTGCTCGTTGCCCGGATCCAGCACCTCCACCCGCAGATTCAGCAGGTGGCTTTCGTCACGCGCCCGCGCCAGGAAATAGGGCAGCGTCACCGCCCGCAGATAGGTTCCGGTGCCGCCCTTGTAGATCCAGTTGTCGGTCTCGCGGCGGGCCTGCGCGTGGGCCTGATCGATCTCCGCGCCGTGCAGCAGCCGCACCGCCGCCAGCTCCTGCACCAGCCGCGCGGTCCGGTTCCGATCCCGCAGCAGGGTGAGCGCGAGCAGGCCCAGGACCAGCAGGGTCGCCCCGCTCACCGGGTTCAGATTGCCGAACTTGTCGAAGGCCTCGACGACGATCGCGACGGCCGCGACGACCAGCGTCAGGACACCGTCGATATTGAGCCGCACCCAGTTCACGAACCGTGTCATCCGCGGTGTCCTCCCCCGAAAGATGCACCCAGGATAGGTGCATTCCGAGGTCTGCAGCACCGGAAAACGGGTACCCCGGAGAATCCGGCGCCGCCCGATTCCGGCGTAGCATGACCGAGCGGTAACCCGCGCAATCACAAAGGAGCACATGGTGGGACAGGTCAGCGCCTCCAGTTCGATCGTCGTGGCGGCGGATCCGAAGCGCACCCTCGACGCGATCGCGGATTACGAGAAGGTGCGCCCGGCGATCCTCTCCTCGCACTACCGCGACTACAAGGTGGTCGAGGGCGGGCAGGGCGCGGGCACCGTCGCCGAGTGGACGCTGCAGGCCACCGAGAAGCGCTCCCGCAATGTGCACGCGGTCGTCTCGGTCTCCGATTCCATGGTGACGGAACGGGATTCGAACTCCTCCATGGTCACCGCCTGGACCGTGACCCCCTCCGGCTCCGGCTCGCTGGTCACCGTGCGCACCACCTGGAAGGGCGCGGGCGGCATCGGCGGCATCTTCGAGGGCATCTTCGCGCCGCTCGGCCTGAAGAAGATCCAGGCCGAGGTGCTCGAGAACCTGAAGAAGGAACTGGCCTAGTTCTGCCGGCCTAGTTCTCCTGGCCGATATCGAACAGGTTGCCCTCCGGGTCGGCCATCGTCGCCCACTTCACGCCGTATTCGTCGAAGTCCGCGATGTGCTTGGCCCCCAGGGCGACCGCCCGTTCGATCTCGTCGCTCAGCGCGCCGCCGGTCAGATCGAGGTGGACGACGTTCTTGCCGGGATTCTTGTCCGGCACCGCCACGAACATGAATGTCGGTGTGGCGGCGGCATTGTCGATGGTCGCGAAGTGCTCGTTCGCACCCTCGTCGACGGTGCGGTCCAGCAACTGCGCGTAGAAGCCCGCCAGCGCGGCGGCATCGTGGCAGTCGAAGACGATATTGCCGAGGGTCAGTGCCATGGTTCTCTCCTTCTGGTGTTTTCCAACTCAGAGCCGGCCGATCGGCCAGCAGACTTCGGTGCGGTAGTCGTCGGGCTCGGCGTCACCGGGCCCGACCAGGTAGATCTCGCGCACGGGTTCGGTGAGCGCGGAGTCGTGTTCGGCCACATGGCTGCCCAGCGCGCCATAGGTCCGGTCGAAATCGGTGAACGGGCCCGCGTGCACGGCGATGGCGAAGCGACGGGCCGGTAGGTCCAGCACGACCCCGGCATCGAAGCGGTCCCGATGCCGCGCCTCGATGGGCACATAGGTGACGACCTCGCCCTCGTCGTATTCGAAGAACTCGGTCGCGTAGGTCGCGCCCCCGGGCCCGGCGGGCGCCAGATCGGCGGCGGCCAGCTGCCCGTACATGGAGCCGAAGCTGTACTCGCACCATTCGCCGCAGTCGTCGCGCGTCACCTTCGTGGCCATGGCCAGCACGGGATGGCTTGTGATGGAACGGTATTCGACCGAGATCGCCGCCGACGGCAGCAACAGCGCCTTGAGCGAGGCCACCACGTCGCGGGTGCGCACCAGCTCCGCCTCCATGCGCTCGAGGTGCGCGCGGATCGCCGCGTCCCGCGCCGCCTGGTCCGGCGCGGCCATGACCGCCTTGATCTCCGGCAGCGGCATGCTCAGCTCGCGCAGCCGTTTGATCAGATGCGCCTGGTCCACCTGCTCGGTCGAGTAGAACCGATAGCCCGAGCTCGGATCGATCGAGACCGGCGCCAGCAGCTCGATCTCGTGGTAGTACCGGAGCGTCTTGATGGTCAGGTAGGTGAGCCGGGAGAACTCGCCGATCGGAACCGTCGCTGTCATGCCCTAAGCGAACACCCTCCAGCGAGGGGAGAGTCAAGAAGATCGCCGCGCCCCGCCGACTAGGCTGGGGAGCAATCACCATCCCTCAGGAAGGACGCGCCGTGCAGCCCGGTGAAGGTTTCGACATGCAGGCCTTGATGGCCCAGGCCCAGCAGATGCAGCAGGCCGTCATGGCCGCGCAGCAGGAGATCGCGGAATCCGAGGTCGAGGGCGAGGCCGGCGGCGGCCTGGTGCGCGCCAAGATCCGCGCCACCGGTGAGGTGCTGGCGCTGACCATCGACCCGAAGGTGGTCGATCCCGAGGACGTCGAGACGCTGCAGGATCTCATCATCGGCGCGCTCAACAACGCCATGGAGTCCGCGCAGAACCTGGCCGCCGAGCGTTTGGGCCCGCTTGCCGGTGGTTTCGGCGGCGGCGCGCTGCCCGGATTCTGAGCGGGGCGGCGTAGGTGTACGAGGGTCCGGTTCAGGATCTCATCGACGAGCTGGGCAAACTGCCCGGCGTCGGCCCGAAGAGCGCGCAGCGCATCGCCTTCCACCTGTTGCAGGTAGAGCCCCCCGAGATCGACCGCCTGCAGGCGGCGCTGCAGAAGGTGCGCGACGGCGTGCGGTTCTGCGCCGTCTGCGGCACCGTCTCCGACGGTGAACTCTGCCGCATCTGCGCCGATCCGCGCCGCGACCGCACCATGATCTGCGTGGTCGAGGAGCCCAAGGATGTGCAGGCCATCGAGCGCACCCGCGAATTCCGCGGCCGCTATCACGTACTCGGCGGCGCGCTCGATCCATTGTCGGGCATCGGCCCCGATCAGTTGCGTATTCGGGAACTGCTGACCCGCATCGGAA
The DNA here is from genome assembly GCF_000308815.1 of Nocardia concava NBRC 100430. Taxonomy (GTDB): domain Bacteria; phylum Actinomycetota; class Actinomycetes; order Mycobacteriales; family Mycobacteriaceae; genus Nocardia; species Nocardia concava. Next base: position 23,002 of record NZ_BAFX01000005.1, read on the forward strand.
ATCAGGACGACGGCGTGGACGTCACCGAGGTCATCATCGCCACCGATCCGAATACCGAGGGCGAGGCGACGGCCACGTATCTGGTCCGCATGCTGCGCGACTTCCCGGGCCTGAGCGTGACGCGCCTGGCCTCGGGATTGCCGATGGGCGGCGACTTGGAATTCGCCGACGAATTGACGCTCGGGCGAGCCCTTTCCGGTCGCCGAGCGCTGTAGCCGTTAAGTCCAGGTCGGCGGTGCGGGTAGCGCCGCCGGCTGGGGGCACGGAATGTGCTGAACGTTTCGGGGGATATCCGCCCCCGCGCCGCTGGCGTGTAAAGCCACCGCTATCGCGAAGGTAGCCGCTAATCCGGCCACGACTGCCAAGCCCTTGCGTAGGGTCCCCGCGCTCATGGTCGGACGTAGCTTCATCTCTCGCTCCTCGCCTCGGTGACTAATGCGAACAAGCCCGGAAACGCCGCGTGCAATTAGCCCTGTGTCGATCAAGTGAAAGATTAGCTTTCCGACACGCGGGAATCCGTCATTGCCGGGTAGGGCGAGCCGAAATTGAAATCGGTCCGTTATTCAAGGCTCAGAGCGTGAGTCGCTGCCAATCGAGTGCCGCGAATCCGGAACGATCTCCGGTGGCCCAACCCCAGATCAGATCGGCGACAATTCGCGAGTCGGTCGCGGTGGCGGCGAAATGCTTATCCGCCGACCCATCGCGGTATTCGAGGTCGTAATGGCCATCCGGATGCCGATAGGTCTGGATGTAGACCTGATCACCGGTTTCCACAATGAGATACGGACCGGGCTGTCCCAGGTTCGGAATCCATTCGTCGACCAGTTCTTTTGTCAGATACGGGAATTCGCCCGCACCGCCGTGGGTGACGGCGGCCTCGATCGATCCGGCCGGATCCAGCAGCCACGCCAGTTGCGGATCCCACACCGCGTAGCCGCGCGGAGTGGCCAGCTCGAACAACAGGTTCCGGGTGAACCCGAGCGAGTCGTAGGGCGTGGACACGAACAGCGCGTCGCCCAGCACCGCCTCGGCGGCGGGCGCGCCCAGGAAGGCGTCGATCTCGGGCAGCTCGGCATTGCGCTTGTCGAGCTCGGCCGCGATCTCGCCGACGACGTCGCCGGCCGGGCGGCCGTCCTGCGCCGTCAGATACGCGTCCACCGCTTCGGCGGACGCGGCGGCACCGGATGGCAGCAGAACCAGGTCGTAACTCACCCGGCCAGGCTAGTTGCTAGCCCGCCTGGGCCTTCCGACCGGTCTCCACCGTCGGCGCGGCGCAGGCGCAGCCGCCCGCTACATCGCCGCAGTCGGCCACGAAGATGTGCCGTGCCCGGGCGGTATCGAAACAGTCGGGTTCGGTGCACTCCACCGGACCGGTGGCATGCGCGATCAATGTCCCGTGACAGTGGTCGAGCGCCGATTCACACTCCGGGCAATCGCTTTCGGGCATCCCTTCCTCCTTCACCCCTCGTTACGGTGATATCACCCGGGTGCGACAACTGTGGGAGCTCACCGCGTGTCGCCCGATCTGTCGGAAAAACGCCAGCGTGGTCTGCCCTCCGCATGGTGAACTGGACGGATGGGGATCAAGGTTTCCCTCGAACATCGCACCACCTATTCCTTCGACCGCCCCGTGCGCGTCCATCCGCACGTGGTCCGGCTGCGCCCTGCGCCGCACACGCGCACCACCATCGAGGCGTACTCGCTGCGGGTCAGCCCGGGCAATCACTGGGTCAACTGGCAACAGGACGCGTTCGGAAACTTCCTGGCGCGCTTGATCTTCCACGAACCCACGCCGGAGCTGTCGATCGTGGTCGGGTTGATCGCCGATATGGACGCCATCAATCCGTTCGACTTCTTCGTGGAGGAGCAGGCCGAGCAGTTCCCGTTCGCCTACTCGCCGCAGCTGCTCGCCGATCTGGAGCCGTATCTGCGACCTGTGGACGAGGGCGAATCCGGGTCCGGGCCAGGTCCGTTGGTGCGCGACTGGGTGCGCCGGCACACCCCGCACGACCGGCCGCGCACCATCGAATTCCTGATCGCCGTGAATCAGGCGCTGCGCCAGGACGTCGCGTACACCATCCGGATGGAGCCGGGTGTGCAGACGCCCGATCACACGCTGCGCAGCGCCCTGGGCTCGTGCCGGGACTCGGCCTGGCTGCTGGTCTCCATCCTGCGCGAATTCGGCCTGGCCGCGCGCTTCGTCTCCGGGTATCTCATCCAATTGGCCCAGGACGTACCGTCTCTGGACGGACCGTCCGGCCCGCCCGCCGACTTCACCGACCTGCACGCCTGGACCGAGGTGTACCTGCCCGGCGCGGGCTGGGTCGGCCTGGACCCCACCTCCGGCCTGTTCGCGGGGGAGGGGCACATCCCGCTGGCGGCCACCCCGCACCCGGTGTCCTCGGCGCCCATCACCGGCGCCACCGACCCGGTCAACTCCACCCTGGATTTCTCCAACACGGTCCGCCGCATCCACGAGGATCCGCGAGTCACCCTGCCCTACACCGATTCCCAGTGGGAGCGCATCCGCGCCGCGGGCGCGGCCGTCGACGCCCGCACCGAGGCCGCCGGAATCGGCCTGACCATCGGCGGCGAGCCCACCTTCGTCTCCCTCGACGACCAGACCGGTCCCGAATGGACCACCGAGGCCGACGGCCCGGCCAAACGCGAACGCGCCGCCGACCTGGCCGAACGCCTCCGCCGCATCTACGCGCCGACCGGCCTGATGCAATACCGCCAGGGCAAGTGGTATCCGGGAGAACCGTTGCCGCGCTGGGAAATCGCCATGCACTGGCGCGACGACGGGGAGCCGCTGTGGCGGCGACCCGAACTCCTCGCGCACCCGTGGCTGTCCTTCGGAGAGGCCGTCGGTCCGACCGACCTGGCCGAGCCGGTTGCCCGAAAGCCGATACGGGACACGACAGACAGCGGCAAGGCCGTGGAAGCGCAGCCCGCCTTGATAGCGCAGACCCCGGCGGTGGCTCGGACCGTGGTGTCGGCGGAAGGACACGCGCGGCAGCGAATGAACGGGTCGCCGGGTGCTCTGGTCGACGCTCCGAGCCCGCGCGACTCGAGTAACGGAGCGGAGCCTCCGGAAGGCGACGCCGGCCCGGATCCCGTCGGCTCCGTTCCGGACTCACGGACCGCCCGCGCCGTGATCGCTCATATCGCGCGCGGATTGGGCCTGCCCGACAGTCAGGTGCGACCGGCCTACGAGGACCCGCTGCTCCGGTTGGCGGCGAAAGCCGCTGTACCGCACGGCGAGCCGGTCGCGGTCGACGAGGATATCGACATCGACCGGGATTCACCGGCGACTCGCGAGGCCCTGCTGGCACGCCTGGACACCTCCGTCGGCGAGCCCGCCGCGTACGTGCTGTCGCTGTACCGCCGCGACGACGAGGCGGGCTGGGCCAGCGCCGACTGGCGGCTGCGCCGGGGTCGAATCATGTTGACGGAGGGTGATTCTCCGGCGGGCCTGCGCCTGCCGCTGGGCTCGATCGCCTGGAACGCGCCGCCGCCGCGCCCGGAGGCCGACCCCTTCGCGCCGCGCCCGCCGCTGGAACCGGATGAGCCGCCCGCTGTGGTCGAGTCCGCCGAACGCGCGCCGATCACCGCGCTGGTCGCCGAGGTGCGCGACGGGCGATTGTTCGTATTCCTGCCGCCCGTCGGGGAATTCGGCGCGTACTGCGATCTGGTGCGGCGGGTGGAGGAGGCGGTGGCTGCGGCCGGGCAGCCGGTCGTGTTGGAGGGGTACCCGCCACCGGCCGACGGTCGGCTGCACATGCTGTCCATCGCGCCCGATCCGGGCGTGATCGAGGTGAATGTCCAGCCCACTTCGGGTTTCGAGGAGCAGGCACGGCTGCTGGACACCCTGTACGAGCAGGCTCGGCTGGCGCGGCTGAGCACCGAATCCTTCGATGTGGACGGCACCGACCGGGGGACCGGGGGCGGCAATCACATCACGCTGGGCGGCCGCACGCCCGCGCGGTCGCCGCTGCTGCGGCGGCCGGACCTGCTGGTCTCCATGCTCACCTACTGGCAGCGGCATCCGGCGCTGTCCTATCTGTTCTCGGGCCGGTTCATCGGACCGACCTCGCAAGCGCCGCGGGTCGACGAGGGGCGCGAGGACTCGCTCTACGAATTGGAGATCGCGTTCGCGGAGATCGCGCGGCTGAGCAATTCGAGCGAGGATCCCGACGAGCACACCGCCCCGCCCTGGGCGGTCGACCGTGCGCTGCGGCACCTGCTCACCGACCTCACCGGCAACACCCATCGCGCGGAATTCTGCATCGACAAGCTGTACAGCCCGGATTCGGTCCGCGGCCGTCTCGGACTGGTCGAGTTGCGCGGGTTCGAGATGCCGCCGCACTTCCGCATGGCCATGGTGCAGTCGCTGCTGGTGCGGGCGCTGGTGCTGCGGTTCTGGGAGCAGCCCTACACCGCGCCGCTCATCCGGCACGGCGCGAATCTGCACGGGCGGTATCTGCTGCCGCATTTCATCCAGGCCGATATCGCCGAGGTCGCGGCCGATCTGCGCTCGCACGGTATCGAATTCGATACCAGTTGGCTCGATCCGTTCTCGGAGTTTCGTTTTCCGCGCTTCGGCACGGTGGTACTCGGAGATATGGAAGTGGAACTGCGCGGCGCGATCGAACCGTGGAACACCCTCGGTGAACAGACCACGGCATCCGGCACCGCCCGCTACGTGGACTCCTCGGTGGAGCGCCTGCAGGTGCGGGTGACCGGGGCCGACCGCGATCGGTACGCGGTGACCTGCAACGGTTTCCCGCTGCCGCTGGTCGCGGCCGGGCGGGCCGATGTGCAGGTGGCGGGCGTGCGATATCGCGCCTGGCAGCCACCGGAATCGCTGCATCCGACGATCACCGTGGACGCGCCGCTGGTCTTCGACGTGATCGAGCTCGAGACCGGGTTGTCGCGTGGCGGCTGCACGTATCACGTGAGTCATCCCGGCGGCATGTTCTACGCCGGGCCGCCGGTGAATTCCGTGGTGGCGCAATCCCGGCGCAATCGGCGATTCGAGGCCACCGGGCACTCTCCGGGACCGGTGGATATCGCGGATCTGCGTGCCAAAATGGCTGTACAGGCAACGGACGTCGGAGCGCCCGGAATTCTCGATCTGCGCCGGGCGCGGACCGTGTGGGGCCTCGCGGGCGACCGATAGGCAGGCATACCCGGGGATGTGGTTGCGGTGACAGTGCTGGATGCGGTGCCGCCCGGTGACGCCACGCCGGAAGAGCCCGATCGGTGGGACACCCTCGCGGCGCGGCGCGGCGTGCTCGAGGACTTCGCGAATTACCGTGCCGCCGCGGCCGATACCGGTGCGCTCGACGCCTGCGGCCTGCCCACCGGCGGCTACTACGACGAACTCGTCGACCGCGACGGCCGCCTGCGCACCATGTGGGCCGACCTGTCCGCCGACTTCCTCGACCAGGGCCGCGAGGGCCTGCACCGCATCGACGGCCGGGTGCGACGCCTCATCGAGGACGACGGCATCACCTACACCGAACTGACCACCTCCGAGGAACCCGCCACCCCGTCCCCGTGGCGGCTGGACCCGATCCCGCTGCTGCTCTCCGACACCGACTGGACCGCCCTGGAATCCGGTGTGGTGCAACGCTCCCGGCTGCTCGACGCGGTGCTGACCGATGTGTACGGGGCGCGCCGCACCCTCACCGAGGGCCTGCTGCCGCCGCAGCTGGTGTTCGGCCACCGGGGGTATGTGCGTGCGGCACACGGTATTTCGCTGCCCGGACGGCATCAGCTGTTCCTGCACGCCTGCGATGTCAGCCGCTGGAGCGACACCGGCTTCCGGGTGCTCGCCGACTGGGCGCAGGCCCCCTCCGGCGCGGGCTACGCGCTGGCCGATCGCCGCGTCGTCTCCGCCGCCATTCCGGAGGCCTTCGAACTGGCCAGCCCGCGCCCTCTCACCCCGTTCGTGCGCGCCATGCGCCTGATGCTCATCGAGGCCGCGCCGCAGGCCGGTGACGAGGATCCCGTGGTGGTGGTGCTGAGCCCGGGCGTGCACTCCGAAACCGCCTTCGATCAGGCGTATCTGGCGTCGGTGCTGGGTTTCCCGCTGGTGGAGAGCGCCGACCTGGTGGTGCGGGACGGCTTCCTGTGGATGCGCTCGCTGGGCACCCTGAAGCGGGTCGACGTGGTGCTGCGCCGGGTGGACGCCGAATTCTCCGATCCGCTGGATCTGCGGCCGGATTCGCGGCTGGGCGTGGTGGGCCTGGTCGAGGTGCTGCGCCGCGGCGCGGTCGCGGTGGTCAACACCCTGGGCAGCGGGCTGCTGGAGAATCCGGCGCTGTCGGCCTTCCTGCCCCGCCTGTCGCGGCAGCTGCTGGACGAGGAGCTCACCCTGCCGGGCATCGAATCCTATTGGGGTGGCGAGGATTCCGAACGCTCACATTTGACCGCCAATCTGCACCGCCTGATCCTGCGCTCCGCGGTGGATGACACGACGGTATTCGGACCCCTGCTGACCGCGGTCCAGCGCGCCGAATGGCGGGCCCGCATCGAGGCCGAGGGCTGGAAATGGGTCGGCCAGGAACCCGCGCGGTTCTCGGTGGCCCCGGCCGTCGACGGCTCCGGCGGACTGGCCGCCGCACCCGTCGCGGTGCGGCTGTTCTCGCTGGCCGGTCGGGTCGGATATCGCGTCATGCAGGGCGGTTTGGGGCAATTGCATCAGCGCGGCGGACCCGACGGCATGATCGGCGAGGCGGCCGCCAAGGACGTCTGGGTGCGCGCCGCGCCCGCCGCCGTCCCGGCCGTACCCGCCGTCGAGGTGCCCCCCGCAGTCGAGGTGCCAGAGGAGCGCGAGCGCCGGGTGGCCGCCGTCGCCTCGGTGGATGTGGTCAGCTCCCCGCGCGTGCTCGACGACCTGTTCTGGCTGGGCCGCTACGGCGAGCGCGCCGAGGTCACCGCGCGCCTGCTCGGCGCCATCCACGACCGGCACCAGGACTACCGGTACCGGCCATGGATGGAGGGCGCGGAGGCCATGCCGGTGCTCATGCGGGCGCTGAGCCGGATGACCGGGGCCCCGCTGCCGCCACCGAGACAGACCGCGGCGCAACGTGATGCGGCGGAGAAGCGGCGCAACCGGCGCAAGCAATCGCAGTCGCAGTCCCAATCACAGTCGCAGTCGTCGCAGAGCCAATCCCAGTCGCTGTCCCCGCGCCGCCGCGAGTACTCCGACGAGCCGACCGTCCCGATCGCCCTGCCCGGCGCGTCCCGCCGCGACCACGACTACCTGGTCGCCCTCACCGTCGATCGCGAGCTCCCCGGTTCCGTCGCCTTTTCCGTGGAGCGCTACGCGAAGGCCGCACGTGCCGTGCGTGATCAGCTCTCACCCGACACCTGGATGGTGCTCGGCTCCATCGACCGCGCCCTCGCCGAATACCGCGGCGTCCGTGGCGATCGCGGCGCCGCGCTCTCGACCGTCCACTCCAAGACCCTGTCCGGCCTGCTGGCGCTCACCGGCATCGACGCGGAATCGACCGTGCGCGACACCGGCTGGCACGTCATGGATATCGGCCGCCGCCTGGAGCGCGCGCTGGCGCTGTCCTCCCTGCTGGCCGCGGCCCTCACCGACACCTATCCGCCCGAGGTCGGCCGCGTGGTGACCGACGCCGTACTGACCGCCACCGTCTCCGCCGTGAGTTACCGCCGCCGCCACCGGGATTCGGTCCGCATCGCCGCGGTCGCGGGCCTGCTGCTGTTCGACGACCACAATCCGCGTTCCCTGGCCTACCAGCTGGCACGCCTGGACGACGACTTCCTGGCGCTGCCCGGAGCCTCCGGATCCTCACGCCCGCAACGGCTCCTGGCCGACGCCCAGCGCATGCTGCGCCGCCTCGACCCCGCCGACCTGGAGGTCACCGACGCCGACGGTCACCGCACCGAATTCGCCGAACTCCTCGACGGCGTCCATCTGCGGCTGCGCAAGATGTCCGAATCCTTCGAGGCCACCCGGCTTTCGGTGCCGCGCGACATCCAGCCCCTGTGGGGCACCACCCGGGTGGTGGGCTGATGCGCCGCCTGCGAGTCCTGCACCGCACCGTCTACGTGTACTCGGATGTCGTCAGCAGTTCCTACGGCCGCGCGTATCTCACGCCGCGTGAATTCCCGGGCCAGCACCTGCTCTCGCACGACATTCGCGTCGACCCGATCCCGTCGGACCGTTCGGTCGGCACCGATGTCTACGGCAACACGACCTTCTACTTCCATGTCACCGCCGAACACCGCCGCCTCGAGGTGACCGGCGAATCCCTGGTCGAGATCGCGCCCCCGCCCGCCCCCGAGGATCAGCCGACCTGGGAGCAGGCCCGCCCCACCGCCGGAAACGGCCCGCTCGCAGTCGAATTCACCCTCGACCTGACCCCGCCGGAGATCATTCCGGAGGTCGCCGCATACGCGGCCGAATCCTTCCCGCCCGGGCGCCCGCTGCTGGAGGCGGTGAAGGAACTGACCACCCGCATCCACACCGACTTCACCTACGAATCCGGTTCCACCACCGTCAGCACCCGAGTCGCCGACGTGTTCGCCGACCGCCGCGGCGTCTGCCAGGACTTCGCCCGCCTCGGCATCGCCTGCCTACGCTCCCAGGGCCTGGCCGCCCGCTACGTCTCCGGCTATCTCGCCACCGACCCGCCCCCGGGCAAGGAGCGCATGGTCGGCGCGGACGCCACCCACGCCTGGGCGGCGGTGTGGCTGCCCGGCGACGAGTGGATCGGCTTCGACCCCACCAATGATCAGTTCGCCGACGACCGCTACGTCACCGTCGGCTGGGGCCGCGACTACGCCGATGTCCCGCCGCTGCGCGGCATCATCTACACCGACGCCAAGGAATCCACCATCACGGTCTCCGTGGACGTCGCACCCGTAAAGGACTGAACCGTGCGCGATTTCGCCTGCCCCCGCTGCGGCCAGCAACTGGCCTTCGAGAACACCGTCTGCCTCGGTTGCGGTTCCGACATCGGCTATAGCCTCGAGGCGCGGGCGCTGCTCCTCGTCGATCCCGGCGAGTTTGCCATGTGTGCGAACCAGTATGTGGCGCAATGCAACTGGCTGGTCCCCGCCGGCGCGCCCGGCCTGTGCGAGTCCTGCCGCCTGACCCGCCGTCGCCCGGGCGCGCTGGAAGACAAGTGGCTCACCGCCTTCGGGGAGGCCGAGGCCGCCAAGCGCCGCCTGGTCGTCGAACTCACCGAACTCGGTCTGCCCCTCATCGACCGCACCACCGATCCCGAGCTCGGCCTGGCCTTCGAGCTGCTCTCCAGTGCCGACGATCCCGTCACCACCGGCCACGAACACGGTGTCATCACCCTCGACCTGGCCGAGGGCGACGATCTGCACCGCGAGCGCCTGCGCGTGGAGATGGCCGAGCCCTACCGCACTGTGCTCGGGCACTTCCGCCACGAGATCGGGCACTACTACCAGCTGCTCCTGATCACCGACGGCGACCACATCAAACGGTTCCACAACCTGTTCGGCGACCCCTTCGCCGACTACCAGCAGGCCCTGGACCGCCACTACGCCGAGGGCGCGCCACCCGGCTGGGAGAACACCCACGTCTCCTCCTACGCCACCATGCACCCCACCGAGGACTGGGCCGAGACCTTCGCCCACTACCTGCACATCCGCGACACCCTCGACACCGCGGCCGCCTTCGGCTTCGCACCCGCCGGGGCCACCCTGGACCGCTCCCCGATCGGCGATGCCGCCTTCGACCGCATCATCGAACTCTGGCTGCCCCTGGTCTGGGCGCTCAACATGATGAATCGCGCCATGGGCCACCGGGATCCGTATCCCTTCGTGCTGGCCGACCCGGTTCTGGACAAAATGCGCTTCATTCACGAACTCTGCGTGTCCGCCGCGCAGGGGTGACACACTCGGACCGTGCTGGTGCAGACCTCGGGTGTGGCCCCCGCCTCCCCGGCTTCCGGGCATCTATTGCCCGCATGTAAACTCGTGATCATCATGCAGCGGGCACTTCTCCTCGGCCGCCGCGACGGGTTCTGATACGGACCGGCTCCCGTCGCGGGGATGTGCCGTGCCGGTCTACCCCATACCTGGGATCCAGCCACACCTCGGAGATAAATCGCCATGTCCCCTGCTGACGCTTTCGTATCCGGTACGCGCAACATCACCCCGCCGTCCAAGCCCGCGCCCGCCGACCAGCCCGCCTGGAATACGCAGAAGAACTCCTCCATGCCGGTGTTCCGGTACCGGCCCTTCGCCGAGGAGGTCGAGCCGGTCGAGCTGCCCGACCGCACCTGGCCGGACAAGATCATCGACCGCGCGCCCGGCTGGTGTGCCGTGGACCTGCGCGACGGCAACCAGGCCCTGATCGATCCGATGAGCCCGGCCCGCAAGCGCCGCATGTTCGACCTGCTGGTGCGCATGGGCTACAAGGAGATCGAGGTCGGCTTCCCGTCCGCCTCGCAGACCGACTTCGACTTCGTCCGCGAGATCATCGAGGACGGCGCGATTCCGGACGACGTCACCATCCAGGTGCTGACCCAGTCCCGCGCCGAGCTGATCGAGCGCACCTTCGAGGCCTGCGCCGGCGCCTCGAACGTGATCGTGCACTTCTACAACTCGACCTCGATCCTGCAGCGCAAGGTCGTGTTCCGCGCCGACCGCGACGCCGTCAAGAAGATCGCCACCGACGCCGCGAAGCTGTGCCTGGAGGTCGAGAAGCGCTACCCGGACACCAACTGGCGCTACGAGTACAGCCCGGAGTCCTACACCGGCACCGAGCTGGACTACGCCCGCGAGGTGTGCGACGCGGTCTCCGAGATCATCCAGCCCACCCCGGCCAAGCCGCTGATCATCAACCTGCCCGCGACCGTGGAGATGGCGACCCCGAACGTCTACGCCGACTCCATCGAGTGGATGCACCGCAACCTGGCCCGCCGCGACTCCATCGTGCTGTCGCTGCACCCGCACAACGACCGCGGCACCGCCGTGGCCGCCGCGGAACTGGGCTACCAGGCCGGCGCCGACCGCATCGAGGGCTGCCTGTTCGGCAATGGCGAGCGCACCGGCAACGTCTGCCTGGTCACGCTGGGCATGAACATGTTCTCCCGCGGCATCGACCCGCAGATCGACTTCAGCAATATCGACGAGATCCGCCGCACGGTCGAGTACTGCAACCAGCTGCCGGTCGCCGAGCGCCACCCCTACGGCGGCGATCTGGTCTACACCGCCTTCTCCGGCTCGCACCAGGACGCCATCAACAAGGGCCTGGACGCCATGAAGGCCGCCGCCGACGCGCAGGGCGCGGATGTCGACGACATCGTGTGGGAGGTTCCGTACCTGCCCATCGACCCGAAGGACGTCGGCCGCACCTACGAGGCCGTGATCCGGGTGAACTCGCAGTCCGGCAAGGGCGGCGTCGCCTACATCATGAAGACCGATCACGGGCTGGTGCTGCCGCGCCGCCTGCAGATCGAGTTCTCGCAGGCCGTCCAGAAGATCACCGACGGCGAGGGCGGCGAGGTCACCCCGAAGGAGATGTGGGACGTCTTCTCCGAGGAGTACCTGACCCCGATCCTGCCGCTGGAGCGCATCCGCCAGAAGGTCACCGCCTCCGAGGTCGACGGCGGCGTCGACCACATCGAGGCCGTGGTCAAGGTGGACGGCGTCGAGCACGCCATCGCCGGTGAGGGCAACGGCCCGCTGGCCGCCTTCGTCGACGCCCTGGCCACCATCGACTACGACGTGCGGGTGCTGGACTACAGCGAGCACGCCATGTCCTCCGGTGACGACGCCCAGGCCGCGGCCTACGTCGAGGTCGCCATCGGCGACCAGGTCACCTGGGGCGTCGGCATCGCCACCTCGATCACCACCGCCTCGCTGCGCGCGGTGGTCTCGGCGGTCAACCGAGCTGCTCGTAAGAGCTGAATGAAAGCGCTGGTAGGAGAGCCCGTCTCGACTTCGTCGAGGCGGGCTCGCCACGTCTGGAGGGCTCGAGAATGCTAGCGTTGGGACGCAATAGCGCCGAGCTCTCTGTTCGAGCTGTCGAGCAGATGGGGGACACGTGACCACGAAAGATCAGAATTCGACCTCGAAGCCTGTCGAGCAGGAGGACGTCGACGACGCCGTGAAGGCGTCGGAGGCGGACGCGGCAGCGCTGGACGAGTCCGCCGGGGCCAAGGAAGGCGGGGCCGACTCCGAGGATCAGGTGGCCGGGTTCTTCCCGCCGGTGCCGGACTCGATCGACCAGACGGTGCACATGGGCGGGGGGCCGTTCCCGGGTGGACCGGGCGGCCCGAATCCCTTTGCCGCGCCGGGTGGCCCGTTCGCGGGCCCGGGCGGTCCCGACGGCCACAATCCCTTCGCGCCGGGCGGCCCGGGGCCTTACGGCCCTCCGGGCTTCCCGCCGCCGGATTCCGGGCAGTTCGCGCCGCCGCCGAATCCCGGTGCGCCGAACGGTTTTCCGGCCCCGGGCGGGCCGCTGGGCGAGGTGGTCGACCACACGCCGTACGGCGATATCCGCCAGGAGATCGGCAGCGACGGCATGGTGCGCCGGGTCTTCCCCGATCAGGCCGGTGCTTCGGGCGAGGGCGAAACGCCCATGGAGCCCGGGCATTTCGGCGGACCGGGCCAGCCGGGCCAGTTCGCGCCGTCCAATGATCAGCCGGGCGGGCCGATCTACAGCTGGTCGCCGCCCCCGGCCGCGCCGCCGCAGCAGCAGCAACCGCCGCAGCCGCAGGTGGGCTTCCAGCCGGGCTGGAATCCGCAGTCGCAGCCGGGTTTTCCGCAGCAACAGCAGCAGCCCGGCGGTTTCGGGCAGCAGTACGGCCAGCAGCCGATGCCGCCGGGACATTCGGTCAATGACCTGAACCTGTTGAAGCGGGCCAAGCGCGCACCGCGCAGCGGCTGGCGCCGCGCCGTGCACAAGGCGTCCGGCGGCGCCATCAATCCGGGCGAGTCGGCCGCGGATGTGGTGTACCGGCAGCTGGTGGACCGGGTCAACCAGCCGGTGCGCGGGGACTACCGGATCGCCATCCTGTCGCTCAAGGGCGGCGTCGGAAAGACCACCACCACGGTCGGTCTCGGCTCCACCTTCGCCTCGCTGCGCGGTGACCGCGTCATCGCCATCGACGCCAACCCGGACCTCGGGACGCTGGCCCACCGCGTTCCCCGGCAGACCCGCTCCACGGTGCGAAACCTGTTGGAGGACGGGCACATCAGCCGGTACTCCGATGTGCGGGCGCACACCTCGCAGGCCCCGAGTCGCCTGGAAGTGCTTGCCTCCGAACAGGATCCGGCGGTGTCGGAGGCGTTCTCCGAGGCGGACTACCGCAAGGCCATCGGCATCCTGCAGCAGTTCTACAACATCATCCTCACCGACTGCGGCACCGGCCTGATGCACTCGGCCATGTCCGGCGTGCTGGATATGGCGAGCTCGCTGGTGCTGGTCACCTCCCCGGCCATCGACGGCGCGCGCAGCGCCTCGGCGACCCTGGACTGGCTCGACCACCACGGCTACCACAAGCTGGTGGAGCGAACCGTGGTGGTGGTCAACGCCTCTCGCAAGGGATCCTCGACCGTGGACCTGGACCAGCTGCGCAAGCTGTTCCTGGACCGCACCCGCGCGGTGCAGGTCGTCCCGTTCGACGACCACCTGGCCGAGGGCGCGGAGATCGACCTGGAACTGGTCGGCAAGCCCACCCGGCGCGCACTGCTGGAGCTGGCCGCCATGGTGGCCGACGATTTCGGCTATCACGCGGCGCAGCAAGGGTTCCCGCCGCAGGGCGGCTACCAGCAGCCGCCGCAGGGTGGTTATCAGCCGCAGCCGGGCGGCGGCTACCCGCAGCCGGGCGACGGCGGCTACCCGCCGCAGCACTAGCTCCGCGAAGACGAGAATGTCCCGCAGTTCGAATCGAACTGCGGGACATTCCGTTTGCCGGAGGTCAGGCCCTGACCAGGGGCGCCAGCGCGCGACCGGCGAGTTCCACCGCGCCCGCCTCGTGGCCGTTGGTCACCATGTTCACGATGACGCCGTCGATTCCCTGATCGAGCACCCGCGTCTGGATCTGCTCGGCGACCTGGTCCGGGGTGCCGACGAACTGGCGGTCGGCCGGGGTCTGGCGCAGTGCCTCCACGGGCAGCGCGCCCAGGTCGGTGATGCCGATCCGGGCCAGCATCTCGGCCTGGGTCTTGCGCGCGCGATCGCCGTCCTCGTCGACGATGACGAACGCCAGGAAGCTGGTCTCCAGCGTCTTCGGATCGCGGCCGACCTCGTCCAGGCGCGCGTGCAGGGCGTCGAGCTTGCGCGGCAGCTCGGAGGCATTGCAGATGATGTTGAGGTGGTCGGCGAAGCGCGCCGCCAGCCCGAAGGTCTTCTTCTCGCCGCCACCGCCGAGCAGGATCGGCAGATCGTCGCGCACCCGCGGCTCGTTCATGGCGTCCTGGGTGCGATACCACTTGCCGTCGTGGGTGGAGTGCTGCCCGCGCAGCATCGGCGTGATGATCTCGAGGGCCTCCTCGAGCTTCTCGAACCGCTCGGTGAAGGTGCCGAAGTCGAATCCGTAGGCCTGGTGCTCGAGCTCGAACCAGCCGGCCCCGATGCCCAGCACGGCCCGCCCCCGGCTCACCACGTCCAGGGTGGTGACGGTCTTGGCGGTGAGCGCCGGATTCCGGTAGGTATTGCCGGTCACCAAGGCGGACAACTGAATCCGCTCGGTCGAGGCCGCCAGCCCGGACAGCGCCGTGTACGCCTCCAGCATCGGCTCCTCGGGCGCCCCGAGCAGCGGCAATTGGTAGAAGTGATCCATCACGAAGGCCGCGTCGAACCCCGCCGCCTCGGCCTCGCGCGCCTGCGCCACCACCGCCGGGAACAAGTCCCGCGGCGCGACCCCGTAGCTGAAGTTCGGCATCTGATACCCGAGTCGAATGCTCATGCCGCCACGCTAAAACTTGGAGTGCACTCCAAGTCAACCGCTGAATTCCGGTGTTCCGCGGCGCTACTCCGCGCCCGTCGCGCGGCGGGCCGCGGTCTGGAAGGCGGCGATGACCATGGCGACCGCGGGGCGCTTGTCGGCATGGGGCCGGGTGGCGAGGTCGTAGACGCGGGCGGCGCGGACACCGGCCAGGCGGAGCATGACCAGGTCGGGGTGGCGGACGGCGTAGCGGGGCATGAGGGCGATGCCGTAGTTGCTGGCCACCAGGGCCTCGATGACGCTGAATTCGTTGAGCCGCTGGGCTATTCGGGGCTGGACGCCGGTGACCGTGGCGATCGAGCGCAGCACGTCGTCGACCGGGAACCCGGTGCGGACGCTGACCCAGGTCTCGTCGGAGAGCTCGGCGGGCACCACCGCACCCTGCCGGGCCAGGCGATGATCGGGAGCGACCACCACGTCGATCGGCTCGCGCATGAGAACCCGTGCGGACACCCGGGGGCCGCCCAGCGAGGGCGCCCGCTCATCGCGGTGGGTGAGGACCACGTCGTAATCGGCCAGCAAACGCGGCACCTCACCCGGTGGCACGTCCTCGTCGGCCGCCACCACCTCCACGCCGCTGTCCGCCAATTCGGCCAGCACATGTGGCAGCAGCAGGGTCGCCCCCGACGGAAACAGGGCCACCCGCACCCGCCCACGCGGCGAGCCGCGATACTCGGCCATCTCCGTGACCGCGCGTTCCATGGCCTCGAGCACCTCATCGGCCCGGACCACGAGCGCCCGTCCCGCGTCGGTCAACCGCACCCGCCGACCATCGGGCTCCAGGAGCGCGACGCCCGCTTCCTTGGCCAACACCTTCAACTGCTGCGACACCGCCGACGGCGTCATCGACAGTGCTTCGGCCACAGCGGCAACCGTCCCGCGATCGGCCAATTCGCGCAGGACGCGCAGCCTTTCCAGCGACATGAGCGGCCCGGCCGGTGCCTCGGTCCGCTCGGCTCCGGTCGTTTTGGCCGCCACCACCCGCCGCGCCCGTGCCGGGGTGCTCGGCGGCGTGCCGGTCTCCGCGCGGGCGGGACCGCGCGACACATCCGGCGCGGATTCGCCGGGCGTGTCCCGGGTGACGCGGCGTGGAGGCGGGACCGAGCGGGGTGGATCTGCTTGCACGGTTAAGTTGTACTACATCGTTGTTGCAGAATTATTCGATTGTTCTTACCTATTGGTGCCCGCAAGATTTTCGGCATGACCAATCGCGATCGACTGCTCGGGCTCACGGTGGTGGTGCTGTGGGGCCTGAACTTTCTGGCCATTCATGTGGGGCTGGAGCACTTCCCGCCGTTCTTCTTCGCGGGGCTGCGGTTCGCCGTGATCGCGATTCCGGTGCTGATCTTCGTGCCGCGGCCGCAGGTGCCGTGGAAGTGGCTGCTGCTGTACGGGGTCGGGTTCGGGATCCTGCAGTTCGCCTTTCTGTTCACGGCCATGCGGACCGGGATGCCAACCGGTCTGTCGTCGCTGGTGCTGCAGTCGTCCGCGCCGTTCACCGTGCTGCTGGGCGCGGTCTTCCTGCGGGAGCGGCTGCGCGGCATTCAGCTGGCGGGCATCGCGGTGGCCATGGCCGGTATGGCCGTGATCGGCTGGGACCGTTCGCATCACGCGGCGCTGTTGCCGCTGCTGCTGACCCTGCTCGGCGGATTGGGCTGGGCCTTCGGCAATATCGGATCCCGTTTGGCCGCCGCCGAATCCGAGAACGTCAACCCGCTGCACCTGACCCTGTGGATGGCCGTGGTGCCGCCGATCCCCATGTTCACGCTGTCCGCGCTGACCGAGGGCCCTACCACCGGCTGGAACGATCTGCTGGACTCGTTCTCGCCGAGCGGCTGGCCCGCCTTCGCCGCCCTGGCCTACATCGTCCTGCTGGGCACCATCGCCGGCTCGGGCCTGTGGACCTATCTGATGAGCCGCTATCCGGCGAGCACGGTGGCCCCGCTGTCGCTCGCGGTGCCGGTGGTCGGCATCGCGGCCTCCTGGGCCTTCCTGAACGAGACTCCGTCGGCATTGGCCCTGGTCGGAGCCGTGATCGTGATCGTCGGAGCGTTCACCGCGACCTCGGCCGGCCGGAAAGCCCCAAAATTCCGGGGCATCAGTCTGAAAATTTCCACCCCAACGGACCATCTGTCTGCGACAGCTCCTTAGGATCCTCCCCAGGCGTGGGAGGTAACGGGTATGGCAGGACAGCGTTTGTCCGTCACGCGGCGGACAGTGCTGCGTGGAGCGATAGCGGCCGGGGCGATGGCGGGGACGGTGGCGGCGGGGGCCGCGCGACCGACCTCCGCCCGAGCCGAGACCGGGCGTCGGGTGGCGGTGCTGGGCGGCGGGGTCGCGGGTCTGACCGCCGCCCACGAACTGGCCGAACGCGGCTTCGAGGTGACCGTCTACGAGCGGCGGGCCCTCGGCGGCAAGGCGCGCAGCATCGCGGTGCCGGGCAGCGGCAAGGACGGGCGGCCGGAACTGTGGGGTGAGCACGGATTCCGTTTCTTCCCCGGCTTCTACCGCCACATTCCCGACACCATGCGGCGAATCCCGTTCGCGGGCAATGCCAACGGTGTGTGGGACAACCTGGTCGCCGCCCCGGAAGCCCGGTTCTCCCGCACCGACGCCGACGACACCCTCATTCCCATGGGCAAGTTCGGCAAGATCTGGTCCACCCCGGCCGACTTCCGGGAGACGGTCGGCTCGGCCATCGCGACCTCGACCAGCATGGGCACCGCGGACGCCCTCTATTTCGCCAATCGCCTGCTGGTCTTCAACACCAGCTGCGACGCCCGCCGCTACGGCCAGTGGGACCAGGTCTCCTGGCGCGACTACGTGGGTGCGGGCAAGCGCTCCAACGAATTTCGCATGCTGCTCTCGCGGACGCTGACCACCCTGCTGGTGGCCGCGAAGGAGGACAAGGCCAGCACCCTCACCATCGGCACCATGGGCGAGCAGTTCCTGGGCAACCCGCTCGAGGTCGCCAATGACGGTGCGCTGGACCGGCTCCTGAACGGGGCCACCAACGAGGCGTGGATCGACCCCTGGGTGAACCGGCTCCGGGAACTGGGAGTCACCTTCGTCAATGCCGAGGTGCGCGGCCTGGATGTCGACGGTGCGCGGATCTCCGGTGCGCGCGTGGTCGATTCGTCCGGATCGGCCCAGACGGTCATCGCCGACCATTACGTGAGCGCGATGCCGGTGGAGGTGGCCCGCGCCCTGTGGACACCCGAAATCCTCTCGCTGCGACCGGAATTGGCGGGCATGAGCCAGCTGACCGTGGACTGGATGACCGGCATCCAGTTCTTCCTGCGCCGCCGCACCGATATCGCGCGCGGCCACGTCGCCTACGTGGATTCGCCGTGGTCGCTGACCTCCATCTCCCAGGGCCAGTTCTGGAACCGCACGCCGGTCACCGGCCTGGGCGACGGCACCGTGGAGGACTGCCTGTCGGTAGACATCTCCGACTGGAACACGCCCGGCATGTTGTACGGCAAGACGGCCAAGGAGTGCACGCACGAGGAGATCGCCCGCGAGGTGTGGGCGCAGCTGAAGGCCCATTTGAACGATCGGGCCGACCTGCTGCGCGACGAGGATCTGCACTCCTGGTTCCTGGACACCGGGATCGCCTGGGATGCCGCGCAGAAACGCAATGTCAATGCCGATCCGCTGCTGATCAATACGGCCGGATCCTGGGCGCTGCGCCCGGAATCGCACAGCGCCACGCTCGGAAACCTGTTCCTGGCGGGCGATTACGTACGCACCAACGTGGACCTCGCCACCATGGAGGGTGCGTCCGAGGCGGCCCGCACGGCCGTGAACAAGATCCTCGACGTCTCCGGGTCGGATGCCCCGCGCTGCAAGCTGTTCACGCTCTACCGCTCCGAGGCGCTGGAACCGTTCCGGCAGCTGGACATCGCTCGCTTCACGGCGGGCCAGCCGAATATGTTCGACGCCTAGGGAATTTCTCACACCACGGGAAAATCGCTGGTGCGCACGGGTGCCGGGCGCGTTGAATCGAATCATGAGCGAGATCACCGACCCGGCCGAACTGCGTGAACTCCTGGGGGAGGTGAACCCGCGCGCCGTCTCCAAGGAGCGCGTCGCGCTGCACGCGCGGGACAAGCAGTGGATCGCGAATTCGCCGTTCGTGGTGCTGTCCACCAGTGACGCCGAGGGGAATTGCGACGCCTCCCCGAAGGGCGATCCGGCGGGTTTCGTGAAGGTGCTCGACGACCACACCATCGTGATTCCCGAGCGCCCGGGCAACCGCCGCGCCGACGGCTACCTGAACATCCTGTCCAATCCCCATGTGGGCGTGCTGTTCCTGATCCCCACCCGCGGCGAGACGCTGCGCGTGAACGGCCGTGCCCGGCTGGTCCGCGACGCACCGTATTTCGACGACATGGTGGTCAAGGGCCATCGCCCGATCCTGGCCATCGAGATCGCCATCGAGCAGATCTTCTTCCACTGCGCCAAGGCCATGCTGCGCAGCAATCTGTGGAAGCCGGAGAAGTGGGCCGAGGTCGATATGCCCTCGCACGCGACCATGGTCAAGGAACTGCAGCCGGCGACCCCGGAAACCGTGGAGCAGCTGGAGGATTACTACGCCAATCATTACGAGGAGCTGCTCTACAAGAGCTGACCGCGGTGTAGTTCACATCACCGGCCTCGATACCGCCCGCGCATCGCTCCCGCCGTCCCCATAAACTCGCGTCGTGGCAGACATCTCGATGCGCGGACAGCTGGCGCTGCGGGCGGCGACGGCCGCCTCGTGGGCCTCCCGGCGGGCCGGGCGCGGCAACGGCTCCATGATCGGCGGGCTGATCGCGCTGAAGATCGATCCCTCGCTGATGACGCAGCTGGGTCGCGGTAAGCGCACGGTGCTGATCACCGGCACCAACGGCAAGTCGACCACCACGCGCATGACCACCGCGGCGCTACAGACTATCGGCCGGGTCGCCACCCAGGCCGACGGCGCGAACATGGACGCGGGCATCGTGGCCGCGCTCACCGCGCACCGCACCGCGCCCCTGGCGGCCATCGAGGTGGACGAACTGCACCTGCCGCATGTGGCCGACGCGCTGAACCCGTCGGTCGTGGTGTTGCTGAACCTTTCCCGTGACCAGCTCGATCGGGTCGGCGAGATCAATATGATCGAGCGCCGCCTGCGTGAGGGCATGGCCCGGCATCCCGCCGCCGTGCTCATCGCCAACTGCGATGACGTGCTGGTCACCTCCATCGCCTACGACCACCCGAACGTGGTGTGGGTGTCGGCCGGCAGCGGCTGGTCGGTGGACGCCACCAGCTGCCCGCGCAGCGGCGAGCCCATCGTGTGGGAGGGCGAGCACTGGTACAGCACCGGCGCGGACTTCAAGCGTCCCGAGCCGCAGTGGCGGGTCGACGAGCAGGGCCTGCACAGTCCCGACGGGCTGGAAATCCCGCTCTCCCTTGCCCTTCCGGGCCGGGCGAACCGTGGCAACGCCGCCCAGGCGGTGGCGGCCGCTGTCGCGCTGGGCGCGGATCCGGTCAAGGCCGCCGCTGCCACCGGCACCGTCCGCGAGATCGCGGGCCGCTACCGCAGCATCGACGTGGACGGCCGCAGCACCCGCATGCTGCTGGCCAAGAACCCGGCCGGCTGGCAGGAGGCCCTGTCCATGATCGACCCGGCCGCAACGGGTCTGGTGATCGCGGTCAACGGCCAGGTGCCCGACGGCGAGGACCTGTCCTGGCTGTGGGATGTGCGCTTCGAGCACTTCGAGGGCACCCAGGTGGTGGCCGCGGGCGAGCGGGCCACCGATCTCGCGGTGCGGCTGACCTACGCTGGAGTCGAGCACATCACCGTCGCGGATCCCTTGCGCGCCATCGCGTCCTGCCCGCCCGGCCGCGTCGAGGTGCTGGCCAACTACACCGCGTTCCGCGACCTGAACCGCGATCTGGAGGCGGGAACCAAAGCATGAGCGATTCGACCGTCCGCATCGGCCTCGTCCTGCCCGACGTGATGGGCACCTACGGCGACGGCGGCAATGCCGTGGTGCTGCGCCAGCGCGCCCGCATGCGCGGCTACGACGCCGAGATCATCGAAATCCCGCTCACCGAGCCGGTTCCCAACTCGCTCGACGTCTACACCCTGGGCGGCGCGGAGGACAGCGCCCAGCGCCTGGCCACCCGCCACCTGCAGCGCTACCCGGGCCTGCAGGAGGCCGCCGGGCGCGGCGCGCCGGTGCTCGCCATCTGCGCGGCCATCCAGGTGCTCGGCCACTGGTACGAGACCTCCTCGGGCGAACGGGTCGACGGCGTCGGTCTTTTCGACGTCACCACCTCCCCGCAGGACAAGCGCGCCATCGGCGAGGTCGCCACCCAGCCGCTGATCCCGGGTCTGGCCCAGCCCCTCACGGGCTTCGAGAACCACCGTGGCGGAACCAAACTCGGTGGTGACGCCAAGCCGTTGGGACGGGTCACCAAGGGCGTCGGCAACGGTGTGGGCGACGGCCTCGAGGGCGTCGTGCAGGGTTCGGTGCTCGGCACCTACATGCACGGCCCGGCCCTGGCCCGCAATCCCGAGCTCGCCGACTACCTGCTGAGCCGGGCCCTGGGCGTGGATTCGCTTCCGCCGCTGGATCTCCCGGAGGTCGACCGGTTGCGCCGGGAGCGCCTGCGGGCCTGAGCGGATTGCCCATATCGGTCAGAGGTGACCGCCGATCGTTGTGATAGTTCCCGAACCTGTTGAGGCGGTGATCAACGGCCGGTAATCTCGCGCGCGGCCATGCGAACAGAGGGAGGTGGCCGGTTGCGTAGACGCGCCGTGCTCAAGGCTGCCGGGATGGCGGCCCTGCTGGCGGGCGCCGGGACGGGTGCCGCCACGCGCGGCGCCGGTACGGCGTCGGCCAATCCGCTGTGGAACGCGCTGTTCCAGGCCTGGGTGCCGGAAATCTTCGCGCCGCTACCGGATCCGCCCGAACACAGCGAGGCCATCGTCATCGGCTCCGGTTTCGGCGCCGCGGTGACCGCGCTGCGCTTGGCCGAGGCGGGCGTGCAGAACTCGGTGCTGGAGCGCGGCTCACGCTGGCCCAACGATCCTTGGCGCGAGATCTTCACCGGCGACGATCTGCCCGACGGCCGCGGCTTCTGGCATCGCACCAGCTTCACCGGCGTCACCCGGGTGCCCATGCCGTTCGCGGATTTCGGCGGCGTACTCGACGTCACCGAATACCCGGGCATCGACGTGTGGCGGGCCGCGGCGGTCGGCGGCGGGTCGATCGTGTTCACCGGCGCCATGGTCGCGCCGCCGAAGCACCTGTTCGATCAGGTCTTCCGGGGCGTGGTGAGCTACGACGAACTGGATTCGGTCTATTACCCGCGGGTCCGGCAGATGCTGCGGCTGTCCGCCATGCCGCAGGACGTCTACGACTCCGCGCCCTTCGCCCACTCCCGGATGTGGGATCAGCAGGTGCGGGCCGCGGGATATGAACCGCAGGCCAATGATTCGATCTTCAACTGGGATGTGGTGCGCTCCGAACTGGCGGGCGGCAGCCGCGCGTCGGCGACCGCGGCGCGCAGCAATCTCGGAAACTCCAACGGCGCCAAGTTCGATCTGAACCAGAACTATCTGCGCTACGCCGAGGGCACCGGCAAGTCGGCCATCTTCCCGGGCCATCGGGTCGACTCCATCGGCCAGGACGGCTCCGGCAAGTACGTGGTCTCGGTGACCAAGCTGTCGCCCACCGGCCAGGTACTCGGCACCCGCACCCTCACCTGCGATCGCCTGTTCCTGGGCGCGGGCTCGGTCGGCACCTCCGAACTGCTGGTGCGCGCGCAGGCCACCGGCGCCCTGCCCAATCTCAACGAGCACGTGGGCGACGGCTGGGGCACCAATGGCGATGTGGTGCTGGCCCGTAGCTTCACCGCCCCGGGCGCGGCCGGCGGCGGCGTGCCCAGCGCCAGCCGCATCCTCGACGAGTCGGGCATGCCGCTGCACCTCGAAAACTGGTATGTCCCGGGCATTCCGGTGGATACCGGCGCGATCGCCTCGCTGGGCATCGTGCTGGATCCGACCCGCGCCCGCTTCGGCTACGACCGCGGCCGCAATGCCGTCGGGCTGAGCTGGCCGCGGGAGGCGCAGGATCGGGTGGTGGCCGCGTGCCGCGCGGTCGATCACAAGGTGGCGCAGGCGGGCGGCTCGATGGTCGACTACACGCCGATCGGCTATGACGCGCAAGGCTTCTTCACCGCGCATCCGCTGGGCGGCGCGGTGCTGGGGCAGGCCACCGACGGCTACGGGCGAGTGCACGGGCATCCGGGGCTCTACGTCATGGACGGCGCGGCCATTCCGGGCAGCACGGCGACGGTGAACCCGTCGCTCACCATTACCGCCGTGGCCGAACGCAATATCGAGGCGATCATCCGCGCCGGTAAGTAACGCGCACCGCGGACCCCTTCCCGGTCATTTGCGCCGACTACGCTGGCGGGACCGTTCGATGAGGAAGGGGACGTCGTGATCGAGGCCGACGCACCGGAGGCGGAGGAGTTCCCCCACAAGCCGCCGGTCCTGTGGATGGACTTCGTCATGCTCGCCCTCGCGGTGGTGTCCGTCGCGCTGGTCGTCTGGGTGACGTTCTTCCCGGTCGCGGACCAGACCTACCGGGCCATCCGGATCCTCGACTACAGCATCTGCGCGGTGTTCCTGGCCGAATTCCTGTGGCGCTGGCGGCGGGAGGGCTGGAACTGGACCTTCCCCTTCATCTACTGGTACGAGGTCCTGGGCATGATCCCGGTGACCAGCCCGTTCTTCCGCGGTTTCCGGCTGCTGCGGATCGTGGTGATCGCGGTGCGGCTGGGGCGCGTGGCCGACCGCGCGTTCGGCGACCGGATCACCGCGGCCGTCGTGAACCGTTCGGTGGGCGCGATCGTCGACGCGATCAAGCGCCCGGTGACCGTGGCGGTGCTCGAGGAGGTCGCCGAGGTGTTGCGCACGGGACAGTACACCCGCAATATCGCCAGCGCGCTGGAGGAGAACCGCTCCGAGATCGACCAGATGATCCTCGAAATCATCCGGCAGGACCCGCAATTGGGCCGGGTGCGCTATGTCCCGTTCCACGAGGACATCATTCGCGGCATCGCCGACGCCAGCTTCCGCGTGGTTTTCCAGGTGCTGGCCGATCCGCGCACCGACGAACTGGTGGCGGATGCGCTGCGCGAGAACATCAATCAGATCCGCGAGGCCGTGCACGCGGGGGAGCGGGTGGCCGAGTCGGTCGACCACCGGCCCCGCTTCTGAGCCCTCGCTACGACCCCTCAGTCGAGCCCGTGCCGGATCAGATCGCGCGGCTGGGCATACCGGACCACCTCGAACCCGATCAAGGCCAGCAGGACCGCGCACAGCATGCCCAGCGCGGCCAGGGCGGGCAGTGCCGACGCGAGCGGAATCAGGATCAGCAGCACCACCGCCGCGACCACGCGCGGCACCAGCACCTTCCCGGTCGCGTAGTGCCGGAACCCGACCAGCGCGATCAGATACGCCACCACGCCGCCGTACAGCGCGAACAACGGGATCCCGTGCAGCTCATCGCTGAGCGAATGCCCTTGCGCTCCACCGACATAGCTGAGCACCTTCTTCAAACCCAGTGCCATGGCCACGATTCCGACGATCATCGGGAAGTGCCAGAAGGTGTAGCAGTTGCGCGCGATCTGGATGCGGCGCTCGCCCCCGGCCCGATGCATGGCGTGCTCCACCACCAGCGCGGCCACATCGAAGTAGGCCCACCACAACAGGGCTGCCACCGTCAGACCCAGCATCGATCCCACCGTGATCGACCACGAGATCGGCAGCCCGGCCACGCCGACGCCGATCGACACGATGGATTCGCCCAGCGCGATGATGACGATCAACCCGTACCGCTCGGCGAAGTGCGAGGCCGAGTAGAGCCGCCATTCGTCGCCCGCGAAGAACGTCGAGCCCATCTCCCAGATCAGCGCCGCGAGCCACAGCACCAGCTGGGTGGTCCCGTGGCTCAACGCACCGATCACCAGCAGCACGCTGGCCACGCTGACCGAGGCCGCCGCCCAGCGGATCACCTGCCGACGCAGCTGGGGGTCGTTGGCGCTGGCCAGCCAGAAAACGGCCAGGTGCACCAGGCGTACGACCAGGTACGAGATGACGAAGACCAGCGGCCCGTACCAGCCGCCCGGCAGATCGTGGAAGGACTCGGGAATGGTCAGCGCGATCATGAAGGCGCCGCCCATGGCCACGAACATGGCCACCCGGGCGATGCCCTCGTCGGCCTTGACCACATTGCCGAGCCAGGAGTAGCCGATCCACAGCCACCAGAGCATGGCCAGGATCAGCAGGGAGCGCAGCAGATTGACCGCGGTGGTCTCGTGCGCGGCGAAGTCGGTGACCATGGTGAAGGCGAAGACGATCACCAGGTCGAAGAACAGTTCCAGCTGGGTCACCGAGGCGTCTTCGGCGACCGGCATGATGCGGGCTCGTAAGGGACCGGGCATGAGGGACATATTGCCTAACGCGCGGCTCGAAAGGCAGTGTCAGCGGCGAGTGTTCACCACGAGCATCAAGCCGTACCGAAGCCCGGCCGCTACGCGGTACCGAAGCCGGGCTCGAAATTGCGGCCGTATTCCATCCGCTGGCCGTAGCCGGGCTGCACGAAGCCGCCGCCGGACTGCTCGTATTCGCTGGCCGGTTCGGCGTAGGTCGCCTCGTCGATCTCGCCGAGTCCCTCGACGCCGGTGACCGCCTCGACGAAGGCGACGAAGTTGTTGATCATCGCCTCGCCCTCCTTGCGGGCGCTGCGCTTCATGATCATGCCGGGCGCCGGAATCGGCAGGTAGATCTCCGAGTGGTACCAGATTTCCGTTGCGCCGTCCTCGGTTTCGGCGAGGTCGAACCAGCCCTTGCCGCCGGCTCCGGCGCTCGACTCGGAAACCCGCCACTCGACCCGGTTCTCGGTGCAGGTGTACTCGACGACCTGCCGGTCTGGTCGGCCCATCAGGTTGGCCGACACGTAGACCCGTTTGGGACGGCCGAACTTGTCGCGGGTGGCGACCCGGACATCCTGGTGGGAGGGCGACCAATCAGGCATCTGCTCGACCATGAGCAGCGCGTCCATCACCTGGTCGGGATCGATGTCGATGACGAACCGGTGATCAGTTTTCGTGCGCATATCTACCCTCCACTCGGGGACCGATTGTGACCAGCGTCGCTTCGGGAGTCAACTGTGTCGACTTCCGCTTCTTACCGACTGGTCGGTCTTGTGCGACCGGTTTTCCCTGGCTGACATGGGAATCCGCGCACCCCGCATGGAGATCGTAAATAGTTTCCGGAGATCGGAAACAGGTCCCGCTAGCCGGGCTCCACTACCGAGTCGGGACCCGGGAACACCAGGCTGGTCCGCCCGTCGGAAAAGCGGACGACGTAGGGCGGTTCCCCGTCCGCGCCACGCACTTCCACGATTTCCGCGGTGTGATCGGGGAGTCCGACATTGCGCCCATGGATGACCAGATGGTCACCGACACTCGCTCGCATGCCTGGAGATTATTCGCCCGAAGTGATGCTCGTCACAAGGTCGGGATGGCCCGATCCACCGCGACCCGAATCAACCGCCCCGCCTCCTCCTCGGTGAAAATTCCTGGCAGCGTGAGCCTTTCGACAATGAGCCAGTTGAGGGCCAGGTACAGCAGCAGTACCGAATCGGCGTCGCCGGGCAGGCCGGCGTCCAGATGGTTGCGCACATTGAAGTCGATGTCGGCGCGCACCCGCTCGGTGAGCACCGCCTGCAGCTCCGGGCGGCGCGCGGCCTCCAAGCGCAATTCCAGCAACGCCAGATATCCCGTCCGGAAATCGGTGACCCGCCCGACGGTTTCGCGCATCAGCTCGGCGATGGTCTCGCGGGTGCGCGGTCCGGTGAACAGGTGGTCCATGGTCTCGGTGCTGGGTTGTAGCCGCTCGTAGTAGCGGTGCCCGGCTTGCAGGAGAAGCTCGTCCCGATTGGGGAAGTAATTGGAGGCCGTGCCCGCGGGCACCCCGGCCTCCTTGTCGACCGCGCGGAAGGTCAGCCCGCGCGCACCGTCGCGGGCCAGGACCTCGATGGCCGCGTCGATCAACGCATTGCGCCGCTCCGGATTCGTCCGAGCCATTGACACCACTCCATCTGTAGTACTACGTTCGTAACCACTACGGACATAGTACTACGAACAAGGCGGTACAACATGCGAAAGCTTGCCTACTACGTGGCGGTCTCCCTCGACGGTTACATCGCCGGTCCGCAGGGTGAATACGACTTCTATCCGATCGCCGACGATCTGGCGGCCTGGATCAACGAGCGCTACCCGGAGACCGTCCCGGACTTCATGCGGGAGCAGGCCGGGGTCGCCCGTGTGCCGAACCGGGACTGGGACACCGTGCTCATGGGCCGCGGCACCTACGAGCCCGGGCTGGCGGCGGGCATGACCAGCCCGTACTCGCACCTGAAGCAGTACGTCTTCTCGACCACGATCGGTGAGATCGCCGATCCCGCGGTCGAATTGGTCGAGTCCGACCCGGTCGGCCTGGTTCGGCGCCTGAAGAAGGAGGAGGGCAAGGGCATCTGGCTCTGTGGCGGCTCCAAGCTCGCCGGGGTACTCGTCGACGAGATCGATCAGCTCGTCATCAAGCGCTACCCGGTGATCGCGGGCGCGGGCCTGCCCATGATCGGCGGCAACTTCAGCCCGGCCCAGTTCGCCGTCACCCAGCGGCAGGAGTTCAGCAACGGCACTCAGGTCACCTGGCTCGACCGGATCTGATCGCCCTGCCGAATTCCTTTCGAAAGCGACTGAGTCCTTCGGGCTCAGTCGCTTTCGCGTAGCAGCGTGGTGACGCGCAGCGAGGTCTCGTGCAGCCGGTTGAAGATCTCGAGCAGCAACTCCAGCTGCTCGTCGCTGTAATCGCCGGCGATCTTGCCGAACTCGCGCGCCAGCACCTCGTAGTGCGGCGCGATCTCGTCGATGCGGTCGTCGAGCGCGGTCACGATCACCCGTCGCCGATCCTTCGAATCGTGTTCGCGCCGAACGAAACCGCCCTTCAGCAACCGGTCGATCATCCGGGTGATGGCCCCGGTGGTCAGGCCGGTGCGCTGGGCGAGTTCCCCGGCGGTGGCCGGTCCGCCGATCCGCAGCATGTTCAGGCAGCGCAGGTCGGTGACGTGCAGGCCGAGCTTGTCGGCCATGGCGCCGTGCAGCATGACGGCATCGGTGGCGCTGCGCTGGGCGGCGAAGGTGAGCGCGGCCCCCAGCTCCTCGTGTGTCGGGGTTTTCCCTGATTTCTCGGTCATCGGTTGACAGCCTAGTCTTACTCGGACAATATCTTACTCATTCAACTACTTACTCGATCAGTTGATGATCTGAGCAGATATCTGGAGGGGTCATGACCACGCAGCAACTCACCGACGAAACCGCCATCCGCGACCTGTTGGCCAGCGCCGACCGGGCCTGGGAGGCCGGGGACGCCGCGGCCTTCGCGGCCGTCTTCGCCCCGGACGCGGACTACACGACCTGGTTCGGCCAGCGACTGAAGGGGCGCGAGGCGATCGAGGCCTCGCACGTTCCGCTGTTCGCGAAGTACCTGAAGGGCACCCGCACGATCGGCGAGATCACCTCGGTGCGCTTCGTGGCGCCGGACGTGGCGCTCGTGCACGGGATGGGTGCGGTGGTGAAGGGGAACAAGAAGCGCACTCGCTTCAACACCAAGATGGTGCAGTACGTGGTCGTCCGCACCGGGGGCGAGTGGTCGATCGCCGCCTTCCAGAACACCAAGTACCACTGGCTGTTCAACGCCTTGTTCACCAAGTAGGAGGAGGTAGGCGGAAATCCGCGAGACCTGGGCCGGTACTGTTGTGGGTCGGTAGCAGCAGTTTGTCGATCTTGGAGGATTTCCGCCGTGGCTCTAGTCGTCCAGAAGTACGGAGGATCCTCGGTCGCCACCGCCGAGCGCATCCGTAGGGTCGCCGAGCGGATCATCGAGACCAAGAAGCAGGGCCACGACGTGGTCGTCGTGTGCTCGGCCATGGGCGATACCACCGACGAACTCCTGGATCTGGCCCAGCAGGTCGCGCCCGCCGCCCCGGCCCGTGAGATGGACATGCTCCTCACCTCCGGTGAGCGCATCTCCAATGCGCTGGTGGCCATGGCCATTCACTCGCTGGGCGCCGAGGCCCGCTCGTTCACCGGTTCGCAGGCCGGTGTCATCACGACCGGCACGCACGGCAACGCCAAGATCATCGATGTGGCCCCGGGCCGGGTGCAGCAGGCGCTCGGCGAGGGCACCATCGTGCTGGTCGCCGGCTTCCAGGGCGTGAGTCAGGACAGCAAGGACGTGACCACGCTGGGCCGCGGTGGTTCCGACACCACCGCCGTCGCGCTGGCCGCCGCGCTCAATGCCGATGTCTGCGAGATCTACACCGATGTGGACGGCGTCTTCTCCGCCGACCCGCGCATCGTCTCCGACGCCCAGAAGCTGGACACCGTCTCCTACGAGGAAATGCTGGAGATGGCCGCCTGCGGCTCGAAAGTTCTCATGCTGCGTTGCGTCGAGTACGCGCGCCGCTACAACGTGCCCGTCCACGTGCGGTCCTCGTACACCGACAAGACGGGCACCATGATTACCGGATCGATGGAGGACATCCCCTTGGAGCAAGCAATCCTCACGGGCGTCGCGCACGACCGCAGCGAGGCCAAGGTGACCGTGGTCGGCATTCCGGACGAGCCGGGCTACGCCGCCAAGGTGTTCCGCGCGGTCGCCGATGCCGAGATCAATATCGACATGGTGCTGCAGAACATCTCGAAGGTGGAGACCGGCAAGACCGACATCACCTTCACCCTGCCCAAGCTGGAGGGCCCGCGCGCCGTCGAGCTGCTGACCAAGCGGCAGGGCGATATCGGCTTCTCCCAGGTCGTGTACGACGACCACATCGGCAAGGTGTCGCTGGTCGGCGCGGGCATGAAGTCGCACCCGGGCGTGACCGCCACCTTCTGCGAGTCGCTCGCGGAGGCCGGCATCAATATCGACCTCATCTCGACCTCGGAGATCCGGATCTCGGTGCTGGTCAAGGACACCGATCTGGACGAGGCCGTGAAGGTGCTGCACTCGGCGTTCGATCTGGGCGGCGACGAGGTCGCCGTGGTCCACGGCGGAACGGGGCGATAGAGCAATGGGTGTGCGTGTAGGCGTCGTCGGCGCGACCGGTCAGGTCGGCGCGGTCATGCGAAAGCTGCTGGAGGAGCGCGACTTCCCGGCCGATGAGGTGCGGTTCTTCGCCTCCTCGCGCTCGGCGGGCAAGACGCTGCCGTTCCGCGGCAAGGACATCGTGGTCGAGGACACCGAGACCGCCGACCCGAGCGGACTGGACATCGCGCTGTTCTCGGCCGGTGCCACCATGTCCCGGGTGCAGGCCCCGCGCTTCGCCGCGGCCGGTGTCACCGTCATCGACAACTCCTCGGCCTGGCGCAAGGATCCCGAGGTGCCGCTGGTCGTCTCCGAGGTGAACCCGGAAGCCACCCGTAACCTGGTCAAGGGCATCATCGCCAACCCGAACTGCACCACCATGGCCGCCATGCCGGTGCTCAAGGTGCTGCACGACGAGGCGGGCCTGCAGCGCCTGATCGTGTCCAGCTACCAGGCGGTTTCGGGTTCGGGTCTGGCCGGTGTCGAGGAACTCGCGAGCCAGGTGCGCGCCGTCATCGGCGATGCCGAGAAGCTCGTGCACGACGGTTCGGCCGTGGACTTCCCGGCCCCGAACAAGTACGTGGCCCCCATCGCCTTCGACGTGATCCCGCTCGCGGGTGCGCTGGTGGACGACGGCAGCGGCGAGACCGACGAGGATCAGAAGCTGCGCAACGAGTCCCGCAAGATCCTGGGTCTGCCGGACCTGCTGGTCAGCGGCACCTGCGTGCGCGTCCCGGTCTTCACCGGCCACTCGCTCTCGATCAATGCCGAATTCGCGCGGCCGCTTTCGGTGGAGCGCGCCGAGGAACTGCTGGCGAAGGCGCCCGGCGTGAAACTCACCGACGTGCCGACCCCCCTTGCCGCGGCGGGCATCGACGAGTCGCTCGTCGGTCGCATCCGCCAGGATCCGGGTGTGCCGGACGGCCGTGGTCTGGCGCTGTTCATCTCCGGTGACAATCTCCGGAAGGGTGCCGCGCTCAACACCATTCAGATCGCGGAAGTTCTTCTGAACAACTGATCAGCTTTACCCGTAACGGACCGTGCACAACAATGTGCACGGTCCGTTTTTGAATCATCAATCCGTCCACAGTTCCGCGCACGGCAAGGGGGGTAGTCGGTCGGTGAGCGAGCCGTCAATGGTCACTTCAATGCGATGCGGCCGCAAATGCGCTGCGAGGCGTTCGGCAATTGCGCGGTCGGCCCGATAATCCAAGATCATTCCTCCGGGAAACCTCAGGCGCACACGAACTTCGTCGGTATCGGGCACGGCGGTCATCTGGGCTGTGCTCGATGTGCCGCTGGTTGACCTTTCATCGAGGGCGAGTTCCGGATACCCTCGCGTTCGAGGCGCGCGGTGATGGATTGCACCGTCGCCCCGTCGGCAGTGGAGGAATACTTGGTGGCCGCAAGGGCGCACGCCGCGAACCACATTGCCGCGCCGCCGATTCCGGCTCCGAGTAGGAAGAAGAGAAGTTCGCCGGGCATGACCACCTCTTGTCGTCCGTTTGGTTCGACGGGTCCTCTTCAAACGTTAAACACAGAAAAATTGCGGTGCAATAAGAAAAATCCATGTTCCATACTGTGCGCCGTAAGCTCGCCCGGTCTGGAATCCTTGTCGGCAGATCCCGTCTGGACGGAAAGGGCGGAAGGAGAAGGGCATGGTAGACATCGGCGAAACAAGCGGGCGGTGACGGCCGGGAAAGCCGATCAGGCAGAAGGAGTTTGACCCGGTGGCCGAAAGTACCCTTGGGGCACGGGTAGCGGAGTTGCGCCGGCGGCGGGGACTATCGCAGAAGGAACTGGGAGCGGCCATAAGGCGCTCGGAAAGCTGGGTGTCGCAGGTCGAGCGAGATGTGCTGCCTGTTGAGCGACTGTCCGTTCTGCAAAGACTGGCGGACGTGCTCGGCGTGGCGGTACGCGACCTCAGACCCGAGGCGGCCGAACCCATGGCCGCCGACCGCGGCGACGGGCATCGGCCCGGCTCGGCGGTTTTCGAGCAACTGCGGTTGCTGCTCACCGGACATCCGGCGCTGGAACAGCTTTTCGGGGACGAATCCGATCGCGAGTCGGCAACGGATCTCGCCGAGCTACAAAAGCGCGTCGATCTGGCCTGGCAGCTGGCACATGAATCCCGCCTCGTCGAGGTGGGCAGCAGTCTGCTGGAACTGATCCCGGATCTGGAGCACGCCGCGCGGTCCTGCACCACACAGCGACCCGAAGTGCTGACCCTGCTCTCGCGCGCCTATCAGGTGGCCGCGACGGCGTTCACCCGTCAGGAAGAAGTCGACGCGGCCTGGGTCGCGGCCGACCGCGCGCTGTCCGCGGCCGAGGAATCCGGTGACGCGCTCAGCGTGGTGGCCGGGACCTATCGCATGGCACAGGCCTTCCTGCGCCTGCAGCGATTGGAACAGGCCGAGCAGGCGGCGCGGGTGTCGGTGGCGGCGCTCGCCGCGCAGGCGGCATCCGAGCAACCCAAACCGGAAGTGTTGTCGCTCTACGGATCTCTGCAGCTCATGCTGGCGGTGATCGCGGCGACGGACGGAAATCGCACGGCCGCCCGCAGCGGGCTGGCGGCGGCGCGGACCGCCGCCGACCGGCTGGGCGAGGGCCGCAACGATTTCGACACCGAGTTCGGTCCGACCGGCGTCGCCGTGCACGCGGTGGCGGTGGCGGTCGAATTGGGTGATGCCGGTGAGGCACTCGATACCGCGCGCACCGTGGACGCGTCGATCCTCTCGCCGGAGCGGCAGGCCCGCTTCCTGGTCGATGTGGCTCGCGCGCACGCGCAGCGGCGGCAGGCGAGTGAGGCATTGGAGGCGTTGCTCAATGCCGAGCGACTAACCCCCGAACTGGTGCACACCGATCATCGCGCCCGCGAGGTGGTGCGTGATCTGCTGCAGTTCGCCGGTCGCCGACCGGCCGACGAACTACGGGAGCTGGCGAGCCGGGCGGCGGTCACGCCGTAAACATTCGAGCTCGGGAGTGACGGCCGGTCAGCGAATTCCCGGTGTGCGCGGATCGGGTCCGACGCATGCCACCAGCAGGCAGCCCGGCGGCGCGTCGCTGAACGGCGCGTGCAACGGAACGTTCAAGCAGGAGAGCAGGTTACAACCCGGATAGGCATCCGCGCCGACACCGAAGACGGCCAGGGTGATGTCCGGATCGAAATACCCGCCGACGTCGACCGACAGCGGGGCCTCCACGTAGGGGCCCGGATCGGGGATCGAATCCCCGGTGAACGCCGCGAACAGACGGCGGAAGAACTCGTGCGGCGGCTCGGTCCAGTTCTGCAGCAGGCCGCTCGGGCCCTGCGTGGTGTGGACGCCGAAGACGCCGGTCCACACCACCATCAGATCCAGGCTGGGCACCACATATACGTGCTGCAGGCCGAATCCGGACATGGAATAGCTGTCGGTGGGCAGGAATTCGGGATTCTCCGCGCAGCCGGGACCGGTCCAGAACAGATAGCCGTAGCAGGAGTTGGTGTCCGACGGGGTGAGCGCGCGTTTCAGGTAGGCGCTGGAAACGATGCTGCGGCCGTGCCATCGACCGTGTTCGGCGACCAGCATCCCGATGCGCGCCAGATCGTCGGGCGGGATGAAAAGATGCGCGTATCCGTAAGTGTGCCCGGATCGGTCGCGCGCCCAGTAGTAATCGGTGCGCGGAATTCCGAGGGGGCCGAACAGTTCCCGCTGCGCGAATTCCTGGAGTGGTTCGCCGACAGCCAATTCCACGACATAGGACAGCAGATCCACATTGCGCTGGCTGTATTGGAAGGCGGTGCCCGGCGGATCGTCGAACGGCACCCCCAGGGCCTGTACCGCGCTGAACGGATCGATGGGCACGATGCCGGTAATCCCCTCGGTCACCGCGCCCACGCGTAGGCCCGAGGTCTCCTGGAGCAGATTCTCCACGGTGATCGTGCGATGTTCGGGATCGCCGATGCCCGGCGGGAGATAGCGGTCCAGGGTGGCGCCGATATCGAGTTTTCCTCGATCCCAGGCGATTCCGGCCAGCAGCGAGACGACGCTCTTGGTGACGCTCCAGACATTCCACGGCACGCCACCGGTTTCGGCATTCCAGGGTCCCTCGCCGATCAGGCAATTGTGCCGGAAAACCTGCACGTTCAAGCGATTCCGCGAGGCCGCGAAATCCAGTGCGGCGCCCAGCAGGCCCGAGTCCACACCGGTCTGTTCCGGCACGGCCCGCTCGAAATCCCGCCCCGCGGGTTCCGAGCAACGCGCCGATGGCGGCGCCGCTCCCGCGCCGCCGCCACCGATGATCACGCTGCCCGCCGTCAGGACCACCGCGATCACGGCGGCCCACCCCCTGCGCCTGCGCACCATGGCGCCCAGGCTAACGCGGGCATCCCGGCGAACCGGGGAAGTTGACGCTGACGCCCAACAAGCGCCTCTCGGCGAGTGGTCGCTCGTAGCGACGAAGGGTGCGGCCCGGGGCTGTTCCGACGCCAGCAATGGTCATCAACCGGAGCCGCTCCGGATCTATTCCGCGCCGCGGGTTGTGATCCGGGCAACCCCGTTCGTGCGGTGTCCCGTGTCACCCGTTGCGTTTAGCATTCGGTGCAGTTATCGCACTTTTCTGGGGGAGCTTTGACCGACGATCCGGTGATCACCAATTTGCTGACCGTGCTCGACACCAATCCCGAGCTGCTGCCGGTTCGGATCAGCGTGATCGAGCTGCTGGCGGCCAAGGGCCGGCATGCCGAGGCGCTCGGCCACTGCGCCACGGCCCTGGCGCAGGATCCGGCGAACGCGCAGATTCACGCGCTGTTGCAACGCAGTACGGCGGCGCTGGCCGGGGGAGCGGTAGCGTCTTCCGCGCAGTCGCCGGAACCCGATGCCGCCGGGCGGGAAGCAGATGCCACCGGCTACGACTGGGATGCCGCCGAACAGCAGGTCGGCGACATCATCGAACCGGCCTTCGTGAACGACAAACCCGAGGTCTACGTCGAGGGCGATGTCGGTCTCTTCGAACGGCCCAAGCTCACCCTCGCCGATGTCGGCGGCATGGAGCACGTCAAGCGGCAGCTGGAACTCTCGCTGCTGGGTCCGGTGCGAAACCCGGAGCTGGCCAAGGCCTTCGGCACCAGCGCCCGCGGCGGCCTGCTGCTCTACGGCCCGCCCGGCTGCGGCAAGACCTTCGTGGCGTCGGCCATCGCGGGCGAGCTCGGCGCGAACTTCTACGCCATCGAGATCGCCGACGTCCTCAACTGGTACACCGGCCGCAGCGAATACAACCTCAAGCAGGTCTTCCGCACCGCCCGCCGCAAGGCGCCCTGCGTGCTGTTCTTCGACGAGATCGACGCCCTCGGTCACAAGCGCAGTCACCTGTCCGGTTCCAATTCCCTGCGCTCCACCGTCAATCAGCTGCTCACCGAGATGGATTCGATGACCAGCGACAACGAGGGCGTCTATGTCATCGGCGCGACCAACCACCCGTGGGACGTCGACGTGGCGCTGCGCCGCCCCGGCCGCTTCGACCGCATGGTCCTGGTGACCCTGCCCGACCACGCGGCCCGAGTCTCGATCCTGCGCCACCACCTGAAGGATCGCCCTATCGAAGGCATCGACCTCAACGCCATCGCCACCCGCACCGACAACTACTCCGGCGCCGACCTGGCCCAGATCTGCAAGGCCGCAACCCAGCTCGCCATGGCCGACTCCATCCGCACCGGCACCGTCCGCCCGGTCCGCATGGACGACATCGCCACCGCCCTCACCCAAACCCGCCCCAGCACCGGCGCCTGGTTCGAATCCGCCCGCAACGTCGTCGAATTCGCCAACAACGACGGCAGCTACGACGACCTGGCCACCTACATGCGCACCCGGAAGAACCGATGAACCCCAAGCTCGAACAGGCTCTCACGCTGGCCGAGCTGGGCCGACCGGAGGCGGGGTGCGAGCTGGCGACCGAGGTGGTGGCCGCCAACCCGAACGATGTGCGGGCGCTGTACGTGCTCGCATCCCTGTCGCTCCTGTGCGCCGAGAACCAGTGCGCCTTCGACTGCGCGACATCAGCGTTGGCCATCGCACCCGAGGGTGACGCGCTCTGGACGATCCGGGCCCGGGCCGCCTACAACCTCTCCTCGGGAGCGGACCCCGGATCTCCGGATCGCGTGGAGTGGTATCGCATCGCGGTGTCCGCCGCGCGGCGCGCGGTGGAACTCGATCCCGCGAAGCCGGAGAATCTCGTCGTTTACGGGTTCCTGCTCTCGCCGATCGATCGGGCCGTGGGGCTGGCCGCGCTCGACCGAGCACTCGAACTG
Source organism: Nocardia concava NBRC 100430 (assembly GCF_000308815.1). Classification (GTDB taxonomy): domain Bacteria; phylum Actinomycetota; class Actinomycetes; order Mycobacteriales; family Mycobacteriaceae; genus Nocardia; species Nocardia concava. Next base: position 59,459 of record NZ_BAFX01000005.1, read on the forward strand.
GACCCGGAGAACCTCGAGGCATTTCAGCTGCGTTCGACCATATATCGAGTGGCCGGGGAGCCGGATCGGGCCGAGGAGTCTTTACGGGAAGTGCTGCGCCTCGACCCGGCCAACGCCAAGGCCGTCCACAAACTGGCCGGAGTGGCCAGGGAACGTGGAGATCTGGACGAGGCGGCCGCACGCTTGCGGCAGGCAGGACAGCTGGACCCGGCCGGAGCCGATGAGGTTCGCCGTGAGCTCGGTTGGGTGCTGGCTGAGCAGCGGCGACTGTCCGAGGCGGCATCGGAACCACCGCCGATCGAACCTGCCCGGCCGCACCGAGTTTCACCGAATATCCTGGTCGACGATCCGGAACTGCTGGCGGAACTGCGGCGCTGCGATGCCGATCGATGGCGCAGTATCGAGCCCGCCGATGTCGAGCAGGCCACGGCGCGATTGGCGGAGCTGCGGCAGGAACAGCCTGAAAACGCCGACATCCTTTATGAATCCGCGCTCGCCGATTGGTTGTGCGGTCGCCGCCGCGCCGCGATCAACCGGCTGCGCAAGGTCGCCCGACTGGATCCGGCGCGGATGGGGCAGGTCGAGGCGCACATCGCGACCCTCGAGGCCGAGGACGAGCGGGCCATCGAGGCGCGGGCGGCGCGGCGCGAGAAGCAGACTCGACAGCAGCATGAGCGGCAGCTCGAGAACGATGTCGAACACGCCGCGGAGCAGGCGATCGCGCGTCGCGAGCGGCGGGAGCGGGCCAAGGTTCGCCGTGGGCTCGGCTCGTCGGCATCCGGCGTGGATCTCGCTGCCGCCGTGCGCGTTCGGCGGAAAATCCGGTGGCTGGTTCTGATCCCGGCGCTCCTCCTCGCGCGGCTGGCCCTCTATGCCTGCGCCTCTCACGCCGACGATCACCGGTCGGTCCCGTCGCCGACCACCGGCGCGCCGATGTACCAGCCTTACGAGCCGCCCCATCTGCCCGAGATACCACCGTCGGCAAGTAGTCCGAGGCAGGGATGAGCGAGAAGATCGAGAAGGCGCTGATCCTCAGCGAACTCGGGCGGTTCGAAGCGGCGCGGGAGCTGCTGGCGGAGGTGCTCGCCGCTGAGCCGGACAACGCGACCGCGCTGGCGCGCATGGCCGACCTGTGCCGCCAGCTGGGGGAATACGAATGGGCGCTGGAGTTTTCGGCGGCTGCCCTGCGGGTGGCGCCGAATGCCGACTATGCCTGGCGAATACGGGCACTGTCGGAGTATCGGCTGAACCTGGCCACGAAAGGCGCCCCGGCCGCGGGGCACCGATCGCGGGCGTTGGCGGCGGCGCGCCGGGCCGTCGAACTGAGCCCCGATGAGGTGGAAAGCCTCCGGGTCCAGGCGATCGTCCAGTGGGACACCGACCCGGCGGCGGCGCTGCGGGTCCTGGACCGGGCCCTGGAACTGGATCCCGACAATGTCCGCTCACATATGCTGCGCGGCTTGATCTTTCGCTGGCAGCTGCGGGCTCCCGACGCGTTGGACCGGGCCGAGGCGGCCTTCCGCGAGGCACTGCGCCTGCAACCCGAGCACTCCCAGGCGCTCTACGAGCTGGCACTGATCACCGTGGAACGCGGCGATATCCGAAGGGCCAGACAGCAATTGCGCCGGGTGGCCGAGCTCGACCCCGAGTACGGCGACAATGTGCGCGAGCAGCTGGAGCGTGTCACCAAACTGGCCAATAGCCTGGCCGCCCAGCGGACCGCCCGGGAAGCCGCTGCCTTCCAAGGCAATCAGCTAACGAGTGGCTTCCGTGTCGGTCGTTTCGGTCGCTTTGCCGCGTTCTTCGTGGCCATCATGCTGATCCGTGGTCTGGTCTCGGCTTGCTCGAATGACTCCCCGAGCCCCGCCCACGACAATCGGCACCCGACGCAGCCCTACCTCCCGTCGGAGTACCTGCACCCGCCAACGTTCCTCCCGAGGCCGACCCTGCCCCCGGACTGGCGTTCGCAGTTCCCCCAACCAACCGTCCAAGTGCCCGGGCCGCCCTGACCCATCGCCCGATAGCAGCTGGTCGGAGCCGCCGAGACTGTATACACCTTTGTTTACCGAGGGCCCTGCCCAGTTTTCTTGACTAGTTCCAGAAAACTGGGCAGGCTCGGATCCATGACCAAGGCGACCACCACCAATTCCGGCGCCCCCGTGCCCAGCGACAACGAGTCGCTCACCGCGGGTACCCAGGGCCCGATCCTGCTCCACGACCACTACCTGATCGAGAAGCTGGCTCAGTTCAACCGGGAGCGGGTGCCGGAGCGTGTGGTGCACGCCAAGGGCGCGGGCGCTTTTGGCGAACTGGTGGTTACCGGTGATGTGAGCCGCTACACCAAGGCCGCGGTGTTCCAGCCGGGCACGCGCACCGAGTCGCTGGTGCGTTTCTCCACCGTCGCCGGTGAGCAGGGCAGCCCCGACACCTGGCGCGACCCGCGCGGTTTCGCGGTGAAGTTCTACACCACCGAGGGCAACCTCGACATCGTCGGCAACAACACCCCGGTGTTCTTCATCAAGGACCCGATCAAGTTCCCCGACTTCATCCACTCGCAGAAGCGCCTGCCGGGCAGCGGTCTGCGCGACGCCAACATGCAGTGGGACTTCTGGACCCTGCGTCCGGAGACCGCCCACCAGGTCACCTGGCTGATGGGCGACCGCGGCATCCCGGCCACCCTGCGCCACATGGACGGCTTCGGTTCGCACACCTACCAGTGGATCAACGCGGCGGGCGAGCGCTTCTGGGTGAAGTACCACTTCAAGACCGATCAGGGCATCAAGTGCCTGACCCAGGCCGAGGCCGACGAGATCGCCGGTAAGGACGCCGACTTCCACCGTCGCGATCTGTACGAGGCCATCGAGCGCGGCGACCACCCGTCCTGGACCCTGAAGGTCCAGATCATGCCGGTCGCCGAGGCGGAGAACTACCGCTTCAACCCGTTCGACCTGACCAAGGTCTGGTCGCAGCAGGACTACCCGCTCATCGAGGTCGGCCGCTGGACCCTGAACCGCAACCCCGCGAACTACTTCGTGGACATCGAGCAGGCCGCCTTCGAGCCCTCGAACACCGTTCCCGGCGTTGCCTTCTCGCCCGACAAGATGCTGCTGGGCCGCGTGTTCGCCTACGCCGACGCGCACCGCTACCGGATCGGCGCCAACTACGCGCAGCTGCCGCCGAACCGGCCCAAGGCCGCGCAGGTGAACTCCTACTCGCAGGACGGCGCGATGCGGTTCTCGCACAACGCCTCCAGCGTCCCCGTGTACGCGCCCAACTCCTTCGGCGGCCCGCACGCCGATGCCGAGCGCGCCATCGACGACGGTGCGTGGGCCTTCGACCCGACCATGGTCCGGGCCGGTTACGTCACCCACCGCGAGGACAACGACTTCGCGCAGGCCGGCACCCTGGTTCGCGAGGTCATGGACGACGCGCAGCGGGATCGCCTGGTGGGCAATGTGGTCGGCCACATCCTCGGTGGCGTCCGCGAGCCGATCCTGAGCCGCGTGTTCGACTACTGGAAGAGCGTCGACGCCGATCTCGGCAAGCGCATCGAGGTGGGCGTCCGCGAGCAGCTGGGCAAGTAGGAACCAAGAGCGATAAGTCGAAGGCCCGCACCGCGTCAGCGGTGCGGGCCTTCGCCGTGTCCAAAGCCGATAGCGCAGCTATCTATGATGAGTGGTCCGCGCCGACAAGGAGGTCCGATGCGAATCGGGGAGCTGAGCAAGGCCAGTGGTGTCACCACCCCGACGATCAAGTACTACCTGCGGGAAGGCCTGCTGCCCAAGGGCGAAGCGACCGGCCACAACCAGGCCCAGTACGGCGAAACCCACCTCCGCCGCCTCCGCCTGATCCGCGCGCTCGTCGAGGTCGGCGGCCTCTCCATCGCCGCGGCCCGCGATGTCATTGCGGCCCTGGACGATCCGAACCTCGGCACCCACAAGATCCTCGGCGTGGCACAGAAGACCGCCACCCGCAGCATCGCCTTCTGTGACGAGGAGTCGCGAACCGCCGGGCTCGCGGAGGTGCGGGCGATGGTGGACCGCCTGGGCTGGCGCGTCGGACGGGACAATCCTGCGGTGCTGGCCGCCGCCGAAGTGGTCGGCGCGCTACGGCAATTGGGCCACGACGACATCGTGGACCGCCTCGACGACTACGCCCGCGCCCTGGAACCGGTCGCCGAATTGGATCTGGCCGCGGTGGCCGCCCAGGGCGCCGATATCGACGGCATGGCCGAGACCGTCGTCGTCGGAAACGTGCTCGGAGACGAGCTGATCAGCGCGCTGCGGCATCTCGCCCAGACCGAGCGCTCCGCCGAATTCTTCAACTTCCAGCCAGGATCGAATCCGTGAGGCGCTCGGCGACGCGATCGTCCAGCGGTGCGTGGCCCAGTATGAAGCGATACCAGAACACCCCGTAGAACTGGTCGACCAGCAACTCGAGGTCGGCGTCCGCGCGCAGTTCGCCGCGCTGCTGTCCGCGCGCGAGCACGGCCCGCACCGCTTCCCGTCGCTGCGCGGTGAAGGTCCGCAGCAATTCGGCCAGATGCGGATCGTGCGCGGCCTCGCGTACCAGGGTCCGCAGCGCGGGCGCCGTCGAATCGCTCTGCGCGCCACGGAAAGTCGACTCGACAACGGCGAGCAGATCGGCCCGAACCGAGCCGCTGTCCGGCGTCGGGACCTGTAGTGCCGATCGCTCGGTCAGCGCGTCCAGCAGCACCGCTCCCTTGGACGGCCACCAGCGATACACCGTCTGCTTCCCGACCCCGGCTTCCTTGGCGATGGCGTCGATGGTGACCGGCGCGCCCGCGGATCCGCCGAGCAGTCGTAGCGAGGCGTCCAGGATGGCTTGGCGGCTGGCCTCGTTGCGCCGCCGCCCGGTGTGGGGTCGCTCGTGATGCACATCACTCCTTTGTCGAGACTAAAAGTCTCGTCTACGGCGTTGTCGAGACTGTCAGTTCCGTAAGAATAAACGGACAGCGACAGAGAGGGTTTCAGCAATGACCACAACATCGCCGACCACAACACCGCGCGTCGTAGTCATGGGTGGCAGCTCCGGCATCGGCGAGGCCACCGCCACCGCCTTCGCGGCCGACGGCGCCGAGGTCGTCATCACCGGCCGCAACCGCGACAAGATCGACGCGGCCATCGCCCGCATCGGCGGCAAGACCACCGGTTACGCGCTGGACGCCACCAGCCAGGCCGATATCGACGCGTTCTTCGCCCAGGCCGGGACCATCGACCACCTGGTCGTCTCGGTCAGCGGCTCGGCCGGCAGCGGCCCCTTCGCCGACCTCGACCTGGATCAGCTGGCCGCCGGTTTCGACGGCAAGTTCTGGCCGCAGGTCCGCATCCTGAAAGCCGCACTGCCGCACCTGGATCCGAGCGGTTCGGTAACCCTGGTGACCGCGGGCTCGTCCCGCTCCGCCTTCCCAGGCACCGCGGGCCTGGCCGCCATCAACGGCGCCCTCGACGCCATGGTCCCGCCGCTGGCGGTCGAACTCGCCCCGCTGCGCATCAATGCCGTCTCCCCGGGCGTCATCGACACCCCGTGGTGGGAGCGGGTTCCCGAGGCGCAGCGCCTGGCCCTGTTCGACGGCCTGGTCGCCACCACCCCGGTCGGCCGGGTCGGCCGCCCGGAGGACATCGCCCGGGCCATCCACATGCTGGCCACCAACGGCTTCATCACCGGCGTGGTGCTCGACGCCAATGGCGGCACCAGCCTGGCGACCGGTCGCTGACCAGCAAGTAGTTTGGTGGGCATGCTCGAAAGCCCCGCCCCCGCACCGGAATCCACCACACCGCGCCGCGCCACCTGGTTCGAGCTGTTCGGTGACCTGGTGTTCACCGCGGCCGTCGGGCAGATCACGCATCGGGTGGGCGCGCACCCCGATGCCGGATCGGTGGCCGCGGCGGCCGGATTGTTCGTGCCGCTGTGGTGGGCGTGGGTGCTCTATGCGGTGCATGCCAATCGGGTCGATCGGGACACGACCTCGCACCGGCTGCTGACCGCTTTCGGGCTGACCGGCATTGTCGGCATGGCGGTCTTCGCGGGCGGGGTCGGGCACGGCCGCAGCCTCGACGCCGGATTCGTGCTCGGCTATCTGGTGGCGAGAGCCGGTGTGGCGGCCCTCTACGGCTGGGATTCCCGCCGGAATCCGGCCTTGCGCAGCGTGTTCCGCGCATTCTCGGTGGGTTCCATTGCCGGGATGGTCTTCTGGCTCGGCGGCCTGGGCTTCGAATCGGGTCCGATCCGCTACGGCTGCTGGGTGATCGCCATGCTCCTGGAACTGGCGTTACCGCTGGTGGTCGGCCGCCGCCTGGACGGCGTCACCCAGGAGACCGAGCATCTGCGAGAACGCTTCGGGCTCTTCACGATCGTGATCCTCGGCGAATCGGTGCTCGGCTTCACCAATGGCCTGGCGGCCGCGCGCACGGCGGGCTGGGCGGCCGTGACCGCGGCCGCCGCCTTCGCGCTCACCGTGGGCCTGTGGTGGTCGTACTTCAATGGCAGCGGTATGCGCCAGGGCGGGCACCGGGAGCTCGCACGCCCCGGAAAGCTGTTGCACGTCTACACCTTCGGACATCTGCCGATGTTGCTCGCGCTGGCTTTGACGGGCGCGTCGATGGGTATGGCGGTGACCGGAGGCGGCTCACATCTCAACGCCACCGCCGCGGATTGCGTCGTCGGTGGCGTAATCGTCTATCTGGTCTCGGTATCGCTGGTCCGGGCCGCCTTCACCGGAATTCGCGAGCGCGTCGTGGTGATCCGGCTGGTCACCGCCGCGCTGGTGGCCACCCTGCTGCCGATCGCCACGCGCATCCCGGTGGCCGGACTGCTGACCGCGCTGGCGGTGCTGGTCATCGGTTCGGTGATCGTGGAGACTCCCGCTCAGCGGCGGCGCGTCGAAACTCCAGTCCGTCGAGAATGAGGCTGAGTTCGTCGTCGAAGAAGTCCGTCCGCGCCTGGGTCGCGTCGAGATTCCGGTAGACGTCATAGCGTTTGGCGATGTGCGGGTAGGCCCGTGACGCCTGCTCGGCCACGGCCATGTACTTGTCGAACCATTCCTGCTCGCCCATGCCGCTGTGGGCGATGGTCGTAAGCATGGCCGTTTCGGTGCCGGTCGAACCCAGCACAAAGGCCCAGAACGCATTCGAGGCCCGGTCGGCGGCGTGGTCGTCGAAGCCTGCCGCCTCGAGAATGGCGAGCATGGCATTCGACATGCGCATCAGATTGGGGCCCAGATAGGCCAGACCGGCTCCGGTCATGGCGGAGTTGATCCACGGGTGCCGCAGGACGGTGTTGCGCACGTTGCGGCCCAGCGCGAGCAGATCGCCACGCCAGTTCGCCGGCTCGATGGTGTCGGGGACGTGGACCTCGCCGAACGCCTCGTCGATCACCAGCTCGAGGATCTCGTCCTTGTTGGTGACGTGGGTGTAGAGCGAGGTGGCGCCGGCATTGAGCCGGGTGCCGAGTTTGCGCATGCTGAGCGCGTCGTAGCCCTCGGTGTCGAGCAGAGCGAGCGCCTCGGCCACGATCTGTTCCCGGCTCAGCGCGGGTTGTTCCCGCCGCTGTCGTTCCGGGCGGGTCCATACCGACGAGAACTCCTGCGTCTTGGCCGCCATGGCTCTTCCTCCTTCGTCTGTGGAACAGCATAACCCCAGCTAGAACGCCGTTCGATTCGCCGTACACCGTTCCCTCTTGCGAACAGTGTACGGAGACCGTACAGTGTTCGACAACACCGCACAGTGTGCGGAACAGCTTCTCGAAGGGGAACCGAAATGACTGCCAAAGATGTGACCGAGGCGCTGACATCGCCCGTGTCCCAGCGCAATCCGAAGCGCTGGCTGATCCTGGTCGTGCTGTGCCTGGCCTCGCTGGTGCTGGTGATCGACAACATGGTCCTCACCGTCGCCCTGCCGGAGATCGCGATCGACCTGCACGCCGGCCCGCAGGCGCTGCAGTGGGTGATCGACTGCTACATCCTCGTTTTCGCGGGCCTGCTGCTCACCACCGGCAGTCTCTCCGACCGCTTCGGCCGCAGGCTGGTGATGTTGTTGGGCCTGGTGCTCTTCGGCGCGGCGTCACTGCTGGCCGCGTACGCCACCAGCGCGGGGATGCTGATCACGGGCCGCGTGATCATGGGCATCGGCGGCGCGCTCATCATGCCGAGCACACTGTCCATCCTGATCACCGTGTTCGACGAGGACGAGCGGCCCAAGGCGATCGCGGCGTGGAGCAGCGTCGCCATGCTCGGCCTGGTCGGCGGCCCGGTGCTGGGCGGTGTGATGCTCGAACACCTGTGGTGGGGTTCGGTTTTCCTGCTGAACGTCCCGATCGCGGGTCTTGCCATCCTGGCCGCGCTGGCCCTCATGCCGGAGTCCAAGGGCCCCGCCCGCCCGACCGATCTTCCGGGAATGGCGCTGTCCATCGTGGGCACCGTGTCGCTGGTGTGGAGCATTATCGAATTCCCGACCAAGGGCCTTGCCGGAACCTGGATTTCGCTGATCCTCGCCGCGGTCTTCCTGGCGGCCTTCATGGTTCGTGAGCTGAAGGCCGAGCACCCGATGGTTCCGCTGCCCCTGTTCCGCAACCGGGTCTTCACCGGATCCAGCTTCTCGCTGGTGCTGGTGACCTTCGCCAATGCCGGTCTGCTCCTGCTGCTCACCCAGTACCTGCAGTTCGTGCTCGGCTACTCGGCCATGAAGACCGCGCTGGCCTTCACCCCGCTGGCGTTCGCGGCGCTGGCTGCCCAGGGTGTCGGCGCCGGGCTGGTGCAGAAGTTCGGCGTCCGTCCGATCACCCTGGCCGGCATGCTGGTGCTGGCCGGCGGTTCGGGTGCCCTGGCCGCCCTGGATACCGACTCCGGGTTCTGGGCCGCGGCCCTGGCCATGGCGCTGGTGGGCGCCGGTGCCGGTCTGGCCATGCCCGCCGCGATCGGCGCGCTGATGGGCGCCATCCCGCCGGAGCAGGCCGGTGTCGGCTCGGCGCTGAACGACACCATCCAGCAGACCGGTGGCGCGCTGGGTGTGGCCGTCCTGGGTGCGGTGCTGGCCGGAACCTACACCGACGGAATGCCTTCCGACGCTCCGGCCGCGGCCCGCGACTCCATCGCGGGAGCCGTCGCGAGCGGCAACGAGGCCCTGGTGACCGCGGCCCGCGAGGCCTTCAGCCACGCCATGTCGACCACCTTCCTGGCCAGCGGTGCGGCGGTCCTGGTCGCCACCGTCATCGCCTTCTTCCTCATGAAGGGCGCGAAGGCGGCGGCTCCGGAGATGCCGGGCGCCGAGGCCGAACTGGTCGAGGCTCAGTAGCGCAACCGAATATCAGCACAACCGAATACGAAATCCGCTCCGGCGCCTTTGCCGGGGCGGATTTCGGCTGTCCGCCCTTAACCTGTTTCAGAATTCACTGCGATCCGATGAGAGGGACCCGTGACCGCAGCAGGGACCACCCGCGACCCGCAACTCGACGCCCAGGTGCTCAGGGCGGCCCAGGAACTCCTGGTCCGCGACGGCTATCAGGCCACCACCATCGCCGCCGTGGCCCGGCGCGCGGGCGTGGTCACCACCTCGATCTACCGCCGCTGGCCAGGCAGGCGCGCCCTGGTCGAGGAGGCCGTCTTCATCCTCGACACCGGGAACCATCCGGTGCCCACGGGCGATCTGCATGCCGACCTGCTGGCCTGGACGCGCCTGTTCCTCGATGCGGCCGCGCATCCCGCGGCCCGTTCGGCCATTCCCGGCCTGCTCTCGGAATATCACGACGATCGGGAGTGCTACCGCCGCCTGCTCGACGGCGGTGAACGGCCCACCATCGCGGCGCTGCGCGAGCTGCTCACGGCCGCGGCCGAGTCCGGCCGGGCGGCCCTCGATTGCGATGTCGAGGCGATCTTCGAATTCCTGCGCGGCGCGACCCTGATGCGCGCCCTCACTCACGGTACGGAGGATGCCGACCACTTCAGCCGCCGGATCGCCGACGCCCTCTACGCGGTCGCGCAAACTCCCACGTCAGAGTAGGCCCCACCAATAGATCAGGCAGGCCAGTACGAAGACGACCACTGTTTCCATCGTCGATCCCAATCTTCTTGGCGCTCTTGCCTTCCATGATGCCGTGCGGTGGGCGGCGGAGGCCACAAATCGGACGAACAAGATCGCTGATCGTTAGCTTGGGACCGGCCTGCCACCCCCTTCGCGGCAGGCCGGATCCCAATGTGAGTACCTTCTGGTTGGTTTGCTGTGGCCGACCCGCCACCCCTCGTAGACGGGTCGGCCCCAGCGTCCCCACCCCCGGATGGTGGCTCGTTGGGTCCGCCGGACTGTTCCGGCGTTGACACAAACGATGCCCAGCCGCGCTTGGCTCGGCCTTAACAAGATCTTGTAATCATGAAAAGTCCAGGCAGCGCGGCATTTTCAAGAGCAACTGAGCGGGCCTGTCTCACTCGACGACGACCACCACCAATTGCCGCGGCCCGTGCACGCCCTGCACCCGGATCATCTCGATATCCACCGTCGCCGACGGCCCGCTGAACCAGGTGAGCGGCCGGTGCGGATCCAGCACGCCGATCACCTCCGGCAGCGACGAGGCGATCTGCTCGGCCCGCACCACGCAGACGTGGCAGTCGGGCACCAGCGTCGGCGCGCGGCGGCCCTGGCCGGGACCGCCGTCGAGTACCACCGTCCCCGAATCGGCAATGGCGGCAGCGCAATTGGTCACCACGGCATCCACAGCATCGAGCTCGGTTGGGGATAACTGTGGATCGTCGGAAACCACGCGATTTCCGGACTCGGCGGCCCAGTCGGCCAGCCAGGCCGACGGCAGACCGGCGGGAGCGACCACGCTGTGCGCACCATGATCACGCAAAGCCGCCGCGATGGTCCCCGGCAGATCCTCTCCGTGAATCCGATGCGACTGCGCCCCATAGTGTTTCAACCGCTCGACGAACAGCGAGGTAACCGCCGCCGGATCCCGCGCGTCGATTCCCGGTGCCTGCCGCAGATATTCGCGCGGCACCGTCGTGGTCCGCTGCTCGGCGGGCAGGTCCGAAAGCGCCTCACGAATGCGCGTCAGCACAGTTTCCCGTGCGCTCATCGGGTCCCTCCATCGGTCCGCGCCCACCAGCTCCGGAACGATTCCTTGGGCACCGCAGGAACGAACCGACTCTCCGTCCACCCCGAAAGCGGCGGCAGCAGATGCTTTTTCGGCGCGACCACCCCCGCCATCCCCGCGGCCTTCACCGCCGCCGCCCAGGCGTGCGGGTGGTACATGACGCTCTCCACCGCATCCAGCGCCACCCGTTCCCCTCGATGCTTCACCTTGGCCGGTCCCTCGGCCACGTCGTGCCGCAGCTCCAGCAGATTCCCGACGATGTCGATCCGCACCGGGCACACCTCGTTGCATGCCCCGCACAGCGACGACGCGTACGGCAGCGACGCGGTCTGCGGATCGTCGGCCCCCTTGAGCAGCGGGTTCAGAATCGCGCCGATCGGGCCCGGATACACCGATCCGTAGGTCTGCCCGCCGGTGCGCTCGTACACCGGGCAGATGTTCATGCACGCGCCACATCGAATGCAGCGCAACGCTTGTCGCCCGAGCTGATCGCCCAATGCCCGCGTCCGGCCGTTGTCGACCAGCACCAGATGGAATTCGCGCGGCCCGTCCTGATCGGTGACCCCCGTCCAGCTCGACACGTACGGCGACATCCGTTCCCCGGTCGAACTGCGCGCCAGCAGTTGCAGGAACACCTCCAGGTCGCGCCAGGTCGGCACCACCTTCTCGATGCCCACCACCGAGATGAGCGTCTCCGGCAGCGTCAGGCACATGCGTCCGTTGCCCTCGGATTCCACCATGACCACGGTCCCGGTCTCGGCGACCAGGAAGTTCCCGCCGGTGATCCCGACCTTGGCGGCCAGGAACTTCTCGCGCAGGTGCAGCCGCGCGGCATCGGCCAGCTCGTTGGGGTCGTCGGTGAGCCCGGCGGGGGCGGGCCGCCCGTGCTTGCCCATCTCGCGCGTGAAGATGTCGCGAATCTGCCCGCGGTTCAAGTGCATCGAGGGCACCACGATGTGCGAGGGCAGATCGTCGCCGAGCTGCAGGATGATCTCGGCGAGATCGGTTTCGCGGGCGTCGATGCCGGCGGCGCGCAGGGCGTCGTCGAGCCCGATCTCCTCGGTGAGCATGGATTTGGCCTTGACGATCTGCTGTTCCCCGGTGCGCCGCACCAGTTCGGTGACGATCAGGCAGGCCTCGGCGGCGTCGCGCGCCCAGTGCACCACGCCGCCCGCGGCCTCGACCGTGGACTCCAGCTGGATCAGATACGAGTCGAGATGGTGCAGCACAGTGTCTTTGATGGCCGCGGCGCTGTCGCGCAGCTGCTGCCAGTCGGGCCGTTCCTCGACCAGAGCGTCGCGCTTCTGCCGAATCGTGTGGGTCGCCCGGTGCACATTGGCGCGCAGCTGGGGATCCTTGGTCGACTTCTCGGCGGCCTTCGGAAACGGCGGCCACCCGACGAAACTCCTGCTCATGACGCGACTCCCGCCGCGATCACCGGTATGCTGGGCATCAGCCCGTCGGCCTGCGTCCGCGCCAGGATCTCGATCAGGTGCATGCTCCGCACCGCGGTCTTGTCCTTGGCGAGCCGCCCGCCGATATTCATCAGGCACGAATTGTCCACGGCGGTAAGCACATCCGCGCCGGACTCGCGCACGTGCCGGGCCTTGTCCCCGTTCATCGCGCCCGACACCGCGCCGTTCTTCACCGAGAAGGTCCCGCCGAATCCGCAGCACTCCGTGGCATTCGGCAGTTCCACCAGATCGATTCCCCGCACCGCCCGCAGCAGCATCAGCGGCCGATCCCCGATGTGCAGGATCCGCAGCGAATGGCAGGTCGGGTGATAGGTGACCCGATGCGGGAAATACGCACCGGTGTCATGGATTCCGAGATCGTCGGTGATGAACTCGGTGATCTCGCGGATCTTGGGCAGGATCCGCTGGGTGTCCAGGGCGAGCTTCGAATCCCCGGTCGCCTCCGCGGCCTTCATGTAGAACTCGCGCGGCGCCTGCCCGCACGATGCCGACGGCATGATGATCCGGTCGTAGTCGCCGAGTACCTTCACGAAATGCCTTGCCAGCTTGGCGGTGTCGGCGCGGTACCCGGTATTGCAGTGCATCTGCCCGCAGCAGCTCTGCGCCATCGGGAATTCCACCTCGACGCCCAGGCGCCGCAGCAGTTTCACCGCGGCCTGCCCGGTTCCGGGGTACAGCACGTCATTGATGCAGGTGACGAAGAGGGCGGTGCGCATACTTCTCCTTCCGGAGAGGTCAATTGCGAAGCTCGCGACCGATTTTCAGGGTGTAGAGCAGCACCGCGACCGCGGTGAGGGCGAGCAGGATGTAGCCGACGGTGTATTCGTCGGTGGCGCTGTAGACCACGCCCATCACGAGCGGCGGGAAGTAGCCGCCGAGTCCACCGGCCGCGCCGACCAGGCCGGTGACCGTGCCGACCCGCGCCGGTTCCACCAGCTTGGCGATGAGAGCGAACACGCCGCCGGTGCCCAGACCCAGGAAGAAGGCCATGAGCACCAGGCTGGCCCCGGCCGGGAATTCGGGCGCGGGTTTGAACGCCAGCACGACGGCCATGACGGCCGCGCCCGCGAACGAGAGGACCAGCACCTTGATCGGCCCGATCTTGTCCGACAGCGTGCCGCCCAGCGGCCGGGCCAGCACGCCCGCGATGGAGAAACCGGCGGTGCGCAGTCCGGCATCGGACTGGGAGAACTCGTAGACGTTCTTGAGCACGGTCGGCAGATAGGTGGAAAACGCGACGAAGCCGCCGAACGCCAGCGCGTAGAGGATCGAGCCTTCCCAGGTGGCCTTGAGCTTCAACGCCTCCTTGATGCGCGGCAGGGCGGGTTCGGTGGCCGGTGTCCATTGCGGGGCGTTGCGGGCGAACAGCCACATGACCGCGCCCAGGATCGCCAGCGCGACGGCCATCAGCACGTGGGTCTGCGCGCGGCCGAGGTGGTCGACCAAGCGCGGGGTGAGCAGTGCCGAGAGCGCGGTACCGCCCATGCCCAGGCCGAACATGCCGGTGGCGAAGCCGCGCCGGGCCGGTTCGAACCAGGAGTTCACGAACGGGACGCCGACGGCGAACGAGGTGCCGGGGATGCCCAGGAAGAATCCCCAGATGATCAGTGCCACAAAGGAATTCGACCACCCCACCAGCAGGGTCGGGATGATCGAGACGAACGCGATGATGGTGAACATGAGCCGCCCGCCGAGCTTGTCGGTGAGCACACCGACCGGAATCCGGCCCAGCGACCCGACCAGGACCGGAGTGGCGACCAACAGGGATTGCTGGCCGGGCGACAGCCCCAGATCCTTGGTGTAGCTGCTGGATAGCGGACCAATGAGATTCCACGCCCAGAAGGTGAGGGCGAAGGCCAGTGTTGCGAGTGTCAGATTTCTCGCGTTCATCCCCTTTGTCTAGCAGATATGCAGGTAGAACGGACTAAATTCGGCCATTTCGGCGCGCCCGGCGCGCCCCTTCGGCAACCCGTCCGCACCATGTCTGCTGTCAGATTGCGGAACCCCAGGAGGAGCATGTGAAGTTGTGGCGATCCCGGCAGTGTCGTGCGGCCTTGCTGCCGACCCTGGCGGGTGCGATCGCGGTGGCCGGAACGGTGGCGCAAGCCCAGGCCGACCCACTAGGCGACCTACCCCGGATAGCGGACCTACCCCTGATCCTCGACGTCAGCACCCCGCACGACGGTCCCTGCACCGGCGCGCTACACGGCACCACCGCCGTCTACCTACCGCCGGGCGTGCCCGAGCACGCCGAGGTGGAATGGCGAATCCTGGGTGGCGGCCAGCCGATTCGCAGCGGCATCACGGTGGTGCAGAACGAGGTGATGACCGTCGGGTTCGACATCCTCCGCGACGAGCTACCGCCCGACGGCCTGCTCCGCGTGGACGCCCGCGCCCGGGTTCCCGGCGGGGACATCGGCGAGTACGGCAAGCCCTGGAACTTCCGGGTGAATCGGGAATGCGCTCCGCTGCACGTGGTTTCGGTCGGCGACTCGGTGCTGTGGGGGCAGAGTCTGGACCAGGATCGGACCTTCGCGGGACTGTTCGCCGAGGCGCTGGGCGCCCGCACCGGCCGCACCGCGCACCTGCACGATTACACCGTCTCCGGCGCGACCCTCGATGCCCCGGCCGCCCGCGCGAACGGATCCTGCCCCGGCGGTGACGATGCCACCCTCGATGTCTTCTGTCAGCTCGAACAGGCCGCGGCCGACGCCGCCGCGAACGGCTACCGCATCGATCTGGTCCTGATGGACGGCTGCCTCAACGATCTGGATCCCTTCTTCGGCATTCCCGTCGGCGTCACCCCCGGCACCCAGGACCTGGCCGCCGCGGTGCGTCGTGAATGTGGCGGCGTGGGAGCGGAATCGGCGAATCCGGCCGCCACCGTGCCATATTTCAGCGGGGCCAAGCTCGGTTACGGCGGGCGCGGCATGCGCGAGGCCATGCAGGCCGCGCACGAGCTGCCCGGTGCGCCGAAGGTGCTGGTGGGCGACTACTTCCACGGATACGACGCGGGCCGGGTGCCGCAGGGGCTGACCCAGCGCTGGTCGGAATTCGTGCGGCTGTCCTCGGAGGCGTTCCGGCAGGCCGCCACCGACGTCAATACCGCCGCGGGCGAGGTCTTCGCGGCCGCCGCCGACGGCCTGTTCACTCAGGACGCCGTGCAGGCGGGGGATCGCCGCCCGGCCATGAATCCGCTGGGCGACGAGGCGATCTCGCTGCGCCAGCTGGCGTGTTCGCAGCCCGGCCAGCTGCCGCAGTGCATGACCGTCGCGGCCGCGACCGCGGCCCTGCCCGACCTCGACGGCGCGCGCACCTACGCCGAGGCCTTCCTCATGAACACGCATCTCGCCGACTGGTTCGGCGGCAGCGAGGCGCCCGGCACCGGCTTCACCGCCTCCCGCACGTCCACGCATCCGGGCACCCCGGTCGCCTTCGACGCCGCCAAGGCGGGCACCGCCATCCGGCAGTACGACTGGTATTTCGGCGACGGCACGCACGAGACCACCACCGACGCCGCCACGTCCCACGTCTACAACGACCGCGGCCCGAACCTGCCGCGCCTGGTGGTCACGGATATGACCGGCCATCGCAGCCTGTTCGAACTCGACCATCCGATCACGGTCAGCTGATTCAGGAATGCAGCGAGGCGACCAGGTCGGCGATCGCGGTATCGGCGACCTGGTAGCCCGGAAAATAACAGCAGACGCGAGAAGCCTTGTCGCCGAATCGGGTTAGAATCTGCCGGGCGCACTCGGCAGGCGTCCCGCTGACCGTCAGCGCATCGACCATCGAATCGTCGATGAGCCCCGCCATCTCCCGCCACCGCCCCTGCTTGGACAGCAGATTCAGCTCCGGCTGCAGCTCACCCCACCCCTCCACATCCAGTACCGGCCGATATGACGGCGTGGAACCGTAGAAGGCCAGCAGATTCCGCACCGCCGCCCGCGCCGTCGCCAACTCCTCGTCCGAATCACCCATGGCCACAATGGCTTCCACGATGATCTCGAACGGCCGCTCCGACCCGGCCAGCCCCTTCTCCACCGCCGCCAGGGTCCGCTCCCGGAAGTGCCGCTCGGTATTGAACGGCATCACCAGCAGCCCGTCCGCCACCTGCGCCGCCATCTCGGTCATGCGCGGCCCGAGCGCCCCGACCAGAACCGGCGGCGCCCCAAAAGGATTCGGCCCCGGTACGAACTGCGGCGGCATCAACGTGTGCTGCCAGAACCGGCCCCGGTAGTCCAGTCGTTCCCCCTCCTGCCACGCCCGCAGGATCGCCTGCACCGCGAGCACGGTATCGCGCATCCGCTCCACCGGCTCCGACCAGACGCTGCCGTACCGCCGCTCGATATGCGCCCGGATCTGACTGCCGAGCCCGAGCCGGAACCGCCCGCCCGACAACGCCTGCAGATCCCACGCCGTATGCGCGAGATGCATCGGGCTGCGCGGGAACGCCATCGCCACATTGGTCATGATGTCGACCCCGGCGGTCGCCGCCAGCGTCAGCGGCATGAACACATCGTGCGCGCCCTCGAAGGTGAACACCCCGTCCACGCCGAGCTCACGCAATTGCGCTGCGCGCGAGGCAGATTCGCTCAGCGGTGCGTTCAGCCAGATATCGACGGGCAGGGACGCCATGACTCCTCCTGGAGAAATGCAACAGCCCCGGGCCGAGAGGTAGCGAGGCCCGGGGCTGTCCGGGTCGGCGGTGGTCGTGAGCCGCCGACCCGTGCGGCGGAGCTACCAGGGAAGTAGCAGCACCCCTCCGCAGGTCTTACCGATCAGTTGATGAACTCCGCGGCCTTCTCGCCGATCATGTAGCTCGGTGCGTTGGTGTTGCCGCCGGTGATGCTCGGCATGATCGAGGCATCCGCGACGCGCAGCCCCTCGACCCCGAGCACCTTCAGCGTCGGATCCACGACCGCCCGCTCGTCCACGCCCATGCGGCAGGTGCCGACCGGGTGGTAGATCGAGTGCACGCGGTTGGGCAGCTCGGCCCGCAGTGCCGACTCGTCCATCAGCGCGGGCCCGGGGGCCAGCTCCTCGGTCCAGTCGCTCGCAATGCTCTTGTGCGCCATGATCTCCCGGATCATCCGGATGCCCTCGACGAGGAATTCGGTGTCGCGGGGGTCGCTCAGGTAGCCCGGGTCGATCAGCGGCGAGGCGAACGGATCGGCCGAGGCCAGCTTCATCTCGCCGCGGCTCTTCGGGTAGATGAGGCTCGGGAAGATGGTGAAGCCGGGGCGGCGATCGACCAGGTGCAGCTTGTCCTCGTCCTGGTTGGGGATCGGGTAGCTCCACGGCAGGGTGTGGATCTGCATGTCCGGGTAGTCGCCCTCGGCGAACTTGGTCTTCACGAAGCCGCACGCCTCGAACACCGTGCGCCCCATCCACGAGCTGCCCGGGCGGCGCAGCTCCTGCAGGATGCCGCTGGCGAAGTGGGTCGGGATGCCCCGGTGGATGGCCTTCTTGGAGATGAAGGTCATGGGCACGAACAGGTGGTCGTGCAGGTTCTGCCCGACGGGCAGGTCGGCCACCACGTCGATGCCGTGCTCGCGCAGATGCGCGGCCGGGCCGATGCCCGAGAGCATGAGGATCTGCGGCGAGCCGATGACACCGCCGGAGACGATGACCTCCTTGCCGGCCCGCACCACCCGGCGGGTGCCGTTCTTCTCCACGATCTCGACGCCGGTGGCGCGGCCGTTCTCGATCACCACGCGGGTGACGTGCGCGTGGGTGATCACGGTCAGGTTCTCGTTCGGCATATCGGTGATGAAGCCGCGAGAGGAGCTGTAGCGCAGGCCGTTTCGCACGGACTGCTGGAAGATCGAGATGCCCTCCTGCGATTCGCCGTTGTAGTCCTCGATGATCGGCGCGCCGAGGGTGTCGGCGGCGGCGGTCATGAACTCGTGGGCGATCGGGGTGAGGTCCTGCTGGCGGGTGACCTCGATGGGTCCGCCGGTGGCGCGGTAGTCGTTGTCGCCGTCCTGCCAGTTCTCCAGGCGCTTGTAGGCGGGCAGCACGTCCTGGTAGCTCCAGCCGGTATTGCCCTCGGCGGCCCAGGAGTCGAAGTTGGCGCGGTTGCCGCGCACGTAGAGCATGCCGTTGACGGAGCTGGAGCCGCCGAGCACCTTGCCGCGGGTCATCGGAATCTGACGGTCGTTGGCGTGCTTCTGCGGGATGGAGAACTGCTTCCACGTCACGCGCTTCTTCAGCTGCGGAACGGTGTGCACCATGCTGATCGCGCCCGGCATGGTGACCATGCGGGTGTTGTCCTTGCGTCCGGCCTCCAACAGGATGACCCGCGCGCCGCGCTCGGCGAGACGTCCCGCCACGACAGCGCCGGCGCTGCCCGCGCCTACGACGACGTAATCGGCCTCGTTCGTGGAGCCCGGGGAAGCGGTCATATCAGTTACCTCATCTTCGAGTGTGCCTGGCATCACTGTAGAACAAGTTCTAGTCTGCCGACACGGTGGACGCAATGTCCAGTCACAAGATCGACTTATGCCTCACTGAACATGTTTCAGAACCGGGGCTGCGGAGCGAGGGTCTCGCGAGCGCGCGGGAACTGGCTGGGACGAGTGGCTGGAAACGCTGCCCAGCCGCAGGTCGGCATGGTTCAATCGGTGTGAAACACGTTCCAATTTCGTGATCATAGCGGCACCTTGCCCGAGGAGGAACAGTGTCTGTTCCGTCATTACCGGTCGGCTTCGATTTCACCGATCCCGCACTCTGGGCCGACCACAGTCCCGCCGAGGAGTTCGCCCTGCTCCGGCGCACCGCACCGATCTGGTGGAATGCGCAAACCCCCGAGCAGGCCGCACCCATGGACGACGACGGGTACTGGGTCATCACCCGGCACGAGGACGTCAAGGAGATATCCCGGAGACCGGAACTCTGGTCCTCGAATCGCAAGGGCTCCATCATCAAAATGCCCGCCGACTCGCTGCCCGAACAACTCGAGCTCGGCCGCGAAGCGCTGCTGGTCAATATGGATCCGCCCAAGCACACCAAGATTCGGCGGATCGTCTCCAAGGGATTCACCCCGCGCGCCATCGAGGGCCTGCGCGCGGCGCTCACCGCGCGCGCGGAAAAGATTGTGCGGGAGGCGAAGGCGACCGGCGGCGGCGATTTCGTGGAGCAGGTGGCGTGCGAACTGCCGCTGCAGGCGATCGCGGAACTGCTGGGCGTGCCGCAGGACGATCGGCACAAGCTGTTCACCTGGTCGAATCAGCTGCTGAACTATGACGATCCGGAATTCGCCGGTCAGAATATGACCGCCAACGCCGAGCTGCTCGGATACGCCTACAACATGGCCGAACAGCGGCGCGCCTGCCCGGCCGACGATATCGTCAGCCAGCTGGTGAACGCCGATCTCGACGGCGAGGCACTGGGTTCCGACGAATTCGGGTTCTTCGTCATCCTGTTGTCGGTGGCGGGCAACGAGACCACGCGCAATGCCATCAGTCACGGCATGAAGGCGTTTGTCGACAACCCGGACCAGTGGAAGCTGTATCGGGAACAGCGCCCGCGCACCGCGCCGGACGAAATCGTGCGGTGGGCGACGCCGGTGGTGGCATTCCAGCGCACGGCGACGCAGGACACCGAAATCGGCGGGCAGGCCATTCGCGAGGGGCAGCGCGTCGGATTGTTCTACAGCTCCGCCAATTTCGACGAGGACGTGTTCGAGGATCCGTTCTCGTTCAACGTTTTCCGCGACCCCAATCCGCATGTCGGATTCGGTGGGACCGGAAACCACTTCTGCGTCGGCGCGAATCTGGCGCGGCTCGAGATCGATCTCATCTTCAACGCCATTGCCGATGCCATGCCGGAAATCACCGAGGTGGAGCCGCCGCAGCGGCTGCGGTCGGGGTGGATCAACGGGATCAAACACTGGCGGGTGAGCTACTCCTGAACCGGTAGGCCCGTCGAACCCGTTCTACTATTCGTGGTTGTGACCAATATTCGCGAGATTTCGCTGCGCACCCTGACCGATGAGCCCACCACGCTGGCCGAACTGGCCGGCGACAAGGTCGTGCTGCTGGTCAATGTGGCCTCCAAGTGCGGGCTGACCCCGCAGTACGCGGGCCTGGTCGAGCTGCAGCAGACCTACGGGCCGAAGGGGTTCACCGTCGTCGGTGTGCCGTGCAACCAATTCATGGGGCAGGAGCCGGGGACGGCCGAGGAGATCGCCGAATTCTGTTCCACCACTTACGGTGTGGACTTCCCGCTGCTGGAGAAGTCGGACGTGAACGGCGAGGGGCGGATCCCGCTGTACACGGAGCTGACCGCCACCGCCGATGTGGCCGGTGAGGCCGGAGACATCCAGTGGAACTTCGAGAAGTTCCTGATCGGGCGCGACGGCTCGGTGCTGGGACGTTTCCGTCCACGCACCGAGCCCAAGGATCCGGCCGTGACCGACGCGATCGAGGCCGCGCTCTAGTCGACTGCGGGCCGTGCGCGCCGCCGGTAGCGGACCGCGCACGGCTGCTGCAGCTGCACGACCATCTTGGAGTGGTCGTTGCGGTAGCTGTCGGACGGCTGCGCCAGCTCGAATTCCCAGTCCCGCAACAAGATCGAGAAGATCGCCTTGAGCTGCATCAGCGCGAAGGCCGCGCCGACGCACCGGTGGCGGCCCGCGCCGAAGGGGATCCAGTTCCAGCGGTTGGCCAGATCCTCCTGGTTGGGGTCCAGGTAGCGGCCCGGGTCGAAGTGCTCCGGATTCGGGAAGGCCTCCGGAATCCGGTTGGAGACGGCGGGACTCGCGGCCACCAGGTCGCCGGGATCGATGCGGTGGCCGCAGACCTCGAACTCCTCGCGGGCGACGCGCATGAGGATGATCAGGGGCGGGTGCAGGCGCAGCGCCTCCTTCAGCACCGCCTCCAGATTCGGAATCTGGCGCAGCGCATGGAAACTCACGTCCGAACCGTCGGCGTAGAGGGTGTCCAGCTCGGTGACGACGTTCGCCAGCACCTCCGGGTGCCTGAGCAATTCGATGATCGTCCACGCCGCGGTGCCGGAGGTGGTGTGGTGGCCCGCGAACATCATCGAGATGAAGATTCCGGTGATCTCGCTGGCGGAGAAGCGCGGCTTGCCGTTCTCGTCGTTGACCGACACCAGCACGTCGAGCATGTCCCGATCGTCCTTGCCCTGCGGCGGATTCGCGAGCCGCCCGGCCATGATGTGCCGGACCAGCTTCACCAGCTCCCAGCGCGCCTCGTCGCGGCGGCGGAAGCTCTCGATGGGCGCGTACGGGTCGACGTAGCAGTAGGCGTCGGTGCCGCGCTCCAGCTCGTGGTACAGGTGCGCGAAGCGGTCGTCGAGCTCCTCGCGGAACTTGGTGCCGATCAGGCAGGCCGAGGACGTGTAAATGGTGAGCTCGGCGAAGAATTCGAGCAGATCGATCTCGCCCTCGTCACCCCAGCGGGCCAGCATGCGCTCGACCTCGCGGGCGATGGTGGTGGCGTGGCCGCGCATCTGCTCGGCGCGCAGAGCGGTGTTGTGCAACATCTCCTTGCGCCGCTCGGGCGGGGCGTCGAAGACCACGCCCTCGCCGAAGATGGGCTTCATGAACGGATACGCCGCGGCCTGATCCAGCTCGTCGTCACCGGCTCTGAAGAAGAACTCGTTGGCCTGCGCGCCGGTCAGCAGGATGACATCGCGATCCGCCAATCGGAACGAGCCGATATCGCCGCATTCCTCGCGCACCCGTGCCATCAGGGCGATGGGATCGGTGCGGAACTCCTCGAGGTGGCCGTGCTCATGCTCGCCACCGGATACCGCGCGCGGTTTGACCAGGGTCATCTGTGACCTCCCGGGTAGACACCTGTCCAGACGGTACTACGGAAGTCATTGCACGGCAAGGGATCTGGCGAAATCGCGAATTATCGAGAATGTAGAAAACTGGAGCCGAATTCAGCTGCGCAGGATGCGCAGTGCGGCCTTTTCCATGCGCTCGGCAATTTCGGCGTAGGACGCATAACCCATGCCCGCGCGGACCAGTGCGCCCGCGTAGATCATTTCAAGGGTTTCCACGAGCTCGGGATCGGAGTCGGTGCCGAGCGCGTCGATGAGACGGACCCGAATCTCCCCGCCGATCCGCAAGCGCAGATGCGCCACATCGGGATCGGTGCCGAGCAGCGCGGCGGTCACCGCACCCGCCAGGGTCGGCTCGTCGGCCATCAGCATGGCGATCTGGCGCAGCACGGCCAGGACCCGTGCGGTGGAATCCGACTCGTCGTCGCGGGGCGCCTCGGTCGCGGCCAGCCGCCGCCAGAACATCTCCGCGACCAGGTGTTCCTTCGAGCTGAAATAGGTGTAGGCGGTAGCCGTACCGACTCCGGCCTGGGCGGCGACCATGCGCACCGTCAGACCGGCGAAGCCCTCCTTGGACAGCACATCCATCGCCGCACGCGTCAGTTTGTCCACCGTGTCGGCCTGCTTCTCGGTGAGGCGCCGACGCGTGGCCTCCATGCTCACCGCTGAGCGGGCGGAATGGGGATCAGACACGTGTCCGGATGCTACTATGGTCGGGCCCGTAGAGCAACTCGCGGTATAGGGAATCCGCATGAATGAGCGGGCGGGAGAAAGGCTTTCGAATGACGTCTCCCTCGCTCGTCGTCACTGTGCGCGAATTGTCGGCACTCCCGGAGCAAATCGAGAAATCGGTGCGGCCGCATGTCGGTAATGGCGTAGTGCTGGAGGTCGGCACCTCATCGGCCGACATGAATACCTACCGGGACATCGTCCGCACTTGGCGAACCCCGATCCGGCTGCTGCTCATCACCATCCCGGACGGCGCGGCGGCTGATCACGCCTACGACGACTGGGTTCATTGGATCGCGGGCGGTGGTCTCCTGGCGATCCAGGACAATCAGCCTCTTCATGAGCGGGCGGTGGCGAGCGGAAAGTTCCGCGAACTCCCCACCTCTGAGGGTCTCCGGATTCTGCAGCGCATCGCCGCTTGCAACTAGGTCGCGCCGCCTGCCGCAAGGGGCGTGCAAGGCGATGCAAGATCCAAGCAATCGTGGCCCGGCACAGTGCTTCTCATGAACGAGATGCGCGATGTGGTGGTGGTCGGAGCCGGTCCGGTCGGGTTGATGCTGGCGTGCGAGCTGCGGCTGGCGGGTGTGGACGTGCTGGTGGTCGAACGGCTCAGCGAGGTCGATCAGACGGTCAAGGCGGGGGCGATCAATGTGCCGACCGCACAGGCTCTCGATCGGCGCGGTCTGCTGCCGGAGTTGCTTGCCGTTCAGGAGGCCGCTCTGGAGCGATTCCGCCAGTTCCTCGGTGGCACGGGCAAGTCCATGCCGGTCCGCGCGAATGAGCGCCGGCCGGCCGTGGGACATTTCGCGGGCATCATGGTCGACCCGAATCGGATCGACTTCGAGGATCCCGCCTTCGCCGAGATCGGCCCGGCCGGTGAGGCGTTCCTGGTTTCGCAGCAGGCCATCGAGACGATTCTGGGGCGCCGGGCCGTCGAGTTGGGTGTGGAGATCCGGCGTGGTGTGGAGGTGGCCGGTTTCGCCGATGACGGGATCGGGGTCACCGTCGATTGTGGTGATCGCATTGTGCGTACGGGCTGGCTGGTCGGCTGTGATGGTGGGCGCAGCCTGGTGCGCAAGCTCGCCGAATTCGATTTCCCTGGAGTCGATCCCGAGATCACCGGTCGCCAGGCGCTGGTGGAGATGACCGGTGCGGAGGGGCTCGAACCCGGCTGGCACACGACGCCGACCGGCATCTACACGTACGGGCCGGTGCCGGGGCGCTTCCTCACCGTCGAGCTCGATGGCCCGCCCGCCGACCGGTCCGCGGCCATCACCGCTGAGGAACTGGAAGCCAGCCTGCGTCGGGTCTCCGGCGCGGATGTTCGTATCACCAAGGTCATTTCGGCGACCCGATTCACCGATAACACGAGGCAGGCCACCGACTACCGCAAGGGCCGAGTGCTGCTGGCGGGCGACGCTGCCCATGTGCATTCGCCGTTCGGTGGGCAGGGGCTCAACCTCGGCATCGGTGATGCGGTGAATCTCGGCTGGAAGCTGGCCGCCGTGGTGGCCGGGTGGGCACCGGCGGATCTGCTCGATACGTACACCACCGAACGTCACCCGATCGGCGAGTGGGTGCTGGAGTGGACGCGTGCGCAGATCGCGATCATGCGCACCGACCCGCGTAGCCGCGCCATGCGGGCGGTTACCGAGGAACTCCTGGCCAGCCGTGATGGCGCGACGACGATCTTCAAGAAGATCTCTGGTGTCCTGCACCGGTATGACCTCGGCGGCGGCCATTCTCGCACCGGCGCGCCGGTTCCCGATCTCGAACTGTCCGACGGCACCCGTGTGGCCGAGCACTTCGGCAGCGGCAAAGCGGTGCTGTTCGATCTCGACGACTCCTCGGCGCTGCGTGAGCGCGCTGCCGCATGGGGTGATCGCGTTGGCGTCGTCACGGCGAAGCTCGCTGAGACACAGGTGCTTTCGGCCATGCTCGTCCGGCCGGACGGCTGCGTCGCCTGGGCCGCCGATGACGGCGATCTCGACGGCCTCGACGCGGCGCTGACCCGCTGGTTCGGCGCACCTGTCCGCGACTTCTGATACCCGATCAACCAATAGCCGAGAGAGACATCATGATTCAGAACCTGCTCGACGAACTCGTAGATTCCGGACAGGAAACCGGCATTCAGGTAGCTGCCTACGTGAACGGCGAACTCGCGATAGACGCGTACGCCGGCGTGGCCGACACCGCTACCGGCTGGGCGGTCGACGGGGACACCTTGTTCCCCTCGTTCTCGACGGGCAAGGGCATCGCTGCCCTGGTCGTCGCCACGCTGGTGGAGCGCGGCGTACTCGACTACGCCGCCCCGGTCGCCAAGTACTGGCCCGAATTCGGTGTACATGGAAAGGAATCCGTAACTGTCGGCCAGGTCCTCACTCACACGGCGGGCCTTCCCTACTTGCCTGCCGACATCACCTTCGAGCAGTTCACCGATGTCGCGGCGGTGACGGCCTGGCTGGCCGAGCAGCGGCCCGA
Organism: Nocardia concava NBRC 100430; assembly: GCF_000308815.1. Taxonomy (GTDB): domain Bacteria; phylum Actinomycetota; class Actinomycetes; order Mycobacteriales; family Mycobacteriaceae; genus Nocardia; species Nocardia concava. Next base: position 85,066 of record NZ_BAFX01000005.1, read on the forward strand.
ATGGGAGCCTGGCACCGCCACCGGTTACCACGGCTGGACCTACGGGCACCTGGTCGCCGAGATCGTCTATCGCGCCACCGGCCGACCCATCGACGCGGTGCTCGACGAGATCGCCGCTCCGCTGGGTATCACTGATGGCCTGTATTTCGCTGTGCCCGACGATATCCCGGTCGCCGCCCTCTACGACGGGAACTGGTCCGCGGTGTTGAACCACATGCCCCCGGCCTTTCACCGCGTCGCACCGCCCGCCGTGGCCCCGGTCGCCGACTTCGCCAACCGCCCCGAAATCCGCCGCCTGGCCGTCCCCGCCTCCGCCACGGTCACCGCCCGAGGTGCGGCCCGCCTCTACGCCGCTGCCCTCTCCGGCGAACTCCTGAGCCCCGACACCCTGCGCGCTGCCACCACCGTCCGCACCACCGACCCCGACCGCATCCTGGGTGCACCCATCCCCAAGGCCCACGGCTTCTTCCTCGGCGGCTCCGGATCCATCATGGGTGCGCGCCCGACCATATTCGGCCACAACGGTTCCGGCGGCAGTACCGCCTTCGCCGACCCCGACCACAACCTCGCCGTCGCGGTAACCCACAACCGCCTCGCGGCCGGGCCGCAGGACTGCGTGGACCGCGTCGTCGCCGCAGTCCGTGACGAGCTGGGCGTCGGCGCGTAGGACCCGCCTTCGGCGTTTGACGACTATGCGGGGGACTTTGATGATGATCCGGTTGAATCATGTTGGTAGCTAGGGATTTACACGGTGAGTCGTGTTGATCGTGCTGTTGTGTCGCGGGATTCGAAACTATGATCGAAGGTATGGGTGATTTCACTGCTGAATGGGATGCCGACCATGCCGTGGTCGAGCAGCTCCGCGCGGTGCACTCACAAATAGCTGAACTCCAGGCTGAAGAAACCGCGTTGATGACACGGCTCTACGAAATCCGCCGTGCCCAGCAGATCGACCTGGGGGTCGGGCAGCTCTACGCGGGAGAGAGCACCGCCACCGAAATCGGTGTCGCACTCAAGATGTCGCAGCGTTCCGCGGACAACCTGATCAATATCGGGCTCGACCTCGAGCATCGCCTCCCGACCACCGCCGAAGCCTTCGCTGCCGGGCGTATCGACCTGGCGCAGGTCCGTGCGATCCGCGAAACCCTGACCAACGTGCGCGGGGACCTGCTCACCGAGCTGGAGCAGAAGATCGCCGCGTATGCGGAAAACGCGGACCCGCAGCGGGTTCGGCGCACCGCGCGCCGCTGGATCACCGAAGCCGACCCCGAGGGCCAGGCCGTGCGTCGTAAGGAAGCCGAGGCCGAGCGGTATGTCAGTGTGAATGCCGCCGACAACGGCACTGCCGTGGTCGATGCGGTCCTGCCTGCCGCCGGGGGACGCACCTTGTTCGAGAAGCTGCGGGAGATGGCCTGCACGCAGGTATGCAGCGAGGATCCGCGTACCCAGAACCAGCGCCGCGCTGATGCTTTGGTGGCGCTCGCTGATGGCACCGGTCGCCTGACCTGTCAGTGTGGTCGCGAGGACTGCCCGCGTGCCCCCTTCGACGCGGTGGCTCCGGTGGCGCGTAAGGCGTTGGTGCAGGTGGGTGTGTCGGCGGAAACGCTTGCGGGGCTGCAGGACAACCCGGCGCTGCTGGCTGGTTTCGGGGCGATCGACGCCGATCTCGCCCGGCAGCTGGCGCGTCATGCTCGCTTCGAAATCATCACTGACGCAGCAGCCCCCGCCGCTGCGGCCCGCGAGCTGGTGTATCAGCCCACGGCGCGTGTCGCCGCCCGTGTGCGTGCTCTCGACGGGATCTGCCGTGCGCCGGGCTGCCAGGTGCCCGCCGCCGACACCGACCTCGACCACCAAGACCGTTTCGACCACGACAATCCCGACAATGGTGGCCCCACCAGCGAACACAATCTGGGTGCGCGGTGTCGTCGCCATCACCGGCTCAAGACTCTCGCCGACAACAATCGCAACGGCTGGAAAGTCGATCACCACCCGGATCGGGAGGTGCAATGGACCACGCCCAGCGGTGATTCGATCACCACCACTCCCGAAGGCACACCATTCCTGTTCCCGACGGAGCCCGTGCCGCCGGTCACCGCTGCCGGTGTGCCTGATGCGGACACCATTTCCCCGTTCATTGATGCGGGGCCAGTGATCGATGGACTCATGGAGATGATGCACGTGTACTGCACGCCGTCTCAGCGCAAGGCGTACTGGCGGACTCGTGGGCGCAACATGTGATTCAGAGTGCGTGAGGTCAGGTAACCCGGGGAAAGATAAACGAAAAGTGTGGTGGCGTCGCCTGCCCTACCGGACTTGGGCTGACGCCGGGTTGGGAGCCGGAACTTGCGTTCCGGCCCACGGACTGCACGGATCACCTTTTAGAGATTTACGGGGTCGAAAGACCCAGGGGTGCGAGCTTTGCGGAGAGGCGATCAAGGTAGGCGAGGACGTCTGATTCTGGTTTGTCGGGGAGGCCGTAGAGGACGTCGGTTACGCCTGCGGCGGACCAGGATTCGAGTTGTTCGGGGTTGGGTTTGTAGGCGAGGGCTACTACTCGCGGGGTGCCTTCTCGGCCTGCTTCTTCCCAGTGCTTCATGAGGAGGCTGGTGGAGGCGGAGACGTCGGATTCGTAGGGGGTGGTGATCCAGCCGTCGCCGGAGCGGGCGATCCATTTGAAGGTTTTGTCGGTTCCGCCTGCGCCGATGAGGAGGGGGATGTGGGGCTGGACTGGTTTGGGGTAGGCCCAGCTCGGGCCGAAGCTGACGAAATCGCCGGAGTAGGAGGCTTCTTCCTCGGTCCAGAGGGCGCGCATGGCCTCGATGTATTCGCGGAGGACGGTGCGGCGCTTGTTGCCGGGGACGCCGTGGTCGGTGAGTTCGTCGGTGTTCCAGCCGAATCCGGCGCCGAGGGTGACGCGGCCGCCCGAGAGGTGGTCCAGGGTGGCTATGGTTTTGGCGAGGGTAATGCAGTCGCTTTCGGTGGGAAGTGCTACGGCCGTGGACAGTTCGATGCGGGAGGTGACGGCGGCCGCCGTGCCGAGTGCGACCCATGGGTCGAGAGTGCGCATGTAGCGGTCGTCGGGGAGGCTGGCGTCGCCCGTTTGAGGGTGTGCCGCTTCGCGTTTGACCGGAATGTGGGTGTGTTCGGGGACGAAGAAGGAATCGAAGCCGCGGTCCTCGGCGGCTTTGGCGGCGACGGCGGGGGTGATGCCGCGGTCGCTGGTGAAGAGGACGATGCCGAATCGCATGGGGGTGTGGTCCTTTCAGAGCTGCTTGGCGGCGGAGACACCGGCGCGGCGGCCGTAGAAGCTGCCGTCACCCAGGGAGCAGCCGGAGGCGTAGCCACCGGCGCAGATGCCGGAGGTGACCCGGCCGGCGGCGTAGAGGCCGGGGATGGGGGCGCCGGTGATGTGGAGGACTCGGGAGTCCAGGTCGGTGCGGAGGCCGCCGAGGGTGAAACCGCCTGTGTAGCCGCGCAGGTCGTACGCGCCGAGAGGGGTGCGGATGGGCTTGACCCATTCGGTCTTCTTGCCCAGGAAGGGGTCCTCGCCCTTTTCGGCGTGGTGGTTGTAGAGGTCGATGGTGGACTGCAGGGTGTGCTCCGGCAGGCCCATGTCGCTCTCCAGTTCGGCGACCGTCTCGGCGACCCAGGTGGGGGCGACGCGCAGGAACGACAGCGAGGATTGGGTTTCCATCGCCTCGTCCAGCGCGAGTTCGTCGATCACCAGGTAGGCCTGGTTGTCCTGGTTCTGCAGCACCGCCTGGCCCATGCGGCCCGCATAGGTGTCCTCGGTAATGAAGCGCTGGCCGCGGCCGTTCACCAGGATGCCGCGGGCGACCAGCTGCGGGTCGACCACCAACGCGACCTCGGTGGCGTCCATGTGTGCCAGGTCCGCGCCCAGAGCCTGGGCGACCTGGATGCCGATGCCGTCGTGTTCCTCGACGGTGGCGGTGGGGCGGCCGGAGATCTTGGGCGCGAAGCGTTCCACCATTTCGTGGTTGTAGGCGAAGCTGCCGGTGGCCAGGACTACGCCGCGGTCGGCGCGGACGAGAACCGGTTTGCCGTAGCGGGTGGCGGCCACGCCGACGACGCGGCCGGAGTCGTCGATGACGAGGCGGCGCAGGCGGACGTCGTATTCGTGGCGGACGCCGAGTTCTTCGGCCTTCTGGGCGAGGGGCTCCATCAGCATGTAGCCGCCGCCCTTCTCGCCCAGCTTCTTGTCCTTGGTCCAGGCCAGGTGACCGCGGGGGGCGGGCGGGATCTTGTCCTTGAAGGGGGCGGCATTCTCGCCGCCGGAGTACATGAGGCCCTGGTCGGCGGGTGGCTCGTAACCGGGCTCGCCCCAGAACTCCTCCTTGAACGGGACTCCCTGGGCGACAAGCCAATCGAAGTGGTCGACGCTGCCCTGGCAGTAGTCGTGGATCTTGGCCTTGTCGACGCCCGGACCGAGGGCGGCGGTGAGGAACGCTTCCATGTTCTCGACCGTGTCCTCGAAGCCGAGCTTCTTCTGCAGCGCCGTGCCGCCGCCCAGGTAGATGAATCCGCCGGACATGGCGGCCGCGCCGCCCCAGCCGCTGGTGCGTTCCAGGACGAGGACGTCGGCTCCGGAGCGGGCGGCCTCGATGGAGGCGCACACTCCGGCGATACCGAAGCCGACTACGACGACATCGGCCTCGTAGTCCCAGTTTTCGACCTCACTGGCCCGGAGCGGCCGGACGGTTGCGGTTGCGGTTTCCGCCATGTCTCTGAATTCCTAACTGCGGGTGGGGATTACTTCTTCTTGTCTTTGGCGAGCGTCTTGCGGATCGCGCCGTCCAGCTTGGTGGCGGAGGGCCAGCCGATGTAGTGGGCCAGGAACACCGCGATCTCGCGCAATTGGTCCGCGTCCAGCTCGCCGTTGCGCAGGGCCGCGCCGACCTGGATTTCGGCGATCTCCGCATTGCCCTGGGCGGCAATGGCTCCGAGCAGCAGCAGCCGACGGTCGCGCATGGTCAGGCCGGGGCGGTTCCAGATGTCGGCGAAGAGGTGGTCGACGGTGACCTCGTAGAACGGGTCGCCGGTCAGGTTCGGGAGGTCGAAGCCGTAGACCTCCGACATGGTCTTCAGGCCCTGCTGCCTGATCTCGGAGGGAACCTGGTCGGTCATGAATGCTCCTTTGCGATCGGGCCGGGACCCACACCGAGTCCGTCACCCAGGTCGTGCAATGCGCGTTGGGCCAGCGGCAGATTCAGCTCCAGCCGGGTGGCGAGGTCGAGGGCCAGGGCGAGATCCTTTTCGCCGAGATCGCGTACGTGGCCGAGGATGGGGAACCAGAAGTCGTCCGGCTCGACGGGGGCGGTGGTCTTGCGGAGCATGATCGCGCCGGGGCCGCCGGTGTGTGAGTCGGAGTGGCGGACCACCTTGCCGAGTTTGGTGATGTCGAGGCCGGCGGCCTCGGCGAGGCGTTGGGCCTCGGAGGCGGCGGTGAAGGCTACGAAGTGGAGTAGGTTGCGGGCCAGCTTCATTCGGGTGCCTGCGCCGACTTCACCGGCGTGGATCACCAGGGAACCGAAGCGGGTGAAGGGTTCTCGGACGGCTTCGAAGGCGGCGGGGGTGCCGCCGACCATGACCGCCAGTGCGCCCTTCTGGGCGGCGGGGGCTCCGCCGCTGATCGGGGCATCGACGAATTCGACTCCGTGCGAGGCGCATTCGGCGGCCAGTTCGATGGCCGTCTGGTCGGAGATGGTGGAGTGGACAGCGATCACCGTGCCGGGCTTGGCGGTCTGCAGCAGGCCGTCGACCACCGTGCGTACCTGCTCGTCGTCGAGAACGACGACCGAGACGACGCGGCAGGTCTCGGCCACCTCGGCCGGTGAACCTGCCGCGGTAGCCCCCGCATCGGTGAACGGTTGCAGTGCGTCCGGCCGCATATCGCAGACGACCAGGCCGCCGGGCCAATCGACCAGACGCTGGGCCATCGGCGCGCCCATATTGCCGAGGCCGATGAAACCTACCGAGAATTCCTGGGTTTCGCTCATGGGCGGAAGACCTGCCCGCCGTCGACGTTCAGGACCTGACCGGTCACCCAGGCGGCATCATCGGACAGCAGGTACAGGCACGCGCCGACCATGTCCTCGGTGGTGCCCAGCCGCTTCAGCGCCATCTGCTTCACCAGCTGATCGACGAACTGTTCCGGCACGATGCTGCGAGTCGCCTCGGTATCGGTCGGGCCGGGCGCGATGGCATTGACCCGGATCTTGGAATGTCCGAGCTCGTGCGCCAATTGCTGTGTCAGGCTGTTGATTCCGGCCTTGGCCAGGCCGTAGAAGCCGGAGTAGGTCCAGGCCGCCGTGGACGACTGGTTGACGATCGAGCCGCCGCCAGCCTTCGCGATGTGCTTGTACACCGCGCGGGTCATGTTCAGCGCGCCGTCCAGATTCACGGCCATGAACTTCTTGTAGTAATCCCACGGGACGGTCAGCAGGATGTCGAGCTTCATGTCGCCGTAGATGGCGGCATTGTTGACCAGATGGTGGATGCCGCCGAATTCGGCGACGGTGAAATCGGCTACGGCCTTGGCGGAGGCGGGATCGGCGACGTCCACCTGGGCGAAGACGGCCCGGCCGCCGTCGGCGGTGATCTCCTTGGCCACGGCCTCGCCGAGCTCGCTGTTGAGGTCGGCGACAACGACTTTCGCGCCTTCGGAGGCCAGGGCCCGCGCATAGGCCGCGCCGATGCCGCGGGCGGCGCCGGTGACGATGATGGATCTGTCGGTGAATCGGCTCATGTCGGTACTCCTCAGCAGCCGGTCGCGATGAGTTTGGTCTCGGTGTATTCCTCGAAGCCGAGGACGCCCATCTCCCGGCCCAGGCCGGACTGCTTGTAGCCGCCGAAGGGCGCGTCGGCCGAATACCAGACGCCGCCGTTCACGCTGAGCGTGCCGGTGCGGACGCCTTCGACCACCGCGCGCAGGCGCTCGGGATCGCGGCCCCAGACCGAGCCGGACAGGCCGTAGGGGGAGTCGTTGGCGATGCGGACGGCGTCGAGGTCGCCGTCGTGGGGGATGACGGTGAGGACGGGGCCGAAGATCTCCTCCTGCGCCACGGGGGAGCTGTTGGGGAGACCGGTGATCAGGGTCGGCTCGATGAACCAGCCGGGGCCGTCGACGCGGTTGCCGCCGGTGACGATGGTGCCGCCCTCGGCGCGGGCGATGTCGAGATAGCGTTCGACGCGGGCGCGTTGGCGTTCGGAAATCAGTGGGCCGCAGACGGTTCCGGGCTTGGTCGGATTGCCGGGCTTGATATTGGACAGGGTTCGGGCGGCGGCCTCGACCGCCTGATCGTGGTGTTCTCTCGGGACGAGCAGACGGGTGCTGATCGCACAGCCCTGGCCCGCGTGCACGCACACCCCGAAGGCCGCATAACTCGCCGCGGCCGCGATATCCGCGTCGTCCAGCACGATGAACGCGGACTTGCCGCCCAGCTCCAGGAAGACCTTCTTCAAAGAGGCTGCGGCAGCGGTCATTACGGACTTGCCCGTCGCCGTCGATCCGGTGAACGAGATCATGTCCACCCGCGGATCGGTGACCAGCTGCGCGCCGAGTCCGTGGTCGTCGGAGGTGACGATATTGACGACACCCGCCGGAATGTCCGTCTCCTCGGCGATGATTCGCCCGACGGCAGCCGCGCACCACGGTGTATCGGGCGCGGGCTTGAGAACCACCGTGGTGCCCGCCGCCAGCGCCGGACCCAGCTTGGCGAAGTTGATCTGATGCGGGAAGTTCCACGGCGTGATCGCGCCGACCACGCCGATGGGTTCGCGGCGGAGCTTGCGGGAGCTCTTGATCCCCATCGGCGAGGCGATGCCGAGATCGGTTTCCCAGGCGTAGTTTTCGGCCAGGTCGGCGAAGTAGCCGAGGTCGTTGATGGGGCCTTCCAGCTGGGGACCGCTGGTCAGCATGCGGGGTGCGCCCGCCTCCGCGATGGTGATCTCGCGGAGTTCCTCGATGTGACTCTTCAGCGCGTCTCGCAATTGCCTCAGACCGGCCGCGCGAAAACCCGGATCGCGCGACCAGTCTGTGGTGTCGAATGCCGTGCGGGCCGCGGCGATGGCCGCGTCCATATCGGCGGCGTCGGCATTGGCGGCGTGGCCGAGGGGTGCCCCGGTCGCCGGGTCGGCGGTGGTGAACACACCGCCGCCGCCGGGCGTCAATTTGCCGCCGATCAGCAACTGCGAACCGCCGTCGGGGACGAGATCGCTCGGGCTCATAGGTAGCTCCCATGCTGTCCGGACACGTGTACGGACTATAGGTTCGTGGCTCGGAACCGCGCAAGAACATGTTTCAGTTTGCTCGGTCGCGAGCGGATTGGGATTCGGGATTCCGTTGTCAGGTGATCCCGTCGCTAGTACCGTACAGACACATGTCCAGCTACGTGTCTCCGTTGCTGGAAAACGTTCGTCAGAGCCGATGAACGCGTTATCGAATACGAGGTGCTCACACGATGACCGCAGCCTCCGTCGAACCACTGCTGTTCGACCCCTACGACTACCGCGTGCACGAGGATCCCTATCCCGTCTACCAGCGGTTGCGCACCGAGGCCCCGGTGTATCACCACCCGGATCTGGACTTCTGGGCGCTCTCCCGGCATACGGACGTGGCAGCCGGATTCCGGGACGATCGGCGGCTCTCCAGCGCCAATGGGGTCTCGCTGGATCCGGCCGCATGGGGGCCGCACGCGTGGCGGACCATGTCCTTCCTGGCCATGGACGATCCGGGGCATGTGCGGCTGCGCAAGCTGGTGTATCAGGGCTTCACGCCGAGACGCGTCACCGAGATGAGCGAGCGGATCCGGGAGATCACGCTGCGCTATCTCGAACCGGCCCTGGCCAGTGGCGATTTCGACTGGATCGATGCCGTGGCCGGGCAGGTGCCGATGGATGTCATCTCCGAGCTGCTGGGGGTGCCCGAGGCCGATCGGGCCGAATTGCGCAGGCTGGCCGATCTATTGGTGCACCGCGAGGAGGGCGTGCTCGATGTGCCCGTCGCGGCGATGGAGGCGGCGCTGCAGCTGGCGGGCTATTACAACCAGATGCTCGCGGAGCGGAAGCGCAAGCGCACCGGGGATCTGACCTCGGCGCTGCTGGACGCCGAGGCCGACGGGGATCGGCTGGCCGACGAGGAGATCCTCGGATTCATGTTCCTCATGGTGGTCGCGGGCAATGAGACGACGACCAAACTGCTGGGGAACGCGCTGTATTGGGCGGGCCGCAATCCGGAGCAGTACGCCAAGGTAGCGGCGCATCCCGAACTGGTCGAGGACTGGGTGGAGGAGACGCTGCGATACGACGCGTCGAGTCAGATTCTGGCGCGGACGGCGGCGGAGGATCTCGAGTATTACGGGCGGACCATTCCGGCCGGGGCGAAGGTGTTGCTGCTCATCGGGTCCGCGAATCGGGACGACGGGGCGTTCCATGATCCGGATCGATATGACATCGAACGGCCGGACAAGGGCGGGCTGATCAGCTTCGGGAAGGGTGTGCACTTTTGCCTGGGCGCGCATCTGGCCCGGCTGGAGGCGTCGATCGTGTTGCGGGAGTTCGCGACCCGGGTCAAGGCGTATCGGATCGGGGAGACCGGGATTCAGCGGGTGCATTCGGTGAATGTGCGCGGGTTCGCGCATCTGCCGGTTTCCGTGGAGGTGCGGTGATGGCTCGGTTCACACCACATCCCGAACGGCGTCCGGCGGTTGTCGCGGGGGCGTCGTCGGGGATCGGGGCCGCTACGGCCGAAGCGCTTGCCGCCCTAGGGCATCCGGTCGCGCTCGGTGCTCGCCGGGTCGAGATCTGCGAGACCCTCGCCGAGAAGATCCGGGCCGACGGGGGAGAGGCATTCGCCGGGCGGCTCGATGTCGCCGATACCGCCTCCGTCGATGAATTCATCAGTGCCGCAGAGGAAGCGCTCGGGCCGACCGAGATCCTGGTGTCCGGTGCGGGCGATCTGGAATTCGGCAAGGGCTGGGAAATGGATCCCGACCTGTTCGAATCCCAGGTTCGCGTGCATCTCGTCGGCGCGCAGCGGCTCGCGCATCGCGTCCTGCCCGGCATGATCGAGCGGCAGCGCGGGGACTTCGTGATCATCGGATCCGATTGCGCCGTGCGGGCCCGTCCGGGCGCGGGGGCGTACAACGCGGCCAAGACCGGAGTCGAAGCGTTCGCCACCCAGCTGCGAATGGAGTTGGAGGGCACCGGGGTTCGGTCGTCGATCGTGCGGCCGGGGCAGACGCTGACCGGGATGGGCATGCAGGCCACTCCCGAGGTGGTGGGGCCGCTGCTGGAGAACTGGGTGAAGTGGGGGTTCGCGCGGCACGCGAACTTCCTGCGGCCCGCGGATCTCGCGGCGGCGGTGACGGCGGTTGTTTCGACGCCGCGCGGGTCGCATCTGGTGCTGGTCGAGGTGCAGCCCGAGGCTCCTCTGGCAGGAGATGCGTGATGCGCCTCGTTGTCGATCTGGATCTCTGCCAGGGCCATGCCGTCTGCCAGGACGAGGCCCCCGAACTCTTCCGCGTGCCGAAGCAGGGGCAGGTCGAAATCCTGCGCGCCGACCCCGGCACCGATCTGGAGGCGGCCCGCGCCGCCGTCCGCTACTGCCCGACGCAAGCGCTGTCGTTGATCGACGACGGTGACGCTGTGTCTGATTTCAAAGAATCCTGAACGGAGGCCCCCATGGCCTGGTCCCGCGATGAACTCGACGAGATGATCCGCCGCTGGGTGGACGAGAACAAACAGTGTGAGGCACAGGGGGATTGGAAACCCCTGGACCACTTCTATACCGAGGACGCCACCTACGGCTGGAACTACGGGCCGCAACAGGAATTCATGGCGGTCGGGCGCGACGAGATCCGGGAGATCGCGCTCGGGCAGGAGATGTTCGGGCTCGAGGGCTGGACGTATCCGTACCAGGAATTCGTCGTGGACGAGCGAAGCGGGAGCGTCATCGGCTTCTGGAAGCAGGTGAACGAGAAGCAGCGCGCCGACGGGCGGCCGTACAGCCCGGAGGGGATCGGCGGCAGCTGGTTCCGCTACGCCGGCGACTTCCAGTGGAGCTGGCAGCGCGACTTCTTCGACTTCGGCAATGTGACAGCGCTTTTCGTCGAGATGATCTCCGCCGACGCGCTGTCGTCCGGCATGCGCAAGCGCATGGAGCGAGCCATGTCCGGACAGCCGCTGCCGGGCTGGTACCCGATCGGAAAGGGGCCGGTGCCCCTGTGGTGACCAGCAGATACGAATCGCTGACCAGATCCGAACTGGCACTGCTGGTTCCGGAACTGCTGCTGTGCGGGCACCTCATCGACCGGTCGGGAATGGCGCATGTGCTGGGCGCGCTCGGCCGGGAGGGCATGACGGCGGTGGCCATAGACGAATGGCGCCTGGCCAGCCCGGTGTACACGCGGCGAATGCGCAAGGCGCTCAACATCACCGGGGATGGCGTGGATGCCATCTTCAAGGGATTCCAGCTGGATATCGGTGCGCCTCCGCAGTTCATGGATTTCCGGTTCCGGGTGATCGACCATGATCACGGGGAGTTCCATTTGGACCACTGCGGGGCGCTGGCCGATGTGGAGCCGATGGGGACGGAATTCGTGGTGGCCATGTGCCACGACATCGAAGATCCGACGTTCGACGCGACGGCGTTGGCGACGAATCCGCATGCGCAGGTGCGGCCGGTGCATCGGCCGCCGCGCGAGCCCGCGGATCGGAAACCGGTGTGCGCGTGGACGGTCACCATTGATCCGGCCAATGAACCGCCCGCGCAGGTTGAGGGTGCGGAAATCCTGACCGGGTCCGAGGCGGCCGGAACCGTGTTGTCACCGATCGATCCGGAAGATGAGGGGCTGTCCGACTATTCGGGACCGCTGTTGAGCGATCTCCGCTTCGGGGACTTCTCGCGGTCGGCACTGGTTCGCCTGGCCGACGAGGTGAGTTTGCAGCATCACTTGCTCACGCTCGGGTATCGGGCGGCGGTCGAGGAGCGGACGAAACCCGAAGTGGCCGTGGATATTCTCCGCAAGCAGTTCACGGGAATTGCCGGGCTCACGGCTGAGCGGCTTCGCGCGGCCCTCGGCCTCGGTGATGATTTCGCGTCGCTGGCCAAGGTGTTGCGCCTGCATCCGGCGTTCAATCCGGCCGCCTACGTCGACCTCGACGTATCCAGCGAGACCACCGCCGGCGAGCAATCGATCGAGCTGCGGATCGGGCGGGCCTGCGGGGCGGCCGACGACGGGGCGTGGGCGGCGCTGATCGACGCCGAGCATCTGGAGCCGCTCGACGCGCTGGTGCGTGGTGTGAACCCGCGCTTCTACTGCCGGGTCCGGGATGCCGACGACTGCGCGCTGACCCTCGAAATCCGTTGCGCGGACCTGCCTTTCCGCACCGCCGACGAGGTCGCCATCACCCACTTCAGCTCCGGGGCGGGCTTCGTCTTCGCCGACCGGGGCAAACCGCTTCCGCTCACCGTCCTGTAGTCGACACCACCAGGAGCAGCGCCCATGGCGTGCAATTTCGCCGACCTCTACGAACACTCCGCCGACGCCGTGCCCGACCGGACGGCCGTCATCGAGGGCGCCCGGCGGCTGACCTTCGCCGAACTCGACGCCCGCGCCAACCGGCTGGCCCACCACCTGGCCGCGGCGGGCGCGGGCCCGGGCACGCATATCGGGTTCCACCTGCACAACAGCATCGAGGCGCTGGAAACGCTGGTGGGCTGCTACAAGATTCGCGCGGTGCCGGTGAATATCAACTACCGGTACCGGGCCGAGGAACTGCGGTACGTCTACGACAATGCCGATCTCGAGATGTCGGTGCATCACCGGTGCTATGCGCCGCTGGTGGAGGAGATCCGGCCGCACTTGCCGAAGCTGCGGCACACGCTCGTCGTCGAGGACGATCAGGGCGGGGCGGGGTTGGCCAGCAGTTCCGTTCCTTATGAGGAAGCGCTCGAAAGCGGCTCCCCTGACCGTGATTTCGGTCCGCGCAGTGCCGACGACCACTTCATCATGTACACCGGCGGCACCACGGGGCTCCCCAAGGGCGTCATCTGGCGGCAGGAGGACATGTGGCGGGTGCTGGGCGGCGGCATCGACTTCTATACCGGGGAACCCGTCGCCGACGAGTATCAGCAGTCCCGCATGGCCGCCGAAAACGCCTGGCCCATGACCTGGTTCGTGCTCCCGCCGCTGATCCACGCCGCCGCCATGATGCCCACCTTCACCGCGCTCTGGTCCGGCAATGCGGTGCTGTTCCAGCCGCGTTTCGATCCCGACGAGGTATGGCGGGTAGTGGCGCGGGAGAAGCCGCAGGTGCTGGTGGTCACCGGTGATGCCATCGCGCGTCCGCTGGTGGACTCCTACCGGGCCAATCCGGTGGACGCCTCGTCGCTGGTCTCGATCGGATCGGGGGCCGCCCAGCTCACCCAGCCGGTGAAGAACGCGCTGCTGGAACTGTTTCCGAGCACGCTGGTCACCGAATCCATCGGATCCTCCGAAACCGGGTTCGGCGGTATCGGATTCGCGCAGAAGGACGACGATCCCGCGCGTGCGCCCCGGGTCACCACCGGGCGCGGGGCGCTGGTGGTGGATGAGGACGGACGGCCGGTCGCGCCGGGCGGCGAGGGCTGGGTGGCCAAGACCGGGAACGTGCCGATCGGCTACTACAAGGATCCGGTCAAGACCGACAAGCTGATCCGGACCGTGGACGGGGTGCGGATGGTGATCACCGACGATCGCGCGCGGGTGGAGGCCGACGGGACGGTGACCTTGATCGGGCGCGGGAACATGGTCATCAATACCGGCGGGGAGAAGGTGTTTCCCGAGGAGGTCGAGGCGACCGTCAAGGCGCATCCGGCCGTCTATGACGCGGTCGTCATCGGGGTGCCGCACGAGCGGTGGGGGCAGCAGGTGGCGGCGGTGGTGTCCGCGGCCGCGGGGGAGATCGACTTCGCCGAGCTGGAGCGGCATATTCGTGCGCATCTCGCGGGCTACAAACTGCCGCGACAGATCTGGGTGGCCGAGACCGTGTCCCGCACGCCGAGCGGTAAACCCGACTATCGCTGGGCCAAGTCCTATGTCCAGGACCATGCGCCGAAGCACGAGGCCCGGTGAGTGGGAAACTCGATGAAACCCTCCGCGCACCCCATTGAAACCTGTTCTAATTCTGACATGGAAGCGCATTCCGTCCTGGGGGAACAGGTCCGCATGCCGGTCGAGATCCGCCACGCCGACGCCTGCTCGGCGCTGTTCCTGGCCGACACGGGGGCGGCCCGGACGCTGCTCGCGGATGCGGGGCTCGAACCAGTCACCATGCTCGGGAAGGCCGTGCTCTCACTGGCTTTCGTGCGATACGTGGACGGGGATCTCGGGCCGTATCACGAATTCGCGTTCTCGCTGATGGCCAGGCAGCCGGGGCGCAAGGACAGCACCGGGGCCTACATTCACTGGCTGCCGGTGAATCAGAGCTTCACTTGTGAAGCCGGACAGTCGATCTGGGGCTTCCCGAAGCTGATGGCCGATATCGACATCACTCCCGACGGCCGCGGGCACCGGTGCGAGGTGCGGATCGACGGGGAGCTCGTGATCGCCCTGCGGGTCGCGGACGGCTTCCCCATGCCCGGCGGTGCGGGTGGCGCGTCCATCGACGCCTACACCTGGCGCGACGGGATCCTGCGCCGCACACCGTGGGTGATGAATCCCGGTGCGGTGCGCGGGCGGCCCGGCGGCGCCCGGGTCGAACTCGGCACCCATCCCGTCTCCGACCAGCTGCGAGCCCTGGGACTGCCCAAGGCCGCGTTGTTCTCCAGCCGAATCGGCGCGCTCCGCATGACTTTCGAGGATGCCGCCACGGTCCTGCAAACCCGGGAGGTTCGATGAACCGGACAGCACTCGTCACCGGCGCGGCCAGCGGTATGGGCCGCATTGTCGCGCAACGTCTCGCGGCGGCGGGATGGAAGGTGGCGGCGGTGGATTTGAACGCGGAGGGGTTGGCCGCGACGGCGTCGCGGTCGCCGAACATGCACACCTACACGTGTGATGTCTCCGATTCCGGACAGGTTCGCGCCGTCGTCGACAAGGTGCGCTCGGAGCTCGGGACCATCGACCGGCTCGTACACGCCGCTGGCATGTGCCATGTGCACGCCTCGGTGCTGGACCACGATGTGGCCCAGATCCGGAAGATGATCGACGTCAACTACATCGGCACCGTCAACCTCTGCCAGGCAGTCATACCGGCCATGAAGAAGGCCGGGGCGGGCACCGTGGTGCTGTTCGCCTCGCTGGCCGGCTGGCTGCCCTCGCCGGGCATGGCCGGATACACGGCGTCCAAGCACGCGGTGATCGGATTCGCCGACAGCCTCTCCTACGAGCTGCACGACAGCGGTGTTCGATTGCTCGTGCTGTGCCCGCCCATGGTGGAGACGCCGTTCCTGGACGCGGTGCGCGAGGAGAACGCCAGCGTGCTCGGCAATGCCGGCGGGGAGACTCCGGAGAGCATTATCGACGCGTTGGAACGGGCACTGGCCAAGCCGAAGACGCCGCTGTTCGTGTTTCCCGGCCAGGCCCGGCCCGCGTATTTCATGCGGCGGTTCCTGCCGGGTGTGGCCCGGGCGATCGTCCGCCGTTCGATCCATATTGCCGGGTAGACAGCTTCCATCCGGCAATAAATCAGTGGCGGCAGGGCCTCCGACCAGGCACTCTGCTTGGAATGAGTTCGCGAACCTCCTCCATCCGCCTGGTTCTGCGCTACTACGGCCGGGAACTGGCCCGGCGCAAGGTGATCACGGCCCTGGGCATGCTGGGGCCGGCACTGGGCAATATGTGCCAGCTCTACATCGCGCCGCTGCTGGTCGCCGTGCTGGTCGGCAAGGTGGCCGCCACCGGTGACTCCTCGTTCGGCACGCTGGCGCCCTACGTGCTGGCCTTCGCCGGGGTATTGCTGCTGTCGGAAGTGTTCTGGCGCATCGGAATCCACTTCCTCAACCGGCTGGACGCCTACGGCATCGAGAACCTCTACAACACCGCCATGGACGAGCTGCTGGCCAAGGACGCGGCGTTCTTCCACAACAACTTCGCGGGCTCGCTGACCAAACGGGCGCTCAGCTTCGCGACCCGGTTCGAGGAGTTCGCCGACACCCTCGCCTTCGAGATCGTCTCCGCGCTGGTGCCGATGAGCTTCGCCTGCGTGGTGCTGTGGCGCTACGACCCGCTGCTGGTCGTCACCCTGCTGGGCCTGATCGCCCTGTGCGGTGTGGTGGTCACGCCCTTGATCAAGCGCAGGCAGAACCTGGTCGACGAGCGGGAGGCCGCCGTCGCGCTGGTCTCCGGGCACGTCTCCGACGCGCTGTCGAACATGCAGGCGGTGCGGGCCTTCGCGGCCGAACCGCAGGAGGCGGCCGAGCATCGGCGACGGGTGGTCGGGCAGCGGCGCAAGACGCTGCGGTCGTGGGACTACAACAACCTCTTCATCGACACCGCGGTGATGCCGCTCATGGTGATCGTGAACGTGCTGGGCCTGCTGATCGCGCTGGGCATCGACGGCGGGCACGCCTCGGTCGAGGTGATCATCGTGGCGTTCACCTACTACTGGAACGCCACCGGCATCATGTTCCGGTTCAACCAGATCTACCGGCGGCTGGAGAGCTCGACCACCGAGGCCGCGCAGTTCACCGAACTGCTGCTGGAATCGCCCACCGTGCTGGATCCGGTCGATCCGGAACCCTTGCGGCCCAATGGTTCCGGCATCCGGTTCGAGCGGGTGGACTTCGCGCACGCGGGTGCGCCGCCGCTGTTCCGCGGGCTGGAACTGGATGTGCCCAGCGGGTCGCGGATCGGTCTGGTCGGGCGCTCGGGCGGCGGCAAGAGCACGATCACGCAGCTGCTGCTGCGCATGATGGACATCGACGGCGGTGCGATTCGCATTGGCGGGCAGGATATCTCGCGGCTGCGGCAGAGCGATCTGCGCTCGATGCTGGCCTATGTGCCGCAGGATCCGGCCATGTTCCACCGGACGCTGAGCGAGAACATCCGATTCGCGCGGCCTGGCGCCACCGACGAGGAAGTGCGGCGCGCGGCCAAGGCCGCGCACGTCACCGAATTCGCCGACGGGCTGCCCGAGGGTATGGAGACGCTCATCGGCGAGCGCGGCGTGAAACTGTCCGGCGGGCAACGCCAGCGGGTCGCGCTGGCCCGGGCCATCCTGCGCGACGCACCCATCCTGCTGCTGGACGAGGCCACCAGCGCCCTCGACTCGGAGAGCGAAATCCTTGTGCAGCAAGCGCTCTGGGAGTTGATGGAAGGGCGTACGGCGCTGGTGGTCGCGCACCGGCTGAGCACGGTGGCCGATATGGACCGGCTGGTCGTGCTCGATCGCGGGCGGATCGTCGAACAGGGCAGCCACGAGGAGCTGCTACGGGCCGAGGGCACGTACGCGCAACTGTGGCGGCATCAGTCGGGCGGGTTCCTGGCGGAAGAACTCTCCGCCCGCTGACGCGAGGTTGGGGGCATCGCCCCCAACCTCCTTACTTCCCTTGGAAGTTCGGCTTCCGCTTCTCGGCGAAGGCGCGAGGGCCTTCCTTCGCGTCTTCGCTGCGGAAGACCGGCAGGCCGACCTTGGCGTCGATCTGGAACGCCTCTTCCTCGTGCATGCCCTCGGTGTCACGAATGACCTTGAGGATCGCCTGCACGGCCAGCGGACCGTTGTTGTTGATCAGCTCGGCGATCTCCAGCGCCTTGTCCAGCGCGGTGCCGTCCGGCACCACGTGCCCGATGAGCCCGAAGTTCAGCGCCTCGGTCGCGGTGATGTGGCGGCCGGTCAGCAGCAGCTCGGCGGCAATGGTGTACGGGATCTGCCGCGGCAGCCGGACCGCCGAGCCACCCATCGGGAACAGGCTCCACTTCGCCTCGGAGATACCGAATTTGGCGCTCTCACCCGCGATGCGGATGTCGGTGCCCTGCAGGATCTCGGTGCCGCCCGCGATGGCCGGGCCCTCGACAGCGGCGATCAGCGGCTTGGTCAGGCGGCGGCCCTTGAGCAGGCCGGGCATACGGGACGGATCGAACGCGCTGCCCTCCTTCATGCCTTCCGCGGCGCCGCGCTTGTTCATGGCCTTGAGATCCGCGCCCGCGCAGAACGCGCCGCCGGCCCCGGTGAGGATGCAGGAGCGGATCTCCGGATCGTTGTCGACGGTGTCCCACGCCTCGGTCATGATGGCCAGCATCTCGCCGGTCAGGGCGTTCTTGGACTTCGGCCGGTTCATGGTGACGATCAGCGTGGCGCCGCGCTTCTCGACCAGCGCGTGCGGTTCGGTATTGCTGGCTGTCTCTGCAGTCGCTGCGGTCATCGCCGACCCTTCTTTCCACTTTCCGGGCTGATTCCGGCACGAAACTACCCCGTGCCGTTGTCCTGAACAATAACGTGTTCTAGTTTGGATCATGGTGACCGCCGTCACGGGCGGCAAGTAGTGGAGAGAGTCCCATGAGCACAACGAGCAAGGCGAAGCTTCCGCCCCGCGTCACGGAATCCCTCATCAATCGGCTGACCGCCATGGTGACCGCGGGCAAGGCCGGCGAGGCCCGCGAGCCCTTCGAGATGATCGAGGTCTACACCGGCGACGTGGTCGGCTACCTGCCGCAGTCCTCGTCGGAGGATGTGAAGGCCGCCGCGGAGATCGCCCGCGCCGCTCAGAAGGAATGGGCCGCCCGGCCGCTCGCCGACCGGCTCGCGGTCTTCGAGCGCGCGCACGAGCTGATCCTCTCCGAGATCGAGACGCTCGCCGATCTCATCCAGATCGGTTGCGGCAAGGCGCGACGGATGGCCATCGAGGAGGCGTGCGATACGCCGATGGTCATCGCGCACTACCTCAAGACCGCCGCCAAGACGCTCAAGCCGAAGAAGCGCAGCGGACCCATGCCGGTCATCACCTCCTCCACCGAGGAGCACCGGCCCAAGGGCGTGGTCGCGGTCATCGCGCCGTGGAACTTCCCCTTCGCCATCTCCATGTCCGACTCCACCCCGGCGCTCATCGCGGGCAACGGCGTGATCATGAAGCCGGACAACAAGACCGCGCTGTGCACCCTCTACGGCATCGAGTTGCTGCACAAGGCGGGCCTGCCGCGCGGGCTGGTCCAAGTGGTCTGCGGCGGCGGCCCCGATGTCGGCCCCACCCTCATCGACAATGTCGACTTCGTCATGTTCACCGGCTCCACCAATACCGGCCGGACCATCGGCGAGCAGGCCGGGCGCAATCTCATCGGCTGCAGCCTGGAACTCGGCGGCAAGAACCCGATGATCGTGCTCGACGACGTCAACCTCGACGAGGCCATTCCGTCGGCCATCTTCGCGGTGTTCGGCAATACCGGCCAGGCCTGTATGCACATCGAGCGCATCTATGTGCACGAGCGCATCTACGACGAGTACCTGCGCCGATTCGTCGCCGCCGCAGAGGAACTCGGCGCCAAGATGGGCGCCAGCTACGACTTCGAGCCCGAAATGGGGTCGCTGGTCTCGGTGGATCACATGAAGCGCGTCGCCGCCCACGTGGACGAGGCCCGCGAGAAGGGCGCGACCGTCGTCACCGGCGGCAACCCGCGGCCCGACATCGGCCCCGCGTTCTTCGAGCCGACCGTGCTCACCGGCGTCACCAAGGACATGGCGCACGCCACCATGGAGACCTTCGGGCCCGTGGTCAGCATCTACAAGTACGGCTCGGTGGACGAGGCGGTCGAGCTGGCCAATGACACCAGCTACGGGCTCAATGCCAGCATCTGGACCGGAAACATCGACCGCGCAGTCGCATTGGCCGAGCGCGTCGAGGCCGGGGCCATCAATATCAACGACGGCTTCGTCACCAGCTACGCCGCCAAGGGCACCCCGTCGGGCGGCGTCAAGCAGTCCGGCGTCGGCACCCGGCACGGCGCGGCCGGTCTGCTCAAGTACACCGACACCATCAATGTCGGGGTGCAGAAGAAGCAGATCATGGCCGCGCGCGCGTCCATGCCGTACGAGAAGCAGCTGAAGTCGACGCTGGTCACGCTGCGTTTGATGCGTCGCCTGCACCTGGGCTGAGAAGTGCTGTACGACAAAGGGTCCCGGCCGGTGCGGCCGGGACCCTTCGTCGTCCGCTCAGCGCTGTGCGGTCAGTTCCAGCTTCGCCACACCGACGATGTGCGCGCCCATGCTGAACGACGCGACGGTCGGCGTGGTGGTCGCGGGCAGGTCCAGGCTCGGGGTGTCCAGGGCCAGTACGGAGATCCGGTAGTGGTGGGGCTTGTCGCCGGCGGGCGGGCAGGGGCCCAGGTAACCGGAGACCCCGGCGTCGTTGGCGCCGGCGACGCCCGCCGCTCCCGCGGTGAAATCCTTTGCGGTGGAGGGGATGTCCCAGTTCATCCAGTGCCAGAAACCCGCGCCCGTCGGGGCGTCCGGATCGAACATGGTGACCGCGAAGCTCTTCGCGGCCGCCGGAGCTCCCGACCAGGCCAGCCGCGGGGCCCTGTTGGCCGCGGTGCAACCGAAGCTGCCCGCGTAGAAGTCGGCGGGAAAGGCGTCGGTGGCGTCGGTGGTCGTCACCGTGAATTGTGCGGCGTTGGCCGGGACGACCGGGCGGACCTGGACCGAAGCCGACGCCGGGGTGGTCGCGGTGGTCGTGGCGGTGGCCGAATCCTTGTCGTTGCCGCAGGCGACCAGCCCGACCAGGCTCGTCGCAGCGAAAGTCGTGATCATGATGCGGCGTGCGGCGGTGCGGTTCATGGCGGTCCTCCTCGGTGTTTCGAATTGCAAGATGAGAATCCCGGAATTCGAGACGGGCAGGGAGATCGTCCGCAGCCTGGTATGCGGCATACCACCCAGCGGCGCCGCCTAGGCTGGTGTCGTGGACGGTACGGGATCGGGCAATGAACTGGGCGCTTTCCTGCGTGCCATGCGGGAACGGCTCACGCCGGAGGACGCCGGACTCCCGAGCCTCGGCACCCGGCGCACGCCCGGGCTGCGGCGGCAGGAGGTCGCGCAGCTGGCCGCGGTCAGCATCGACTGGTACATCCGGCTGGAACAGGGTCGGGTCGGGACGCCCGGTGCGGCGATCCTGGACGCGCTGGCCGCCGCGCTGCAGCTCACCGATACCGAACGCGCGCATCTGCATCTCATCGCACGCGGTGCCCAGCCGCCGAGCCGGAAACCCGCCGATCCGCCCGCGTCGCTGCGGGCCATCCTCGACGGCATGCCTTCGCACCCGGCCTATCTGAGCGATTTCCGCCTGGATGTGCTGGCCCGCAATACCGCCGCGGCGGCGCTGTTCGGACCGAGTTTCGGGCCGGGGATCAATACGGCCCGATTGACCCTGCTCGATCCGGCCACCCGCGCCACCCAGCTGGACTGGGATCGGGTGGCCCGCGAGACCGTCGGCAACCTGCGCCGCAATCTGGCCCGGCACCCGGACGATGCCCGGCTGCGCCAGGTGATCGCCGAATTGCGCACGGAGAGCCCGGAATTCGCCGTCTGGTGGGACGACCACACCGTGCAGGACCGCAGCCACGGCACCAAACGCATCCGCCACCCCGAGGTCGGCGACCTGACCGTCTGCTACGACAATCTCACCAGTCCGGACGGCGCGGACCACAGCCTGACCGTGCTCACGCCCGCCGACGAGGCGACCGCGGCGGCCCTGCGCACCGTCCTCACCTCGCACGCGAATCGCCTGGGCGGCACTCGCCTTCGACCCGTCGCGGGGTAGCCCTGGCAAGATGGCTGAATGATTGCCACCATGCTGGCGGTTGCCATCTCGCTCACCGTGTGGGCCCTGCTGGCCGCCAAATTCGACCAGTGGCGCATCAGCGCGCCCATGGTGACGGTCTTCGCGGGCGTCGTGGTCGGGCTGATGGTGCGCGATTCCATCGGCGCGACCCTCGATACGGAAGTGGCACTGCACGCGGCCGAAATTGTGCTCGCCGTGCTCCTGTTCATCGACGCCACCGAGGTGCGCGGCGGGCTGTTCGGTCGTAATCCCGGTGCGGCGGTGCGGCTTCTGTTCATCGCGCTGCCATTGAGTTTGGCGGCGGCGGTGGGTCTCGGACTGTGGTTGCTGCCCGGTTCCGGATGGGCGCTGCTGCTGGTGATCGCATGCGTGGTGGTGCCGATCGACTTCGCGCCCGCGGCGGCGATCCTGCGCGACAAGCGAATTCCGGTGCGGGTGCGCAATATCCTGAATGTCGAGAGCGGCTACAACGACGGCATCGTGTCCCCGATCATCGTCTTCGCCCTGACCGTCGCGGGCGGCGCGAGCAGGGACCGGACGCCGTGGGAAGCGCTCGGCACCGCGGGACCCCCGGCACTGAAGGCACTCCTGGTCGGCGCGGGATGCGGTGCGGCACTGGCCTTCCTGACCAATCGCGCCGATGCCGCCCGGCTGATGAACCTGCAGTCCAAACGCCTCATCATGGTCGCCGCCCCGATCGGTTCCTACGCGCTGTCGGTCAGCATCGGCGGCAACGGCTTCGTCGCCGCCTTCGTCTGCGGCTTCGTGATCCACCGCGTCCGCCACACGGAGGAACACGCCCGCGAACTCGAACTCATCGACGACATCGGCTTCCTGCTCACCGCCATCATGTGGTTCGTCTTCGGCGCAGTCGCGGTCTTCGTGCTGTGGGAGGGCGCGGATTGGCGCCTGTGCCTCTTCTCCGCAGCGGTGCTGACCGTGATCCGCATCATCCCCGTCATGGCCTCCCTGACCGGCTACCGCCTCACCCTCGTCGAGAACTTCCTCATCGGCTGGCTGGGCCCCCGCGGCACCACCTCGATCGTCTTCGGCCTACTCGCCTTCAACCAACTCCGCGGCGACAACGCCGAACTCGCCCTCGCAGCCATGGTCATAACCGTGCTGGGCAGCGTCGTACTCCACGGTCTCGGCTCACCTTTGACCGCCCGCGGCTACCGCCGCCGAGTCTCCCCACAGAAGAATTGATCCGGAAAACACAAAACCCCCGGCTCTCGAAAGAGCCGGGGGCCGAGTTGTGTCTCAACCACACAGTCGGGGTGACAGGATTTGAACCTGCGACCTCTTCGTCCCGAACGAAGCGCGCTACCAAGCTGCGCCACACCCCGTGAAGCGAACGTGGAGTAGCTTAGCGCACGGGTGGTCTGGACGTTAAATCGGCTGGTCAGGTGGTCTAAAGCAGGCGGAAAGTGGCGAATAGTCTACGGGCGAAATCGGCGGTTACCGAGCGTTCCACGCCCGTGTCGGCGAGCAGTACGAGGACCAGTGAGCCCTTGCCGGTGCCTACGCCGATGGCGAGGGTGTAGACCGAGAAGGTGGTGGCGCAGCCGGCGGGGGCGGTGAAGGTGCCGGTGGTTTCGACGAAGGTGCCGTTGAGGGGGCCGCTGGTGGTGGCGAAGGGCTGGGGGCCGCCCGCGGTGACCGAGGTCTTGGTGGAGTAGCCGATGCGGGCGGCACGGCTGCCGACATCGCCCGCGGCGGAGGTGGCGTCGTCGATATCGGAGGTGGTCAGAAACATGGTGGTGCGCACATTGTTCGGGCAGTAGTCCACGCCCTCCTGCGCGACGCCGACGGCGGGGATGCTGTCGTTGCCGGGGCCGTAGGCGGTGGCGCTCTGATCTATGGTCCAGTCCTTGGGGATGTCCCAGGCGGCCTTCAGGTCCTTGGGCACATCGACCTGATAGCCGGGGATCTGGGGTGTGAGCGTGGACGCCGGGCCGGTGGTGGTCGTACGCGGGGCGGTGCTGGTCGGGCGGGTGGTCGAGGTGGGCTTGGCGGAGCTGGTGGGCGTGGCGGAGGTGCCGGAGTCGCGCATCACCACCACGATCGCGACGACCGCCACGATGGCCACGACGAGCGCGCCTACTCCGGCCAGCAGCCATATTCGGCCGCGACCGCCGCCGGGTGGGTTGGGCGGGAACATGTTCGGGCCGGTGGTGTAGGGATTCTGCACCGGCGGAAGCGGATTCGGTCCCGACATGTACGGCGAGGGCTGATACGGGTTCGGTCCGGACTGATACGGGCTGGGTGCCGGGCGCGGATTCGGCGCGGACACATAGGGATTCGGGCTCGGCGCCGGGTATGGACGCGGTGGCGGATCCGGCCGGCTCGGCGGACCCTGCCACCAGTCTCCGCTGGATGTCGTCTGTTCCGGATCGATGCCCCGGTCATCGGTTCCATCGCTCATCGTCGGACCCCCTGTCGGACGAGTTGTGCTGTGGCCCTTGCCGAATCCCCTACTGGATCGGGCGGATACTGGCGAGGATCTGCTTGGCCAGGGTGGCGTCCACCGCCTGCGCTACGCCCGTGTCGGCCGCGATGGTGAACACGAAGGCGCCGTTGTCGCCGGGGAACGCGAAGGTGTAGATGGAGTAGGTCGAGGCGCAGCCCGCGGCCGGGGCCGTGGCATTGCCCTTGGTCTCCAGGTAGACGCCCTGCAACTGGCCGTCCGAGGACTGGAACGCCTCCGGGCTGCCGGGCGTCGAGCCGGTGGAGGTCCAGCCCAGCCGGCCCACCCGGGCGCCGATGTCGGCGGCCGCCTTGGCCGGATCCGTCTCCTCCGACTGGGTCAGGAAGACATTGGTGCGCACGCTGTTCGCGCAGTAGTTGACCCCGTCGTCGGCCAGTCCGGCGACGTCGATGGCGTCCGTGCCGGTGCCGAGGGTGCCGGCCGCGTTGGGCTCGATCTTCCAACCGGACGGAATGTCGTAGGCCGCGCCGTTGTCCGGGATCGTCACCACCTGGAAGCCGGGAATCACCGCGGTGGGCGTGGTGGTCGGCTTCGCGCCGGTGGTCTTGGTGGTGCTCGGCCGGCCGGACTGCGTCGGCTTCGCCGTGGTGGAGGTGAGCGCGCTGATCAGCGACGGCGTGGTGGTCGACTTCGCCGACGGCTCATCGGATTTCGAGTTCACCAGCGCCACGACCACGACCGCCGCGATGATCGCGACCACCAGTGCGCCCAGGCCGACGAACAGCCAGACACGGCCCTTGCCGCCGGGCGGCGGGGGATAGGGCGGCTGCTGGCCGCCGTAGCCGGGCGGTGGGCCGCCGAACGCCTGCGTCGGCGGGTATTGAGGCTGAGCGGGCTGGTACGGGCCGGAGGGATAGTTCTGGCCGTAACCGGGCTGATTCGGTTGCGGGGCCCCGTAACCCGGCTGTTGGGCACCGTAACCCGGCTGCTGGGCGCCATAACCCGGCTGCTGCGAACCCGGCTGCTGCGCGGGCCCCTGCCACCAATCCGGGTTCTGCTCGCCCCGGTCGTTTTCACTGGTCACGGTTGCCCCCTGACTGATGACTACATACCGCGTTGTATATCGCGGCCGGCGTTCACCGCGCGACAGCCTCCGATGACGCGGTGCGTCCGCGCCCGGTCTCGGTGGCCGGCTTCTTCGGCGGTGCGCCGACCAGCGTCAGCAGCGTCGCCTCCGGGCGGCAGCAGAACCGGTACGGAGCCCACGGCGAGGTGCCCAGGCCCGCCGACACGTGCAGCCGGGTGTGCGCGCCCCAACGCGACGCGCCCTTCACTCGGGCCCGGTCGATGCCGCAATTGGTCACCAGCGCACCGAAACCCGGCACGCACAGCTGCCCGCCGTGGGTGTGGCCCGCCATGACCAGGTCGTAGCCGTCGGCCGCGAACCGGTCCAGCACCCGCGGCTCGGGGGAGTGGGTGAGTCCGATGCTCAAGTCCGCCAAGGGATTCGGCGCGCCCGCCACGGTGTCGTAGCGATCCCGCTTGAGATGCGGATCGTCCACGCCGGCCGTCGAGATCTTCACCCCGGAGACCTCGAGATCGCGGCGCACGTGCGTCAGATCCAGCCAGCCCCGCTCGGTGAACGCGGCCCGCAGGTCCTGCCACGGCAGCGGATCGCCGAAGACGCGCTTGTGGTCCTTCTTGAAGTACTTGAGCGGGTTCTTCGGCACCGGCGCGAAATAGTCATTCGAGCCGAAGACGAAAATGCCGGGCCGCGCGAGCAAGCCGCCCAGCGACTGCACCACCGCCGGCACCGACTTCTGATGCGAGAGATTGTCCCCGGTGTTCACCACCAGGTCCGGCTCCAGCCGGTCCAGCTCGCGCAGCCAGGCCTGTTTCAACTGCTGCCCGGGCATCATGTGCAGGTCGCTGATGTGCAGCACGCGTAGCGAGGGTTTGCCCGGTTCCAGCACCGGTAGCGTCGCTTCCCGCAGCGTGAAGGCATTGCGCTCGATCAGGGTCGCGTATCCGATTCCGGCGACCGCGGCCCCGGCGGCTCCGAGTGCGGCACGGCTGAGGGCGGTGGTCGAGAAGACGGGCATTTGCCCAGAATAGGCGACCCGGCGGAGAAACATCGAGTCAAATGAGCTGGACCACGATAGAAGTCCCTCGTACCGTGTCGCTCATGTCGGAACTCAAAACCAAGCTGCGATCGGATATGACCACCGCGATGAAGAGCAAGGACGCGCTGCGCCTGGGCACCCTGCGCATGCTGCTGTCCGCGATCCAGAACGCCGAGGTCGCCGGACCCGCCGCGCGCGAGCTTTCCGACCCCGAGGTCATCGCCGTCCTGCAGAAGGAGGCGAAGAAGCGCAACGAGGCCGCCGTCGTCTACGAGCAGGCCGGGCGTGGCGAGCTGGCCGCCAACGAGCGCGCCGAGGAACAGATCATCGACGAGTACCTGCCGACCCAGCTGACCGAGGCCGAGGTCGGCGATATCGCCGACACCGCCATCGCGGAGGTCGCCGAGGAGATCGGCGAGCGGCCGGGCATGAAGCAGATGGGGCAGGTCATGAAGCGCGCCACCGCGCTCGCCGCCGGGCGCGCCGACGGGACGCGTATCTCGGCGGCGGTCAAAGCACGGCTCTGAGCTACCGCGAACAAGGAAAGACCCGGAGCGAGTGAATCGCTCCGGGTCTTTCCTTTTGTCTACTGCCTACCTTGTCTACTGCCTACCTTGTCTACTGCCTACCGCGGGATGGGTATCGGGATCGGGATCGGCGGCAGGTTCGGGATCGTGATCGCCGGTATCCCCGGCGTCGCGGGCGGCGCGTTGGGCGCGGGCGCGGGTATCTGACTGCCGTCGCTCACGTACAGCGTGATCACCGAGCCCGGAATCGCCGACCCGTTGGGCGAGACGTTCATGACCGTGCCCTTGGCCGCGCCCGGCTGGGTCGTCACCGACACCTGGAAGCCCGCCGCCACCAGCGTCGAGGTGGCCTCGGCCTGCTGCATGCCGATCACGTCCGGGATCTGCGAATTGTTCGCGCCGCGAACGTATTTGTCGTCCACCGGCGGCAGTGCCGCGGGCGGGAACCGGTCGAGCACGTTCTTCATCGCGCCCAGATACGTCTTGGCGGGCTCGTTACCGCCGTAGAGGTTGCCGCTGCCGCAGCTGCGCAGCGGGGAGGTGCAGATCTCGCCGGGGGTCGGGCTGTCACCGTAGACGTAGCTCGCTCCGGCAAAGGAGTTCGTGAAGGCGAGGAAGGCCGAGGACCGGTGGCTTTCGGTGGTTCCGGTCTTGGCCGCGGTCGGAATGTTCCAGCCCACCGCGTGCGCCGAAGCGGCACCGGTACCGCTCACCACGTCCTGCCCCATCGCCACCGCGAGGGTATTGGCCAGACCCGGATCCACCACCTGCTCGCAGGCCTGCTGGGTCAGCGGCACGGATTTGCCGTTGCGGTCCACCACCTCCTTGATGGGGGTGGGCGGGCACCACTTGCCGCTGGAGGCCAGGGTCGCGGCGACATTCGACAGCTCGAGCGGGTTGATCGCCACCGGACCGAGGGTGAACGAGCCCAGGTTCTGATCCTTGATCATGTCGGCCAGGCTCTGGTTGCCGTGGCCGGAGGTGCCGGGCTGGGTGTACGAGCGCATGCCCAGCCGGACGGCCATGTCCACCGTCGGGGACACGCCCACGGCCTGGATCAGCTTGACGAACGCGGTGTTCGGCGATGTGGCCAGGGCCTCGGTCACCGACATCGAGCCCTTGTAGGCGCCCGCGTTCTTCACGCAGTAGGTCTCCGGCGGGCAGCCCGGGGTCCCGGAGTTACCCATGCCCTTGGCCGAGAAGGTCGCCGGAACGTCCAGCGTGGCATTGATGCCCAGGCCCTTCTCCATGGCCGCGGCCGTGGTGAAGATCTTGAAGATCGAGCCCGCGCCGTCACCGACCATCGAATACGGCTGCGGCTGCACGGTCTGATGTGCGCCCGAGTCCAGGCCGTAGACGCGGCTCGAGCCCATGGCCAGCAGCGGATGCGAATCCTGGCCGGGGGCCACGATATTCATGACCTCGGCGATATCGTCCAGATTCGGGTTGGCGTTGGCGGCCAGCGAATCGCGCACCTGGTCCTGGACCGCCGGGTCCAGGGTGGTGCGAATCAGGTAGCCGCCCTTCTCGATCTGATCGCGGCTGATGCCCGCGTTGTTCAGGTACTGCAGCGCGTAGTCGCAGAAGAAGCCGCGGTCGTTGGCGGCGATGCAGCCGCGCGAGAGGCCCTTGGGCTCGGGCAGCACGCCCAGCGCCGTCTCCTTGGCCTTGCGGTACTCGTCCGCGCGGTTGGGCACGTTCTGGATGAGGGTGTCCAGCACCGTGTTCCGCCGCTCCAGCACGCCCGTGGGGTTGGTGTAGGGGTTCAGCTTGGAGCTGGACTGCACCATGCCGGCCAGCATGGCCGACTGCGGCACGTTCAGATCCTTGGCGTCCACTCCGAAGTAGGTCTGCGCGGCGTCCTGGATGCCGTAGGAGCCGTTGCCGAAGGGCACCAGGTTCAGGTACCGGGTGAGGATCTCGTCCTTGGTGAGCCGCTTGTCCAGCGTCAGCGCCATGCGGATCTCGCGAATCTTGCGAGCCGGGGTGGTCTCGACCGCGGCGCGCCGCTCGGCATCGGTCTTGGCGACCACCAGCAGCAGGTAGTTCTTCACGTACTGCTGGTCGATGGTCGAACCACCCTGCGACACCTGGCCGCCCGAGGTGTTGGTCAGGAAGGCGCGGAAGGTGCCCTGCCAGTCCACACCGTGGTGGTCGGCGAAGCGCTTGTCCTCCACCGAGACCAGCGACAGCTTCATGTCGTTGGAGATCTTCTCGCTGGGGACCTCGAACCGCCGCTGCTCGTAGAGCCACGCGAACGGCGTCCCATTGGCGTCCACCATGGTCGAGACCGCGGGCACGGTGCCCTCGACCAGTTCGGCGGAGACGTTGTCGACGGCGTCGGCGGCGCGGTTGGAGATGAACCCGAAGCCACCGGCGAGCGGGAACAGCAGTCCGGCGAGCAGCACCGCGGCCAAGACGCACGCGCCTGCCAGTCTCCAGAGCGTTCGTGTGATCGGCACGAGCCCTAGCCTAATTGGCCTCGCGGACACTCGGTGTTCGCCCGCCGGGGTGTCCATACGTCCTAAAAGAGACGGACTGTCCGGTTCCATGCAACGAATGCGTGGACGGACGTACCAGAAAATCTCGGGACGGTCTTGCGCAGGCCATGCACCTTTACCTAGATTGAGAACCCAGTGTGATAGAGCTAACACTCAAAGTGGAATGTGGTGCAGAACGCAGTGGGGTTGGGTAACTGCGCGCTGCACTCGCGATTCTGGAGCGCCGCTGACCCGGTGTTCGGACTGCAAAGGGGCACACCAAATGCACATGACTACCCCGATCGCTCGATTGGACGTGGAGCAGGCCGAAGCGAGAATCGCCTGGGTTTCCCAGGCCCGATGCAAGGAAGTGGATCCCGACCAGCTGTTCGTGCGTGGCGCAGCACAGCGCAAAGCGGCCACCATCTGCCGGCACTGCCCGGTCCTGATGGAGTGCGGGGCGGATGCCCTGGACAACCGTGTCGAGTTCGGCGTGTGGGGCGGCATGACCGAGCGGCAGCGTCGTGCGCTGCTCAAACAGCATCCGGAGGTGACGAGCTGGGCGGACTTCTTCCGCGTCCAGCGATCACAGAAGGTAGCGATGTAACCGAGTATCCCTGGTAACTGAGTTCCCGACGAACGATTTACCCAGATCCCCCCTATAAGCAGAACGGATCGAGCCCGCGGAAGCGGGCTCGATCCGTGTCCGGGGTCAGATCGGGCATATCAAGCAGAAGCGACGAAAGCCGCGACTGTGTCGGGGAAGAACCCCGGGTTTGTCAGGCGGGCTTGGCACTTGCCGCTTCGGCCAGCTGATCGCCGACGGCGCGCAGTGCTTCCAGGTCCGCGACCTCGAACGGGAGCGCGGTGACCGCGACGATCGGGACGCTCGGATGCGCGCCCGTGAACCGGTGCAGCAGATGCTGTTCCCGCTTGGCGGTGGCGGCCCGGCTGGCGTGGATGCGCAGCACCGCGGCGGTGAGCGCCTCCGGAGTCTCCGAGTCCGGTTCGCCGCCTTTGCCGTTCCCTGATGTCAGGGGGGCTAGACGGTCCGCGGCCACCTGCGCCTCTTCGGCGGACAGCGAACTCAGCACCGGGTGCGTCCGATTCAGCACCAGACCCGCCAGCGGCATCTTGTCGTGCGAGAGCCGATCCACGAAGAAGCTCGCCTCGCGCAGCGCGTCCGGCTCGGCCGCGGCCACCACCAGGAAGTGGGTGCCCGGCCGCGAGAGCATGGCGTAGGTGCGGTCGGCGCGATCCTGGAAGCCGCCGAACATGGACTCCAGTGACTGCAAGAAGACACTGGCGTCTTTGAGCAATTGCCCGCCGACGATCGTCGAGACGCCGCGCAGCGCCAGGCTCATGGCGCCGGCCACGAACTTCCCGACGCCGCGACCCGGGGCCATGATGACGCGAATCATCTTGCCGTTGAGGAAGTTGCCCAGGCGCTTGGGCGCGTCCAGGAAGTCCAGCGCATTGCGCGAGGGCGGGGTGTCGACCACGATCAGGTCCCACTCGCGCTTGGCGGCGAGCTGTCCCAGCTTCTCCATCGCCATGTACTCCTGGGTGCCACCGAAGGAGGACGCGACGGTCTGGTAGATCGGGTTGGCGAAGATCTGCTCGGCCTTCTCCGGCGACGTGTGCTCGAGCACCATCTCGTCGAAGGTGCGGCGCATGTTCAGCATCATGGCGAACAGCTCGCCCTTGGCCTCGGACCCGAGTTCCACCTTCTGCGGGACGTTTCCGAGATCGCTCACACCCAGCGACTGGGCCAGCCGCCGCGCCGGATCGATGGTCAGCACCACGACCTTGCGCCCGGCCTCCGCGGCCCGCAGTGCGATGGCCGCGGCCGTGGTGGTCTTGCCGACGCCGCCGGAGCCGCAGCACACCACGATGCGGGCCGAGGGGTCGGCGATGATCTTCGAAATGTCGAGGGGCACAGTGCCCGCCGGAACGACCATGACTAGCGAACCCCCTGGGCGCTCAAGACTTCGGCCAGCTCGTAGAGCCCGCCCAGATCCATGCCGTCGGTCAGCGACGGCAGGTACAGCCGTGAGATATCGACCTGCGAGAGCTCGGCGGCGCTCTCGTCCTGGGCGGCCAGCCGCGCGGAATGCTCGACGGTCTCGGTGACCAGACCCTGGAAATCGGCCTCGGACAAGGTGATTCCGGCCTCGGCGAGACCGGCCCGCAGGGCGTCGACGTCGACGTCACCGGTCGCGGCGCGCTCGCGCACGGCCCGCGGCAGATAGCCCTCGCCCGCCCGGTTCACGATCACCGTGCCGATATTCAGATCATTGGCCGTGAGTTCGGCGATGGCATCGGCGGTTTCCTGCACCGGCAGCGCCTCCAGCAGCGTGACCAGGTGAATCATGGTCTGCGGCGAGTGCAGCAGCTTGGAGACGCCCTCGGCCTGCGAGGCGATCGGCCCGCCGCCGGCGATCTCGGCCATGGCCTGGGTGACGTCCAGGAAGCTGGCGATCCGGCCGGTCGGCGGTGCGTCTATGACGATCTCGTCGTAGGTCGGCTTGCCCGACTTGTCGACGCGCACCGCGCATTCCTTGATCTTGCCGGTGAGGATGACGTCGCGCAGGCCCGGCGCGATGGTGGTGACGAATTCGATGGCCCCGACCCGGCGCATGGCGCGGCCGGCGAAGCCGAGGTTGTAGAACATGTCGAGGTATTCCAGGAAGGCGTGCTCGACATCGAGCGCCAGCGCCAGCACCTCACCGCCGCCGTCGGCCGTGGCGATGCGAGTCTCGGTGGGCGGCAACGGCGGCAGATCGAACAGCTGCGCGATGGACTGCCTGCCCTCGACCTCGACCAGCAGTACGCGGCGGCCCCCCGCCGCGAGTGCCAGTGCCAATGCCGCGGCGACCGTCGACTTACCGGTCCCACCCTTGCCGGATACGTAGTGCAAGCGGGCCTTGTCCGCTCGCTCCGGCCACCCTGCTTCGACCCCCGGCTCAACCGAAACGGGCACTGCTATCGGTACTCCCACGCTCGCGAGCCTATAACTCGTTCTGGAATCCTGCCCACAGGACTTGGCAACTGTCTGATACACCACTCGGGACTTGTAATTCCCAATCCCGCACAGTAGTCGGAGGGTCCGGCGAACTGGGGGAACCTTGCCGGGGCTAGTCTCAGGCCATGAGTGATGTGACCGTGTGGGAATACGCCACCGTGCCGCTGCTGACCCATGCCACCAAGGCCATTCTGGACCAGTGGGGTTCCGATGGCTGGGAACTCGTCACGGTGCTTCCCGGGCCCACCGGCGAACAGCATGTTGCCTACCTCAAGAGGAGGAAGTAGCTGATGGGTTGGGCTGAGAACCTGAAGGAGCTCGGGCTCGAGCTGCCTCCGGCTCCGAAGCCGGTCGCGGTGTACGTGCCCGGCGTCCGGTCCGGCAACTACGTCTACACCTCGGGCCAGCTGCCTTTCGTCAACGGTGAACTGCCGCTGACCGGCAAGCTCGGCGCGGAGGTCAGCATCGAGCAGGGCGCGGAAATGGCGAAACTGGCCGCGCTCAACGCCCTTTCGGTGGTGCACGACCTGGCCGGACTCGACAATGTGGTCCGTATCGTCAAGGTGGTCGGATTCGTCGCCTCCGCAGCCGGTTTCAACAGCCAGCCGCTGGTCATCAACGGCGCGTCGGAATTGCTCGGCGCGGTGCTCGGCGATGCCGGGGTGCACGCGCGCTCCGCGGTCGGCGTCAACGAGCTGCCGCTGAACACCCCGGTCGAGGTCGAACTCATCGCCGAGGTGCGATAGCCCCGAAATGCTTGGGGCACAGTCGAAAGCGTGATGCGTTCAACCCTGGACGCATCACGCTCGGTGTATTAGGACGTAATGATGACGCTCACTCATCCCGCGTACGGCCAACTGCGGCAAGTGACTCCGTCCGCCGCCGTGGTGCTGGCCGACAATCCCAGCGGAATGACGTTGGAGGGCACCAACACCTGGCTGCTGCGCGCGCCGGGGGCGACGGAATACGTTCTGGTGGACCCGGGTCCGAAGGATCGCAAGCACACCGAGAACCTGGTGCGCGAGACCGGCGGGAACATCGCGCTCACCCTCATCACCCACAAGCACCACGACCACACCGGTGGCATCGACCATCTGGTGAAGGCGACCGGAACCCCGGTGCGCGCCAAGGATTCCCAATTCCTGCGCGGTTCGGGCGAAGTTCTGGCCGACGGCGAGGTCATCGAGGCAGCGGGGCTGCGCATCACCGTGCTCGCCACTCCCGGCCACACCGAGGACTCGCACAGCTTCCTGATCGACGGCCCCGACGGCGAGCAGGCCCTGCTGACCGGCGACACCGTCCTCGGCAGTGGTACGACCGTGCTGGAGTCCTGGAACGGCGCGCTGGCGGCCTACCTGGACTCCCTGGACCGTCTGGTGGCGGTCGCGCCCGGTCGGCACCTGCTCCCGGCCCACGGCCCGGACCACGCCGACGCCGAACCGGTCATCCGTTACTACATCGCCCATCGCGAGGAACGCCTGAACCAGGTCCGCGCGGCACTGGAGAAGCTCGGCCCGAAGGCCGGATCGCTGCGCATCGTTGCCGAGGTCTACGCGGATGTGGACAAGCGGCTGTGGCCAGCGGCGCAGAGTTCGGTGAAGGCGCAGATCGAGTACCTGCGCTCGCGCGGCTAGAAAACGCAGAAGGACCGGGCATCACCGCTACGGGGGTGATGCCCGGTCCTCCTGTGTAGTTCGTGTCCCTTATCGGGCCCGGCGAGCCAGCCGCTCCGAGTCGGAGATGAGCACGCTCTTGCCCTCGAGTCGCAGCCAGCCGCGGTGCGCGAAGTCGGCGAGCGCCTTGTTCACGGTCTCGCGGGAGGCGCCGACCAGCTGGGCGATCTCCTCCTGGGTCAGGTCGTGGGTCACGCGCAGCGCGCCCGCTTCCTGGGTGCCGAAGCGCTGGGCCAGCTGCAGCAGCGCCTTGGCAACGCGACCCGGAACGTCGGTGAAGATCAGGTCGGCCAGGTTGTTGTTGGTGCGGCGCAGGCGGCGGGCGAGGACCCGCAGCAGCTGCTCGGCGATCTCCGGCCGCTGGTCGATCCACGCCTTGAGGGCGTCCCGGTCCATGGTGA
Source organism: Nocardia concava NBRC 100430 (assembly GCF_000308815.1). Taxonomy (GTDB): domain Bacteria; phylum Actinomycetota; class Actinomycetes; order Mycobacteriales; family Mycobacteriaceae; genus Nocardia; species Nocardia concava. The sequence goes on from NZ_BAFX01000005.1 coordinate 119,492, forward strand.
CCGCTCTGACCTCGGTGACGGTGGTGGCCGTCGAGGTGCGCGGACCCGGGTCGAAGATCGACAGCTCGCCGAACATGTCCGACGGACCCATGATGGTCAGCAGGTTCTCGCGACCATCGGGGGAACGGCGGCCGATCTTCACCTTGCCGGAGGTGATGATGTACAACCGATCACCGGGCTCGCCCTCGTTGAAGATGACGTGGCCGCGCGGGAAGTCAACGGGCTGCAGCTGTTTGGCGAGAGCCGCCACCGCGGTGGGCTCTACGCCTTGGAAGATGCCTGCTCTGGCGAGGGCCTCGTCCACGAATGTGCTCCTTATGGGAAATGGCTCTGTCCTGGACCGAAACGACTCGGCCGACAGTGCAGTCTACTTTGCAATACCGCCGGGTAGTGATAGACACCACGCGCCGAGCTCATTCTCGAACACACGTAGCCCCAGTACGCGACACGCAACGACGGTTTCGCGACACGCTTCCCTACGAATCTACGACACGCCGTGAGACGGGCGTCATGAAGATCGTAAAAAGTGGTCCGGGGCCGAAAGCCACCGGACCACTCGACCATCGACCCGGGCGGGTCAGCTGGCCTGTGCGACGTCCATTCCCTTGGCCGCCGGCCGGGCGCGTCGCGGACGCGCCGCCGCGGCGGGCAGACCCAGCTTGGTCAGATCGCTGACCTCGGCATTCGTGGCTCGATCGAGGTACTGCTGGACTTCGGGGTCGGGTTCGAGGAGTTTGCGAAGTCGATTCTCGACCCGTTCCATCACCAACGCGAACAGCATCAGCGCTATCGGAAACAGCACCACAGCGAGTCCTTGCATAGGCAGCAGTAAACACGCCGAAGGTCTCAGATGGAACACGGCGGGTACCAGAGCCCGGTTGTGGGCCAGGAGTGGTTCCGTAAGGTGGACGCGTGCGTGTCTCTGAAACCAATGCGGCCGTGAGCGGGCAAGACCCGGATAATTCGGGCGTGCTCGCCGGTGTT
>NZ_BAFX01000004.1 GCF_000308815.1 Nocardia concava NBRC 100430
ACTGGCCAGCTTCACCGCGCCGGGGTGGGTCTTCCCGGCGACGTACGCCGGGATGGCATCGAGGTCCGGGCGAATGTGCGCACTCACCCCTATACCCTAAGTCCCGTTCGTCCGGGGCCGCCCGGGGGTGGCGGCGCACCGGCCCGCCGCGGGTTGCCCGGTTTGCTCGAATGCCGCTCGGCCGGAATATCTCCGGAAGATCGGACCCCCGGAAAGATTTATCCCGTTTTTACCTAGCGCAACTACAGTGGCCCTATGTCGGGCATCTATCGAGAACACGCCCCTGTGCACGACACGACCACGGTCCCGCTCACCGTGCTCGAACCCGAGGGACACGCCCGCGGCGGCATCGTGGTGTTGCACGAATCACGCGAATTCACCGAGCCATTGCTGGAACTCATGCACGCGCTCGCCGCGGACGGCTGGACCGTCCTGGCCCCGGACCTCTTCCACCGACCCGTCAACGGCGCCGATCCGGACCGCGTCTTCGGCGACGACCTCTTCGCCGACTTCGACGCCTGCTTCGACTGGCTCACCGCGCACGGCGTCTTCCGCGACTGCATCGGCGTGCTCGGCTTCGACTCCGCGGGCACCGCCGCCGCCCTGGTCGCCACCAACCGCCGCGTCGGCGCGGCGGTCAGTGTCGCCGCCCCCGGCATCGAGGCGCCCCTCACCCCGCAGGCCATCGCCCTGCTCGCCGCCGCCCCCGCCCTGCAGGCGCCCTGGCTCGGCCTCTTCGGCGAGGACGACCCCCTCACCCCGCCCGACCAGGTCGCCCGCCTGCGCGACGCCGCCGCCCGCGCCGATGTCGCCACCCTCGTCGTCACCTACCCGGGACTGCACCACCGCCCCGACCACCCCGGCTTCGACCCCACCGCCCTCGACGACGCCTCCGTCCTCGACGCCCAGACCAGAATCTACGAATGGTTCGACTCGCACCTACGCTGACCAGCCGATTTGGCCTATTGGTCACCCGCTGTGTAATCTTCTGTCCCGGCGGTTCGAAAGGAACCGGCGCCCTCGAAGAGGGGCACCAGGAGGCGTGCCAGAGCGGCCGAATGGGACTCACTGCTAATGAGTTGTCCCTTCACGGGGACCGGAGGTTCAAATCCTCTCGCCTCCGCCACCACTCGGTACGCCGGGTGTACACATTTGAATAAGCTTGCGCCCGTAGCTCAACGGATAGAGCATCTGACTACGGATCAGAAGGTTGGGAGTTCGAGTCTCTCCGGGCGCGCAATACAAGAGCCTCACACCGAACGGTGTGGGGCTCTTGGCTTTTCGGGGGATGCTGGCTTTCGGAGGGGTGCGTGGTGGGTTGATGCGCACCCCTCCGGCGCATCAACAACCCGGGCAAGCGGGCTCCAGCACTGGTCAAGGGTCGTTTCCCGGTGTGGGAAAGTCAATACATCGGTGTCGCACCAGAGGTGCGAGTCCGGTGCGGATGCGAGCCGGACGGGCGGAACGAGGAGGCGGAAGGTCGATGGCCAAAGGGCAACTGGCCGTATTCATCCGGTCGCGGCGGGATGCGCTCGGCATGACGCAGGCGCAACTGGCCGCGAGTACCGGGTGGTCCAAGTCCGCCGTCGAGAAGGTGGAGGCGGGAACCCTGACGCCCAGCCTGGAATTCGCGGGCGCACTGTTCGACGCCCTGGGGATCCCGTACATCTATCGGGAACGCATCGTGGCGGCGCTCTATCCGGGTGCGCTGGACCGCGTGCTGGGCCCCTCGCCCGCCCTGCCCGACGCGGACGCCCTCGCCGACCTCGAGGACCTGCCCTATCCGGCCGCGTACCTCGCCCTGCCCGAAGGCGACGTGCTGGGCGTCAACACCGCATGGGAGGCCCTGTTCCCCGGGCTCGAGGCGAAGTCGAACGTCTTCGGCTACTTGTTCACCGATCCGGAGTCCGAACGGGTCTTCGCGGACTGGAATCAGGTGGCACACGGATTCGTCTACGGCCTGCGCACGATGGGCCCGATCTCGGTCGCCGAGTCCGTCCTGAACGAGATCGTCGAGCGCTGCCGGGTGCACCCGGAGTTCGACCGGATGTACACAACGGACCCGGACGGCCCGGCCACCCTGCAACCCGTGCTGCGAGTAGCCGACCCCACTACCGGTGCCGTCCGCAAGCTGCACATCAAGATCGACAAACCCCACCTCCCGCACAGCTCCTGGGTCACCTACCGCCTCGTCCCGGTGCGGCGAACGGATCGAGATTAGCGGTTGTTGGTGCGGCCAACATTAGATATATTGGATCTACCAACATTGGTGTCGCCAACATTAGGCGGCAACCACGGGTAGGAGATTCCAATGAGTACCGTTCCCACTCCTCGAGCCGAGCGCGTTCTGATCGTCGGCCGCAGCCCGAGCGTCCTTCTCGAAGCGGTCGAAATCCTGCGCGGCAGAGGGTATGACGCCAATGCCACGAACCAGTTCGACGATGTCCTCGACGATTACGACGTGACGGCCATCGATGTCCTCACCTTCGGCGGGATGGTTCCCGCGGACACCAAGCAGTACTTGCGCGAGGAGGTGACGAAGCTGAATCCCGCGGTGACCGTTGTCCAGGGACTCGCGGGGATGGCGGGGCTGATCGCGGCACAGGTCGAGGCAGTCACCGCGATCGACACGCAGGCGGAGGTCGCCTACGACAGCACGAAACGATCGGTGCTGATCACGCTCACCCGAGCGGCTCATGTCACCGTCGAGACGTGGTGGGGGACATCGTTCCAGCCTCCGGAGCCGAAGAGTGCGTCGGCGGTGGTGTTCGACGGCGAACTCGAACCCGGCCATCACACGATCGCGATGCCGGACGACCTTCCGTCCGTAGCGTCCTTCGCGGCCGCGCGGATCGACGACGCGGTCCATGTGTTCACGGTCGGGGCGATGCCTGCGGCCGTCACTCAGCTGGCGCCGGCCACGGCGACGGATCGGCGGCTTCCCGAGGTCGCGAAGGTGCTGACGCACACCGAACTGCGATGAGCCTTCGGCCCCGACTACTTCCAGGCGGCGAGGTCGGGGAGGTCGCCGGTGAGGTCGGTGCCCGGGGAGCGGCCGATGAGCCAGGCGGCGAGAGATGCGGCGGTGCCGGAGATTTCGGCGGTCGGCGTGCCGACGGTGCCGGAGTAGCCGGTGTCGGTGGCCGTCACCGTGAATCCCGCATTGTCGACCGGTTTCACCTCGGTGAGGGATTGGGCGAGCAGGCGGGCGGTGAATTCCGGGGACCACTCGGCGGGGGTGTAGCCGATATCGAGGTCCACGTGGTGGATTTCGACCTCGAGCAGGCGCATCCACGGGATACGCGTGGCAGGGATTTCGCCGCCCTGCCGATTGCGGACGAGGGTGGCCCAGCGGTCGGCGGGCATGACGCGGGCGAGGGCGAGCCAGCGTTCGGCAGACGCGGTGAGGTCCTCGAGCTGTTCGCGCAGCGGGCGGGGAGCGCCGGCCTCGATATCGGCCTCGCGGAGGAATTGGCTTGCGTACTGCGGGGTTTCGATACCGGTGCGGGCCCACAGCAGCAGGTTGACCAGGCTGTCGGCATTGCGGGACAGGTGGGCCAGGACGTGGCCGCGGGTCCAGCCGGGGAGCAGCGAGGGCTCGACCAGGTCGGCGTCGGTCAGGGCGGCCACCGCCGGGAGCAGCCGCGCCGTCGCGGCGGCGACGGTGTCGAGCAGGGCGGTGGTCTCGGCGAGTTGCGCGGCGTCGCTGGTCACGATTCCGACCCTAGTGCGTCGGGGCGGTCAGCCGCCGGACGATGTCGCCTTGCGGCGGCGAGCCGGGGCGCCGGAATCCCGTTCGGCGACAACGATTTGCACGGCCAGCGCGATCAGCCACAGCGACATGGCCCCGACCTGGATGCGTTGCGCGATGCCGAGTCCGTAGTTGCCGGGCAGGTTGTCGGCGATCAGCATCCACGCCGTCACCACGGAGCCGACGATCAGAATCCACAGGCCGGTGTGCCGCAGAATCGGCCAGCGCCGGTACTTGAACGCCGCCACCGTGAACGCGATCATCGCGATGTAGATGGAGAACACCGCCAGCGTGCTGGTGAGCGCGTGAATCTGGTGCAGCTGCGGGAAAAGCCCGGTATCCACATACCGTTTCGGCCCGTCCGGATCCTCGGGCACGATCGGCCACTGCGCGTCCGCGATGGTGGAGGCGCCGAAGCAGGCCAGCGCCACCCAGCCGATGGTCGAGTACAGCCGCCGCGAGAACAGCAGCAGCCCGCCCAGTCCCGCCACCACCAGCAGCGAACCCGAGACGGTGTCGCCGGTGGTGAACACCCAGCGGAAGGGCGCGCCCTTCTCGGCGAGCTGGCTGAGGAACGTATTGGTGGGATTGCTGTGGATCGGCAGGATGAATTCCAGAACCCAGGACGAATAGCCGAGTCCGGCGACCGCGATCAAGATCGCGATGAACCAGCGCAGGATCCGACGCCATCGCGGCTGGAGCGGTACCGCCCTCGGCGCCGCCTCGGCTAGTTTCTGCTCGGTTGGCATCACCGCGCTCGCTTTCGCTGGCCCTCGCTCACCCAAGTGACTGCGCTGCCCGCAGTCGATCTGTCCGGACTGGTCGGCTGGTCCGGTCGTAGGACCATTGTCTCCCATCCGCGGACGGTGCTGTCACACCCCGCGTGCCAGCACCCGCATCACCAGGTCGGCCGCCGATTCCGCGCCCTCGTGTTCCCACACCCGGATCACGGTCCAGCCCGCCGCCGCCAGCCGGGCGTCGGTATCGCGGTCCCGCGCCACATTCCCCGCCAGCTTCTCTGCCCACCACTCGGCATTGTTCTTCGGATGCGTCGCGTGCTCGGGGCAGCTGTGCCAGAAGCACCCGTCCACATAGACAGCCACCTTCCGACGCGGGAACACGATGTCGGCCCGCCGCCGCAGCCCGGGCAGCGGAGCCCTGTCCACGAAGAACCTCGAACCGCGCCGATGCAATTCCCGCCGCAGGGCCAATTCCGGTTTCGTCCCCACCCGCCGCTGTTTGGCCATGCGCGCGCTGGTCGCCGCGTCGGTGCCCGGCCGTCCGGCGGTCATCGGGTCCGGTCCGCCCGAATCCGGGCCGCTACCACGGGAAATCTCACGCGGCCATCCTCGTCGCGGTGCGCGCGGCCGGCAAGGTTCCCAGCCTCACGCGGCTTCGCTCGGAGCGCCTCCCATGCGCTCGAGGTGATTGGCCACATCGTCGAGGAAGCCCTCCGGGAAGCGCAGTGAACCCATCGCCGTGCGGCGCAGGAATCCGGCGGTCGCGCGCGCCGACAGCAGCCGGGAGTCGTCGAGGAACCAGCGCAGATCCTCGTAGGGCGCGTGAACGGGCCAGGTGGACACCGGAACCCGATGCACCTCCCCGCGATGCCCCCAGGCGGCCGTCGGCCAGCTGCGCCGGGTCAGCGGTTCGCCCTCCGGGTACGGATCGTCGGCCGGTTCGGTGATGCGCTCGGCGATCCAGGACGCCATGCGCACACTCACCGCATTGCCGACCAGCTTCCAGCGATGCCCCCGCCGGACCCCCGGCACCGCCAAAGCCGGTGTGGTCCAATCCCGATCGAAGCCCTGCAACCGCTCGCAGTCGGTGATGCCGGGCGTGACCAGCTCGCCCGAGGGCAGCCGCACGGCGGGCGGGCTCGCGATGCCCAGGCCGGAACCGCCCTTCAGGGTCGGCACCGCGTTCACCGCCCAACCGAGCCCACGAGTGCCCTCGGTCCAGTAGAAGCCGCACGGATCGTGCGCCGGATCGCCCACTTCGCGCGGCCCCGCATCCGCCCCGAACAGCACCGGCCGGGGATCCTCGGTGCGCGAGGCCAGCATCAGCACCCGCTCCCGCCGCTGCGGCAGGCCGAACGCGCGCGCGTCGACCACCCGGTAGGCCCAGGTGTAGCCGAGTTCGCCGAGCGCCCCGGTGATGTGCCGCATGGCCGCCCCGCCCCCGAGCTGCAGCATGAACGGCACATTCTCGATGAGCAGCCAGCGCGGCCCCTTCTTGCGCTTGACCAGCCGGAACACCTCATCCACCAAACCCGAACGGGCCCCGGTGATTCCGGCCGTGCGCCCGGCCTGCGACAGGTCCTGGCAGGGGAATCCCGCCGCCACCAGCTCCGTTCCGGACGGCAGCGCGCGCAGCTTGGTCACATCGGAATGCAGTGGCACGTCCGGGAAGTGCGCGGCCAGCACCGCCTGCGCCCCGGTGTCGATCTCACACAGCAGTTCGCTGCGCCACCCGTGCGCCGCGAGCCCGAGCTCCAGTCCGCCGATGCCGGCGAACAGGCCGACCATCCGCGCGCCCGTCACAACAGTCCCTTTCACCCCGGAGTCCCCGTGCCTCGAGCAGGTTACTCGAGTCGCCGCACCCCCATCGTGATCAACACTGTTCCACAGCCCGCCTCCAGAGCCGTCCGCTATCACCAGGTCGGTTGATCACCATGCGATGGCGTGGGAAAACGCCGAGAAGCGGCCCGCACCATTGCATGTTGATCACGATGTCCGGCGCGGGGAGTGATACCGGCCGGGGAGCGCGGGGGTGCGGGGTGGGGGAACTACGGTGATAGGGGTGACGGATAACGGGAGTGAGGACGCCAAGCCGGGTGCGCCGCGGTGGCCGGCCATTCTCACCTGGCGGGCGCACAACGCGTCGCGGATGGAGTCGGTGCGGGTGGTGCTGAGCGGCAACCGGATTCGTGCCGCGGGCCGCATCATCGCCGGTGACTGCGAGGACCATCCCGCCTTCAGCGCCTCCTACGACCTGGTCACCGACGAGGCCGGGGTGACCAAGCGTCTGTCGCTGCGCAGCACCCTCGCCACCGGCGAACGCCACGCCTCCATCGCCCGCGACGAGGAGAACTACTGGCTCATCGACGCCGGAAACACCCACGTGCGCTCCACCTTCGGCGGCGCGCTGGATGTCGACGTGGTGCTGAGCCCCTTCTTCAACACCCTCCCGATCCGCCGCTACGGCCTGGCCCACGCCAGCGAGGACGTCCAGGTCCCGGTCGTCTACGTCCGCCTCCCGGACCTGCTGGTCCAGGAGGCCTCCCTCACCTACAGCAGCGGGCCGGACGGCATCCACGTCCTCTCGCCCGTCTCCTCGGCCACCGTCACGGTCGACGAGGACGGTTTCCTGCTCGACTACCCGGGCCTGGCCGAACGCATCTGACCGCCCGGCTCAGTCCAGGGAGGTGATGACGCCGCCCGCCCGGCCCGCGTCGATCAGCTTGGTCAGCCAGTTGTGGTCGCCGGGACGGACATCGGTGATGGCCCAGCGGGTGTTGTCGTCGTAATCGGTGCGGGCGTCGTGTCCGGCCTCGACGAGTTCGGTGATGGTGCCGTTGGCGCGGAGGCTGTCGCGGGCCTCGGTGAGCACCTCGAGCGTGTCGTCCAGAACGTCCAGCAGCGCGGCCGCATTGGGTTCGCAGATGGCGCGGACCAGGTCCGGAGCGGTGGCGGCGACGCGGGTGCCGTCGCGGAACGAGCCCGCCGCCAGGCCGAGCGCCAGCGGGCCGCCGTTGGCGCCCTCGATGGCGAGGGCCTCGGCCAATACGTGGGGTAGGTGGGAGATGCGCGCGACCGCGCGGTCGTGCTCCACCGCCAGCACCGGCACCACCACCGCGCCGCAGTCCAGCGCCAGCTGCGCGACACGCCGGAAGGGGTCGGCGTGCACGCCGGGATCCACGCTGACCGCCCAGGCCGCGTCCTTGAACAGGTCGGGAGCCGATGCCGCCCAACCGGATTCATTGGTCCCGGCCATCGGGTGGCCGCCGACGTAGTGCGCGGTCAGCTCGTTGCGCTGCACGGCCGCGGCGACCGGGGCCTTCACGCTCACCACGTCGGTGAGCACGCAGCCGGGGGCGAAGGTCTTCACATCGGAGAGCACCGCGTCGATGGCGGGCATGGGCACGCCGACCACGATCAGCGCGTCGCGTCCGGCGGCCCGGGTGAGCACCGCCTCGACATCGCTGATCACGTCGTATCCGTCCATCCGGGCGGCCTTCGCGCCGACCTCGGACCGGTTGTAGCCGAACGCCTCGTACCCCGCCGCGGCGGCGGCGCGCAGCACCGATCCGCCGATCAAACCGGTACCCAGGACGCACACAGCTGGTTTCGGAGAGCCCGTCATGCGATCAGATTCGCATACGACTTCAACATTTCCCCCGAAGCGGACTACCGTTGCGGCCATGGCAGCACAGCGCTCGAGCACGAACAGGGCGGCGTCGGACGAGTTCGACGACGTGGAAGGGTTCGCAGTGGCGGTTGTCCGCGAGGAAGCCAACTGGAAAGTGACGCCCCTGAGCGAGGCGGCACTGTCCAGTCTGTCCGCAGCGGAGCACGAATTGCGTGCGCTGCGAAGTTCCGGCGCGACATTCGGCCTGCTCGACGTCGACGACGAGTTCTTCATCATCCTGCGCCCGGGCCCCACCGGCAGCCGAATCCTGCTGTCGGACGCCACGGCCGCCATCGACTACGACATCGCGGCCGATGTGCTGGAGGAACTCAATATCGAGATTCCCGACATCGATCCCGACGAACTCGACGACATCGAGCCCTGGGAGGAGGGCGACCTCGGCGTGCTCGCCGATCTCGGCCTGCCCGAACCGGTGCTGGCCGTCATCCTCGCCGAGACCGACCTGTACCCGGACGAGCAGCTCGGCATGATCGCCCAGCGCCTCGGCTTCGCCAACGAGTTCTCCGCGGTCCTGGACAAGCTCCCGCGTTGATCGGCTCGCTCGCCTCCCACGCCTCCGACGAGGCGATGATGCGGGCCGCCATCGACGCGGCGCGGGCCGCCGACCCGCGCGACGTCCCCGTCGGTGCGGTCGTCTTCGACGCCGAGGGCCGCGAGCTGGCGCGCGCCGCCAATGCCCGTGAGGCCCTGGGCGATCCGACCGCCCACGCGGAAGTCCTGGCCCTGCGCGCCGCCGCCCAGGTGATGGGCGACGGCTGGCGGCTGGAAGGCGCGACCCTCGCCGTCACCCTCGAGCCCTGCACCATGTGCGCGGGCGCCCTCGTCCTGTCCCGCGTGGGCCGCCTCGTGTTCGGCGCCTGGGAGCCCAAGACCGGCGCCGTCGGCTCCCTCTGGGACGTCGTCCGTGACCGACGTCTCAATCACCGCCCCCAGGTCCGGGCCGGCGTCCTCGAACCCGAATGCGCCTCCCTCCTGGACGTTTTCTTCAAATCCCAGCGCCCCTGACCCCCTTCTCCAGGCGATTTCAGGATCACCGGGGTGCTCAGGTAAAGTCACCTGCGGTGGCGTGTCCGAGCGGCCTAAGGAGCACGCCTCGAAAGCGTGTGAGGGGTAACCCCCCTCCGAGGGTTCAAATCCCTCCGCCACCGCTGAGGAGCCCCTCACCTGTTCCGACAGGTGAGGGGCTCTTTCTATTTCCTGGAAGCCCGGAAGTAGCTCTTTATCCGAACGAAAAGGATTGGTTAAGGGGCACTTTCGAGGATTGCTTGCGACGCAGCACTTTCCGCGCGAGCGAGCAGCCAGGAGACCCCCATGTCGTACCCGCACCACCAGCAAGGTCGTCCGGCCTGCAGCCCGTTTCCGGCACCCACACCGCCTCCGCCCAGCGCCGCCGGAATCGTCGCCGCCCTGTTCGCACTGGGTCTCGGTGGGCTCGCCACCCTGGGTACCTTGCTGGGCTACTGGACGTGGTGGCACTTCTCCGCCGATATTCGCGAGATGGTCGGGACCGAGTCGTGGATGGTCTGGCGTCCGCTGGCGGCCCTGCTGCTGGTAACCGGCGGCATCCTGCTCCTGCGCCGTCTGACCGTAGGCCGCGCACTGGTGATCACCGGCATCGTCGCGCAGTCCATCGAGACGATCAGCGTCTGGCGCGAATATCCGGCCCGCGACCTCGAATCGCTCATCTGGATGCTGGGCGTCGTCGGCTTCTACCTGACCGTCGTCATCCTGGCCGCCCACCCCTCCACCACCCGCTGGATCCGAACCCGCGAATATCCCGCCACTCAGGCGATTTCGTAGTGCAAGACCTTGTCGGTCCGCTCCAACAGGAACCGATCGTCCTCCGGGTAGTAAACGGCCTTCTCGATATCGGCCCCCGCAAACCCCTCGATGGCCGCGTACGACTCCCAGAAGCTCAGCGTGACAACCTCGGCCCGCTCCCCATCGACCCGGGTCAGCATCCAAGCCCCCCGATTCCCCGGAGTCTGCTTGTACTCCTTGATCCCGGTGTCCTCGATGTACCTGACGTACTCGTCGACATCGGTCGCGCGGATCACCCCGCGCCAGATACGAGCGATCATCTCGGGATAATAGGCCCGAACAACAACTGCCCCAGCCCGTTTGGTGTGGAGCAGTTGGGTTTACGCATGCATACTCCCGGCCGGTGCGGGTGAGTTGGTCGGAGGCGTGGGCGCGGCGTGAGCTGTTAGGGCCAGCACCAGTTCAGGGTGGCGGAGCCGGGGGTTGGGATGTGGACGCAGATGTTGATGGTGATGTAGGGAGCGTCCACGTTCGAGAGGGTGGGCTGGGCGGGGGATGGGGTTGCAGGATCGGTTGCTGAGGCGGAGGGGGGTGCCAGGGCGAGAAGAGGGATGGCCAGTGCGGCGACCGCTGTCGTGCGGGCGATTCCTGCGCGCATTTGATCAACTCCCTGAGGTTTCGCGAGCGTGATGACATAGGGGGCGGGGCGTGAAAAGGGTTGTGGGTATTCACGGTAACGGCGGAATGATGGATAGCTGAGAGGTTTCTGGGGCACCGTTCAGTGGGGGCACTCGGTGGTGCCCGCACTGTGATCGGGCGGTCAGGTGTGCAGGCCGCGAAGGAGGAGGTCGAGGACTCGGTTGACGGCGGTGGGGTAGGGCTCGTTGGGGGCGGCGTAGATCTGGAGGGTCATCAGGCGGCCGATGTCGGCGGGGGTGACGTCGGGGCGGAGGGTGCCGTCGGTGTGGGCCTGGGTGGTGAGGCGGTCTATGCGGTCGGTGATGGTGGTGCGGATTTCGGTGAGGGCTGGGTCGGCTTTGATGTCGGCGTGGAGGGTGGGTTCGATGGCGGATGCCGTTGCGCCCAGGCGGAGTTCGGCGCATTCGCGGAGTAGGCGGGCGAGGGCCTGCCAGGCGTCGGGGGATTCGCGTTCGGCGGTGGCGGCCAGGTCGGAGAGGGCCGAGAGGTAGGAGTGGGCGGCCGCGGTGATGAGGGCGCCGCGGTCGGGGAAGCGGCGGTAGAGGGTGCCTACGCCGACACCGGCGGCGTCGGCGATTTCCTTCATGGAGACGTTGACGCCCTGCTCCCGGAAGACCAGTTGGGCGGCGGCCAGGATCTGGTCGCGATTGCTGCGGGCGTCGGCTCTGAGCTCGGCCGTTGTCCTCACCTCCGATAAAAGTGGACGAAATTCTTCCGTTTACTGTACCTTGTTGGAAGTGGACGAAAATCGTCCACTTCCAACAAGAAGGTGATGACGATGAACAAGACGGTGTTGATCTCCGGAGGCGGGATCGGCGGCTCGACCGCCGCGTACTGGCTGGGGCGCAATGGATTCGACGTGACGGTGGTCGAGCGGGCTGCCGCGCAGCGGTCCAGTGGGAACCCGATCGACGTGAAGGGGCCCGCGGTCGATGTGGTCGAGGGCATGGGGGTGATGCCGAAACTGCGTGCGGCGGCCTCGACGGTGGATCGGATGAGATTCGTGGACACGGTCGGAAGGAAGCGGTCGGGCTTGCGGCTCAGCGCTTTTCAGGATGGAGCGGGTGACCGTGAGGTCGAGGTCGCTCGGGCGGACCTGGCCGCGATCCTGCTCGACGCGGCCCGGGAGCATGCCGAAATCCGCTGGGCCGATTCGATTTCCGGGGTCGCCCAGGACACGGACGGTGTGGATGTCACGTTCGAGAGCGGTGAATCCGCCCGCTACGACTACGTGATCGGGGCCGACGGTCTGCACTCGAATGTGCGGCGGCTGGTCTTCGGCGCGGAGTCGCAGTTCATCCGCCACATGGGCATGTACGCCGCGGCCCTGCCGGTCGAACGGGCCCTCGGCGACGAGCACGAAGTGGTCATGCTCAATCTGCCGGGCCGGGCCATCTCGGTGCACCCGACCAAGGGAAAAGCGGTGGCGGCCTTCATGTTCCGCCAACCGGCGGTGCCCGGATTCGATCACCGCGACCTCGCCCAGCACAAGGCCCTGGTGGCCGAAGCCTTCGCCGGAGACCTCGGCATCTTCGCCGATTACCTCGATCAGCTGAAGGCCGCCGACGACCTCTACTTCGACTCGGTGAGCCGAATCAGCCTGCCGAGCTGGTCATCCGGCCGCGTCGCCCTGCTCGGCGACGCCGGATCCTCCCTCTCGCTCTTCGGCGACGGCTCCACCCTCGCCATCGCGGGCGGCTACACCCTCGCCGAGGAACTCACCCGCACCCCCGATCACCCGGCCACCGCCCTCGCGACCTACGAACAGCGCCACCGCAAACTCGTCGAACCCAAGCAGCGCGGCTTCCGCGCCGCCACCGCCCTCATGGTCCCCGCCACCTCCGCGGGCATCGCGATCCGCAATACCGTCACCCGCTTCATGCGGTGATCAGTACGTCGGGAGGACGTAGTCCTGGGTCTGGTCGAGCATCTTCATCATGATCGGGCGGAAGAGCTTGGTGGTCATGAGCTTTCCGATGCGCTGCATCACCTTCAGGCCGAGCTTCGAGGTGGGGAGCATCATTTGGATGCCGCCGCCGGGGAGCTCCTTGGCCTTCTCGAGGAACGGGGTCACCTGCGCCTCGTACCGAGCCAGCGCGGCCGGGAGATCGCCTGGGGTGGCGGCGATTTCACCGGCCAGCAGGTACGCGCCGACGATGGCCATGGCGGTGCCCATGCCAGTCATCGGGGAGCCGCAGAATCCGGAGTCGCCGAGCAGGGTGACGCGGCCCTTGGACAGGGTCGGCATGTCGACGCGCACGAGTTCGTCGAAGTAGAAGTCGGGAGCGTGCTCCAGTTCGGCGAGCGCCTCCGGAACCACCCAGCCCGCGTCGGCGAGCATGTCGCGAATCAGCTTGTGCTGGGTGGGGATATCGCCGCGCAGCGCGGGAATCTGGTCGGTGCGCAGGGTGATGATCGCCTTCGAGGTGGTGGGATCGTAGTCGGGCCGGATGCCGAGCGAGGCGCGCGGCACCACCCGCATGGACAGCCAGTCCGGTTCCGCGACGGCCGGGGTGGGCACGGTGTAGAAGGACATGTAGCCGCCGAGGAAGGTGGTGAACTGCTCCTCGGGTCCGAACACCAGCTTGCGGGTCCGCGAGTGCACGCCGTCCGCGCCGATCACCAGGTCGTAGCGCTCGCTGCGTCCCGAGTCGAATCCGACGGTCACCCCGTCGGCGTCCTGGTCGATGGTCTCGATCCAGTCGCCGTAGCGGTAGTCGAGTTCGCCTGCGGTACCGGCGAGTTCGGTGAGCAGCACATCATTGAGGTCGCCGCGGCTGATCTCGATATCGGCGACCGGCCCCTTGCCGTCGAACATCTCCATGGACATGCGGTAGACCGGGCTGCCGTCGGTCTTGACGATGCTCATGCCTTTCTCGTGGAGCAGGCGCTTGTTGATGCCTTCCATCAGCCCCATGCGCTCGGCCACCTCGCGGCTGGGCCCGCGCAGATCCACGGCCTGTCCACCCGGTCGCGGGGCGGCGGCCCGCTCGACCACGGTGACGGCGATGCCCGCCCGAAGCAGTTGCAGCGCAACGGCGTTACCGGCGATGCCGCCGCCGGCGACGAGGATGTGGAGGTTGGTGCTCATTGATCTCTCCCGGTCTGATGAAGAACTTCCGTCTAAGACATATGTCTAACAGAGTCTGAAACAAATGTCTAGAACAGATGTCTAAGAAGCCGTTCACCACCGGAAACGCACTCGGCCCCCACCCGAATCGGGCAGGGGCCGAGCGACTTACGAGCGGATCAGCCGACCGTGGCCGGCTCCTTCTCCAAGACCGGCGTCGAGGACTGCTTGAGCTCGGCGAGCTTGCTGCCCTCCACGTCGATGTCGGGGAGGATGCGGTCCAGCCACTTCGGCATCCACCAGGCCCGATCGCCCAGCAGGGCGAGCAGGGACGGGATGAGAATCATGCGCACGATGAAGGCGTCGAAGAAGACGCCCGCCGCCATGGCGAAGCCCATGGACTTGGCCACCACGTTCTCGTCGAGCATGAACGCGCTGAACACCGAGATCATGATGATGGCGGCCGAGGTCACGACGCGCGCGCCGTGGTGGTAGCCGCTGATCATGGCGTCCTTGGCGGACTTGCCGTGCACGTACTCCTCGCGCATGCGGGTCACCAGGAAGACCTGGTAGTCCATGGCGAGGCCGAATACCAAGCCGATCAACATGATCGGCAGGAAGCTGACCAGCGGATGCGGGTCGAACAGGCCGAAGGTGCCTTCCTGGAACAGCAGTACCGTCGCGCCGAAGGTGGCGGCCATGGAGAGCAGGAAGCCCAGCGCGGCGGTCAGCGGGACCAGGATGGAGCGGAACACCAACAGCAGCAACAGGAACGCCGCTCCGGCCACGATCGACAGGTACGGAATGATCTTGTGCAGCAGGGCCTGTGAGACATCGGTGTAGATCGCGGTGCTGCCGGTGATGCCGTACTCCATGCCGTACTGGCTCTTGAAGTCCGACTCGGCGTTGCGCGCGCTCTCGACGAGGTCCTTGGTTTCCTTGTTGTTCGGCCCGGACTTGGGCACGCCCATGAACAGCGCGGCCTGGCCGTCCTGACTGCGCTGCGCGGCCGTCAGATAATCCATGCCCGGGTAGTGCGCGAGCTTGGTCCGCAGCTCACCGAGCGCCTTGTCGCGATCCGCCTCGGGCGTCTTCGAAAGATCAACGGCCACCATCAGAGTGCCGTTGGAGCCCTCGCCGAAGCCCTTGGTCTGCAGGTCGTACGCCTTGTAGAGGGTGGTGTCCTTCGGCATGGAATCGCCGCCGGGCAGACCCAGCTGCAGATTCACCGCCGGCGCGGCCAGCAGGCCGAGCAGCACCACCGAGGCGGCGAGGGTCAGTGCGGGAGCCTTGCCGATGAAGCGGGCGAAGCGAATTCCGTTGGTGACCGAGTTCTCGTCCTCGGGATCGTGCTGGGCGACCAGCGGCAGCTTCGGCTTGAACAGCGTGCCGCCGAACGCGCCGAGCAGCGCGGGCATCAGGGTGACCGCGACCAGCACCGCCATCGTGGCCGTGATCGCGCCGCCGATACCCATGTAGGTCAGGAAGTTGACGCCGACGAAGCTGAGCCCGGCCAGCGCGATGATGACGGTCAGACCGGCGAAGATGACCGCGGAACCGGCGGTGCCCACCGCGGTGCCCGCCGCCTCTTCCGGCGAATCCGATACGGCCAGTTCGTGTTTGTAGCGCGACACGATGAACATGGCGTAGTCGATGGACAGCGCGATGCCGATCATCGAGGCCAGGGTCGGGGTGAAGGCGGGCACGGTCAGCCAGTGGGTGCCGAACATGACGATGGACATGGCGGTGCCGACACCGAAGATCGCGGTGATGATCGGCACGAACGCGGCGACGATGGCGCCGAACGCGATGATCATGACCACCAGCGCCACGCCGACGCCGATCATCTCGGACGCGCCGCCGGCGGCCTGCTTCTGCTCGATATTGCCGGTGAGCTCCACCTGGAGACCGGCGTCGCGGGCGCTCTGCCCGACCTTGTAGGCCGCGTCCTGGTCGTCCGGGGTGATGTCGGCGAACTTCGGAATGCTGTACAGCGCCTTGACGACCGCCACCGAATCCGGGTTGGTCTTGTTCAGGACGTTGAGCGGCGCGTTCGAGCAGTTGGCCGCGAAGTTCGGGTCGGAGCGATTGCCGTCGAGGCAGTCGATGCCCGCGCGCTGCCCGATCTGCTTGGTGGCGGCGATCGGATCCATCGGCGGGGCGTTCTTGTCGATGATGTCGAGCTTGCCGAGGTCGGCGAGGAAGCCCTGCAGGGCCGCCTTGTTCTTGGGATCGGTCAGCTTCTCACCGTCGGGCGCGGCGATCACATAGGTGCCGCTGACGGTGTTGGAGTCGAAATCCTTGGAGGCACCCGGGAAGTGCTTGTCGAGGATCTCGGTGGCCCGCTCGGACGGCAGGCCGGGCATGGAGAAGCTGTCCTGGAACGGTTTGGCGAGGGCGGCGCCGGTGCCGCCGATGACGAGTAGGGCGGCGATCCACGCCGTGATGACGAGCCATTTCCGGCGGAAGGCGAACTTTCCCCACCGATAGAGGTATACGGACACGAGGGGTTCTCCTGGCGAATGGTTTACGGGCGAAACAGGTCTGCTGTGTGCGAGCGCGTAGACAGGCACTGCCGCCTGGGAGCTTCGGCCCCCCGGCCTCCACGAAACTTGAATTCTGCCTACCGTGCGGTAGGTAGACTACCGACCGAGTAAGTGGAGGAACAACCTCGACTCTAGGTGGCGTGCGTCGCATCCCGAGCTGGATGACTCACGGACCGAGCGCGGGTGAGAGGATGAGAGCATGGGCGCCCCAGTCGTTTCCGGAACAGTTGTCGCAGGTAGAAGCACCAAGGATGCGATCAGGGAGGCCGCGCTCCAGCTATTTTCGACCAAGGGGTTCGACCACAGCAGCCTGCGCGAGGTCGCCGATGCGGTGGGAATCACAAAAGCTTCGCTCTACTATCACTATGCCTCGAAGGTCGATCTGCTGATCGCGATCATCGAGCCGATGTTCGACGAGCTCCGCGCGCAGGTCGACCGCCTCGACGACATCGAGCACACGCCCGAGAACGTGCGCGAGGTGATCAGCGAGCGGCTGCGCTCGACGCTGGCCAATCGACAGGTGGGCGCGCTGTGCATGCGCGATACCGTCGCCATCGTCAACGCCCTCGGCAATCGCTATCCCGACCTGATCGAACTGCATCACCGCACCTGCCGGTGGCTGGCCGGACCCGGCGCCGACGCCGACACCCTGCTGCGCGCCACGGCCGCCATGCAGGTGCTCAGCACCGCCATGATGTCCCAGGAGATCGTGCCCGACACCGATACCGCCCACGTCGAGACGATCCTGTTGAATGCCGCACTCGGCGTGCTGTATCCGGCGCGATAGGGTTTTTCCTCACCACCGATTCAAGATCAGGAGTTTCCGTGCACATCACCGCGAAGGTCGATTACGCGGTGCGCACGCTCGTGGAAATCGCGAAGGCGCAACCGGATTCGGTGAAGGCCGACGCCATTGTCGCCGCCCAGGACATTCCGCCCAAGGTGCTGGAGTCGGTGGTCTCGGATCTACGCAAGGGCGCACTGGTCACCAGTCGCCGCGGTCCCGACGGCGGATACCGCCTGGCCCGACCGGCCGCGGAGATCAGCATCGCCGATGTGATTCGCGTGGCCGAGGGCCCGCTGGCGTCGGTGCGCGGGCAGCGGCCCGAGGATGTCGCCTACCCGGGCGCCGCCGAACCGCTGCAGCGGGTGTGGATCGGGCTGCGGGTGAACATTCGATCGATTCTGGAGCGGGTGACCATCGCCGATATCGCCCACGATCTGCTGCCGTCCTTCCTCGACGAGCTGCTGCGCGACCCCGACGCGTGGACCCGCCGCCCCCGCCCGACCGGCGGCCCGGTCCCGGCCCCGCAGGTCACGCCCGGTGCGGCCGAATGGCGCGATCTGGACCGCCCCGATATCTGAACCCCGATCGGTATGACGCGGGCCACTATCCGACAGCGCCGGAAAACGTCGCGGCGGCGGTCGGGATCTGGCGGTAGCCTGCCAGCATCATGTTGATCCGACTCCTACGCACCTTCCTGTGGACCTACCGCAAACAGTTGGCGGGGGTCGTCGTGCTCCAGCTGATCTCGGTCATCGCCATGCTGTATCTGCCCACGTTGAACGCCGACATCATCGACAACGGCGTCACCAAGGGCGATATCGGCTATATCTGGTCCACCGGCGGCTGGATGCTGCTGGTGACCGCCATTCAGATCGTCGCCCAGGGCATCTCGGTGTATCTGGGCGCGCAGGCCGCCATGGGCGCGGGCCGCGATATGCGCGCCGCCCTGCTGCACCGGGTCGGCACCTTCTCCGCGCGCGAGGTCGGCGTCTTCGGTGCGCCGTCGCTGATCACGCGCAATACCAATGACGTCGGACAGGTGCAGCTGCTCATCCTGATGAGCGCCACCATCCTGGTCATGGCCCCGATCATGTGCATCGGCGGCATCTTCATGGCGCTGCGCGAGAGCATGCAGCTGTCGTGGCTGCTGCTCATCGCGGTGCCCGCGCTGGGCCTGTCCATGGCCTTCATCATCAGCCGCATGGTGCCCGGCTTCCGGCGCATGCAGGAGCGCATCGACGCGGTGAACCGCGTTCTGCGCGAACAGATCACGGGCATTCGCGTGGTGCGCGCCTTCGTCCGGGAGCGGCAGGAGACCTGGCGTTTCGGGGTCGCCAATACCGAGCTGACCGAACAGTCGCTCTATGTCGGCAAGTACATGGCGCTGATGTTCCCGGCCGTCATGCTGATCTCCAATGTGACCACCGTCGGCGTCATCTGGTTCGGCGGCCACAATATCGACAACGGGGAGATGCAGATCGGCTCGCTGACCGCGATGCTGGCCTACATCATGCAGATCCTGATGGCGGTCATGATGGCCTCGTTCCTGGCCATGATGGCCCCGCGCGCCGCGGTCTCGGCCGAGCGCATCGGCGCGGTGCTCGACACCGAGTCCTCGGTGGACGAACCGCGGCTGCCGCAGCCGTTCAAGGGCGATCCCGGCACGGTGGACCTGCAGTTCGCCGAGTTCAAGTTCCCGGGCGCGGAGAAGCCGGTGCTGCGGGCCATCCGATTCCAGACCACGCCCGGTACCACCACCGCCATCGTCGGCGCCACCGGCGCGGGCAAGACCACGCTGATCAATCTGATCCCGCGCCTCATCGACGTCACCGACGGCGCGGTCTACGTGGGCGGCACCGACGTGCGGCACCTCCAATTGGAGACGCTGCGTTCGGAGATCGGGCTGGTGCCGCAGAAGGCGTACCTGTTCTCCGGCACCGTCGCCTCCAATCTGCGCTACGGCAAGCCGGACGCCACCGACGAGGAACTCTGGCACGCGCTGGAGATCGCACAGGCCGCCGACTTCGTGCGGGAGATGCCCCAAGGGCTGGAAACCCCTGTGGCACAGGGTGGTACGACCGTATCCGGCGGTCAGCGCCAGCGCCTGGCCATTGCCCGCGCGCTGGTCCGCAAGCCGCGCATCTACCTGTTCGACGACTGCTTCTCCGCCCTGGACGTCGCCACCGACATGCGGGTCCGCGACGCCCTGAAGCCGGAGACCGCGAACGCGTCGGTGATCATTGTGGCGCAACGCATCTCGACCATCCGCGACGCCGATCAGATCGTGGTGCTGGAGGACGGCGCCATGGCCGGCATCGGCACCCACGACCAATTGCTCAGGGACTGCAGGGAATACCGCGAGATCGTGGAATCCCAGTTCAGCGCGGAGGAGGTGCGATGAGGCCCGGAACCGTCAATCCCGGTGCGCCGGACGCCAAGGCGAAGTCCTTCGGCCCGTCGCTCAAGCGCCTGCTGCGCCTGCTCGCACCCGATCGCGTCTTCCTGGTGATCGTCTTCGTGCTGGCCGTCGGCTCGGTCGTACTGAACACGCTGGGCCCGCAGATCCTCGGCAAGGCCACCAACCTCATCTTCGACGGTGTGGTCGGCAAGCAGCTGCCCGCGGGGCAGAGCAAGGACCAGCTGGTCGAGGGGCTGCGCGCGAGCGGCAACTCCACCTTCGCCGACATGCTGGCCAGCATGGACGTGATTCCCGGTACCGGAATCGATTTCACCGCGGTCGGCCATGTGCTGGCCTGGGTGCTGGCGCTCTACATCGGCGCCTCGGTGTTCCAGTGGCTGGAGGCGCAGCTGCTGATCATCCTGATCAACCGGACCGTGAAGCGGTTGCGCGCCCAGATCGAGGACAAGATCCACCGGCTGCCGCTGCGCTACTTCGACTCCATGCCGCGCGGCGATGTGCTCTCCCGCGTCACCAATGACGTCGACAATGTGGCACAGACGTTGCAGCAGACCATGTCCCAGCTGATCATCAACGTGCTGTCGGTGATCGGCATCCTGATCATGATGTTCTGGATCTCGTGGATCCTGGCCCTGATCGCCCTGCTGACAGTGCCTTTGGCGATCATCGTGACCGCGCAGATCGCCAAGCGCTCCAAGCCGCACTTCGTGGACCAGTGGAAGCTGACCGGCGATGTCAACGCTCAGGTCGAGGAGGCCTTCACCGGCCACGAGGTGGTCAGCGCCTTCGGCCGCGTGCGCGAGGTCGGCGAGCGTTTCGACGAGACCAACGACAAGCTCTACAACGCGTCGTTCAAGTCGCAGTTCATCTCCGGGCTGATCATGCCCGCCATCATGTTCCTCGGGAACCTGAACTACGTGCTGATCGCCGTGGTCGGCGGCCTGCGGGTGGCGTCGGGTCAGCTGTCGCTGGGTGAGGTGCAGGCCTTTGTCCAGTACTCGCGCGGATTCACCCAGCCGCTCACCCAGATCGGTTCCATGATGAACCTGCTGCAGTCGGGTGTGGCCTCGGCCGAGCGCATCTTCGAGATCCTGGACGCCGACGAGCAGTCGGCGGATCCGGATCCGGAGGATTCGCGTCCGGTGGATCGCGGCCGGGTGGCGTTCGAGGACGTGTCCTTCCGCTACGAGCCGGAGACGCCGATCATCGAGAACCTCTCGCTGGTGGCCGAACCCGGGCACGTGGTGGCCATCGTCGGGCCGACCGGTGCGGGCAAGACCACACTGGTCAACCTGCTCATGCGGTTCTACGAGGTGGATTCGGGCGCGATCACCATCGACGACGTCGACATCACCCGCATCACCCGCGACCACCTGCGCTCGCGCATGGGCATGGTGCTGCAGGACACCTGGCTCTTCGGCGGGACCATCCGGGAGAACATCGCCTACGGCAACCCGAACGCCTCGGAGGCCGACATTCTCGAGGCTGCCCGCGCTGCCTACGTGGACCGGTTCGTGCACGCGCTGCCGCACGGCTACGACACCGTGATCGACGAGGAGGGCTCCGGCGTCAGCACCGGTGAGAAGCAGCTCATCACCATCGCCCGGGCGTTCCTGGCCAAGCCGTCCATCCTGATCCTGGACGAGGCCACCAGCTCGGTCGACACCCGCACCGAGCTGCTCGTGCAGCACGCCATGGCGGCGCTGCGGCGGGACCGCACGAGTTTCGTGATCGCGCACCGGCTCTCGACGATCCGCGACGCCGACACCATCGTGGTGATGGAGAAGGGCAAGATCGTCGAGCAGGGCACCCACGACCGGCTGCTCGCCGCCAAGGGCGCGTACTCACGCCTCTACAACGCCCAATTCGCCGCCGCCATCACCGACGGCGAGGGCGAGAACGTGGACGATCCGGAGCCGGACGCGGTCGCACTCACCAAGTGATCCCCTTCCAGCCATCTGGCCCGCACCCAAAGGTGCGGGCCAGATGGCTTTTCACGAAGTGAGAAGATGAGCGTCGTGTCTGCACCCTCCGAGTTCTCGTTCAAGGTCGGTACCCGTCTGGAAGGACGGCACGGCAGGACGGGCGTGATCAGTACGCCGCACGGCGACATTGCCACGCCCGCCTTCACGCCGGTCGGTACCAAGGCCACGGTCAAGGCCGTGCTGCCCGAGACCATGAAAGAGCTGGGGGCGCAGGCACTGCTCGCCAACGCCTACCACCTCTACCTGCAGCCCGGTCCGGACATCGTGGACGAGGCCGGGGGCCTGGCCAAGTTCATGAACTGGAACGGCCCGACCTTCACCGATTCGGGCGGCTTCCAGGTCATGTCGCTGGGCGTCGGCTTCAAGAAGGTGCTGGCCATGGAGTCGGTCGGCGTGCAGGACGACGATGTGATCGCCAAGGGCAAGGAGCGCCTGGCCCACGTCGACGACGACGGCGTCACCTTCCGCTCGCACCTGGACGGCTCCAGGCACCGGTTCACGCCCGAGGTGTCCATGGGCATCCAGCATCAACTGGGTGCGGACGTCATGATGGCCTTCGACGAGCTCACCACGCTCATGAACACCCGTGGCTACCAGGAGGAATCGCTGGAGCGCACGCGCCGCTGGGCCCAGCGCTGCCTGGACGAGCACGAGCGGCTCACCGCGGCGCGGCCGCACAAGCCGTATCAGGCGCTGTTCGGGGTGATCCAGGGCGCGCAGTACGAGGACCTGCGCCGCAAGGCCTGTCGCGATCTGGAGGCGCTGCGTGGCGCAGCCGGAACGGGATTCGACGGATACGGCATCGGCGGCGCGCTGGAGAAGCACAACCTCGGCACCATCGTCGGCTGGTGCTGTGACGAACTGCCGGAGAACAAGCCGCGGCATCTGCTCGGCATCAGCGAGCCCGAGGACATCTTCACCGCGGTGGAGAACGGCGCGGACACCTTCGACTGCGTGAATCCCTCACGCGTGGCGCGCAATGCGGCCATGTACACCGACGAGGGCCGCTTCAATATCAATACGGCGCGCTTCAAGCGGGACTTCACGCCCATCGACGAAACCTGCGACTGCTACACCTGCGCCAATTACACGCGCGCCTACATTCATCACCTGTTCAAGGCGAAAGAGATTCTCGCGGCGACACTTTGCACCATCCACAACGAGCGCTTCACGGTGCGCCTGGTGGACCGCGTGCGAGAAAGCCTGGACGGCGGCTATTTCGACGACTACAAGACGGAATTCCTGGGCCGCTGGCGCGGCCGCATCAAAGCCCCTGGGCTGTAAGGGGATTCACGCGGCCGCGCCTCGTGCGCCTTCGGGGTTTCAGGGGAACCCCTGAGAGCCCCGAGAGTTGGCCTACTTACTCGTAGATGGCGGCCCGTTCGCGCGGGCGGTACGAGGGTTCGCGCTTCTTGAGGAAGGCGATGCAGCGGTAGCTGATCGGCAGCACGCACGCCTCGACGAGGGTCTTCCAGACGAAGCCCACGATCAGGTAGTTGAGGTAGTCGCCCCAGGTGTGAATGCCGATGGCGGTGGCCGCGATCGAACAGAACACCAGGGTGTCGCCGAACTCGCCCGCGACGGTGGAGCCCATCAGCCGCGCCCACAGGTGCTTCTCCTTGGTGCGCTCCTTGATCAGCACCAGGGTGGCCGAGTTCAGGAACTGGCCCACGAAGTACCCGGCGATGCCGGCGAAGGCCAGCTGCGGGGTATGGCCGAGCACATCCTTGAACGACGACGCGTTCTGGTCGAGGCCGTCACCCGTGGGCAGCCAGATGACCACCTGGAAGCAGGCGATCATGAGCAGCAGCGCGGCGAAACCGTAGTAGACGGTGCGGCGGGCGGCCTTGAAGCCGTAGACCTCGCTGAGGACGTCGCCGATGACATAGGCCAGCGGGAAGAGGAAGAACGCGCCGTCCATGGTGACGGGCAGCACGGTGATCGGGCCGAACGAGAGATGACTGTCGGTGAAGAACTGCACGCCCTTGGCGACGCAGACATTGGAGATCAGCAGGACGGCGGTGAAGGCCACCGCCACCTGGGTGAAATATCCCCCAGCCGGATCCGCGAACGAGGCGTGCTCCGACGTGGGGTGTCCAGATCGGCCGGAATCGACCGTTTTCGTATCACTCACGCGGAAAGTATCCCTGCCTGGACCGATACGCACGGACCGACGGGTGTCTTAGGCTTGATGAATGACGAATCCCGGCGATTCCGACGAGTGGTGGAAGCAGTACGGCGGTGAGGGCGTGACGCCCGAGAATCCGCCGGCGGCACCCCAGCAATCGGTGCCGCAGCAACCGACGCCGCCCCCGGCCGGCTACACCTCCGGGCCGCAGTATCAGAATCCGCCGATGACACCGCCGCCGCAGCCGGTATATCCGAATTACCCTCCGCCGCAGTCGAATTACTCGCAGCCGCAGGCGACACCGGCTCCGGGTTATCCGGTCGCCGGGCAACCGCCGGGCGTCGGTGCACAGCCGCCGGGGTACGGCTATCCCGGCTACCAGCCCTACGGCTACGGCGCGCCGACCCAGCAGACCAATTCGCTGGCCATCGCCTCACTGGTGGTGTCGATCATCGGCCTGCCCAGCATGTTCTTCTGCCTGTTCATCCCGGTTATCTCGATCGTCGGGCTGGTGCTCGGCATTGTCGGGCTGAACCAGATCAAGAGCAATCAGCAGCAGGGCCGCGGCCTGGCGCTGGGCGGCATCTGGGTGGGTGCGATCGGCATCGTCATCGGGCTCGGGCTGCTGCTGATCCTCATTATCGCCGGGGACTGGAATTCGTCGACGTACTAGAGAAAATCGTAGTGCGGCAATAAGAATGGGGCGCATCCGCGAGGATGCGCCCCATTCTTGTCCGGTTCGAGGGACTCAGCCCTTGAGCACCTGGGTGCCGCCCGCGAACTTGTCGTGCCAGCCCTGCTTGTTCGGGTCCTGCTCGATGGTGACCGCGATGTAGATCATCAGACCGATGCTGATCAGGTTGCCGATGCACCAGACGATGTCGGCGAGCACGAAGATGTTCCGCTTGATCGAGGTCTGGATGTCCAGCGGCGCGCCGCCGGGGCCGATCACCCGCAGCCCGAGGATCTTCTTGCCGAGGGTCTGACCGTTGTTCTGGGTCTCCAGCAGCACGAAGTAGGCCGTGATGATGATGGTCGA
This sequence comes from Nocardia concava NBRC 100430, assembly GCF_000308815.1. Classification (GTDB taxonomy): domain Bacteria; phylum Actinomycetota; class Actinomycetes; order Mycobacteriales; family Mycobacteriaceae; genus Nocardia; species Nocardia concava. The sequence goes on from NZ_BAFX01000004.1 coordinate 24,617, forward strand.
CAGCGCCCCGCCGATGATGCTCGCGCCGATGCCGCCGCCCATGGCGGACTGCAGGATCCCGACGACGATGCCGGTGGGGATGCCGGCGATCAGGTAGTCGATGATGCGGGCGCCGAAGCGGATCCACAGGTCACCGGGCACCGCGCCGCCGAAACCGCCTGCGCCGTAGCCGGGCTGGCCGCCGCCCGGGTAGGGCTGGTAGGCCGGCTGGCCGTAGGGCTGCTGCTGGCCGTAGGCGTCGGACTGGCCGAAGGACGGCTGGCCGAAGGACGGCGGCTGCTGCTGGCCGTACTGCGGCTGCTGCTGCCCGTACGGATCCGACGGCGGCTGCTGCTGACCGTACGGGTCGGACTGCTGGCCGTAGGGCTGCTGCGGCTGCTGACCGTAGGGATCGGACTGACCGTAGGGCTGCTGCTGCTGCCCGTACGGCTGCTGGGGCTGCTGCCCGTAAGGCTGCTGCCCGTACGGCTGGCCACCCTGCGGATATTGGTTGGGGTCGTACCCACCGCTCGTCATCTGTTTCGCCGTCCTCGTCGAATTCGTTCGGGATCTGGTCGAGTGCGTACGTTACGGTTATGAACTGGGTTGCAACAACCCGTTGGGGTCGAGTGTCCACGGTTCTCGGGGCAGGTCTGCGGGCCGGAATTCTTCCAGCAGATCGGACGGCGTGTTTGCGCCGATGTAACCCAATGACGCCGCGAGCGCGCCGAACACCTGTTGCGGGGATTCACCGAGCGCCATCCGGTCCCGCAGCGTGACTGCCCCGTCCCGTTTCGCCAGCCGCTGCCCGGCCGTGTTCAGTACCAATGGGACATGGGCGTATTCGGGCACCGGCAGGCCGAGCAGGGTGGCCAGATACGCCTGCCGCGGCGTGGAGGGCAGCAGGTCATCGCCCCGCACCACCTGGTCGATGCCCTGGTCGGCGTCGTCGACGACGACCGCGAGGTTGTAGGCGGGGGTGCCGTCACCGCGGCGCAGCACCAGATCGTCCACCGCGCCGCGGTATTCGCCGAGCAGCCGGTCGGTGACGGTGAATTCGCTGATTCCGGCGCGCAATCGCAGTGCGGCGGGGCGGCCCTCGGCGCGGCGCTCCCGGATCTGCTGATCGGTGAGATTCCGGCAGGTCCCGGGGTAGGCGCCCATCGGCCCGTGCGGCGCGGTGACCGCCTGCTGGATTTCCCTACGCGTGCAGAAGCATTCATAGGTGAGCCCGGCCGCGGTCAGGCGCTCGATGGCCGCCTCGTAGAGCGGCAGCCGCTGCGATTGCCACACCACCGGCGGGTCCCAGTCCAGGCCGATGGCCGCGAGATCCTCGAGCTGCCGCTCGGCCGCGCCCTTCTTCACCCGGTCCAGATCCTCGACCCGCATCAGGAAGCCGCGGCCCGTGGAACGGGCGAACAACCACGCGAGGAGTCCGGTGCGCAGATTGCCCACGTGCAAGTCGCCGGAGGGACTGGGCGCGAATCTGCCCGACGCCGGTCGAGATTCAACACTGCCGGGCGTTGCTGTGGCGGGGTCGGTGGACACGTCTGTCGATGGTAGTTCGCATACTTCGCACCACCGCCGATCCTCCGCATTCTTGCGGTTGCACACACGGAGTGTGGAACGGGAGTCGCGCTGCGAATTCAGTGCGAGATTGTGAGCCGCGGTCGAAGATCGTTCTCGGATATGGGTTTTCCCTGGTCAATGGCGCTGAGCAGGGTGTCGGCGCAGGCCAGCAGGCCGGGGGAGTCGATGCCGTAGGGGGCCGGTCCATAGGCCGTGAGGCGTTGCGTCGCGCGTTCGAGCAGGGTCCGGGCCCCTTTCGAATTTCCGCGTTGAATGTGGGTGAGCCCAACGGCAAATTGCGCGAGGCCCTGCCACAGCGACTTCTCCGCGAACGGACCGTTCTTCCAGGCCGCCTCGAGTACCTCGTGGGCGTTGAATGCCAGTCCGTCATCGATCAGCCGCTGTGCGTAGTCGAGGGTTTCGGCGGGCGGCAGGTCGAGATCATCGGGGATGCGCGGGACGCCCGGGCTGCCGAACGGGAGGGGTCGCCCAAAACGGTCGCGAGGACGGGCATTCCGGGCGCGGCCGTCCTCGTCACGGTCCCGGATGTCGTCGTCCTGTGCGTCCTGGGGCATGCCCTCCATGATTCCCCATGGCGGGTGCGCCGGCGCGCACCGAGTTCGCCGCGCGCGGACGGGAATGGCGCCGCAACGGAATTCGGACTTCTGAAATTCAAAAGCCTCAAATTGCGGCAAATTTAGCGCAAATAATTAGCTGGCTAACCTTGCCGTAAATTTGCTGATTGAAAACGAAAGAATGCGATCTCCTTATGACGAACCCTGCTAGTGTTTAGCGCGGGAACGGCCATCGGGGGTGCATTCCCATCGCGAAGTGCAAGAACTGGTTGTACGGAGCGTTTGCGTGCGGCCCGTGGCGCACCAGGGATTCGTGATTCTCGATGGATCCCAGGGTCACCAAGATCATTGCCAGCAAGATCTCGTGCTTGACGCAGCAAAGGAGCTAGTACCGTGAACCTGGATTACACAGGCGCCGTATGGCGCAAGAGCAAACACAGTGGCCCCAACGGCAACTGCGTAGAGGTCGCATTTCTCGGCGACGGAAACGTCGCGGTCCGGGACAGCAAGGAAAACGGCCGGGGACCGATCCTGGCCTTCACCCCCGGCGAATGGGACGCCTTCGTCGCCGGCGTCTCCGACGGAGAGTTCAAGCGGGCCTGACCGGCCGCGCTGAGGGCCTCGCCCCAGGCCCGACCCGGGAGAAAAGCAGAAGCCCCGAGTCCCGGAGACTCGGGGCTTCACTCTGTCCGGGCGGCCCGGCGAGCCCGGTGGCCAGGGCTGAACCCCGGTGGTTAGGGCCTGTGCCCGTTGCCCGAGTGGCCGTTGCCCGCGACCTGCTCCTGTGCCCGCCGCAGCACCGCCAGCTGCGCGTGCTCGGCCTCCCGATCATTGGCCGCATTGGTCTCCCGCTCGGCCGGTGGATCGGCGCGGAAGAACGCGCCCGTGCCCGGCCGGCCCGCGACACCCAGCTCGTTCATCTTCCGGGGCACCTTCGCGCCCTGGTACTCCAGGGGAATCGGATGACCGTGCTCGTCCACCGGTCCCAGCGGCTGATGCACTTCGATGTACTCGCCGTGCGGAAGCCGCCGCACCACACCGGTTTCGATGCCGTGCTCGAGGATGGCGCGATCACTGCGCTGCAGACCCAGGCACAACCGGTAGGCGATGGTGTAGGCCAGCGGCGGCACGGTGAGCAGGGCGATGCGGAAGGCCCAGGTGGTGGCATTGAGCGAGATGTCGAACTTGAAGGCGATGATGTCGTTGACGCAGGCCAGGGTGAGGATCAGATAGAAGCTCAGCGACATGGCCCCGATCGCGGTGCGCACCGGCACATCTCGCGGTCGCTGCAGCAGATTGTGCCGGGCCCGGTCGCCGGTGAGCCGCTTCTCGATCCACGGGTAGGCGATGATCAGGGTGAAGATCAACGGCATGAACAGCGCCACCGAGAACGCGCCCGGCACCGTGTGCCCGAATATGTAGAGCTCCCAGGCCGGGAACAGGCGCAGGAAGCCGTCGGTCCACATCATGTAGAAGTCGGGCTGGGTGCCGGCCGAGACCTGAGACGGGTTGTAGGGCCCCAGATTCCAGATCGGGTTGATCTGCAGCACCCCGCCCATGATCGACAGCACCGCCAGGGTGAAGGCGAAGAACGCGCCCTGATCCAGCGAGAAGACCGGCACGATGCGGGTGCCGATGACGTTCTTCTCGGTGCGTCCGGGCCCCGGGTACTGCGTGTGTTTCTGGTACCAGACCAGCGCGATGTGAACCACGATGAGCGCCAGCATGATTCCGGGCAGCAGCAGCACATGGGCGATGTAGAGGCGCGGAATGATGATGTTGCCGGGGAAGTCACCGCCGAACATGAGCCAGTGCAGCCAGGTGCCGATGACCGGACTGCCCAGCGTGATGCCGGCGAAGGCGGCGCGCAGGCCGGTGCCGGAGAGCAGGTCGTCGGGCAGCGAGTAGCCGAAGAAGCCCTCGAACATGGCCATGATGAACAGCAGCGCGCCGAGCACCCAGTTGGCCTCGCGCGGCTTGCGGAACGCGCCGGTGAAGAAGATCCGGCACATGTGAATGATCATGGACGCGGTGAACAGCAGTGCGGCCCAATGGTGCACCTGCCGCACGAACAGGCCGCCGCGCACGTCGAAGGAGATATTGAGCGCGGACTCGTAGGCGCGGGACATGGTGACCCCGCGCAGCGGCTGATAGGCGCCGTTGTAGGTCACGTCCTGCATGGAGGGATCGAAATACAAGGTCAAATAGACGCCGGAGAGCAGCAGAATGATGAAGCTGTAGAGCGCTATTTCGCCGAGCAGGAACGACCAGTGGGTCGGAAAGACCTTGTTGATCGAGCGTTTCAGGAATGCGGCACCCTGGTACCGCTCATCGGCCTCATTGGCCTGTACCGCCAGTTTGGTTGCCATTGCGGTCACCCCGCCCCCGGGAGAGATGTAAGGCTTCTACTACAAACGGTAGCACCCAGAGGGGTTGCACCGTATGGAGTTTCGTTAGGGTCAATGGGTGAAATCCCTGGCCGCCCGGGACGCCACCATGTACTGGCTGTCCGCGCGCACCCGCAACGATCTGTTCCTGCTCTACTGCTTCGCCGACACCGGACGCGATGCCGGTCGGCTGCGGGCGGACGTGGCGGATCGGGTCACGCATATTCCGGATTTGCTGATACACGTGCTGGATACTCCTGCAAACATTGCGTATCCCATTTGGGCGGCTTGCGAATTCACGAATGCTCAGTTCGCCGACCATGACCTCGGCGCGGCGACGTGGGCGAATGTCACCGCGGCCGTGGGCGACCTGCTCGGCACCGGTCTGCGCGCTGACGATCGGCCCTGGCGGCTGCACGTCTTCCGGAATGTCCGGGAAGTCCCGGGATTCGCTACCGACGAGTCCGCGCTCGTAGCGGTGCTCCAGCTATCCCACGCGCTCGCCGACGGTCGCCGCGCCGCGCTCATCGCGCGGGCCCTGTTCGGCCGCAGCGAATTTCCGGCAGCGCCGCCACGGCGTGAATCCGGCCCGTTCGTCGCGCGAGTCCTGCCGGACGGGATTCGCGAGACGGTGCTGAGCGGCTTCGCCGCTACCCGCGCCCTGCCCGGTATCCCGATCGGCATGGCGCGCACCGTCGTTCGCGGCCTGGCCGCCGCCCGGGCGCAGGGGCGGCTGGCCGAGCTGACCGCGGCGGGGGAACTGCCGCCGCCCGCCCCGGATGCCGAACCGACCGTCCTCAACGGCGGCGGTGCGGTCCCCACAATGCACGCCGTGCGAATGCTGGTGTGCGAGAAGGCGCGGCTGCGGGCGCCAGGCCACTCGGTCACCGTGGTGGCGCTCACCGCGGTCTCGTTCGCCTTGGAGCGCTACCTCCGGGATCGGGGCGAGCTGCCGCCCGAACTCCGCGCGCAGGTGCCGATGGCGTTCGCCGCCAGCGGCGACGGCCGCAACGGCTACCGCGACCTCTCGGTGGATCTGGCCGTCGCCGAGCCCACGCCGCGCGCCCGCGCCGACCGCATCGCCGCCGAGCTGGCCGCCCGCCGCGCCCGCGCCGCGCATCCGCTGCAGGCCGCCCGGGACGCGGTGACCGCCGTGCTGCCCGCCCCGCTGCTGCACCGCGATGTCATGCACGCCCCCATCGACACACTCCCCGAACGAGTTTCGGGTCACACCGTGGTGTCCAGCGTCGACCGGGGTGGCGCGGATCTCGAGTTCGGCGGTGGTGCGGTGCGATTCACAGCGGGCTTCCCGGCCCTGGGTGCGGTCATGCATCTGACCCACGGCGTGCACGGCCTGGGCGACACGGTCACGGTCTCGGTGCACGCCGATCCGGCCGTGCTGCCCGATCCCGACCGGTACGCGATGTTGCTGGAGTCGGCCCTGGACGAGGTTGCCTGCTCATTGCGGGGAACCGAGGCCTGCGGCAGCCCCAAGATATAAGGAAGGCCCCGTCCGGATCGAGTCCGGACGGGGCCTTCGCAAGCGGAGGATAGGGGATTTGAACCCCTGAGGGCTGTTAACCCAACCCGCGTTCCAGGCGAGCGCCATAGGCCACTAGGCGAATCCTCCGTCGAGCAATATACCGGGTGCACCCCTGTCGGAAGCAAATGCAGTGGTCGGGGGCTACTTCTTCTTCACATTGTCGAGTGCCTTGCGGGTCTGGTCCTTGCAGACCTGGGCGATGTCGTCCTTGCTGACCGTCTTGCCCTTGTACATGGTCAGCCGGATCTCGATCTTGACCGAGGCGTTGTCGTCCTTGACCGCGCAGGTGTAGTCGGTGGTGGTGAAGTAGGTGTAGTCGTCGGACTTGGACGCCCAGTAACCCTCCTGGCCGATGCCGGCCAGGTCACCGGAGGTGCGGCCGCTGCCGGTGGTGCCGGTGTCGAACTTCTTCCAGGTTTCGTACTCCGGGCGGTTGTACGCGCTGGAGGAACCGCTCAGGAAGGACACATCGAGGGTCAGGTCGGCGGTGTTGGTGTCGGTGGAACCGTATTTGTCGGGCTTGGTGGTCTCCTCGTTGCCCGCGCGGCATTCGAAGCGGCCACCCGAGTAATCGGTGGGCTTGGTCTCGGAGTGCTCGGGCGTGCCCTTGGAGTTGGCGGCGAACTTGCTGAGCACCGAGGTGTCGATCACGCTGCAGCCGTTGGTGACACCGTCCATGGTGTACTTCCCGGCATTCTTCTTCTTGTTGTCGCCGAGCGGCGAGGAGCCGTCGCCGCCGGACAGCGCGACCGCGCCGATGATCACGCCGACGATCACCACCAGGCCGATGACACCGCCGACGATCCAGCCGGTCTTGCTGCCGCCCGAGCGCGGCGGCTGCGGCGTCGCGTACCCGTAGGCGGGCGCGACCGGCGGCACCGGGGGCGGCGTGTACTGCTGCTGCGGGGCGCCGTACTGCTGTTGCGGGGCGGCGTACTGCTGCTGCGGGAAGCCGCCGGACACCGGCTGGCCGTAGCCGCCGGTCATCGGCTGCTGCTGCGGGTAGCCGCCGCCGGACTGCGCGGGCGGAACGGCCTGGGCGGGCGGGGTGTAGGGCGGCATGCCGCCCGCGGCGTAGTTCAGCATGGTCGGGTCCGCGCCCTGAACCGGTTGGCCGGGTTCGGTTCCGGTGGGCGGGGTGGCCCACCACTGCGCGGTTTCCTGCGCCTTCGCCGGGTCGTGCGTTCCGCCGGATCCTGGATCGGAACTCGTCATCTGATTCTTTCCCCTCCGGAAATGAGCGGGTGCCCCCGCGTATCGCAGGCATCGTATCGACCCCGGGCGGCACAGGTCTCGGTGAGCCGCTACACTGGCCGACGGATCCAGCGCGGCGCGCATCCTGTGAACTCCCCCAGGGCCGGAAGGCAGCAAGGGTCAACGGGCTCTGCCGGGTGCGCTGGGTCCCCTTTCATATATATCCCTGCCGATTCGGCGATGCCTCCTAGTAACGTGAGCGGTTGGGTTCGCGCTGAGCGCAACCCTGGACACACATCCCACGCCATTGGAAAGGCTGTCAGATGCCTCGGCAGACGCAATTCGGTTTGATGAGCCATGCGGAACTCGCGACGGAACACGAGACGCAGACCGCGAACTACGCGAAGCTCAAGACCGAGAAGCTGACGCTGGACATTACGAGGGGTAAGCCCTCGCCCGAGCAGCTGGACCTCTCGCGGGAGCTCCTCGAACTGCCGGGCGCCGCCGACTACCGTGACGCCAACGGCACCGACGTCCGCAATTACGGTGGCCTGCACGGCCTGCCGGAGCTGCGCGCCATTTTCGGTGAGCTGCTGAACATTCCGGTCTCGAACCTGCTGGCCGGCAACAACGCCAGCCTCGAGATCATGAACGATCTGCTGACCTTCACCATGCTGCACGGCAACGCGGATTCGGTGCGCCGCTGGGTCGACGAGCCGGTGCTCAAGTTCCTGTGCCCGGTCCCGGGTTACGACCGCCACTTCGCCATCACCGAGGCGCTGGGCTTCGAGATGATCCCGATCCCGATGAAGGGTGACGGCCCGGACACGCACCTGATCGCGGAGCTGGTGGCCTCCGATCCCAGCATCAAGGGCATGTGGGCGGTGCCCAATTACTCCAACCCGACCGGCATCACCTTCTCCGAAGCCGTTACCCGGGAACTGGTTTCGATGCCCACGGCCGCGCCGGACTTCCGCCTGTTCTGGGACAACGCCTACGCGGTGCACCCGCTTACCGACACCGCCGAGCCGGTGCTCGACGTGCTGGGGATGGCCGAGCAGGCCGGGCACCCGAACCGGGTGTTCGTGCTGGCCTCCACCTCGAAGATCACCTTCGCGGGCGCGGGTGTGAGCTTCTTCGGCTCCTCCACCGCCAATGTGGAGTGGTACCTGAAGCACCTGGGCAAGAAGACGATCGGCCCGGACAAGGTGAACCAGCTGCGGCACCTGCGGTTCTTCAAGGACGCCGAGGGCGTGCGCGCGCACATGCAGCGCCACCGCGAGATCCTCGAGCCCAAGTTCAAGCTGGTGCTGCGGATCCTGGAGGACCGCCTCGGCGCGTCGAAGGTGGCGTCCTGGACCGAGCCCAAGGGCGGGTACTTCATCAGCCTGGATGTGCTGGAGGGCACCGCGAGCAAGATCGTGGCGCTGGCCAAGGACGCGGGCATCGCGCTGACGCCCGCCGGGGCCTCCTATCCGTACGGAAAGGACCCGGAGGACAAGAACATTCGCATCGCGCCCAGCTTCCCCTCCACGGCGGAACTGGAGAAGGCGATGGACGGCCTGGCCACCTGCGTGCTGCTCGCGGCTTCCGAGAAGCTCATGAGTTTGTAACCAACTCTCGGACTCTCAGGGGGCTTCGCCCCCGACCCCCGAAAGCGACGGGCCGCGCACTCGAAAAAGTGCGCGGCCCTTGCGTTTTGGTCAGTTCGGCTTGTGCGCCAGCACGGCGAAGATGGTCACCGACAGGTGGACGTCACCGCTGGCCGCACCGGCCTCCAGGTCCGCCAGCAATTGCGCGCGCTGGGCCTTGCTGATCGAGCCGCGGGCGACGGCCCGATCGGCGACCCGCGCCACCAGCGCGCCCGCGCCGATGCTGCCGTCCTGGATCAGCGCGTGCGAGGCGATGTCGTCGACGACCAGTCCGGCGGCGGTGAGCTGTCCGGCCAGGCGGCGGCCCGCGAACGGGTTGGTGGTGCCGGCGATCATGGTCTCGATGACCTCGTGCACCACGTGCCGGTCGCCGGGATGCACGATGGCCGTGCCCCAGTCGCTGTCCATGACCACCACGCGGCCGCCGGGGCGCAGCACGCGGGCGATCTCCCCGGCCGCGCGGGCGGGTGCGGTCAGATGCTGGAAGACGCGCTCGCACAGCGCCACATCGAAGCTCTCGCTGCCGACGGGCAGGCCGTAGGCGTCGCCGCTGACGAAGGTGGCGCCGGACCCGGCCTGGGCGGCGCGGCGTTCGGCGGCGAGGAGCAGGTCCGGATCGGGTTCCACGCCGAGCGCGGTGCCGGTGGGGCCGACCCGGTCGGCGAAGGTCAGCACCTCCGAACCGGTGCCGGAGCCGATATCGACGGCGCTCTCGCCGGGGCGGGTGGCCAGGGCGTCATGGGCCCAGGCCCGCAGCCGCCGGATACCCGGCAGGGCCGCCTGTAGATCGTTGACGTCGACGAGCTGATCTTGTCCATCACGGTCGAAACGGTCCGGTCGCAGTCCGGCCCCTGCGTCAGGTTGCGACGCGGTTCGCACTGAAGAATTAGCCATGGTGTCGGGCATGCGCCGAGCCTAGTCTTTTCCGGTCCTCCGGGTGACCCGTGTCACGGCGACCCACGAGTAATGGGATGATCGACGCATGGTGAGCCGCACGCTGTGTATTGCGCAGGAATCCGATGCCGACGAGCTGCTTTCGACCGATGATTTCGCCTTGTTGGTCGGAATGATGCTGGATCAGCAGTTCCCCATGGAGCACGCATTCCGGGGTCCATGGAAACTCGCCGACCGCATGGGCGGCTTCGATATCCACAAGATCGCCGCCGCCGACCCCGAGGAATTCGAGGAGCTGGCCGCCACCCCGCCCGCCATCCACCGCTACGGCCGGTCCATGGGCCGCCGGGTGCAGGAGCTGGCCCGCTACATCGTCGAGAATTACGACGGCAATACCGCCGCGCTGTGGACCGACGGTGATCCGGACGGCAAGGAAGTGCTGAAGCGGATCAAGAAGCTGCCCGGTTTCGGCGACCAGAAGGCGCGAATCTTCTTGGCGCTCTTGGGCAAACAGCGCGGCCTGACGGCCACCGGCTGGCGTGAGGCGGCGGGCGCCTACGGCGAGGACGGCTCGCGCCGCTCGGTCGCCGACGTCACCGACGCCGAATCCCTCACGCAGGTACGGGAATTCAAGAAACAGGCCAAGGCCGCCGCCAAGGCGAAGTAACCGAGGTCACTCCCGGCCTATCGAATCAACCTGGTTTTTAACCTCCAGAAACCTGTGAGGTTGCTTAATGCTTGCCGCCGACAGTTCAGTTTTCGGCAGGGAAGCAGTACCAGAATGAAGATGAGGAAATTCGCCGGGATCGCAGCTTTGGTGATCGCGGCGACCGGCGTGACGGCGGGTACCGCTTACGGAGCTCCGGCCCCGACCGACAACGGCGCCGTCAATTACACCGGCCAGGTCACCGATACGGGTGCGATCATCCGGACCGATGCCGGTTCGCTGGTGGTCGAGGACGGCACCTTGAAGATCAAGGCGGCCAATGGAACCACCGTCGCGGGTGCGGAATTGAAGTTCCGGGTCGATGATTTCGAGTTCCCGGTCGCCGCGGAGATCTCCGATCACACCGCTACTCTTACTCCGCAGCTCGATCAGTCGCACGCCGTGTACAAGCCGGTGGCGCTGCCCTACGAGGATCAGGCCCCTTGGAAGAGCCAGTACGAGCGTGAGCTGGCCGCCTGGAACCGATTGACCAGCACCATCAGCGCGGGCGCCACCATCGGCACGCTGGTTGGCGGGCTGGGCGGTGCGGCACTGGGCTGCCTGGTCGGAGGTACCGTGGGAGCCTCGCTGATCACCCTCGGCTCGGCGGGCATCCTGGCTGCGATGTTCGTGCCGCTGCTGGGTGCCGCGGGTACAGGCTGCCTGATCGGCGCGGCCGCAGTCGGATTCGTCGGCACGTTCGCCGGCCAATTGTTCGTCACGGCTCCGGTTGCAATTGCCGCTGCGATTCAATACTTCACGACTATCAATCAGCCCTTCACTCCGGCGAAGTAGCCCACTTGGCAACCGATGGGCAGAAGTTCATCGGTTGACAACCGAAATGCCGCATTGCGTTTGTGGTGACCAGATTCGATCACTGCGTTCCAGGGGACACACCTGACCTTGTCCCCTGGAACGCAACTGCTCATCTGAAGAGGAACTCCACATACATGCGTCTCAAGAAATTCGCCGCGACCTCGGCCCTGGTGATCGCCTCTCTGGGCATTACCGCCGGGACCGTCCACGCTGCTCCGGCCGCTCCGGCCGATAACGGCATCAACTTCGTCGCCAACCTCACCGACACCAGCACGGTTATCCGTACCGACTCCGGGTCGCTGGTGAACGAGAATGGTGTCTTCAAGATCAAGGCAGCCGACGGCACCACCGTCGCGGGCACCGAGCTGAAGGTGCGCATCGAGGACTTCGAGTTCCCGGTCGTCGCGGACATCTCCGACCACACCGCCACTCTGACCCCGCAGATCGATATGGACCACGCGACCTACGCTCCGGTCGCCAAGGATGTTGCGCTGCCGTACGAGGACCAGGCTCCCTGGAAGTCGGACTACGACCGTGAGCAGGCTGCCTTCAACCGCATGAAGGACGAGATCAGCCTGGGTGCCACCATCGCCACCCTGGTCGGCGGTCTCGGCGGTGCGGCCCTGGGTTGCATCGTCGGCGCCGGTGTCGCTGCCAGCCTCGCCACCATCGGTTCGGCGGGCATCCTGTTCGCCATGTTCGTGCCGCTGCTCGGCGCTGCGGGCGCGGGCTGCCTCGTCGGCGCGGGCGCCGTGGGCTTCCTGGGTACCATCGCAGGCCAGCTGTTCGTCACCGCTCCGGTGGCCATCGCGGCCGCCGCTCAGTACTTCATCACCATCACCGGACCGAAGGTTCAGGCCAAGTAAGCGCCAAGGGGTACACGAGGAATCAGCACCACCTCATCGGGACAACCCGCTCGGTCGATCGTGACCGGGCGGGTTTTCGTTTTTGTATTCGGCGTGAGCCCAACCCTGTCGGCGGGCGACGCGCGGTGCTGCACTGGGTTGATGGGCGAGCTGACCAATGGGTCTTTGGGCCAGATAACCTCGATTCACGGCGCGGCTGCCGCGCTTGCATCCGTTGATGGGGCCGATCTGCGACGTACGTTCGCGCACTTCCCCAGCGGGGTGGTGGCGGTGTGTGCCCGGATCGGCGGGACGCCGTATGGGTTGGTGGCCAGTACGTTCGTGCCGGTTTCGCTGGATCCGCCGTTGGTGTCGATCTGCATTCAGTACTCGTCGGAGACCTGGCCCAAGTTGGAGACGGCGAGTCGGCTGGGGTTGAGTCTGCTCAGCAGTGAGCAGGAGCCGGCGGCTCGGGGGTTGAGTTCGCGGCGGGGGGATCGGTTCCGGAATGTGGAGTTGCGGTCCGGGCACGGGAACGCGGCGTTCGTGGCGGGGGCTACCGCCTGGCTGGAAACCTCGGTGTACGAGCAGGTTCCGGCGGGGGATCATGCCGTGGTGTTGCTGCGGGTGCATCGGGTGAGCGCCAGCGCGGAGTCCGAGCCGCTGGTGTTCCATCGTAGTGATTTCCGCGCTTTGTCCGGGAAATCCACTGCTGCCCAATTGAATTCAGCCTGATCGGGACCGGCGACAGCGCGGTGCAGGATTCGTATCGTCGGTTCTCATGAGCACCCTGGCGGTTCCCGCGCAGTCGGCGGCGACCGAACACGATGACGGCGACCTGCCGGTCGTCCGCACCCGCCACCCGTGGCGGTGGGTCACGGCGGCGGTCGCGCTGGTGCTGGTGGCGCAGTTCGCGCACGGGCTGATCACCAATCCGGGTTGGGACTGGGGCACTTTCACGCAGTACTTCACCGCGGCGTCGGTGTTGTCGGCGTTGAAGGTGACCCTGGAGCTGACCTTCTGGGGCACGCTGCTGGGCTTCTTCATCGGGATCTGGCTGGCCATCGGCCGGTTGTCGAAGAACCCGGTGCTGCGGGCCATCTCGTGGGCCTACGTCTGGGCTTTCCGGTCGATTCCGCTGATCGTGCAGCTGCTGTTCTGGTTCAACCTGGCGTATCTGTACAAGACGCTGTCGCTGGGGATTCCGTTCGGGCCGGAGTTCGCTCGGTTCGAGACCAATGGCGTGATCAGCGGATTCACCGCCGCCGTCATCGGTTTGGCATTGCATCAGGCCGCGTATTCGGCGGAGATCATTCGCGCCGGGATCATTTCGGTGGACCAGGGGCAGTGGGAGGCGGCGCGGTCGCTGGGCCTGCCGTGGCATCGGCAATTCTTCACGGTGGTGGCCCCACAGGCCATGCGCGGAATTCTGCCGAATGCCGCCAATGAGGTGATCAGTCTTTTCAAGGGCACCTCGATCGTGTCGGTCATGGCGATCGCCGAGCTGTTCTATCAGGTCCAGGTGATCTACGGCCGCAATGGCCGGGTGGTGCCGCTGCTCATGGTGGCCACGGTCTGGTACATCCTGCTGACCACCGTGCTCAGCGTCATTCAGTTCTATATCGAGCGGCACTACTCCAAGGGAAACCGATGAGTGGGGAAACCGATGAGTGAATTCGCCATCGAATTGCGCGGGATCCGAAAGTCCTTCGGCCACAACGAAGTCCTGTCCGGCATCGATCTGACCGTGCGCACCGGCGAGGTCACCGTCATCCTGGGCCCATCGGGTTCGGGCAAGTCGACGCTGCTGCGCACCATCAACCACCTGGAGCAGGTGGACGGCGGCACCGTGCGGGTGGGCGGCGAACTGGTCGGCTACCGCCGCAAGGGCGACAAGCTCTACGAGCTGCGCGAGCGCGAGATCCTGCGGCAGCGGGCGCGCATCGGCTTCGTCTTCCAGAACTTCAATCTCTTTCCGCACCTGACGGTTCGGGAGAATGTGGCGCTCGCCCCGGTGGCCGCCCAGCGCCGCTCCAAGGCCGAGGTGAACGCCGAGGCGCTGGAGCTGCTGGCGCGGGTCGGCCTGGCCGACAAGGCCGACGAGTATCCGAGCCGTCTCTCCGGCGGCCAGCAGCAGCGGGTGGCGATCGCCCGCGCGCTGGCGCTGCGGCCCGAGGTGGTGCTGTTCGACGAGCCCACCTCCGCGCTGGATCCCGAACTGGTCGGCGAGGTCCTCGATGTCATCAAGGATCTCGCGCGCGGCGGTTCGACGCTCGTGGTCGTCACCCACGAGATCGGTTTCGCCCGCGAGGTGGCCGACACCGTGGTGCTGATGGACGCCGGCCGCATCGTCGAGCAGGGTCCGCCCGCGCAGGTGCTCGACAACCCGTCGCATCCGCGCACCAAAGCTTTTCTCGCACATGTGCTCTGACGCACTTCATTAGGTAAAGGAACCGCCCATGTCTCTGGCGAGGAGCCGTCGCAGACGGATCACCGCACTGGCCGCTCTCACCGTTCTCGGACTGTTCGCGAGCGCGTGTGGCAATGGCGACGGCGGCACCTCGGAGACCCGGAGCGTGAACGGTCTGACCTATGACCTGTCCCCGGAACAGTCCGGGCGGATCCACGCCGCCAAGGTGGATTCGATCGCGGCGCAGGTTCCCCAGGCCATTCGCGATCGCGGCACGCTGGTGGTGACCGGTACCGCGGGTTCGACGCCGCCGCTGGGCTTCTACGCCACCGACGATCGCACGGTCGTCGGCTCCGAGGTCGACTTCTCCATCTTGATCGGCGACATCCTGGGCCTGAAGGTGGAACGCCGCAATGGCGACTTCGCCCAGAACTTCGTGAAGGTCGACTCCGGCGAGGCGGACCTGATGGTCAGCAATGCCACGGTCACCGAGGAGCGCAAGGAGAAGTACGACTTCGCCACGTACCGCCTGGACAATATCGCCCTCGAGGCGCCCAAGGATTCGACCTGGACCTACCAGGACCGGAAGTCGCTGGCGGGCAAGAAGATCGGCGTCACAGCGGGCACCAATCAGGAACAGCTCCTGGTCGCCTGGAACGACCAGAACGTGGCCGAGGGCCTGCCCAAGTTCGAACTCGCCTACTACCAGCAGGCGTCGGACTACTACCTGGCGCTGTCCTCCAACCGCATCGACGGGTACGTAGGCCCCAATCCGTCGGCCCAGTACCACTCCGCGACCACCGGCACCAAGGTGCTGACCACCTGGTCCGGCGCGGGCGACGCGCTGCAGGCCGAGATCGCCGCGATGACCCGCAAGGACAACGGCCTGATCGGCCCGGTACAGCTGGCCATCCAGTACGCCATCGACCACGGGACCTACAAGCAGGTCCTCGACCGCTGGGGCCTGAGCTCCGAGTCCGTGCAGCAGTCCCGGATCAATCCGCCCGGACTTCCGAAAAAGAAGAAGGGATGAGCGTGTCGCGCACCGTATTCCATGTCGCACAGCATGATCCGCTGGCTGCGCCGCTGCTGGCGGAGCTGGCCATCGAGTACAGCGGCCGCTACGGCGGAACCCCGGGCGAGGTGCACGCGGACCTGACCGGATATTCCGCGCACCACTTCGCCCCGCCGCACGGTGACCTGTTGATCGTTGTGGAGAACGGAGAGCCGGTGGCGGGCGGCGCATTCCAGCGCTACGACGCGAATACGGCCGAGCTGAAACGGATCTGGACCGCCAGCGAGCATCGGCGCCAGGGTCTGGGGCGATTCGTGCTCGAGCAGCTGGAGGCCGAGATCCTGCGGCGCGGGTATCGGCGGATCTACCTGACCACGGGCCCGCGCCAACCCGAGGCCGTCGCCCTGTACCTGGCCGCGGGCTACACCGCGCTGCCGCGCGACGTGAAGAAGCAGGTCGGTTACGTGCATCCCTTCGAGAAGTACCTGGTCGCCGACGCGGACGCGGAGGCGGTTCCGGCATGAAATTCCTGCTCCTGACACTCATTACGCACACGCCCGACCCCGTCACTGGCGTCACCGAGTCGCCGCGCCAGCGCCTGCGCCGCGTGGTTGACAGCGCGCGGCTGGCCGAGGACCTCGGCTACGACGGTTTCGCGGTGGGGGAGCGGCACGAGGATCCGTTCATCTCCGCGGCCCCGCCGGTGGTGCTCAGCCATATCGCCGCCGTCACTTCGCGGCTGGCGTTGTTCACCGGCGTCACCACCTTGAGCCTGCTGGATCCGGTGCGCGCCTTCGAGGACTACTCGACGCTGGACAATCTCTCCGACGGCCGTCTCGAACTGATCATCGGCAAGGGCAACGGCGCGGCGCAGGCCAAGCTGTTCCACGTCACCACCGATGACCAGTGGGATCGCAATCGCGAGGGTTACGAGCTGTTCCGCAAGCTGTGGGACAGCGACAACGTCACCTGGGAGGGCCGGTTCCGGCCGTCGCTGACCGAGGCCAAGGCGCTGCCCCGGCCGTTGCAGCCGCGCCTGCGCATCTGGCACGGCAGCGCCACCAGCCGCGAATCCGCGGATTACGCGGCGCAGCACGGGGATCCGCTGTTCTCGGCGAACGTCACGTATCCGATCGACTCGTACGCCGAACTCATCGACCACTATCGGGAGCGCTGGGCCGCATACGGCCACGATCCGGCGCAGGCGCTGGTGGGCGCGGGCACGGCGGGCTTCCTGGTGACCCGCACCTCGCAGGAGGCCCTGGACCTGTACCGGCCGATCTTCGAGGCACGGCAGGCGGTGGCACGGAAATTCGACGTGCCCATCGTCTTCGAGTCCGTCGAGGACTTCGCCGAGCGGTCCTCGGCCCTCATCGGCAGCCCGCAGCAGGTGCTGGACAAGGTGAGCCGCTACCACGAGCGGTTCGGCCACGAGGTGATCCACCTGAACGCGGACGCCGACGGCCGCACCGAGGCCCAGCACTACGACAGCCTCGAACTCTTCCAGGCCGAGGTCGCGCCCGAACTGCGCCGCCGCATTCCGAGCCGTCCGCTCGGAGCCGACCGCTACGACTTCGGAGATCCCCAATGAAACGTGCTATCGCAGCAACGGGCGCGGTCGCCGCCGCGTTCACCCTCGCCGCCTGCGGTGGCGGTGGTGACAATGGCGGCGGCAATGGCGAGCCCGCCGGTCCGCCCCAGGCGGGCGGCACCCTGCGCTACGGCCTCTCGGTCGCCCCGACCTGCTCGGATCCGGCGCAGTCCGCGACGAATCAGACCATCTACGTCACCCGGCAGATCGTGGACTCGCTCGTCGACCAGGATCCGGAGACCGGTGCGCTGAAGCCGTGGCTGGCCGATAGCTGGACGGTTTCGCAGGACGCCAAGTCCTTCACCTTCCATCTGAAGGACGGCATCACCTTCAGCGACGGCACCCCGCTGACCGCGGACTCGGTGCGCAAGAACCTGGACTCCATCGTCGCCCTCGGCGGCGCCAAGGCCCCGCTGGGCGCGAGCTATCTGGTCGGATACACCGGCAGCACGGTGGTGGACCCGCATACGGTGCGGGTGGACTTCTCCGGGCCGAACGCGCAGTTCCTGCAGGCGACCTCGACGCCGCAGCTGGGCATCCAATCCGATGCCACGGTCGCGAAATCGGCCGACGAGCGCTGCCTGGGGACGAATATCGGCAGCGGCCCGTTCACCTACGCGGAATGGAAGCAGAACGCCTCCGCGACGCTGGCCAAGCGGTCCGGATACACCTGGGGCTCCGCTGTTTTCGCGAGCCAGGGCGAGGCCTACCTGGACAAGATCGTGTTCACGGTGGTCCCCGAATCGGGTGTCCGCACCGGCAGCCTGGCCTCCGGTCAGCTCGACGCGATCAGTGACGCGCTACCGCAGGACATCGGGCAGATCGAGGCGGGCGGCGGCCGGGTGCAGTTCACCGCCAACCCCGGTGTCCCGTTCGGCTTGCAGGCGA
The DNA here is from genome assembly GCF_000308815.1 of Nocardia concava NBRC 100430. Classification (GTDB taxonomy): domain Bacteria; phylum Actinomycetota; class Actinomycetes; order Mycobacteriales; family Mycobacteriaceae; genus Nocardia; species Nocardia concava. The sequence continues at coordinate 42,681 of NZ_BAFX01000004.1, forward strand.
ATGTGACCCGCGGTCCGCTGCGTGATCCGGCGGTGCGGGCCGCGCTGGTGCCGGCGATCAATCGCAAGGAACTGGTGGACACCGTGCTCGGTCCGCAGTTCAAGGTCGCCACGAGTGTCCTCGCCTCGAAAACCCCTGGATACGCGGATCTTTCGGCACGGGTGAAGTACGACCCGGACACCGCCAAGAAGCTGCTCGACCAGGCGGGCTGGGTGCCCGGCCCGGACGGCATCCGGGTCAAGGACGGCCAGCGGCTGTCCGCGAGCGTCATCTTCGCGCCGGTGTTCGCGGGCAACCAGGCCATTCTCGAACTGACCCAGCAGCAGCTGAAGGCCGTCGGGTTCGATCTGCGCCTGGAGCCGCTGTCGGTGGCGGAATCGAATGTGCGCCAGAACAACAAGGACTTCGACTTCAACTACTACAACTCGACCCGCGCCGACGGTGACATCCTGCGCACCACCTTCGCGGTGAACCAGCGCAACCTGAACGCGCGCAGTGGACCCACGGAACCGCTGGATACCCTGCTGTCTCAGCAGCTTTCGGCCACGGACCCCACCGCCCGCGCCAAGATCATCGGCGAGGCCCAGACCGCGGTGCTCGACCAGGGCCTGTGGATTCCGACCATCGAACTGTCGCAGGCCATCGGCGTCGGCAAGAACGTGGCCGGGGTGAAGTTCGAGGCCTCGGCCCGGCTCCAGTTCCACGACACCTGGCTGAAGCGGTAATCCCATGGGCCGCTATGTGATCGGACGGGTGCTGCAGGCGGTGGGTGTGCTGTGGGCGGCGTTCTCGCTGTCGTTCGTGGTGCTCTACCTGCTGCCCGGCGACCCGGTGGACATGGCCGCCAATGCCGCCACCGGCACCCCCGTGGACGCGGCGGCCATCGCCGAGATGCGGTCCAGATACGGCCTGGATCAACCGCTCTGGGCGCAGTACTGGACGGCGCTCACCCACGCGGTGCGCGGCGACCTGGGCCATTCGATCTTCAGCGGCCAGACCGTCACCGGTGCGCTCGCCGACGCGCTGCCCTCCACCCTGGTGCTGGCCACCTTCGGCCTGCTGCTGGCGGTGCTGGGCGGCACGGCGCTCGCCCTGGCGGCCGCCTACACCGAGCGACCCTGGCTGCGCGGGGTGCTCACCGCGCTGCCGCCGGTGGGGGCGTCCATGCCCGCCTTCTGGGTGGGATTGCTCCTGCTGCAACTGTTCTCGTTCCGGTTGCGGCTGGTTCCGGCGATCGGCGGCACCGGATTCACCGGCACCATCCTGCCCGCGGTCACCCTCGCCATTCCGGTCGGCGCGGTCATCGCGCAGGTGCTCTACAGCAGTCTGGTCGCCACCTGGCGGCAGCCGTTCGTGGAGGTCGCCTTCGCCAAGGGCGCCTCGCGCTGGTGGGTGCAGCTGCGCCATGTGCTGCGTCCCGCCGCGACCCCGGCCCTGACCGTGGCCGGTCTCTGGGTGGGCCAGGTGCTGGCGGGCTCGGTGGTGACCGAGACCGTGTACTCGCGACCCGGACTGGGCCGGCTCACCCAGGAATCGGTGCTGCATCAGGACATTCCGGTGGTGCAGGGCATCGTCGTATTCGCCGCGCTGGTCTTCGTCACCGTCAACCTGCTCATCGATCTCGCCTACCCACTCTTGGATCCCCGTGTGGTGCAACGGGGTTCGCGGAAGGAGCGCGCTCATGCCTGACGGCCTGCCCCGCCACCTGATCCGGAACCTGCGCGAGCGGCTGCGCGTCCCGTCCGGGCCGCGCTCGCAGCTGCGGGTGATCACCCTGACCCACCCCATGCTCGATCCCGGCTTCGCCTACTGGCCCGCCGACGACGAAGCCTCCGATGTCTGACACGGCGGTCCTGGTTCACGAACCGATTCGGGCCCAAGGGATTTCCGTCCGCGACGCGGCGTCGTGGGCCCGCCGTCGGCTCGGCCTGATCATCGCCGGAGCGGTCGTGCTGCTTGTGCTGGCCTGGGCGGTCGCGCCATCGGTCTTCGCCGGTCGCGACCCCCTGCGCGGTATCCCGGCGCAGAAGCTGCGTGGTCCCAGTGCCCAGCACTGGTTCGGAACCGACAATCTCGGCCGGGACCTGTACACACGTGTCGTGCACGGCACCGGATTGTCATTGAGCGCCACCGTGTTCGCCGTGCTGCTCGGGCTGGTCGTCGGCTCACTGCTGGGCCTGGTGTCGGGCGCGGCGGGCGGGGTGGTGGACACCGCGCTGATGCGGGTGGTGGACGTGATGCTGTCCATCCCCGATCTGGTGGTCGCCCTCGCCATGATCACGGTGCTCGGTCTCGGCACCCGCAATGTGTCCATCGCCGTGGGTGTTTCGCTGATCGCCAGATTCGCGCGGGTGATGCGCGGCGAGGTGCTGCGGGTGCGGCGCGCGCCCTATGTCGAGGCGGCCTTCGCGTCGGGCGTGCGCTGGCACACCGTGCTCTTCCGTCATGTCCTGCGCAATGCCTATCTGCCGGTGGCGGCGCTGGCGGCCGTCGACTTCGGCGTCGCGGTGCTGTTCGTGGCCACGCTGAGCTTCCTCGGCTACGGGGCGGTGCCGCCGACGCCGGAATGGGGCTCACTGGTCTCCGACGGCCGCGCCTTCCTGGCCACCGCCTGGTGGATGACCACGCTGCCGGGTCTGGTCATCGTCGTCCTGGTGCTGTCCACCCAGCGCATCGCGCGCGCCCTCCAGAAGGACGGGGTCCGATGACCGATCACCTGCTGAGCATTGAGGGGCTGCAGGTCGAGTACCTGGGCAGTACCGGGACCACCGCCGCGGTGCGGGGTGTCGCGCTGACGGTGGAGCGCGGGGAGACCGTGGCGCTGGTGGGCGAATCCGGTTCGGGCAAGTCGACTCTCGCGCATTCGGTGATCGGGCTGCTCAATGGCGGCCGGATCACCGCGGGGGAGATCACCTTCGCGGGGGAGCGGATCGAGGGTGCGTCGCGGCGGACCCTGCAGCGGATTCGCGGGGCACGCATCGGACTGGTGCCGCAGGATCCGGGCACCTCGCTGAACCCGGTGCTGCGCATCGGCGATCAGGTGGCGGAGGTGCTGCGCATTCACGGCCGCGCCGATCGCCGCACGGCCCGCCTCGAGGCCGTCCGGATTCTGGAGCAGGCCGGACTGGACCGCCCGGAGTTGCGGGCGCGGCAGTATCCCCAGGATCTGTCCGGCGGTCAGCGGCAGCGGGTGCTCATCGGGATCGCCCTGGCCTGCGGGCCGGAATTGGTCATCGCGGATGAGCCGACCAGCGCGCTGGACGTCACCGTGCAGCGCCGCATTCTCGACCATCTGGCCCGGCGTACGGCGGAATCGGGGACGGCGGTGCTGCTCATCACCCACGACCTGGCGGTGGCGGCCGAGCGCGCGGACCGGATCGCGGTCATGCAGAACGGCGTGATCGTCGAAACCGGCACCGCGGCAGAGGTTCTCGGCAATCCGCAGCACGAATACACCAAACGCCTGATCGCCGCCGCGCCGAGCCTGGACCATGAGGAGCGGCCGCGCCCCGTCCGCGAACACGCGACCCCATTGCTGTCGGCGACCGGACTGCGGAAGTCCTTCCGGGTGACCAGGGATTTCACTGTGACCGCCGTCGATGACGTCTCGCTGGAGGTCCATCGCGGCGAAATCCTCGCCGTGGTGGGCGAATCCGGATCGGGCAAGTCCACGACCGCCCGCATCCTCGCCCGGCTCGCCGAACCCGATGCGGGCACGGTGACCTTCGACGGTCAGGACATCACAGGTCTGCGCGGCTCCGGTCTGCGTGCCCTGCGCCGCCGGATCCAAGTCGTCTACCAGAACCCCTACGTCTCGCTGAACCCCAAGCTGTCGGTCGGCAAGATCGTCGCGGAACCGTTGCAGGCGTTCGGAATCGGTGATCGCCGGACCCGGCGCACCAAGGCCGCGGAACTGCTCGAGCAGGTCGCGCTTCCAACGGATTATCTCGATCGCCGCCCCGCCGAACTCTCCGGCGGCCAGCGGCAGCGCGTCGCCATCGCCCGCGCCCTCGCCCTGCGCCCGGATCTGCTGGTGCTCGACGAACCCGTTTCGGCCCTGGACGTCTCGGTGCAGGCCCAGATCCTCGACCTGCTCGAACGCCTGCAGGCCGAACTGGACCTGGCCTACCTCTTCATCTCCCACGACCTGGCGGTGGTCCGGCGGCTGGCCGATCGAGTGGCCGTCATGCGCCAGGGCTGCGTGGTCGAAACAGCCACGACGGCAGAGCTTTTCGGCGATCCGCAGAACGACTACACCCGCGAGCTGCTCGCCGCGGTGCCCCGGGCGGCCAAGCCCGAGGTCCCCCTTCCGCTCGAAAGGACGGCGTGATGCCGCATCCCACTCCGCTGCTGCTGGGCCTGGAACTGTCCGGCACCGGTGCGCACCCGGCCTCGTGGCGCCGCGCCGACTCCCGCGCCGAGGAACTCTTCGACGCCCACTACTGGGTGCAGGCCCTGCGCACCGCGGAGGACGCGGGATTCGATCTCGCGTTCCTGCCCGATGCCTTCACCCTGCAGCCGGCCGGTGCGCTAGGCCGGCTGGACGCGGTGGCCGTGGCCGCCCGGGCCGCCGCCGAGACCCGCCGCATCGGCCTGGTCCCGCAGGCCTCGGTCACCCACACCGAGCCCTTCCATCTCTCGAAGGCCATTGCCAGCCTGGACTTCGCCACCGCGGGCCGGGCGGGCTGGGAGGTGACCGTCTCGGCCGGGGAATCGGCCCTGTTCGGCCGGAAACCGGAGCAGGACGACCGCTCCCGCTGGCACGAGGCCGACGAGGCGGTGGAGGTGGTGACCCGGCTGTGGGACAGCTGGGAGGACGACGCCGAGATCCGCGACCGGGCCACCGGCCGCTTCATCGACCGCGACAAGCTGCACTACATCGATTTCGCGGGTGAGCACTTCTCGGTGAAGGGGCCCTCGATCACACCGCGCCCGCCGCAGGGGCAGCCGCTGGTCGCGGTGCGCGCCGCCGATCCGCACTCCGCCCGCGTGGCCGTGCACCGCGCCGATCTGATCCGGATCGCCGCAACGGATCTCGCGTCCGCCGCCGCCATCCGCACCGAACTGCGCTCGGCCGTCGCCGCGGCCGGACGCGATCCGAACCGGGTCGCCGTGCTGCTCGACCTCGACGTCCACCTGGCCGGCACCGTGGACGCGGCCGCCGCCGAGGTCGCCGAGCTCGAGGACTGGATCGCGACACCCGCCCCGGCGACGGTGTTCCACATCGGCACCCCCGCCGAACTGCGCGACATCCTGCACCGCGTCGAAAGCGACTGTGCCGCCGACGGTGTGGTGCTGCGCCCGCTGGCCCTGGCCGCCGCGCTGCGGCAGCTGCCCGCCCTCACCCCGACCCTGCGCGCGCGGCTGGGCCTGCCGCGACCGGTCAGCCGCTACGCCGACGCCTAGGAGGCACCATGCCGGATCATCGGATACGCAAGCAGATTCACCTGGCCGCCCACTTCCCGGGCGTCAACCACCACACGGTGTGGACCGACCCGGACTCGGGCAGCCAGATCGACTTCGAGTCCTTCGTGCACCTGGCGCGCACCGCCGAGCGCGGGCTGTTCGACTTCTTCTTCCTGGCCGAGGGCCTGCGGCTGCGTGAACACCGCGACCGCATCCACGACCTGGATGTGGTCGGCCGCCCGGACACCTTCACCGTGCTGAACGCGCTGGCCGCGGTCACCACCCGGCTCGGCCTCGCGGGCACCATCAACACCACGTTCAACGAACCCTTCGAGCTGGCAAAGCAATTCGGGACCCTGGACCATCTCTCGGGCGGTCGCGCGGCCTGGAACGCGGTGACCTCCTCCGACGCCTTCACCGGCGAGAACTTCCGGCGCGGCGGCTATCTCGAGCACGCCAAGCGCTACACCCGCGCCCGCGAGGTGGTCGACGCCACCCGCGCACTGTGGGACAGCTGGCCCGCCGACGTGCTCGTGATCGACCGGGAGCGCGGGATCTTCGCGCGGCCGGTGCCGGAGGTCCGGTTCACCAGCGACCAGTTCGATATCGACGGCCGCTTCGTGCTGCCGCGCAGCCCGCAGGGCTATCCGGTGCAGATCCAGGCCGGGGATTCCGACGAGGGCCGCGAATTCGCCGCCGCCACGGCCGATGTCATCTTCAGCGCGCACGGCGAACTCGAGGACGGTCAGCGGTTCTACCGCGATGTGAAGGACCGGCTCGCCAAGTACGGCCGCGGTCGCGACGAATTGAAGATCCTGCCCGCCGCCGGATTCGTGCTGGGGGATACCGCCGCCGACGCGCAGGAGCGCGCCCGCCACATCCGCCGCCAGCAGGTGACGCCGCAGACCGCTATCGCCTTCCTCGAACAGGTCTGGGGCCAGGACCTTTCCGCCTACGATCCGGACGGCCCACTGCCGGATATCGATCCCGCCGAGGACGTGAACATCACCCGCGGCCGGGTCCGCCACGCCAAGGATCCGCGCGCCATCGCCGACGCCTGGCGCGCCCGGGCGGCCGCCGAGAACCTGTCCATTCGCGAGCTCATCATCGCGACCACGGCCCGCCAGCAGTTCGTGGGCACGCCAGCCCAGGTGGCCGCCGAGATCGACCACTACGTCCAGTCCGATGCCGCCGACGGTTTCGTGCTGGTCCCGCATCTCACCCCGGGCGGCCTCGACGAATTCGTCGACCGGGTCGTCCCGGAACTGCAGGCGCTGGGCAGCTTCCGCACCGAGTACACCGGCTCGACCCTGCGTGACCACCTGAATCTGCGCCACCCCCACCACAGCACCGAAGGAGTACGCGCCTCATGACCGCAGCCACCACCGAATTCGACCAGCAGTGGGCCACCTTCCGCGCCGAGCGCGCCGCCTGGGCGCGGCAACCGCTGGGCTGGCTGAGCCTGACCGGACTGCACTGGCTCGGGGAGCAGGAGGAGACCGTCGACGGCATTCCCGGCCGCTGGCGCGCCGACGGTGAGAACGTCTATGTCACAGTCGAATCCGGTGACGCCGAGTCGCTGCGCCTGGACGGCGAGGAGCTCACCGGTTCGGCCGTGCTGACCCCGGGCGAGGGCGCGCCAGGCCTCGAGGTCCGCACCGGCGAGCGGGTCATCGAGGTGATCCGCCGGACCGGCCAGTTCGCCCTGCGCATTCACGATCCCGAGTCCGCGACGCTGCTGTCCTTCACGGAAATCCCGGCCTACGAGCCGAATCCGTCCTGGACGGTGACCGGCCGCTTCGAGCCCTTCGCCGAGGCGCGCACCGTGACCACGGGCGCGGTGGTCGAGGGTCTCGAGCACCATCACAAGGCCGCGGGCACGGTCACTTTCGAGCTCGACGGCGAAGCGCGTCGACTGGTCGTCTTCGGCAGCGAGGCGCTCGGCCTGCACGTGCTGTTCACCGACGCGACCAGCGGCGTCACCACCTACGGCGGTGCGCGGCGGCTGGATCTGTCCCGCCCCGCCGCCGACGGCGCCGTGGTCCTCGACTTCAATCGCGCGGTCAACCTGCCGTGCGCGTTCACCGACTACGCCACCTGCCCGATCGCCCCGGCCGAGAACCGGCTGCCGGTGGCCGTCGAAGCGGGCGAGCGCGATCCGCGGAAGGAGCACTCGGCATGAGCATCCCCCTATCGGTCCTGGACCTCGCCCCCATCAGCGCCGGGTCGACGGCGCAGCAGGCGCTGCGCAACAGCATCGACCTGGCCCGGCACGCCGAACGCCTGGGCTACCACCGTTTCTGGGTCGCCGAGCACCACTTCGTGCGGGTCGCCAGCGCCGCGCCGACCACCCTCATCGGATTGATCGCCGCCGCGACGGAATCCATTCGCGTAGGGTCGGCGGCCGTGCAGCTCGGCCACCACACCTCGATCTCGGTGGTGGAGGCCTTCGGCACCATCGACGCGCTGTATCCGGGCCGCCTGGACCTGGGGCTGGGCCGTTCCGGCCACCGCGGTGAGCAGGTGCGGTCGGCGGGCGTCCCGCCGGTGCCCGCGCCCGATCGGCCCACCGAGGTGCGCGACGGCGTGGTGATCCCGCCCCCGTTCTTCCCCGGCCAGCTGCTCGACTTCTCCAGGGTGCGAGCGGGTTTGAGCGCGCTGCACCTGCCGGGTGCGCAACCGCTGCCCTACACCGACCAGGTCGAGGACATCCTGGCGCTGCTGGACGGCAGCTACGTCTCGCCCGACGGCGTGGAGTTGCACGCCGTCCCCGGTGAGGGCGCGGACATCCAGCCCTGGCTGTTCGGCAGCAGCGGCGGCGAAAGCGCCCAGCTGGCAGGGCGATTGGGGCTGCCGTTCGCGGCGAACTACCACGTGTCGCCGGGCACCATCGTCGAGACCGTGGAGGCGTATCGGGCGGCGTTCCGTCCGTCCGCGCGTTTCCCGCGGCCGTACTTGGTGGTGTCCGCGGATGTGGTGGTGGCCGAGGACGACGCCACCGCACAGCATCTCGCCTCCACCTACGGCCACTGGGTGTACAGCATCCGCAGTGGCGCGGGCGCGGCCGAGTACCTCGATCCCGCTACCGCGCCGCCGCTGTCCGATCAGCAGCGCCGCCTGGTCGACGATCGGGTCACCACTCAGTTCGTTGGCTCCCCGGGCACCGTCGCCGAGCGCCTGGACGCCCTGCGCAAGCTCACCGGCGCGGACGAAATCGTGGTCACCAGCGTCACTTTCGACCATGCCGACCGGCTGAACTCCCACCGCCTGCTGGCGCGCGAGTGGGGTCTTTCCCCGCAGGTGCGCGCCGCCTGAGACCCCCGACCGCCCGCCAGGAAGGGGACTCCGGGACGGGCGGCGGGACCCCCGCACCGCGCGCAAGGGCCTCGCGCGCGTGCGGGACTCGAGGTCGGGCCGGGCCGTGGACCGCCCGGCCCGACCTCTCGTAAAACAAAGGGACAGAAAAGAATCCCCGCCGGACGCATCCGGCGGGGATTCTCTTCTGTGTTTCTGCGGCTACCGCGACCGCGTGGCGCGGCGCATGGCGGAGAGCGGATCGGCGTAGAACACGCTCACCGAGGTGACCGCCGCCGCGAATTCCTGTACCCGGCCGCCGAATCGGCTGATCCGCAGATCCGCCGCGGGCAGCGTGGTCGATTCCGCGAAGGCCTTGGCCACCCGCTCCATGCCGGGTCGCCAGCCGGTGAAGGCCTGACCGCCCAGCACCACCCGATCCGGGTTGAACATGTCGCGCACCAGCGCCGCGGTGCGGCCCAGGATCTCGGCCCGCTCGATGAGCAGGTCGCGGGCGGCGGCATTGCCGGCGTCGGCGGCCCGGTAGAGGTCGGCCACGGCCGGGCGGCGCGGGGCCTCCGGCTTGGGCAGCACGCCCTTGCGCACGGCGCGCTCCAGCAGGGCGCGCTCACCGATGGCGGCCTCCAAGCAGCCGCGACGCCCGCAGGTGCAATCCACGTCCGAGCCGGTCGGCAGGTGCGCGATCGAGCCCGGGCCATTGGCGGGCGTGTGCACCCGGTCGTGCAGAGTCACTGCCACACCGGCGGTTTCGCGGGCGTACACGAACAGGCTGCTACCCGGTCGCGACTCCTCGGCCGGATCGCGCGGCGCCAGCAGCAGTTCCGCCGCCGCCATCGCCTCGACATGCGCCGAGACCGAGACCGGCAGATCCAGCACGCTGCTGAAGACCGCCGCCACCGGCGCGGCCTGCCAGCCCAGTCGGGGATGGTCGACCACGCCCGCGGCGGGATCGACCCGGCCGGCCAGCGCGACACCGGTCCACAGCGGCTTGCGCCGCGGCAGCCGGTCCAGGAACGCCTTGGCGCTGCGGGCCACTATGGTCAGCGCCGCGTCCTGAGTCGTTTGGGGAGTGGCGATTTCGAGCCCGCCCAGAATGCGGCCGGACAGGTCCGCGGCCACGATGCGGGTCACGGTGAACCCGATGTGCACACCCAGCGTCACGTACGAGTCGGTGTCGACCTCGAACGGCACACGCGGGCGGCCCACCGCGCCGGACGCGGTCAGATCGGCGCGCTCGCGCAGCAGCCCGGCCGAAAGCAGCGAGGACACTTGGCGATTCACGGTGGCGATGCTCAGACCGGTGGTCTGGGCGGCGATATCGCGGAAGATCGGGCCGCGGGTGGCGGCGCGCAGGACCGCGGCCGCCGGGTTATCGGTGATGCGCAGTTCCGGCGGGACCGCCGGGCGGGCCGGAGCCAGCCGCGCGGTGGGGGCGGAGACGGCGCCGTGGGGACGTTCGAGCGTGGGGCTGGACACTTTTGGGAATCCTTGCTGCGGTCCCGCCTGCCTACAGGGGGACGAATGCCTACATGGAGGTATCAGCTGTGCAGCGAGGAACCCGGATTCGCGGGAGCGGTGACGCTCCGGACGATCGGGCTCAGAACTCGGCTGCGCGACGGCAGGGACAACACAGTTCCCGTTGCCGCGGCAGCCGAACGCCCAGCGCGACGGTCACGTAGGTGACCCGCGGCGCGGAGAGAGGGCGATTGGCAGACATGGGATCAAAGTATCATTCCGATCACGGTGAACGGAAGCCATAGCGGCTTTCGGCCCTGCTCCACGCATTCCGATCACCCTGATTTCAAGCCCGTCCGCAGCGCCCGGGGTGGCGCAATATCCGCGTTCGCCGCTGTTTCGGCAGGCCACGCGAGAGCCGTGGCGGCGCAAATACGCACCGCCTCCCGGCACCCGTCGTGAGCGCCCGGCCGTGCCTCGCTTCCACCGATACCCTTCCTGAAATCGCAGGTCAAAGGCGTGGAAAGGAGTCGAGGTGTCGCCGGAACCGGTACCGCTGCGCGCCCCCGAACGCCGGGCCGATCGCGCCCGCCAGGTGGCCGACGTGCTGCGTCAGCAGATCCACACGGGCGCCTTCGATCGGGCGCTGCCGTCGGAGTCCGCACTCGCCGCGGAATTCGCTGTGTCGCGCAACACAGTTCGCGACGCGCTGGCGCTGTTGAAGGATGAGGGGCTGATCGAGCGCGCCCCGAAGGTCGGCACCCACGTCGCCCAGCGCAAGTACGACCACGGGCTCGACGCCCTGCTCGGGTTGAAGGAGACGCTGCGCGGACACGGCGAGGTCCGCAACGAGGTGCGTGCCGCCCGGCGGATCACCCCGCCGCCCGCCGTCGCACGCAAGCTGCGCCTCGAACCCGGCGAGCAGGCCGTCTATATAGAACGGCTGCGCTATCTGGGCGATCTGCCGCTGAGCCTGGACCTCACCTACCTGGTCCCCGACATCGGCGACGAGGTGATCGCCCGCGACCTCGAGACCAATGACGTCTTCGCGCTCATCGAGCAGATCAGTGGCGGTCCGCTCGGATCCGCCGATCTCGCGCTCGAGGCCATCACCGCCGACGCCCACTCCGCCATGACCCTGCAGATGCCCGAGGGCGGCGCACTACTGCTGCTGGAGCGGCTCACCAGACTCGAGGACGGCCGCCCGGTCGACCTGGAATACATCCGCATGCGCGGGGACCGGATCACCATGCGCGGCAGCCTGACCCGGCCGCCCGAGCGCACACCCGGCCCCGACGCGGGCACCGACTGGAGGTTGACCTAGATGGCCATGGTCGAACAGCGGGCCGATGTCCCGGTGACCATCGACGAATCGCTGTGCATCCAGGGCTGCACGCTGTGCGTGGAGATCTGCCCGCTGGATTCGCTGGCGATCAATCCGGACAACGGCAAGGCGTTCATGCACGTCGACGAGTGCTGGTACTGCGGCCCGTGCGCCGCCCGCTGTCCCACCGGCGCGGTCACCGTCAATATGCCCTACCTGCTGCGTTGAGGAAAACCCATGAAGCTTCACCCCGCCCGCCTGGCCACGGCGGCCATTGCCGCCACCCTCGCCCTGACCGCGTCCGGCTGCTCCCTGGAGAACACCGGCGGCGGTGACACCGTGAAGGTCGTCATCGGCTACCAGTCCAAAACCATCAATACCGTCACCGCCGGAACCCTGTTGAAGGCCAAGGGCTTTCTGGCGCAGCGCCTGAACGCGCTGGGCGGCAAGAAGTATCAGGTCGAGTGGCAGGACTACGACACCGGCGCGCCCATCACCGCGCAGATGGTGGCCGAGAAGATCGATATCGGCTCGATGGGCGACTACCCGCTGCTCATCAACGGCTCCCGTACGCAGGCCAATGAGCGGGCCAAGACCGAACTGGTCTCCATCACCGGCTACAACCCCAAGGGCGCGCTGAACATGGTGGTGGTCGCGCCCGACTCCAAGGCGCAGACCATCAATGATCTGGCCGGGCAGAAGATCTCGGCCAGCGTCGGCTCCGCCGGGCACGGCACCCTGGTGCAGGCGCTGACCCGGGCGGGCATCGATCCCAAGTCCGGCGTCGAGGTGCTCAACCAGCAGCCCCAGATCGGTTCCTCCGCACTGGAATCCGGGCAGGTGGCGGCGCTGTCGCAGTTCGTGGCCTGGCCGGGGCTGCTGGTCTTCCAGAACAAGGCCAAGCTGCTCTACGACGGCGCGGAGCTGAACGTGCCCACCTTCCACGGCGTGGTGGCCCGCCGCGACTACGCGGCGCAGCATCCGGAGGTGCTCGACGCGTTCCTGCAAGCCCAGCTCGACGCCACCGACTTCATTCACCAGCACCCCCTCGAAGCGGCCCAGGTGGTCGCCGACAGCGCCGGTCTGGCCCCGGAGGTCGTGTACCTCTACAACGGCCCCGGCGGCACCTCCTTCGACACCACCCTGAAGCCCTCGCTCATCAGCGCGTTCAAAGGCGATGTGCAGTACCTGAAGTCGATTGGCGACTTCGCCGAGCTCGATATCGACAAGTTCGTCGACCCTGCCGCCCTGAAGCAGGCGTACCAGGCACGCGGGCTGAACTACGACGCCGAACTCGCGAACACCGCCAACCCGCTGCCGGGCTCCGGCGGCGAACTCTGGCTCTCCGGTCAGAACACCACGCAGCCGACGGCCGATGCCACCGCGCTGCTGGCCGCCATCAAACAGGCACGGGCGCAGGGCAAGACGGTCCGGACCGCCTACGTCGCCGACGCCGAACTCGGCACCCGCTGGTTCGCCGACAAGGCCCTGTGGGTCCGCGACGGCGACACCTACCTGCCCTTCACCACCGCGGCGGCCGTCCAGCGCTACCTGGCCAAACACCCGTCGGGCGTGAGCATTTCGTTCGAGCAGGCCGTCAACGAGGTCCGGGTATGAGCGATACGCTGGCGGGTCAACCCACGGCGGTGGATCCCCCCGTCATCCCGGTGGATCACCCCGTCATCCCGGTGGATCACCCGGTCATCCCGGCGCGCTTTTGGCCGGGATCCACGGTGGATTCCGGCCAAAAGCATGCCGGAATGACGGGGGTGGGTCGCTCGCGGGCGGGTCGGGGGCTCTGGCGGTCACGCGTGGTTCGTGCGGTAGCGGTGCTGGCGGCTGTGGGTGCCTGGGAATTCCTGACCGCCAATCACATTCGGCTCTGGGTACGGTTCGACACGCTGCCGACCGTCACCCGGATCGTGCGGGCGTTCCGGCACCAGCTCGGCACCGATACCTACTATCTCGACCTCGGGCAATCGCTCATCCGGATCCTCACCGGCTTCGGGCTGGCGGCGCTGGTGGGCGTGGCGAGCGGTGTGGCGCTGGGGCGTTCGCGCTGGTTCGCAGATATCGTGGGGCCGCTCACCGAGCTGGCCCGGCCGATTCCGGCCATCGCCATCGTGCCCGTCGCCATTCTGCTGTTCCCGGACGACGAGGCCGGAATCGTGTTCATCACCTTCCTGGCCGCGTATTTTCCGATCATGGTCGCCACCCGGCACGCGGTGCGGGCACTGCCGACCATCTGGGAGGAATCGGTTCGGACACAGGGCGGTACGCGCTGGGACGTGCTGTGGCGAGTCGTGCTGCCGGGCAGCCTGCCCGGCGTCTTCGGCGGCCTGTCGACCGGGATCGGCGTGGCCTGGATCTGCGTCGTGTCGGCCGAAATGATCTCGGGGCGACTGGGTGTCGGCTATCGGACCTGGCAGGCGTACACGATCGTCGACTATCCGGGCGTGTTCGTCGGGATCATCACGATCGGCGTGCTCGGCTACGCCACCTCCGCCGCCGTCGAACTGATCGGACGGCGGGTCACGCACTGGCTGCCCCGAGGCGAGGAGACCGTGAAATGAGCACGGCCGGAATCGATTTGACCCTGGATCGGGTCGGCCTCTCGTATACGGGCACACCGGTCATCGACGATCTGTCGCTGACGGTGCGGCCCGGCGAGATCTTGATCCTCACCGGACCCTCGGGCTGCGGGAAATCCACCGTGCTGCGCGCCCTGGCAGGGCTGCTGCGGCCGGATTCCGGGCGGGTGCTCGCCGACGGCATCCCGGTCACCGGCACCGACCGCGACCGGGCCGTCGTGTTCCAGGACAACGCGCTGCTGCCGTGGAAGACCGTGCGAGCCAATATCGAACTGGCACTGAAGCTTCGGGGTGAACCGCGCACGGGACGCCGGGTGCTGGCCGACCGCTGGATCACGGAGATCGGGCTCACCGGCTTCGGCGACTTCCTGCCCAAATCACTGTCCGGCGGCATGCGCCAGCGCGTGCAATTGGCCCGCGGGCTGGCGGGCGCGCCGCGCGCGGTCATGATGGACGAACCCTTCGGCGCGCTCGACGCCCAGACCCGGAACACCATGCAGCGCCTGCTCATCGACACCTGGTGCGCGCACCCGACCACCATCGTCTTCGTCACCCACGATGTGGACGAGGCGCTGCTGCTCGGCGACCGGATCGCCGTGCTCGGCCGCGCGGGCGAACCGCTGCGCGCCCTGCTCGAGGTCCCGTCCCCGCGCGAACCCGGCGTCGACCGCTCGGCCCTGCGCACCGACATCATTGCCGCCCTGGATCATTCGGGCGAGCTCACGGAGGCAACTCACTGATGGACATCCCCGATCTCGCCGACACCACCCGCCTGGACTGCGACGTCCTGGTCATCGGCGGCGGCACCGCGGGCACCATGGCCGCGCTCACCGCCGCCGAGGCGGGCGCGAACGTGCTGCTGCTGGAGAAGGCGCACGTCCGCCACTCCGGCGCGCTGGCCATGGGCATGGACGGCGTCAACAATGCCGTCATCCCCGGCAAGGCCGAACCCGAGGACTACGTCGCCGAGATCACCCGCGCCAATGACGGAATCGTCAACCAGCGCACCATCTATCAGACCGCCACCCGCGGCTTCGCCATGGTGCAGCGGCTGGAGCGGTACGGGGTCAAATTCGAGAAGGACGCCTACGGGGAGTACGCGGTCCGGCGGGTGCATCGGTCCGGGTCGTATGTGCTGCCCATGCCGGAGGGCAAGGACGTCAAGAAGGCGCTGTATCGCGTGCTGCGGCAACGCAGCATGCGCGAGCGCATCCGGATCGAGAACCGGCTCATGCCGGTGCGGGTGCTCACCGAGAACGGGCGCGCGGTGGGCGCGGCCGCATTGAACACGCGGACAGGCGAATTCGTCGCCGTCGGCGCGAAGGCCGTCATTCTGGCGACCGGCCCGTGCGGCCGCCTCGGGCTGCCCGCCTCCGGGTACCTCTACGGCACCTACGAGAACCCCACCAATGCGGGCGACGGGTACGCCATGGCCTACCACGCGGGCGCGGAGCTCTCCGGCATCGAATGCTTCCAGATCAATCCGCTCATCAAGGATTACAACGGCCCGGCCTGCGCGTACGTGGCCAATCCGTTCGGCGGCTACCAGGTCAACGCGCTCGGCGAGCGCTTCGTCGACTCCGACTACTGGTCGGGCCAGATGATGGCCGAGGTGAAGCGGGAGATCGAATCCGCGC
The DNA here is from genome assembly GCF_000308815.1 of Nocardia concava NBRC 100430. Classification (GTDB taxonomy): domain Bacteria; phylum Actinomycetota; class Actinomycetes; order Mycobacteriales; family Mycobacteriaceae; genus Nocardia; species Nocardia concava. Next base: position 58,409 of record NZ_BAFX01000004.1, read on the forward strand.
GCGGGCCCATCTATCTCAAGGTCTCACACCTGCCCGAGGAGACCCTCGACGCGCTCGAGGGCATCCTGCACACCACCGAGCGGCCCACCCGCGGCACCTTCCACGCCAACCGCGGCCACGACTACCGCACCCACGACATCGAGATGCACATCTCCGAAATCGGTTTGTGCAGCGGGCATTCCGCCTCCGGCGTGTGGGTCGACGAGCACGCCCGCACCACCGTGCCCGGCCTCTATGCCGCCGGTGACCTGGCCTGCGTGCCGCACAACTACATGATCGGCGCGTTCGTCTACGGCGACCTGGCCGGAACGCACGCCGCGGGGACCCTCGCCGATCTCCCCGCGCCGGGCGACCTGCCCGCCGATCAGCTGGCCGCCGCGCACGAACTCGTCTACCGCCCGCTGCGCAATCCCGACGGCCCGCCGCAACCGCAGGTCGAATACAAGCTGCGGCGCTTCGTGAACGACTATGTGGCCCCGCCCAAGACGGCCACCAAGCTGTCTCTCGCCATCGAGACCTTCGACCGCATGCGTGAGGACCTCACCGCCATGGGCGCGCGCACCCCGCACGAACTCATGCGCTGCGCCGAGGTCAGCTTCATTCGCGATTGCGCGGAAATGGCTGCCCGGTCCTCGCTGACCCGCACCGAATCCCGTTGGGGGCTCTACCACGAGCGCGCCGACCTGCCCGAGCGCGATGATGTCGAATGGCGGTATCACCTGAATCTGCGCAAGGACGCGGACGGGCGGATGGAATTCCTGAAGCGCCCAGTCGAGCCCTATTTCGTGCCGGTCCCGGGCCTGGACGACCTGCCCTCGGCCGATACCGCCGCGATTCCGGTGGCCCAGCCCGCCCTGGTCGGCACGCCGCCCAATCTCGGCGCGGACCTCCGGTCCCGTGCGGCCGCCCCGGGCTCGGCCAAAGAGATTGTGGCCCCGGGCATCGCGCTGGTGTTGAGCCTGGATGCGCCCGGACTCGCGGACCTGGAGCCCTTCCTGTCCGATGCCGATCCGCGCGTGCGCGCCACCGCGCTCTCGGTGCTGACCGAGAACACCCCCGACGGTTTCGCCGATCCGCTGATCGCCGCGCTCGCCGACGAGGACGCCGAAGTGCGTGCCGTCGCCGTGTCGGGTCTGCGGGAGCTCGCCGAAATCCTGCCCGCGGCAACGGGTCTCGCCGAGCACGCGGATTCGCCGGATCCGCTGGTCCGGGCGGCCGTGGTGGACCTGTCCCGCGCCCTGCGCTCCGGTAGCGCCGAACTCTTCGCCAAAGCGGCCGTCGACGCCGATCACCGCGTCCGGGTCCAGGCGGTGAATGCCCTGGTGTCCCTGGATGATTGGCCCGCGCTCGCCACCGCCGCCCACGATGACAACCGCGAGGTACGCATTGCTGCGGCGCGCGGCCTGGCCACCGTCGGGCTCGGTGGCGCGGATACCCTGCGCGCCCTCGTCGGCGATCGCGATCCGCTGGTCCGCGCCGCCGCGCTCACCGCGCTCGCCCGTCTGGGCGATGCCGCGGACGCCGCGACATTGACTGCGGCACTCCGTGATTCGGCTTGGCAGATTCGTGAGGGCGCGGCGCGCGGGCTGGCGGCGCTGAACCCCGAGCAGGCTGCCGAACCGCTGACCACCGCCCTGGCCGATATCCACCCCGATATCCGCAAGGCCGCGGTGCTCACCCTGAGCGCCTGGCCCGAATCCGCCGCCGCCCGCACCGCACTCGAAACCGCCCTCACCGACAGCGATGCGGACGTCCGCGCCTACGCGCGCCGTGCGCTCGCCGTCCACGCGGGCGGCTGAGCGTTATCGTCGATGCCGTGCCGGGTCACCCCGGCCGGTACAGCAGACCGGCAGGCAGATAGCCGGTGGTGACGCTCGGGCGCATGCCGCGGTTCACGGCCAGGCAGGCGACCGCGAGCAGCGGCCACGCGATGAAGCCCTCCGGATCCGCCCAGCGCTGCGGCGTATCCCAGTACCGCCGATGGAATTCCAGGCCCTCGACCAATGCGGTGTCGAATTCGGCGGGCTCATTGCGCGCGACCGCGTCCAGCAGGCACAGCGCGGAATAGGCGATGGTGAGCGGGTAATCGTCGGCCGCGCCGGCCTGGGCGTCCACCGCGGCCTCGATGCCGTCCACGAGGACCGTCTCCGCCGCCGGATCGCCGGTCCACACCCGCTGCCAGGCATCGGCCCACAGGTACAGGCAGCGTTCCCGTGGATGCCCGGTGCGGGTGGTGGCGGAGAGCGGATAACCCTGGACGCCGGGCGCACCCAGCAGGAAGGCGAGCAGCTCGGGGTCGCGTCCGACCAGCGCGGGCCACAGACCGTTCAGCAGGTCCTCGACCGTGGGCGGCCCGACCACGCCGCCGGTGGCCGGAACCGACCACCGCTCCGCGTTCAGCGTCACCTCGATCGGCTCCTGCCCGGCGGGCCGCAGCGCCGACCGCAGCCGGGCCGCCGATGCCGTGGCCGCGTCCGTGACCGCCCGCCGCAGCGGAATCGAGTCGCCGCGTACATCATCCAGGCTCAGATATGCGGCGATGGCGCGCGAGCACCAGGCCACATCGGCGAGCACCGCCTGCGGATTCTGGGTCAGGTATTCCTGGCGCAGGGCGCTCGTGCGCACCCGTACGGCCCGGCCGAAACCGCCGTCGGTATTGCGAATCGCGGTGGGATAGTGCAGGTCCCGGGCATTGAGTGCGAGATGGCGATCGGTCATCGGACTCTGCGCGCGACACGAAGGCTCAGCGAGATTGCTGAATGATTGCTCACGGCGCGACAATAGCCGACTCCGGTGCCGCGTACATCGGTATGCATATCGGTCGTTTCGAACGGGTCAGCGCTGTTCGGAGGTTCGGAACAGTCCCTCGACGGCGGTGATGAAGTACGGGAAATGCGCGCCGAAACGGTGTAACCGGCGGTCGCCCTCGAAGCCCCCGAACCAGTACAGGCCCGGACTGCCGTCCGCGGTCGGGTCCAGGTCGCGGAAGGTGCGCACCCACTGGTCACCGCGCCGCGCCGCCACCTGGAAGGGCAGCGCCCGCGAGAACACCAGTTCCTGATCGGCGGCCGGAACCCGCTGCGGCGTAATCGCGTCCAGGCCCCGCAGCATGGCCCGCACCTGGACGGTCAGCTCCCGGCCCAGCGCCGTGCGGGACGGCAGGTAGCGGGGGAGCAGCAGCGCCGCCACGCCGCCCAGCGCGATGGCCGCACCGACCAGTGCGTGCCGCTGCGGGCCCAGCGCCAGCACCACGGTCGCGATGACGCCGAGCAGGATCAGCCCCGCCCCGAGCCAGAACTCGAAACCGCGCCGGGTCCGGTCGATGAAGACCCCGGCCGCCACCGCGTCGTCGATCAGCGCGCGGCGCACCGCGTTCGCGTCGACCTGGTCGCGGCGCTCGGAGAGCAGCACCGAATCGGTGCCCTCGGGAATCAGGGCGGAGTAGACCGCGCGCTCGTAGCCGCTCAGCTGCCCGTCGGGCGGATTCACCCGGGAGAAGCGCCAATCCGAATCACCGACCGCGCTCACCCAGAGATAGTTGCGCACCGCCAGATCCACCACCGTGGACGCCATGTCCGGTACATCGGCATGCCCGTCCAGCAGCAGCCCGGCCGTGCTCGGCAGCATGCCGTCCGGGGAGGTGAACAGGACTCGATCGCCCTGGCGCACCAGCGGATCCAGCACCTCGTCCCCGGCCGTGCCCGAATCGTTCCCGGCCGAACGCCGCGACCACAGCACGTATCCGGCCGCCGCGGCCAGCGCCGCGAGCAGCACCCCGAACGCGGCGAAGACCGGCCCGGTCAGCGAGAAGGCGTTGGGCGCGTTGTCATCCCGGACATCGGCATTGGCCTGCACGGTGTTCGGCGGCAGCTGCAGCGTCACATCGAGAATGTCGCCCTTGTGCAGATCCGTCTTCTCCAGATGCGCGAAACCGTCCGGCTCGACCCGAATATCCGTGCAGTCCTGCGGATTTCCGGGCGGGCCGACGGTGCACTTGGTGACGCCCATGCGGAAACTCGGGCTCGAAATCGTCGCATCGATCGACGCCACATCGGTATTCAGCACGCCGGTCCACTGGAACACCTGCGCACCCGTGGCATCGCTGACGGTCTTGTGCACCGTGTATTTGAAGGTCGCCGATCCCGGCCGCGCATGCACGGTGAAGATGTCATTGGCGACATTCGCCTCACCGTCGCCCTCGGCGGATACATCGGTCACCTCGAAATTGCGCTGCACGCCCGTGCCGACCTGCACCCGCAGTGGCACGGCCTGCCGGAAATCCCCGCCCTCGGGCACTTTCACCGTTTCGGTGACCCGCAGCAGACCATCGTCGCCCAGATTGATGTCGGCGGTGATATCCACACCGGCTGTCTGCGCCCACGCGGACGGTGCCGCCAGGCCCGCTGCCGTCAGCAGCAGCGCCACCAGGGCGGCCCCCCGAAAAATCTGCATGCCTGGCACTCTAGGCCAGCTTGCTATCCTTCCTCAGCGGCAAGGCACAGGTCTATGGAGCCGGAAGGCTATCTGCGAGGAACTAGGGGGTGCGGGGGATGACTCGCCCACCGTCGGATCACGGATCGACGCCCCCGGGTCAGCGCCCAGTGCCGTCGGGCGGCGGAAACCCATGGCCCCAAGGCAATCCGCCCGCCGTGCCCCAGCAGTTCCCCGCGATCCCGCCGCAGCAGCCCGGCCGGCCGACGCCGCCGCCCGGATACCAACGACCGCAGGGTTATCCACAGCCGCAGGGTTATCCACAACAGCCCGGCATGCCGCCCCGCCCCGGTTATCCACAGCAGCCGGGTTATCCACCGCGTCAAGGTTTTCCGCCGCCGCCCGGCTACGGCCAGGCCGCGCCCGGATATCGCGCACCCATGCCGCCGCCCGCCGTCGCTCCGCCGACCGGCGCCATACCGGTCGCCCGCCCCGCGCCGCCGCGCCGCGGCCGGGTCGGAGCCCTGCTGGTGATCCTGGTCCTGATCGTCACCGGTGTGCTGCTGCGCACCGCCGTCAGCACCGGCCTGCATTCGATCAACGCGGGCTCGACCGTCAAGACCACTTACGCAGGCGATTCCGGCAGCGAGAACCGCGGTGTGCAGGCGACCGCCGACAATCCCTTGCTCACCAATGCCGATTACACCCTGCTCCCGGCCAAATGCGCGTACACCGCGTGGAGCACCCAGGTCGAGGTGGCGCGGAAGTTCTTCGAAACCGCCGCCAGCTGCCTGCAATCGGCGTGGAAACCATTGTTCGACAAGATGAATCTGCCGTTCGAAGCGCCGAAATTGAATGTCTCGGCCACCACCGGCGGTATCACCACGCTGTGCACCGGCAGCAGCAGTAATTTCGCCGCTTTCTACTGTTCGGCGGATATGACCATCTATATGCCGATCAGCCAGCTGCAAACCGATCTGTTCGGCAACAACTGGGTGGTGTACCTGTCGGTCTTCGCCCACGAATACGGCCATCACGTCCAGGCCCAGGCCGGCATTCTCGGCAAGGTGCACTCCCAGCGCCGGGACGCGGGCGCGCGCAGCGACCTCGGCCTGGAACTGTCCCGCCGCACCGAATTACAGGCCCAGTGCTTCGACGGCATGTACCTGTCGTCCTCGAGCAATGGCGGCTCGCTGACCAGCGCCCAGATCGGCGTGGCCCGCAATGACGCCTACCACCGCGGCGACGCGCCGGGCGATATGCGTGATCACGGCACCTCGTCGAACATGGGCACCTGGTTCGAGACCGGCTACGACAAGGATCGCGCCATGCAGTGCAACACCTTCAGCGTCCCGGCGAGCAAGGTGAACTGAACCGGCTCAGTGTCCGAGCGGCTTGCCGATGCGGTTCGGCGAATGCCCGTGCACGCCTTCGGCGTACGCGGTCTCCGCGTGCAGCGCGAAGTCGACACCACCCAGCTCGTCCTCGCGGCTGACCCGGAACCCGATCGTCTTGTCGAGCAGCTTGCCCAGCGCGAACGTCACCCCGAAGGCGAAGCCCGCCACCGTGATCACACCCACCGCCTGCTTGCCCAGCTGACCCAGCCCGCCGCCGTAGAACAGGCCCTCGGGACCGCCGGTCATCACCGCGGAGGCCAGGAAACCGATCAGCAGCGTGCCCACGATGCCGCCGACGAAGTGCACGCCCACCACATCGAGCGAATCGTCGTAGTTGCCCTTGAACTTCCAGCTCACCGCGAACGAGCACACCACGCCCGCGACCAGGCCGACGACCACCGCGCCGATGGTGTTCACCTCACCGCAGGACGGAGTGATGGCGACCAGACCGGCCACCGCGCCCGAGGCCGCGCCGAAGGTGGTCGGCTTGCCGTCGCGGCGCGCCTCCACCACCAGCCAGCCCAGCATGCCCAGGCAGCCCGCCACCAGCGTGTTCAGGAACACCGCCGCGGCGATCCCGTTGGCGGACAGCGCCGAACCGGCATTGAAACCGAACCAGCCGAACCACAGCAGACCCGCGCCCAGCAGCACGAACGGCAGATTGTGCGGCCGCATGGCGTCGACCTTGAAGCCCACGCGCGGACCCAGCACCAGCGCCATGGCCAGGGCCGAAGCGCCCGAGGCGATCTCGACCACCAGACCGCCCGCGTAATCCAGCGCGCCCAGCTTCATCAGCCAGCCGTCCGGCGTCCACACCCAGTGCGCGATCGGCGCGTACACGATCAGCGCCCACACCGGCACGAAGATCATCCACGCCGAGAACTTGGCGCGATCGGCGATCGCACCGCTGATCAGTGCCACGGTCAGGATCGCGAAGGTCAGCTGGAAGGTGACGAACAACAGCTCCGGCACCGCCGCACCGGTTTTCGCGTCCACCACGTGCAGCGTGTCCGGATTGATCCCGGCGAGCCCGAAATGCCCGAGGTCGCCAATGACACCGGCGCCGACCGCGTCATCACCGAACGCGAGGCTGTATCCACCCACCAGCCACGCCACCGTCACCAGCGGAATCGAGATGAAGCTCATCATCAGCATGTTGAGCACACCGCTGGAGCGCACCATGCCGCCGTAGAAGATCGCCAGGCCCGGCGTCATCAGCAGCACCAGCGCCGTGGAGGCCAGCAGCCAGGCCGTGGCCGCCGGGTCGAGGTGGGGTGTCATGCGGTAGCTCCTTCCACGCGCGATCGCGTTTCACGGAAGTTACCGAATCCTCACGTTAAGGCGCTGTTACAAATATGCGGGTTAGGAAACCCGTCCGTAACACCGTCTAGCTGCGAGAACTCTTGACCTTTTTGGCCAAGGCGCGCAATCCGCGCGGGCCGGGCACCGGATTGCCGTCCTCGAGCGCCATCCACTCGGCGGTGACGAGCCACTGCTGCTGAGTGCGGGCGTCGGCTGTGTCGTTGAACACGCGGCGACCGCGGTCGTCTCGCAATTCATAGGCCAGTACCGACCAGCGCGGCGGGCGGCCGTGTTCGGCCACCTGATCTCGCAGATAGGCCGCGACCAGAGTCCCGATGGTGTTCACCGGACGCAGTGACACCCGGTTTCCGTACCGCGCGGCATGGAAACGCCTTCCGGCACACAGGGATCGGGGTGTGGCGTTGTAGGCGATCCAGCCCGCGCGCTGGGCGCGCTCGATCAGCCACAGATGCTTGATGGCGGTCGGGGCGATCTCGCCCACGCGGTCCCGGATCAGGGTGATGACCGGTTCGGTGAGCAGAATGTCGCGCCGGGTCGGGCCGGTGCCGTGGGCGGTCCAGTATTCGTCGGTGAGCTTGGCCAGCACCCGCCCGAAGTCGTCGATGCTGCGCTGCGCCCGCCGGCCCAGGCGCTCGATCCGCTCGGCCTCGGCGCGCATGTCGTTCTGCACGATGAGGGTGCGGATGGCCGCCATGGTCGGAACCTGACCGCGCTGCAGCAGTTCCAGAATCGCGCCCGCGGTGGCCGGATCGGCGGCGGCGGACACGGGTAGCGAATCGCGGTTGATGTCGTATTCGCGCGGATTGATGGCCCTGCTGAGCAATCCGACGGCGGCGGTGTCACCCGCGAATTCGGTGCTGGAGAGCCAGGCTGTGGCGATGTCGTCGAGAGACGGCACTTGGGCATTTCCTCCGGGAGATTTGGTTGTGCCCCGGTCGGGATGAGGGACCGGCCGGGGCAACCAACCTGATGAAGGTTTGGCTACCGAAGTTGCCGATGTCCACGGTAGCCAAACGATTGCGATCTTGCCGCATCGATTGGCCGGATCGTTATGTCCGCTCTGTGGAGTTGAAACAGAACGTAAGTCTGTATCTGGTGACGTAGCAGGTAAGGCGAGTTCGGCATTTGCTCTTTAAAAGCACGCTAAGAATTTGCTGCGAAGATCAGCAGGATTCCGAGTTCAGTCCGGTCGGTATCTACCGGCCCCGAGATTGCATGTGATTTGCATCACAAACCGGTGGGCTCGGCAGCGAATCGCTCCCTGTCGGTGGCGGCCGGTAACCTCTCCCCGTGGCTCTGTACCGGAAGTACCGACCGGCAACGTTCGCTGAAGTGGTGGGTCAGGAGCACGTCACCGATCCCCTGAGTATCGCGCTCGACACCGGGCGGATCAGTCATGCGTACCTGTTCTCGGGACCGCGAGGATGCGGCAAGACCTCGTCCGCGCGCATTCTCGCGCGCTCGCTGAACTGTGTGGAGGGCCCGACCTCCAAGCCCTGCGGCGTGTGCTCGTCGTGTGTGGCCCTGGGCCCGGGCGGTTCCGGCAACCTCGACGTCATCGAGCTCGACGCCGCCAGCCACGGCGGTGTGGACGACACCCGCGAACTGCGCGACCGCGCCTTCTACGCCCCGGCCGAATCCCGGTACCGCGTCTTCATCGTCGACGAGGCGCACATGGTCACCACCGCGGGCTTCAACGCGCTGCTCAAGATCGTGGAGGAGCCGCCCGCCCACCTCATCTTCGTCTTCGCCACCACCGAGCCGGACAAGGTGCTGCCGACCATCCGTTCGCGTACCCACCACTACCCGTTCCGCCTGCTGCCGCCCGCCACCATGCGCGGGCTGCTCGGCAAGATCTGCGAACAGGAGCAGGTGCAGGTCGAAGAAGCGGTGTACCCGTTGGTGATTCGCGCCGGCGGCGGTTCCCCGCGCGACAGCCTCAGCGTGCTCGACCAGCTGCTGGCCGGTGCGGGCCCCGATGGCGTCACCTACCCGCGCGCGGTCTCCCTGCTGGGTGTCACCGATGTCGCGCTCATCGACGACGCGGTCGAATCCCTCGTCGCCGCCGACGGCGCGGCCCTGTTCGGCACCATCGACCGCGTGGTCGAGGCGGGCCACGACCCCCGCCGCTTCGCCACCGACCTGCTCGAGCGCCTGCGCGACCTCATTCTCCTGCGCGCCGTCCCCGACGCCACCGAACGCAACCTGGTCACCGGCCCCGGCGACGTCATCGACCGCATGCGCTCCCAGGCCGACCGCCTCGGCGCCGCCACCCTGGCCCGCCACGCCGAACTCCTGCACGAGGGCCTCGGCGACATGCGCGGGGCGACCAACCCTCGCCTCCTGCTCGAGGTGATCGCCGCCCGCATGCTCCTCCCGGCCGCCTCGGACGCCGAAACCGCCACCCTCCAGCGTCTGGAACAGCTGGAACGCCGAATGGCAAGCGGCGCAATCCCTGTCGCCACCCAGCAGGCCCAGGCCGCGCCGCAGCCCGCTCAGCAGGCGCCCGCCACCCCGGCCGCATCCGCTGCCGCCGCCGCGCCCCCGGGCCGTCGCGGCGCCGCCGCCCTGGCCGCCATGCGCGCCGAAAAGACCCCGCCCGCAACGGATCCCGCACCCGCCACGACGACGGCGGTCCGCCCGGCCGAACTCGCTCCGGTGACCAGCCCCGCACCCGCGGCCGATCCTGTTCCGCCGCAGGCCGCCGTGCCCGCGCAGGCGGCCGAGTCGGTCCCCGCGCACCCCGCCGAACGCGCTGCCGCACAACAGGCTTCGGTCCCGCCGGCGGCGGCCGAACCGCCCGCTCCGAGCGAACCGCCCGTCCCGCCGGAGGTACCTGCCGCCGAGCCGGAGACTCCTGTCGCGGCGGCTGTTCCCGAGCAGGCGGCGGAACCCGAAGCCGTGCAGCAGGTTTCCGTTCCCGTCGTACCCGCGCCCGTACCCGCGCCCGTCGAGCCCGAACCCGTCGAACCGGTCGTCGCAGCGGAACCCGAGCCGGTCGTCGCCGTCGAACCGGCCGCTCCCGAACCGGTCGCCGCCGTAGCGGACACCCCGGCAGCCGAAGCCGCGCCCGTCGGCGACGCCGTGCTCGCCGAGATCGAGGCGGCGTGGGCCGATATCCGGGCCAAGGTCCGCGAATTCGGAGCCGCGGTGCACGCGCTGCTGTCCGGGGCCAGTGTTTCCCGGGTCGAAGGCGAGACGATCGTCTTCGCGCATCAGCACGCGCCGCTGGCGCAGCGGTTGTCGCAGCCGCAGTATGTCGAGGCCGTGCAGTCCGCGGTTCGGGCCGTGCTGGGTCGCGATCACGGAGTGAAGTGGGAGGTCGGGGGATCCGGATCGGGTGGCACCGCCAAGGCTGCCGCGACCAAGGGCCCGGCGACTCCGCCCGCGCCCGCCGCGCCGAAGAAGGCCGCGCAGAAG
>NZ_BAFX01000003.1 GCF_000308815.1 Nocardia concava NBRC 100430
CTAGCCTGGGGGCGACCTTTTGCCCTTGGACAGATATAGGAAGCGAATAGATGCACGGAACCCGTGGAAAGGTATTCGGCGTGGTGGCCGCATGCGCCGCCGCCGGACTGCTCGCCGCGTGCGGTAGCAATGACTCCACCGCCAAGAGCACGCCCACGCTGACCACCACGAAGGCCCCGGCCGCCGCGACCACGACGCCCGCCGCCGGCGCGCCGTCCACGGATCAGCAGAGCCCGCAGCCCGCGCCGGATTCCGCGACCGCCACCACCTCGCCCGAGCGCCCGCAGCCGGTGCCGAGCCAGTTCCTCACCACCCCGAACGGGTCGCCCGCCCTGTCGGACAAGGAGAAGGGCTTCATCGACGAGCTGAAGAAGGCCGGCATCACCCCGGGCTCCTCGGATATCGCGATCACCGCGGCCAATCTGGTCTGCCAGGGCAAGGCCGAGAACGCCCCGCAGGATCAGATCATCACCTACGTGACCGCCATCGCCGGTTCCGATCCGTCCTTCGATCCGTCCAAGATGTCGGTCGAGCAGGCGGGCAAGATCTACTACGACGTCGCCTCGAAGAGCTACTGCAACAAGTGACGACCCGACGCCGAAACGGACGACGCCGGCCGCGCCCGGCGGGTTGCCTGCTGCTCGTCATCGCCGCGATCGTGATCGTGGTCGTGGTGGCGCTGCTGCTGTGGTACCTGCTGGCGGGCCGGCTGCGCCTGCCCGGCCCCAAGCCGCCGGGCCCGCACCGTCCGACCTCGCAGCCGGCCGACTGCCCGGACGTGCTGCTGCTGTCCGTGCCGGGCACGTGGGAGTCGAACAGCAATGACGACCCCTACAACCCGAGCGCGAACCCGGCGTCGCTGATGTTGAACATCTCCAACCCGATTCGGGCCAAGTTCCCCAACGAGCGGCTCGAGGTCTACACCACGCCGTACGTGGCGCAGTTCTCCAATCCGGTCGCCATTCCGCCGGACGGCCAATCCTCTTACAACAACAGCCGTTCCGAGGGCGCCAAGAAGTCGGCCGACCATCTGGCCGAGACCTACAAGAAATGTCCGCTCACCACATATGTATTGGCGGGCTTCTCCCAGGGCGCGGTGATCGTCGGCGATCTCGCCGCACAGATCGGCGCGGGCAAGGGGCCGATACCGGAAGATCTGGTGCTGGGCGTGACCACCATCGCCGACGGCCGCCGCGATGTCGGCGCTCCGGGCGAGGCCACCGAGATCGGACCGACCCCGCCGGGCGTGGGCGCGGAGGTGGCGCTCAAGGGCCTGAACGTCCCCGGCATCACCATGACCGGACCGCGCGGCGGCTTCGGCAAACTCGCGGACCGCACCTTCACCATCTGTGCCGCAGGCGATTTGATCTGCGATTCGCCGCGCCAGGCGCTGAGCCCCGCCAATATTCTCGGCAGCGTCAACATCCTGGTGCGCGCCGCGGGCAATCCGGTGCACAGCCTCTACAACGGCTACCAGGTGGACGACAACGGCACCACCGCCACCCAGTGGACCGTGAACTGGGCCTCGGGTCTGGTGGAAAACGCTCCCCACCCGGCACATTCGTAAGTCTTTGCTCAGAGATCTTCAAGTGTCGCGGCGCACCATGGTTCATGGGTACTCCGCCCGGGGTGTGAGCCCCACCGACCGACCCCCCAGTTTCGGGGTCACCCGGTAAAGTGCTCCGGGTTGCGACACAGCCGGGACCCGGCACGTGCGGCAACTCACATCCTTGTCCTTGTTGTGTCCTATGTGGGGCGCTCCCCACCTATTTGGAGGCATTCGCGCCGGTGAAGCAGTAGCCCAGAGGTGTGAGCTGGGAGATGTTCGGCCGCTCCGAAGCATGGCCGCGCAGCCCCTCTGTAACATGTCCCTGGTTTGAGAACATCTAGCCAATAGACGGTCACCGCGCAGACCGCAACACAATTCTGCAGGTTGGCTCTCGCATGGAGCTCCCGCGGGCGAAGAGAGTCGGGGCCTCACAGGTAACAGCGGCAATGCATGCCGTCTCATGCCGCGTGTGCCTCGGAGGAGAAGAAGGAATGGACGAGACTTTCGACGATTACCTCGACGAAACGGGGAACATCACGATTCCCGAGGGACGCACCCTCGTCGACTACGTCGAGAAGCACACCCACGGTAATGACGCCAATGACTTGGCCTACCGCTACATCGACTACTCACGCGAGCGCGACGGTGAGTACCAGGACCTCACTTGGAGTCAGTTCGGCACGCGGCTGCGCGCGGTGGCCGCCCGACTGCAGCAGGTGACCAAGCGGGGCGATCGGGTCGCGATCCTGGCTCCGCAGGGGCTGGATTACGTCATCTCCTTCTTCGCCGCCATCTACGCGGGCACCATCTCCGTGCCGCTGTTCGATCCGGACGAGCCGGGCCACACCGATCGCCTGCACGCCGTGCTCGGCGACTGCACGCCCTCCGCGATCCTGACGGCGAGCTCCTCCGCCGCCGGTGTCCGCCAGTTCTTCCGGTCGCTGCCCGCGGCCCAGCGCCCGCGCATCATCGCCGTCGACGCCATCCCCGACAGCGTCGGCGAGTCCTGGGTGCGCCCCGACATCCGGGTCGACGACATCGCCTACCTGCAGTACACCTCCGGCTCCACCCGCGTGCCCGCCGGTGTGGAGATCACCCACCGCGGTGTCGGCACCAATGTGCTGCAGATGGTGAACGCGCTTGACCTGAACGAGAATTCGCGCGGCGTCACCTGGCTGCCGCTGTACCACGACATGGGTCTGCTGACGGTGATCCTGCCCGCCGTGGGCGGCAAGTACATCACCATCATGTCGCCGGCCTCGTTCGTGCGTCGCCCCGCGCGCTGGATCAACGAGCTGGCCGCCGTCTCCGACGGCGCCGGAACCTTCGCGGCCGCACCGAACTTCGCGTTCGAGCACGCCGCCGTGCGCGGTCTGCCCAAGGCCGGCGAGTCGCTGGACCTGTCGAATGTCCTCGGCCTGATCAACGGCTCCGAGCCGGTGACCACCAAGTCGATGCGGAAGTTCAACGAGGCCTTCGCTCCGTACGGCCTGCCCAAGACCGCCATCAAGCCGTGCTACGGCATGGCCGAGGCCACCCTGTTCGTGTCGGCGACCCGGCACGAGGACGAGGCCAAGGTCATCTACGTCGACCGCGACGAGCTCAATGCCGGTCGCGTGGTGAAGGTCGAGCCGGGCGCCGAGAACGCCATCGCACAGGTCTCCTGCGGTTATGTGGCGCTGTCGCAGTGGGCGACCATCGTGGACGGCGAGTCCATCGACTCCCCCGAGGGCGCCCGCGAGGTGGCCGACGGCGAGGTCGGCGAGATCTGGCTGCACGGCAACAACATCGGCATCGGCTACTGGGGTCGCGCCGAGGAAACCCAGAACACCTTCCGCAACAAGCTGGCCCGCCGCCTGCCCGAGGGCAGCCACGCCGAAGGCGTTCCGGACGACGGCATCTGGCTGCGCACCGGCGACTACGGCGTGTACGTGGACGGCGAGCTCTACATCACCGGCCGCGTCAAGGACCTGGTGATCGTGGACGGCCGCAACCACTACCCGCAGGATCTCGAGCACTCCGCCGAGGAAGCCTCGACCATGCTGCGCGCCGGTTACGTCGCCGCCTTCGCGGTGCCGGCCAACCAGCTGCCCGCCGAAGTCTTTGCCCAGGACAGCCATTCGGGCCTGAGCTTCGACCCCGACGATGCCAGCGAACAGCTCGTTATCGTGGCCGAGCGTGGTCCGGGCGCGGGCAAGGCCGATCCGGGCCCCATCGCGGACGCGGTCCGCGCGGCCATCTCCTCCCGGCACGGTGTCACCGCGCGTGACATCCTCCTCGTTCCGGCCGGGTCGATCCCGCGCACCTCGAGCGGCAAGATCGCGCGTCGTGCCTGCAAGGCTGAATACATCGGAGGGACACTGCGTGGTGGTTACACGCAGCAGGCCTTCCCCGATGCACCAGACGAGGAGTGAGACGACCGTCTCACAGATGGATGGCGCGAGCCGGTTCGGCTCGCGCCATTCATGCATGGATCACCACCCGGATTCACGCCGCGCACCGTACGCAGACAGGTAGCTTGAGGAACTGATGGCTGAGAACGAGGGCATCGACCCGACCCAGACGACCGACAAGCCCGCGAACACCGATATGTCGGTGGCGGAGATGCAGGAGTGGCTGCGGCGCTGGGTTTCCGGCGCGACCGGCCAGCCGCTCGAGAACATCACCGTGGACCGGCCGATGGAGGAATTCGGCCTGGCCTCGCGCGACGCCCTCGCCCTCGGCGGCGATATCGAGGAGCTGACCGGGGTGGTGCTGAACGCGACCATCGTGTTCCAGCACCCGACCATCGCGTCGCTGTCGGAGCGAATCATCAACGGGGAGCCCGAACTTCCGGCCGAGGCGGCCGACGACTCGTTCTACACCCAGGGTTTCCAGCCCGGCGAGGCGCACGACATCGCCATCGTCGGCCTGTCCACCCGGCTGCCGGGTGCGGGCGATACGCCCGAATCCACCTGGGAATTCCTGATCAATCGCGGCGACGCGATCCGCGACCTACCCGAGGGTCGCTGGTCGGAGTTCATGGATGATCCGCGCCTGGTGGAGCAGCTCGCCAAGACCAATATCAAGGGCGGTTACCTGGATCAGGACGTCCTCAAGAGCTTCGACGCCGAGTTCTTCGCGCACTCGCCGGTCGAGGTCGAGCGCATGGACCCGCAGCAGCGGTGGGCGCTCGAGCTGACCTGGGAAGCCTTGGAGCACGCCCGGATTCCCGCCAACACCCTCAAGGGTGAGCAGGTCGGCGTGTTCATCGGTTCGACCAGCACCGAATTCATGATCATCGCGGGCATGGCGGTCGGCAACGGCGACGCGAACACCCCGCTGTCGGCCGATGGCTACGGCGTCATGGGCAGCGTCTCCGCGATCATCCCCAACCGCGTTTCCTACTTCTACGACTTCCGTGGCCCGTCGGTGGCCATCGACACCGCGTGCTCGTCCTCGCTGGTGGCGGTGCATCAGGCGGTGCGGGCGCTGCGCAACGGAGAGGCCGATCTGGCCTTGGCCGGTGGCACCAACGTGCTGCTGTCGCCCGCCGCGACGATCGCCTTCGACGCCAACGGCGGTGTGTCCAAAGACGGTCACATCAAGGCCTTCTCGTCGGATGCCGACGGCATGGTCCGCTCCGAGGGTGCGGCGCTGGTGGTGCTCAAGCGCCTCGCCGACGCCGAGCGCGACGGCGACACCATCTATGCGGTGATCAAGGGCTCCGCGGTCAACAGCGACGGCCGTTCCAACGGCCTGCTGGCCCCGAACCCGGACGCCCAGGCCGCCGTGCTGCGCCAGGCCTACCGGGATGCCGGAATCCCGCCGTCCCAGGTCGATTACATCGAGGCGCACGGCACCGGCACCCCCATCGGCGACCCGATCGAGGCGGACGCGCTGGGCCGCGTCATCGGCCGCGGCCGCGACGCCGACAAGCCCGCCCTGCTGGGTTCGGCCAAGACCAACTTCGGCCACCTGGAGGCCGCGGCCGGCGCCGCGGCGCTCGCCAAGGTGGTCATGGCGTTGCAGCACAACGTCATTCCGCCGCACCTCAACTACGCCGGTCCGAGCCCGTTCATCCCGTTCGACCAGGCGCACCTGAAGGTCACCGACCAGCCGACCGAATTCCCGCGCTACAGCGGCAAGGCCGTCATCGGCATCTCCGGCTTCGGCTTCGGCGGCACCAACGCGCACGTGGTCGTCCAGGAATACGTGCCCACCCCGGCCACCCCCGAGCTGCCGGAGACCACCGACCTCGACGACGAGACCACCGATGTGATCGCCGAGGCCGAGGCCATCACCGAAGCCGCTGTGCCGGAACCGGAGTGGGGCAACCGCACCGAGCCGCTGCCGATGATCATCCCGGTCTCGGGCTACCTGCCCTCGCGCCGCAAGCGCGCCGCCAAGGATCTGGCCGACTGGCTGGAATCCGAAGCGGGACAGGCGACTCCGCTCGAGGATGTGGCCCGCACGCTGGCCAAGCGCAACCACGGCCGCTCGCGCGGTGTGGTGGTCGCCAAGACGCACGAGGAAGCCATCGCGGGCCTGCGGGCCATCGCCGAGGGCAAGCCCGGCAACGGCGTCTACACCGCCGACTCCCCGGCCCCGCTGGGCGCGCTGTGGGTGATGGCCGGTTTCGGTGCGCAGCACCGGAAGATGGGCAAGCAGCTCTACCTGGAGAACTCGATCTTCCGCAAGGCCGTCGACCAGGTCGACGAGCTGGTCGTCGACGAGGCCGGCTACTCGGTCAAGGAGATGATCCTCGACGACTCCATGGACTGGGACATCGGCACCGGCCAGGTCGGCACCTTCACCATCCAGGTGGGTCTGGCCTCTGTCTTGCGCGCGCACGGCGCGGAGCCGGAGGGCGTGGTCGGCCACTCCCAGGGCGAGGTCGCGGGCGCGTACATCTCCGGCGGTCTGCCGCTCGAGGACGCGGTGCGCGTGATCTGCGCCCGCTCGCGGCTGATGGCCGAGGGCGAGGCCATGCTCACCGACGACCAGGTGCGCAATATGGCGCTGCTGGAGTACTCGGCCGACGAGGTCGCCAAGCTCGTCGAGACCGAGTTCCCCGATATCGAGGTCGCGGTGTACGCCGCGCCGAACAACACGGTCATCGGCGGCATGCCCGATCAGGTGCACGCGATCGTGGCGCGCGCCGAGGCCGAGGGCAAGTTCGCGCGCGTGCTGCAGACCCGCGGCGCCGGCCACACCTCGCAGATGGACATGCTGCTGGGCGAGCTGGCCGCCGAGCTGGCGGGCATCGAGCCCACCAAGCTCAAGCGCGACCTGTACTCGACGGTGCACCGGGACGGCGTCTACAAGGCGGGCCACGCGCCCGTGCACGACGTCGACTACTGGGTCATGAACATGCGCGGCTCGGTGTACTTCACCAACGCCATCCGCAAGGCCGTCGACACCGGTATCACCACCTACCTGGAGCTGGCGCCGAATTCCGTTGCGCTCATGCAGGTCATGGGCACCACCTTCGCGGCGGGCGTGCACAACGCGGCGCTCATCCCGACCCTCAAGCGCAAGGAGGACGAGGCCGCGGCCGTCATCTCCGCGCTGGCTCAGCTGTACGTGCACGGCCACAAGGTGGACCTGCCCTCGCTGCTGCCCGCCGGTGCGTACGGTGACGCGCCGCGCACCGCGTTCGTGCGGAAGCAGTACTGGCCCAGGGTTTCCGGTGGTTTCGGCGGCGGGTCCGGCAACGGCCGCGTCCCCGGCGCGCACGTCGCGCTGCCCGACGGCCGGCACGTGTGGGAGGTGCAGGCCTCCGCCGTCACCGACCTCGCCGCACTGGTGAATGCCGCTGCCGCGCAGGTGCTCTCGGAGGTCACCGTCGGCGCGTCGGTCGCGCACGAGGCCATTCCGGCCTCCGGCACCCTGACCACCACGCTCACCCCGCACCCGGGCGGCGCGTCGGTGTCGGTCCACGCCAAGGACGGCAACGTCTTCCGGCCGCTCTTCGACGCGGTCGTCACCTCCGGCGCGCCGCTGCCGGAATCGGTGGTGGCGCAGCCGGTCGCGGCCGCCGCCCCGGCCGAGGTGGCGGTGGTGGAGACGGTCGCCGGTGAGCGCTGGGATCCGAACGGCACCCAGACCATCGAGGATCGGCTGGCGATCATCGTCGCCGAGTCCATGGGCTACGCGGTCGAGGACCTGCCGATGGAGATCCCGCTCATGGAGCTGGGTCTGGACTCGCTGATGGCCATGCGGATCAAGAACCGCGTCGAATACGAATTCGACATCCCGCAGCTGCAGATCCAGGCGGTGCGCGACGCCAGCCTGTTCGAGGTCGGCAAGGTGCTGCGCTACGCCATCGAGCACCGCGATCAGCTCGAGGACATCGCCGCGCGCCAGGCCGCGGGTGAGGACATCGCGGTCGACGCGGACTTCATCACCGCGGCCCGCACCGCCATGGCCGAGGGCAAGGATCCGGCGGCCCTGCTGCCCAAGACCGAGACCACCGATGTGGTGGCCGAGGCCGAGGCGATCGAAGAGGTTGCGGCCGAGCACGAGTCGGCCGCGCCGATCGCCGAGACCGACGCCGACAACGTTCCCCCGCGCAATGCGCCGGAGCGTTTGGTCTTCGCGACCTGGGCGCTGGTGACGGGCAAGTCGGCGGGCGGCATCTTCAACCCGCTGCCCAAGCTCGACGATGTCACCTTCGACAAGCTGGTCGCCCGTCTGTCGGAGCGCGCCAAGGCGCAGATCGATCCCGAGCGGATCCGGGCCTGCGAGACCATCGAGAAGATCTCGGATGTGGTCGCGGAGTACCAGGAGCACAGCGACGATGTCGAGGGCTTCGTCCGCACGCTGCGCGCCAAGGAGGCCGGTTCGAATGCCGTGCCGGTCTTCGTGTTCCACCCGTCGGGCGGCAACACCCTGGTGTACGAGCCGCTCTTGAAGCGGATTCCGGCCGGAACCCCGATGTACGGTTTCGAGCGGGTCGACGGCACCATCGAAGAGCGTGCGCGCCAGTACATTCCGGAGATTCGCAAGCGTCAGCCGGAAGGACCGTACGTTTTGTACGGTTGGTCGCTGGGTGCCGTATTCGCACTGACGGTCGCGCAGCTCATGCGCGCCGAGGGTTCGGACGTTCGCCTGGTGGGCCTCATCGATCTGGCGATTCCGGTTGAGCCGGAGCACGATACGCCCGAGGAGCGACTGGCGCGCATGCGCCGATACCAGGCCTTCGCCCAGAAGACCTACGGCTTCAACGGCGAACTCGATGATGAACAGCTCGAGGAGCTGGCTGCGGCCTCCGACGAGGACCAGATCCAGATCATCATGGAGCTCGTGAAGTTCGCGGGTGCGAACATTCCGGGCGGTGTGATGGAACACCAGCGCACCTCGTTCATCGAGGGCCGGGAACTGCAGAAGGTCGAGCTGTCGAACTACGACGGTGACGTGACGCTCTACCTGGCCGACCGTTACCACGACGGCATCATCGAGCTGGAGCCGCGCTTCGGTGAGCGCCGCCCGAATGGCGGCTGGTCCGAGCACATTCCGAATCTGGAGGTCATCCACATTCCGGGTGATCACCTTCAGATCATCGATGAGCCGCGCATCGCGACCATCGGCGCCGATCTCACCAAGAAGCTCGCGGAGATCGACACCACAGCAGGGAAATAGCACCACCGCGTCACGGGTTCTGCGAAAGTAGGTTTTTGCCGAAAGGAGACCAGTGAGCACGACCGCCGAAAAGCTCGCCGACCTTCGACACAAGCTCGACGTAGCGAGGGAACCGGCGGGCGATGCGGGTATCGCCAAGCGGGCCCGGAAGGGCATTCCTTCCGCCCGCGACCGCATCAATATGCTCCTGGATCCGGGCACCTTCGTGGAAATCGGTGCGCTGGTGCGCAATCCGGGCGACAAGAACGCCCTTTACGGCGATGGCGTGGTCACCGGCCACGGTCTCGTGGACGGCCGCCCGGTGGCCGTCTTCTCGCACGACCAGACCGTGTACGGCGGTTCGGTCGGCGAGATGTTCGGCCGCAAGGTGGCGGGCATCATGGAATTCGCGGCCAAGGTGGGCTGCCCGGTGGTCGGCATCAACGACTCCGGCGGCGCCCGGGTGCAGGAGGCGGTGACCTCGCTGGCCTGGTACGCCGAGCTGGGCCGACGCCAGGAACCGTTGTCCGGTTTGGTGCCTCAGATCTCCATGATCCTGGGCAGCTGCGCGGGCGGCGCGGTGTACGCGCCCATCAATACCGACGTGGTGGTGGCCACCGAAGAGGCCTATATGTTCGTCACCGGCCCCAAGGTGATTCGCGAGGTCACCGGTGAGGACGTCAGCCTCGAGGAACTCGGCGGCGCGAATTCCCAAGCGCAGTACGGCAATATCCACCACGTGGCCAAGACCGAGGCCGCCGCGTTCGAGTGGGTGCGCGACTATCTGAGCTACCTGCCGTCCAGCTGCCAGGAACTGCCGCCGATCGTGAATCCCGGTCTGGAACCGGAACTCACCGAATCGGATCTGGAGCTCAATGCCATCGTGCCCGACGCCGACAATGCCGGGTACGACATGCACGAGATCCTGCTGCGCATCTTCGACGACGGCGCGTTCCACGAATTCGGGGAATCCGCGGGCCGCAATGTGATCTGCGGTTTCGCCCGGGTGGACGGCCGCACGGTCGGCGTGGTGGCTAATCAGCCGATGGTCTACGCGGGCGCGCTGGATGCCCGGGCCTCGGACAAGGCGGCCCATTTCGTCCGGCTCTGCGACGCTTTCGAGATTCCGCTGGTCTTCGTGGTGGATACGCCGGGCTTCCTACCCGGGGTGGAACAGGAGAAGATCGGCGTCATCAAGCGCGGCGGCCGGTTCATCTTCTCCTTCGTGGAGGCGACGGTCCCCAAGGTGACGGTGGTGATCCGCAAGTCCTACGGCGGCGGGTACGCGGTCATGGGCTCCAAACAGCTGGGCGCGGATATCAATCTGGCCTGGCCGACCGCGCGCATCGCGGTCATGGGTGCGGAGAGCGCGGTCTCGCTCATCGGGGCGAAATCGCTGGAGGCGGCCCCCGAGGAGCAGCGCGCGGCCATGCGCCAGCAGATGATCGACTTCTACAACGCCACCATCGCGACGCCGTGGGTGGCGGCCGAGCGCGGTTATATCGACGCGGTCATCGAGCCCGCCACCACGCGACTGGAAATCCGCCGCGCGCTGCACGTGCTGCGCGACAAGAACATTCCGCGCAATCCCCGAAAACACCACCTGCTGCCGCTCTAGTTGTGAAAAACTCGCATTTCAATTCTGAAATGCGAGCCTTGGGAGCGAAGCAGTATGGCTACCCGTCGAATTCGGCGATCGATCCTCGGCGGCGTGGCGACCGCCGCCACCGCCCTGGCGGTCATGTCCGCCGCACCGTCCGCGTCCGCGCAGGTCACCGGCATCTCGGCCGGGACCGCGCTGGCGCATATCGGTTCGACCTACACCCTGACGGCGTCCGACTACGGCGCCGCCGCGGGCACCGTCGTGAGCTTCTGGGTCGGGGACTCCTCCGGCAGCCTCACCCTACTGGGCACCTCCCCGGTGAACTCGGGCGTCGCGACGATCTCGTGGTCGCCGACCGTCGCCGGCAATGCCAAGATCGTCGCGAGCGACGACGGGAGCAGCACCAGCGGCAATGCCGCGAGCATCGGCATCAGCGTCACCGCGGTCCCGGCGGGCGGCATGGGCGGCGGCGGCAGCGTCTCCTCGATCCCGATCGTCGGCGGCCTGTTGAGCAGCCTGATGGCCATGCTGGGCCTCGCGTGAGCCGTTGATGGGCCCGGCCTGAAACCACCCGCTCGGCTTGTTCAGGCGGCTCGCCGATTGCGCTGAATCTATCGGGTGGCCCGCGCAGATGTGAGAGCCTTCAGCTATGAGTACCTCACCGATGGCGCTACTCGAAGGCGGGCCGGATGGCCTCGAAACGCGGATCGTCCGGATCACTCCGCCGGGTATCGAACTGCGAGTCGCGTACGGGGGTGGGTACGAGCGCTTCAAAGTGACGTCACGGTGGCAGGAGACCTCGGAGGGGAACCTGCCCGTCTACGAATGGGTTGCCCACGTAGACGCCAAGCATTAGCCGCTCACCATCTCGAATCGGTAAGTCCTACAACGACAGTGGCCGCCCGCAATGTCGCGGGCGGCCACCGGTTACAGCATGTCCAGGGTCAGAAAACCCGCATCTTGCCCGGTGACCAGAGCCCGGAGCGATCCACCACGTGGGTGTCGATCTGCGCGGGCTTGGGGAACTTCGTCGGGTCGGACGAGTTCGCGTAGTACGGGTTGTACTGCTCGAGCGAACCCCAGTCGCGGGCGTAGTTGTCCTTCAGATAGGTCGGGACCGTCTTGGAGGACCCCAGCATTTCCGCCCAGCCCAGCGGACCGCCGAATTCCTCGGCCTGCCAGGTGTTCGTGGAGCTGATGGCCAGCGGCCGGTCCGGCAGGATGCGGAAGCGCGGGGCCGAATCCACCACGCCGTCGCGGTGATCGAACGGGTGCTGGCACGGGAACTGCAGGCCCACCGCCCAGTCCAGCAGGATCGGCTGCTCGCCGCCCAGATAGCTGTTGAGCGACACCAGCTTCGGCACCCGCGGCGGGGTGAAGGCCAGCCACTGGTCGCCGATCAGGATCGGGTCGCGGGCGTAGATGCGCACGGCGTCGGCGTCGTCGGGCAGCGCCGAGCGCGGGATGCGCAGGTTGCGCCAGGACGGGGCCGGGCCGATATCGAGCGGGCGGTACTGGCCCAGCTCGGTGACGCTGCCGTCCGGGTTGCGGTGGCCGTACTTCAGGAAGATGTCCTGGCCGTAGGTCATGTTCCCGGTGTCGTCGAAGGACATGACGCGGCCCGCCGCCGAGATGACGATCAGCGGTGAGTCGTCGCTGCGCGCGGGCAGCTGGTACCAGCTGGAGGTGAGCTCGGCGGGCTGCTGCACGCCGTCCTGGTAGCTGCCCATGACCGGGGTGGTGGCCGGGTCCAGGCCGAACGGCAGCGCCACGGTGGAGCCGTTCACGCCCTCGGCGCCCTTGCCGCCGCCGGTGCCCGCGTTCTGGCCCTTCTCGAAGGCCGGGCCGACGGTCTGGGTGGAGGTATTGCCGGTGCCCGGCTTCACCTCGACGCTGTCGGCGTCCAGCTTGTCGGCGACGCCGTTGGGGGAGAAGCCGACCGGGTTCTCCCCGGCCAGCGGATCGCCGTTGAGCGGGGGATGGGCCGGATCGATGATCGGGGGCAGGTTGCCCTCGTTGACCTTCGGCTCCACCAGCACGTCATTGGCGAGGCCGCAGGACTTCCCGGCCAGGGCATCGAAATTGGAGCGGGCCAGCGAGTACGCGGGGTACTGCGTGGCGGCGCCCTTGACCAGCGAGAGCACCTCGAACGCCACCATGAGCGCGGCCACCACGGTGAGCGGTACGGCCGCGAACTTGCGGATCCGCCTGCCGCGCCGGGTCTTCCCGTTCTCCAGGGGCTTGGCGTAGCCCTCGCGCAGCGACTGCCAGGCCACCACGGCCAGCGCCAGCCCGAAGAGCATGAGCATGAAGGTGTTGGACTGGAACCCGTGCAGCGACACCCGCTTGTCGAACCACGGCACGCCGTAGCTGGAGACGTACCAGTAGCCGTTGATGCCGGAGAAGGCGACGGCGAGGGTGAACAGCAGCCCGGCCAGGAACACCGAGCGGTTCTTGCGGGAGCGAAGCGCGGTGGCGGACACCGCGACCGCGGTCACCGCCGCCAGCGAGCCCGCGATGCCCGCGTACGAACCGAAGTGGTGGGTCCACTTGGTCGGGTTGAACATCATGAAGAAGATGGTTCCGAAGACCACGCCCATGAGCCGCCAGGTCGGCGCGCTCGCGATGCCCGGCACCTGCCGCCGGCGCAGCAGCACCAGCATGGTGGTGATCAGGCACAGGATCATGAGCAGGAACGCGAACCGGCGGGCCAGCGAACCGTCCACGGTCTCGACGAACAGGTAGTAGTAGCGCAGGTAGTCCTCGTACCAGGCCAGATTCGGCCCGGTCACCTGCCGCACCCGGTTGGCCTCCATGATTCCGGCGAAGGTCTGATCGGCGAAAACCGCCACCAGGACCAGGAATCCGGCCGCCGCGATGGGCGCCAGCAGGGCCACGTCACCGAACTGCTTGCGCCGCCGCACCACGATCCGCACCAGCGGCCGGATGCCCGCGAGCAGCGCCGCCACACACATCAGACCGGTCGGCGCGGCCGCCAGCGTGAACGCCGCCACGAGTACCGCCACGGCGGCGGGCAGCAATCGCGATGTGGCGATGGCCCGTTCGATGGACACCCAGGTCAGCAGCGCGCCCAGGGCCACGATGGGCTCCGATCGCAGGCCGTTGTCGTAGGGCAGCCAGAAGGCCAGGAACACCAGGCCGCCGGTCCACAGCGCGACCTTCGACTTGGCGACCGCGTTGCCCAGCCGCGGCACCACCTCGCGGCTGATCACCAGCCAGCACAGGATGCCGCAGAGCAGCGCGGGAATTCGCACCCACGGGCTGGCGGTGGAGATCTGCGCGAAGGCCTGGATGACGTTGTAGTACCAGCCGAAGGGCGCTTCCGGCACGCCGAACCAGCGGAAGTAGTTGGCCATGTATCCGGCGTGCGGCGCCGCGCGCACCATGGTCAGGATGTAGCCGTCGTCGGAGGTGTTGGCGCCCACGAAGTGCCACAGCAGCAGGGTGCCGATGATGCCGCCGTCCGCCCAGGTCGGCTTCAGCCAGTGGGCGGGCAGGATGCGCCGGTGCCCGCGGCCGTCACTGGTGTCCAGCACCGCCAGCGCGCCCATGGCCAGCAGGGTGAGCAGCACCGCCGCGATGATCGCCACCAGCTTGATGACGGTCGGCGAGGAGGAGAAGCGCGAGTCCACCGTCATGTGGAACGAAAGGCCGTCGGGGACCGCGCCTTTCATATCGGTGAAGACGCCGACCACCTGCGGGCGCAGATCGCCGAGCAGCTTGCCCTCGACCGGCGCGGTGACCAGCTCGCGGCCGCCGTCGGCGGTCGGCTTCTCGACGGTGCGGGTGACGCCCTCGAAGACGGCGGTGGTCTGCTTGTCGTCGGAAGCGATGACCAGGCGCGAGCACTCGTTCATCTCGGCCCGGGTCGCGGTGGCCACCACGGCGTTCCGGTCCAGCACGTCGACGCTGTCGCCGGACACGCGGACGAACATGGCCTCCAGGTCTGCGCCCTTGCCCTGCGGCGGCGCGGTTGCCAGCAGGATGCCGCCGCGCGGATCCAATTGCTGGACCGCGGAACACGGAATGCTGACGTTCACGTCGACCGGTACCTGCGACACCAGGGCCGCCTGCACCGGATCGAGCGAACCGCCCTGCGGCCAGCTCACCTCCGCCTGCGTCTGCTGCACCGGAAGGAACGGGGTCGCCAGCGCGAACAGCGCGCCGAGCACGCCCGCGACGATGGCGATGAGCTTCGCGATGCGGAAATCGCGCTGCGTCACAGGTGCGGTCGCCGAGGGATTCGGCTTAGTGAGGACTGCGGAGGCGTCTGGCACGGTTGCTGATCGTATCGGTACTCGCTGGGAGTGGCGGTGTTCACTGCCGCGCCGCGACACGCATGGTCGAAATCATCGAAAAAGCCCGCCCGAAGCAGTGCTTCGAGCGGGCTTTTCGCGGCTGCTACTTGGCCTTGATCGGGGAATCCTTGGCCAGGCCGGAGCGGGTTTGGACGGTCACGTCCAGGGCCGGGGTCTTATTCGCATTCGGGACATAAGGGGTGAACTGCTCGAGTGAGCCCCAATCCCGGCTCCAGTCGTGGTTCAGATAGCTCGGCCGGGTCTGCGATTTGAGCAGCAAACCTGTCCAGCCCAGTGGACCGCCGCCGATATCGTCCTGCCACGCATTGGAGGCGTCCTGGCCCACCCGGTCGGGCAGGATGCGCCATTCGGGCACCTCGGCCACCCCGTCGTGGTGATCGAAGGGGCGCTGGCACGGGAAGGCCAGGCCGACATGCCAGTCCTCCAGGACCGGAGCCTTGTCGCCGACAAGGGAATTCAGCGTCTCCAGCTTGGGCAGGCGCGGCGGGGTGACCGCCAGCCACTGGCGCGGGGTGATGTCGGCGTCGTTGAGGACCAGGCGAATCGCATTGGCACCGGCGGGAATCTGGTCCAGCGGGACGCGCAGGTTGCGCCAGGACGGGCTCGGGCCGATATCGATGGGCCGGATCTGTCCGGTATTGGTGACATTGCCCGCGGCGTCGCGGGTGCCGTACTCCACGAGCAGGTCCTGGCCGTAGGTCTCGACACCGTCCTTGTTGAAGGACTTGATGCGACCCGCGGCCGTCACGATCAGCACCTTGTACGCCGGATCATCGCGCACGCTGTTCAGCTTCTCGGCGTTGTACCACTGCGTGGTGAGCTTCGAAACCTGCTGCTCGCCCTCGGTGTAACTGCCCTCGATCGGCGTCTTCATCGGATCCAGTCCGAAGGGCAGGGCGACCGAGCTGCCGTTGATGCCGGTCTCCTCGCTCTTGCCGCCGCCGGTGCCCGCGCCGGTGGTCTTGGAGGTCTTGTTGCCCGAGGACTTGTCGTTCACCGAGTTCGCGCCGCCGGTGACGGTCTCCTCGGCATCCGCGGTCAGGTCGGAGGCGACGCCGTTGGGCGTGAATCCGGTATTCTCCGCGGCCAATCCGTCGGCGTCCGAGCCGGTCCACGGGCGCAGCAGCGAATCGGCGGTGTCGGTCTCGACCAGCACCTCATTGGCCAGCGCACACGAATCACCCTTCAGCGCACGCAGATTCGACTCGGCGATGGAGTAGGCCGGGTACTGGGTGACGGCCGCCTTGGCCAGCGACAGCACCTCGAACAGCACCAGCGCGGCCGCCGCGATGGTGAGCGGCATGGTGGCGAACTTGTCGAAGCCGCGCACCGGCTTCGGCTTCGTGTACGGCTCCCGGAAGTGCTGGTAGGCCGCGATCAGCAGGCACAGCACCGCCAGGCCGAGGAACAGCGTGGAGAAGCCCTTGCCCGCGATGAGCGGTGCCTTGTCGAACCACGGCACGCCGTAGCTGGACACGTACCACCAGCCATTGGGTCCGGTGAAGGTCATGGCCAGCAGGAAGAACACGGCCGCGGTGAACAGCGTCCGGTTGCGGGGCGAGCGAATCCCGTTGACGCCCACCGCCACCGAGGCCAGCGCCGCCACCGACCCGGCCAGACCGGCGTACACGCCGAAGTGGTGGGTCCACTTGGTGGGCGTGAACATCATGAGGAACAGCGACATGAAGATGATGCCCAGGATCCGCGCCGACGGCCCACGCGAGGTGCCCGGAATCCGGCCGTTCTTGCGCAGCATCACCATGACGCACACGCCCAGGGCCAGCAGCATGGCCAGGATCCCGAACCGGCGGGCCAGGGACCCGTCGGGGGACAGCATGAGCAGCGAGTCCCAGCGCGTGCGCTCGTCGAACCAGGCCACATTCGGCCCGATCAGGGTGCGCACCCGGGTCGCCTCCATCACCGATGCGAGGGTCTGATCGGCGAAAACCACCACCAGCACCAGGGTTCCGGCCGCCACGCCGGGCGCGAGCAGCGCGCCGTAGCGCAGCAGCCAGGAGCCCTGCCGCCCCGGCTCGGTGTCGCCGCCCTTGGCGCGCTTGATGATGATCATCAGCACCGGCCGCGCGCCCGCGAACAGCGCCGCCAGGCAGATCAGGCCGGTCGGCCCGGCCGCCAGCGAGAAGGCCGCGATCAGCACGCCGATCGCCGCGGGCAGCAGCCGCCCGGTGGCAATGGCCCGTTCGATCGAGCACCAGGTCAGCAGCGCGCCCGCCGCGATGAGCGGTTCGGGCCGCAGCCCGTTGTCGTAGGGCATCCAGGCGGCCAGGAACACCAGTCCGGCGGTCCAGATGGCGACATTGTCGCGGCGCACCCGCGAACCCAAGCGCGGCAGCACTTCCCGGCTGATCACCAGCCAGCAGGTGATTCCGGCCAGCAGCGCGGGCAGCCGCATCCACGGGCTGGAATCGCTGATCCGGGTCATCCACGCCAGCACCTCGTACGGCCACCCGAACGGCGCCTCGGCCACCCCGAACCAGCGGTAGTAGTTGGCCGTGTAGCCCGAAACCTTGGAGGCCCGAGCCATATTCAGGATGTAGCCGTCATCGGAGGTGTTCGCGCCGATGACGTGCCAGACCAGCAGCGTGCCGATCACCGCGACGTCGGCCAGCCGGACCCGCCACCAGTGTGCGGGCAGGAACCGGCGCGGCTTACGGCCGTCGGAGGTGTCGAGGAAGTGCAGCGCCAGCAGGGCCAGCAGCGTGAACACCACCGCGCCGATGGTCGCGAGCCGCTTGATCCAGTTCGGGCTGGAGGTGAAGCGCGCGTCGATATTCACCGTGGCACTGGCCGTTCCGAGCTGATCCCGCTTCAGGTCGGTGAACAGGCCCACCACCTGCGGCCGGGTGTCGCCGCCGACCCGGCCGACGAACGGCGTGCCGTCCTTGCGGTTGACGCCGGTGAATTCGACCCGGGTCTCGGTGGCGTCCGAGTGCACGGTGATCGCGGTGCAGTTCTCGATCTCCGTCACCGGCGCCGACAGCAGCGGAATCAGCCGCGTCAGAACCGATACCGTGCGCCCCTGCTCGGGCTCGTCGGTGACCTTGACGACCAGGCCCTTCGACTCGGCCTGCCCCGATGCCGCCGGGACGGTCGAGAACAGCGTGCCGGTCGGCAGGTCGCGCAGCACCTGGCAGGGCAGCGTGAGATCCAGGTTCAGCGGCACATACGACACCAACGGGGCGTCGACGTCGGCCGTATCTCCTTGCGGCCAATGCAGAGTCGGCCGATCCTGATTCACAGGCAGGATCGGCGTGATCACCGCCAGCAGGAATCCGAGGAGACCGGAGACCAGGGCGATGATGCGGATGCGGTGAAACGCTCGGGAGTCTGCGCGCACGAGCATCGACTCTATGATGGTTCTTATCCGAACTGGGCGTGGGGCCGGGCCGGAAAGACAAAGAGGAAGCATGACCGAGCTGCGACCTGGCGAAGTTATCGCCGGGTATGTGATCGCGCGGCGAATCGGGGCCGGGGGGTCGGGCGTCGTCTATGCGGCGCGGCACCCGCGGTTACCCAGGCTCACAGCACTGAAGATCTTGAAGCGCGATGATGTCATGGGGGATGACGACGTCTGGCGGCGTTTCGAGCGCGAGGCGGATATCGCCGCGCACTTCGATCACCCCAATATCGTGCAGGTCTACGACCGCGGCGTCGCCGAGGACCTGTTCTGGATCTCCATGCAGTTCATCGACGGGGTGGATGCCGCTGAGCTGCACCATGTTTCGCCCGAGCGCGCGCTGCGCATCGCCACCGAGATCGGGGCCGCGCTGGACTACGCGCACGGCAAGGGCGTGCTGCACCGGGATGTGAAGCCCTCCAACATCCTGATCGCCGATCCCGACAACGGCCGCCCCGAGCGCGCCCTGCTCACCGACTTCGGCATCGCCCGGCTGCGCGACGAGACCACCAAACTCACCCATACCGGAAATATCTCCGCCACTTTCGCTTTCGCATCACCCGAACAGGTGAGCGGCAAACCGGTCGGACCGCGATCCGATCAATACTCCCTGGCCTGCACGCTTTTCGTGCTGCTCACCGACCAGCGGCCGTTCCGCGCCGACAATCCGCTGGGCTGGGTGCACGCCCACACCCAGGAGCGGCCGCTGCGCGTCAGCGAGATGAATCCCGAGATCCCCGCGGCGATGGACGCGGTCTTCGATCAGGCCATGGCCAAGGATCCCGCGGACCGCTTCGAGAGCTGCGCCGATTTCGCGTACGCGGCCACCACGGCCTATTACTCCGATCCCGCGCTGGCGCATACCGCCCCGGCGCGGCTGCTGCCGCAGCCGATCACGCCCAAACCGTCCCGTGGCCGGAAACCGCTGTGGCAGCACCTCGTACACCGCCGCATCCTGATCCCGGTGGCGGTGGCCGCCGTCACCGCCGCGGGCGTCGGATTCGCCATGCAGCAGAGCGATCCGCCGCCACCGGCGGCCACCGGCGGCCTGGTACCGGACCGATTCGTCGGCACCTGGCTGGCCACCGAGGGCCAGACCAACTACCGGCTGACCGTCCAGCAGGCCAAGGTCGGCGATCCGGTGCTGTCCAATCGCGTGGACGGCGTTCTCCCCAACGGCAATCCGTTCCACTGCGAGTTCTCCGCACCCCTGGACGCCGTGCCCAAGGACGGCGACCGGCTGATCGTGGGCACCTCCCAGACCGTGGTGCGGGAACCGGCCAATGCCTGCAAGGCCAACGGCCCGACCACCCTCACCCTGCTCGCCGATGGCCGGGTCAGCCGCAAAACCGATGTGAGCGGGCTGATCACGTACACCAGCGCCGATACCGTGATCTCGTCCTGGGGTCGCGACGACGCCGCCATCGCCCGCGCCTTCCCCAGCCTGATCGGCCAGCTCGCCTCCACCGGCACCGCGGTCGGCTGGCAGGGCGGCTCGTGCCGGCCGGGCGATCCGGGTGCGGGCGAGGCGGCCCAGGGCGCGCACCGGGTGCGCTGCAATGCCGACGACACCACCGGCCAGGTGCACTTCGACGTCCTCGACTTCGACACCCGCCCGGGGCAATCGGTGGCCCAGCTGTTCTTCGACAACAAGGCCCACACCACCGGGGTCACCCACGACGACGTCGCGGGCGAGCTGACCGTCACCACCGCGGCCGCCGTGGACCGCGACACCACCGACACCGAGGCCCATCGCGCGGTCGCCGCCGTCAGCTTTCCGGACGGTGATCCGCGCTCCCGCTTCGTCATGGTGCTGCGCTGGCCCGGGCACACGGTGGGCAGCCTCCTGACCGACTGGCTCGAAAGGGCTCCACTGAAGTAGGTATCGCAGAGCTGACGTAGGTAGGTGCGCCACCATGACCGATCTGAAGCCGGGCGAGGAGATCGCCGGATACGTCATCGAGCGCTGGATCGGGGCCGGCGGCTCGGGCACCGTCTACGCCGCCCGCCACCCCCGGCTACCGCGCCTGGCCGCGCTGAAGGTGTTCAATCGCGAGGAGGTGAACGCCGACGCCGAGGGCTGGCGGCGCTTCGAACGCGAGGCCGACATCACCGCCCGCTTCGATCACCCGAACATCGTCTCGGTCTACGACCGGGGGCTCGACGACGGGCGACTGTGGATCGCCATGCAATACGTGGAAGGCCCTGACGCGGACGGCCTTTCGGGGCTGTCACCGGAGCGGGCGCTGCGCATCGGCGGCGGCATCGCCTCGGCGCTGGACTACGCGCACGGCAAGGGCGTGCTGCACCGGGACGTGAAGCCGTCGAACATCCTGCTCTCCCCGGCCGAGGACGGCCGCCCGGAACGCGCGCTGCTCACCGATTTCGGCATCGCACGGCTGCGCGACGAGACCACCCATGTCACCAAGACCGGCGATATCTCCGCCACCTTCGCCTACGCCTCACCGGAGCAGGTGTCGGGGCGCTTCCTGGATCCGCGCACCGACCAATACTCCTTGGCCTGCACACTTTTCGTGCTGCTCACCGGATCGCGGCCGTTCCTGGCGAACGATCTGGCGGGCCTGATCTACGCGCACACCAGCACCCCGCCCCTGCATGTCACGCAGGTGCGGCCGGACCTGTCGCCGGGTTTCGACGCCGTCTTCGACCGCGCGCTGGCCAAGCATCCGGACGAGAGATTCGCCAGCTGCACCGATTTCACCGATGCCGCCTGGGCGGCGTGGCTGGCTCCGGCCACGTCGACCGTGGTCGAGACGCCGCCGGCGAGTTTGCGCACCAACCCGACCGTGCTGCGCGGCCCGCGCACCGATCCGACGCTGCTGCGTTCGCCGCGCACCGATCCCACGGTGCTCCGGCCGGGCTATTACGGCGAGCCGTCGCCGTACCGCGTCGGGTACGGCGGCAACGCGGGCCCGGTGGATGACGCTGTGTCGCACCGGCATCGGGCTCCGGAGCCGGTGTACTCGGGGTCGGGAACGGGGCGCGGGGTCATCATCGGACTGTCGGTGGTGCTGGCGGCCGCGGTGATCGGCGGCAGTGCGATCTGGGCGGTCGCCGAGCTCGAGAGCCACGGAACCCCCAGTGGCGCACCGCTGTCCGCGGCCATTCCGACCATGGCGTCGGTGGCGTCGACGACCACGGCCGCCGCCACCACTCCGGTCACCATCCCGGCGGGCCGGGTGCCCGCGGAATTCGTCGGCGAATGGTCCGGGTCCAGCGACTCCAACGCCAACGACTATCGGCTCAGCATCCGGCAGGGCGAGCTGAACCAGGCGCTGGTGACCTCGACGATATCCAGTGGCGGACGGGTGATCTGCGTCTTCGACTACCGGCTGCTGGGCGTTCCCGGCACCGGCGACATCACCCTCGGCGCGGGCACGCTCAGTTCCGGCGGCAGCGGCTGTCAGGTCCAGGGCACGCACGAACTGGTGCTGAGCAACGGGGTGATCACCCGCGCGCTGTCGGTCAGCGGCTTCGTCACCTATCGCAAAATAGGCTGAGCCGCCCCTCAGATCTTGCCGCGCACATCCCAGAGCCACACGCCGTCAACGTATTCGGCGGGGAAGCCGAGCAGTTGGTTGACGGTCGCCCGCAGGGTGTCGCCATTGTCGGTCGGCGGCAGCACCAATACATCGGCGCGCCAGTAGCGCAGATCCTCGAGCGCCTGGGCGCGGGTGGCATCGTCGACGACCGGAACCGTGTTGGACCGCTGCGCCCGCATGAGCAGGCTGGCGGTGGGCCGGTCGTCCGGACCGTAGCGGCCCTTCTTGGAGGCGCCGGTCGGGCCGACGAAATAGCCTCCGGCAAGCGGGAATTCGAAGCCGGAATCGACCTGCCAGCGCAGTGCGCGGGCATCCGGCGGGGTCGGCGGCGGAACGACCACCACCGAGCCCTGCGAAACGTAGTGCCGCACCGTGCCATCGGTGAAGAACTGCGGGGTGGCCGGGCGCTGCACCACCGGCAGGATGGTCGGGGTGAGCGGCAGCAGGGCCATGGCCAACGCCGCGAACAGGGCCAGCGGCCGCCAGTCGGTCGCCGACACCTTCCAATAGTCCAGCGCCCGTTGGGCGGCCAGGGCCAGGATCACGGCGATGGCCGGAATCGCGGCCATGGTGAAACGCGATTCCAGCACCGTATCCAGCAGCGCCACATCCGCGAGCCGCTTCCACGGCAGGGCGATACCGGTATCGACCTTGCCGATCATCAGGGTCGAGCCCAGCGACAGCACCGTGAACACCACGATCACCGCGGCGGCCGCCCGCACCACCCGCTCGCGCCACATGAGCACCGCGGCCACCGCGACCAGAATCCACAGCGGCCAGCCGAAATACGAGTTCTCCTCGGTCGGGTTGATGGCCACGTTCTGACCGTGCGAGACCAGCCCGCCCAGCGATTCGGACGGGAACTGGAACAGCGCCTTCAGATCGTTCTGCATCGCCACGTGGTCGATGGAACGGTAGGACTGCGGGCCGAAGAACTGCCACCACAGCGGAATCTCGGTGAGCCCCACCGTGATCAGCGCGGCCAGCAGCACCGTCGGGGTGACGGCGCGCAGCGCGCGCAGGCCGGTCTTCGGCGCGTGCAGGTGGTAGACGACCGCGAAGAGCCCGAAGGACAGCGCGAAGATGAGCAGCGGCTCTTCGCCCAGCGCGATCTGCAGCGCCACCAGCAGGCCGAGAATGACGGCGTCGCGATTGCGCCGCGCCTTGCGGGCCTCCTCGGCCGCGCCAGCGCGTTTGGCCATCCGGATGAGCTGCAGCGCGATCAGCGGAAGCAGAGCCAGCACCACGAAATTCGGGTGCGCGTTGGCGTGCGAGATCATGGCGGGCGCGAAACCGCAGAACAGGCCGCCCACCGCCGCCGCGGCCTTGGACGTGACCACCTCGCGCGAGAACAGCCAGTACCAGGCGAAGGCGGTGCCGAACAGGCCCAGGGTGAGCACCAGCACGAAGGTGACCGTCGGCCCGAACAGCAGTGTGACCGGGGTGAGCGGCACCCCGACGCCGAACATGGCGGTATTGGCCATCATGTTCACGCCGTCGGGATAGTTCTGCAGCAGGGTGCCCAGCGGGTTCTCGAGGTGCGCGACATTGTGCGCGGTGACCGCGAAGAACCACTCCCACATGGTCTGGTCCTGGCCGCTCTTGATCAGGTATCCGCGATCGGTGTGCAGCCACTGGCCGGAGAGCACCAGCACCGCCAGCGCCAGATAGCCGGTGGCGATGATCAGATCGGCGCGGGCGAGACGGAGGCGCCGGGCCACCCGGCGCGGCCGGGAAAGCTTGGGGAGAGCCACTTCCGGGGCGGGGCGGTCGAGAACCGCTACCGCCGAACCGTCTTCGACCCCCCGGTCGGATACCCGCCCCTGTGTCACGCGCTAACTCCTTGGTGCCTGGCAATCAGCGGCCCACGCTACCGCGTTCGGCTGAGATTGCACTGGCAAGTCCCGAAGTTATCCACAGGAACGGGTATTTATCCACAGAAAACGGGCGAAATCTGTTGATAAGTGACCCTTGTCTCGTTGTTTCGTTCAGACACGCACCACGAGGGTGAACGGTCCGATATCGGTGATCCGGTAGTGCCCGTCGGTGAACAGCTCCTTGGGGAACGCCACTGTGAACCGCTTCACATTCGGGTCGTTCGGATACACGTCCTGCGACAGGCGCAGCGTGTAGTCGTCGCCGGAACGCCGGAACAGGAAGGCATCCGGTGCGTACCAGCGGCAGTGGTTCAGCGCGTCGGTCAGCTCCTGCGATGTCTTCAGCGTGCTCCAGCGCTGGATCTCGGCGGTGCGCGCGGCGAAGTCGGCGAGCGGATTCGCGTAATGCGAAGTGAGAGCCTGGAATCCGTAGTACGGGTAGACCGCCAGGAAGCTCGTGTCGGCGGTCAGCACCACACTCTTGTCGCGCGGCCGACCGGTCTGCTCGAGCAGTTTGGCGTCGATCTCGCCGTAGTACGACACCGCCGAGGGGGCGCGCTTGTCGGCGCGCACACCGTTTCCGTCGGTATCGGTGTAGGCGGTGTTGATCTCGGTCGACAGCACCGTCGGAATCTGCTGGCTGAAACCGATCGCCCCCACGATCGCGATCGCCGCGGCGGCCAACCGGAACCGGCCCGGCTCGTTCAACGCCTGGTAGATCGCTCGCGCGCCCTCGGCGAATCCGAACACACCCGCGGCCGCCAGGAGCGCCATGAGCGGCGACTCGAGCCGGAACGCCAGCAGCGTGGTCCCGGCCGCCGTCGCCGCCATGGACAGCAGGCACCACAGGTAGATCGCGACAACCCCGATCCCGAGTGCCTGCGCCCGTCGCGAACTGCCCGCGCGCAGTACCAGCCAGATCGTTCCCACCAGGCAGAGCAGGCCGAGCAGATCGAAATCGAACATGGGCAGCGGCAGCCGCGACCCGCTCTCGGGCAGATAGTGGAATGCCGAACCGGAGCCGAGGGAGGCCTTGCCGGACAGGAACTTCAGCAGGAACGGCGTCCACACGGCCAGCGCCAGGATCGCGGCGACCACACCGATTCCGATGAGCCGCACGAGGATCGGAAGCACGGCCCGCCAGGTGCGTTGCGCCCGAGCCGCGATCCCGGCGGCGATCAGCGCCATGAGGCACACCGTGAAGACCGCGACGGCGAAGTAGAGGGTGTAGAAGCTCGCCGCCAAGCCCAGGAACAGTCCCGCACCCAGCACCGCACCCCAGCCACCGGCGGTCTGCCGCGTGGACTCGCCGCCTTCGGCGGGCCGATGCAACGCACCCCAGGCCAGTACCAGCGCGGGCGCGAGCAGCAGCGTGAGCACCGCGCTGTAGGCCTCCGGCGACCCGTACGCCAGCGTCACCGCCGTCGTGGCGGCGGCCACCGCCACCGCCCAATCGGCCCGAATCAGCTTGGACCACAACACGAGCGCGATCGCCGCCGCGACCGCCAGCCCGATGATGGCGTACGGCTTGAACGCCTCCCACCCGGCCATCCCGGTCAGGCTCGCGAACCGCCCGCCGATCCAGAACCACCCGGCCGGATAGAACGGCGGCAGATCGATGTAGTTCATATCGTGCAGCGCCGCACTGTCGGTCAACCGCGTCAGATACTGCGTCCGGAACTCCTGGTCCACGGACATCCCGAACAAGTACAGCTTGGTGGCCGCCAGCGGCATCCCCAGCGTCACCGTCACGAAGGCCGAAATCCCGCCCCACGACAGCAGTTTCGCCAGCCACCCCCATTTGCGCAGCCGCAGCAGCACGACCGAGCCCACCAGCATGGCCAGCGCCACGACCTGCCCCACGGTGGTCAGCGACCGGGTGACATTGGAGGAGTTGAACGCGGGCCACTGCACGGTCGCGAACGCCTTCAGCCCGATGGCCGCCACCACGGCCGCCACCAGTGCCGCGAGCACGGCCTCCCCGGCCGCCCCACCGGCCTGCCGCGCCATCGGGGTCAGTCGACTGCCAGCCCGTCCGCTCATCCGCACCCAGCCTCCGCATCCGTCTCCGTGAACCGCGCGTCAGCCTAGTCACTATCGTCGGAACCTCCTCGAAGGAAGGGATCCGAGCGTGCGCGTACTGGTCACCGGCGCGGCGGGCTATCTGGGCCGAGCCCTGGTCGCCGCCCTGAACGCGGCGGGCCACGAGCCGATCGCCATGGTCCGGCCCGGCACGGCCGACATACCGGGGGCCGCGGCCACCCGCCCGGCCGACCTGCTCGACACCGACGGCGTGGCGCGCGCGGTCGAGGGTATCGACCGGGTCTGCCACCTGGCCGGACTCACCCGCGCCCGGGAATCCTTCGACGAACCGGTCCGCTACTACGACGTGAACGTGGGCGGCACCCTCGCGCTGCTCGAGGCCATGGCCGCGGCAGGCGTGCCGGGCCTGGTGTTCTCCTCCACCTGCGCGGTCTACGGCTCACCCGAACGGCAGCCGATGACCGAGGACCTGCCCGTCGACCCACCCCATCCGTACGCGAGCAGCAAGGTGGCGGCCGAAGCGGCAGTCGAGGCCCAGGCTCGCAACGGTGCGCTCGGAGCCGTCGTGCTGCGGCTGCCGAATCTCGCGGGCGGCGACGACCGCGACCCCACCCGCCTGATTCCCCGGGTGCTTGCTGCCGCAATGACCCAGACGCCCTTGGGAATCAACGGCGACGGTTCCGCCGTGCGGGACTACCTGCACGTCGAGGATGCCGCGGCCGCGTTCGTCGCGGCCGTCGAGCGGACCCCGGAACCGGGCGACTTCAGGTGCTACAACATCGGAAGCGGGCGGGGGACAAGCATTCTGGACGTCGTGGCCGCGGTCGAGCGGGTCACCGGACGGCGAGTTCCCTTGGCGCACAATCCACCAGCGCCCGAACCGGCCACGCTGGTCGTCGATGCGACCAAGGCCCGGGCCGAACTCGGTTGGAAGCCCCGGTATTCGGATATCGAGACCATCATCCGTTCCATCGGATAACGGAAACGCCGCCCCCTTGTCGGGGGGCGGCGTTGGTACCGGGTGTCGGGGTTTCAGGGGTTTACCCCTGAGAGTCCCGAGAGTTGGTTAAATCGGCAGCTTGCGGAAGATCGGGCGCGGGACGTGGCGCAGGATCATCATCACGTAGCGGAAAGTGCCCGGGGCCCAGACGATTTCCTTGCCCTTCTCGGAGGCGGCCACCGCGAGGACGGCCACGTCCTCCTTGTTCACGGTGAGCCCGTTCTCCTTGGCGTGCGCGGAGAGCTTGGTGCGCACCATGCCCGGGCGGATGACGGTGACGCGCGGGCCGAACTTGGCCAGCGCCTCGCCGAGACCCAGGTAGAAGCCGTCGAGGCCCGCCTTGGTGGAGCCGTAGACGAAGTTGAAGCGGCGCACGCGCTCACCGGCCACGGAGGACATGGCCAGGATGCGGCCGAAGCCCTGCGCCTTCATCTTCTCGCCCAGCAGCACACCGACGGAAACCGCGGCGGTGTAGTTGATCTGGGCCATCACGACGGCCTTGCGCTGGTCCTGCCAGAAGATCTCGCCGTCGCCGTCGATGCCGAACGCGACAATCGCCACGTCGATATCGCCATCGGCCCAGGCCGCGTCGATCACGGCCGGGTGGCTGTCGGTGTCGAGCGCGTCGAAGTCCAGCACCTGCACCTCGGAGGCGCCGGCGGCCTTCATCTGGGAGACGGCCTCCTCGCGCAGCGGGTCACCCGGCAGGGCGGCCAGGACGATGCGCATGGGGCCCTTCTTCAGGTACTCGGCGCAGATCGCCAAGCCGATCTCCGAGGTGCCGCCCAGCAGCAGAATGGATTGCGGGTTCCCTACCGCATTGATCACTGAAGCTCCAGCCTTCTCGCCATATCGGACATGAAAACGCCTGTGGGGTCGACACTTCGGCGGATCTTGATCCACTCGTCGATCCGCGGGTACATCTTGTGGAAGGTCTCCGCGTCGGTCCGCGAATCCTTGGCAGTGTAGAGGCGACCGCCGAATTCCAGGACGCGCCGGTCCAGTTCGCGCACGAACTCGTTGAGACCCGGGCGGACCGGGAAGTCCACGCAGATGTTCCAGCCCTCCATGGGGAAGCTCAGCGGGGCCGGGTTGCCCGGGCCGAAGAACTTCAGCACATTGAGCGCGGTGTAGTGACCCGACCGCTGGATATCCACGATGATCTTGGTGAATTCATCGAGGGCCTCGGGCGGCAGCACGAACTGGTACTGGATGAAACCGGCCGAACCGTAGGCCCGGTTCCACTCCGAGACCACGTCGAGCATGTGGTAGAACGCCGTCAGGTTCATGATCTTGCCGGTGTAGTTGCCGCCGAGCGCGTAGTACGCCTCGCCGACCATGCCCAGCGTGAACTTGTTCGCCGCGAAATTCGGGAAGATGTCCGGCACCGTCAGCAGATTCGGCGCGTCGAACTTCAGCGGGTTCTTGCGCAGCTTCTTCGGCAGCTCGTCCAGCTTGGCCAGCCGACCTCGAGACACGTTGGCGCGCCCCAGCTTCGGCGGCGCGCTGATGGCGTCGAACCAGGTGGAGGAGTAGGTGTAGTTCGCCTCGGACCCGTCCTTGTGGACCGCGATGGTCTCGTCCAGGCCCGTGGTCTTGATGCCGTCGGCGATGAAGTACGCGGTCTCGGTGGGCGTCATCTCGATGGTCGCCCGCAGGATGATGCCGGTCAGGCCGTTGCCGCCGACCGTGGCCCAGAACAGCTTGGCGTTCTTCTTCGGCCCGATGGTCTGCACCTTGCCGTCGGCGGTGAGCAGATCCAGCGACCGCACGTGATTGCCGAAGCTGCCCGCGCTGTGGTGGTTCTTGCCGTGAATATCGGAGCCGATGGCCCCGCCCACGGTCACCTGCCGGGTGCCCGGCAGCACCGGGACCCACAGGCCGAACGGCAGCGCCGCCTTCATCAGCTGGTCCAGGGACACGCCCGCGTCCACGTCCACCAGCCGGGAGTCCCGGTCGATGCGGTGGATGCGGTTGAGCGCGGTCATGTCGACGACCAGGCCGCCGGCGTTCTGCGCGTGGTCACCGTAGGAGCGGCCCAGGCCGCGGGCGATGACACCGCGGCGCAGGTGCGCGGGCTTGGCGTCGTTGTCCTCCGCGACCATGGCGACCGCCTTGGCGATCAGCTCCGGGTCACTGGTGGAGAGCACTTCCGAGGTGGTGGCT
Organism: Nocardia concava NBRC 100430; assembly: GCF_000308815.1. Lineage (GTDB taxonomy): Bacteria > Actinomycetota > Actinomycetes > Mycobacteriales > Mycobacteriaceae > Nocardia > Nocardia concava. Next base: position 29,162 of record NZ_BAFX01000003.1, read on the forward strand.
GCGGTGCGACCCCAACCGGTCAGGCGGCGGCTCTGCGTCGGCAGGTCGAAGGTCCCCTGCGATGCGGTCCGCTCGCTCTCGCCTGCGGAAGCGGGCTCCGCGGCGGCCGTGGTGGTGGTCTGAGCTTTCGTGGACATCGGCATAGAGGCTACAGGCATAACCGCCGCGAGGCTTGTGTCCTTTGTCCCGGGCATTACTCTTCTGCCTTGTGACCGCGGAACCCCATCTGCCCCTCCCGCCCGAGCTGCCCCTGGTCGACGAACCGGGCGGTACGGACGTTGATCTCAAGACGCAGATCATCCGATTCGCGGTCACCGGCGGGCTGTCGGCCATTGTCGACTTCGGCCTGTACACCCTGCTGTTCAAGCTGGTCGGATTGCCGCTGCCGGTGGCCAAGTCGATCAGCTTCATCGCGGGCACGACCACGGCCTATCTGATCAATCGGCGCTGGACCTTCAAGGCGGAACCGAGCCGCAAGCGATTCATCGCGGTCATCGCCCTGTACGCGCTGACCTTCGCGCTGCAGGTGGGGATCAATCAGGTCTGCTACTACGCCCTGCCGGATGCCTGGTGGCGGATGTTCTTCGCGTTCTGCGTCGCGCAGGGGACCGCCACCGTGATCAACTTCATCGTGCAGCGGGCCGTGATCTTCAAGATCAAATAGCCCGGATTCAGGACTCCACGAGGGCGTTGTTCTCTTCCTTCGCGTGGAAGTAGTCACCGCCCTTGGCGCGCATATTGTCGGTGCCCCACTGCCGTGCCTCGCGGTGCGCCGGGACCAGGTGCGGAATGTGCTTGCGGCAGTGGATATAGGCCTCTTCCACATCGACCACCACCCAGCGCTCCGGAATGCGCCCGCGCGGCTCGGCGGGCAGGTCGGGGACGCAGCGGCGCATGAGGGCGTCGTCGACGATGCGGGCGGTGCCATTGACGTGCAGGCCGATCAGGTCCTGCACGAAATCGATCATGAGAATGCCGACGTGGGGGTTCTCGAGAATATTGCCGAGGCTGGCCATGACGCCGTTGCCGCGATACTCCGGATAAGCCACGGTGTGATCGTCGATCACGTGCAGGAAGCCGGGCGTGCCCGCGCGGAAGCTGGAATCGCATTCCCCGTGCTTGTCCGAGGTCGCTATGAAGGCCATATCCATCCGGCGAATGAAATCGATCATGTGGGTATTGAGTCGATCTCGCACTTGGTCGGAGTAGAAACGCTGCGCCCGTTCGTCGGTGCCGTAACGCTCCTGCAGTTCCCGTTCGCCGTCGCTGCCGTTTCTGATACCGGGCATCGTGCGCCCCCTTTGGTAGCTGAATACCGGATGGAAGAGGCTCGGCCACGAACTTCGGCCATCCGAAATCCTATACGGTTTAACTATTTTCGTGTGCCGAATGCGTGATCCGGCGGATCTGCCCTGGTGGGGACTCCTCGACTGCTGCCGGGCAAACCTTCCCGACGGAGGATCCTCCCGGATGAAAGGGTTCACAAGGGACCTTTGTCCCTTAACTGCGGGGATGCTGATCGCGGTAACGGGCCTCGGGTATGCGAGATCCCCAGGGGGCGCGAGGATTTCGCATTCCTGATTTGTCCATTTTGCAGAGTTTTGGACAGCGAACTCCGGTCGTCATCCCCCTAGTTGCGACCGATCTTCGGTACTCGAAACCTAAATACCGAAAAGTCTTTTCAGCGCGCCTTTTTCGCCAGGCGGGCTCGATCCAGCACCGTGAGCGCCCCGCGTCCCAGGCGCACCACGCCCTGATCCTCCAGCTCCCGCAACACCTTGTTCGCGGTTGCCCGGGTGGTGCCCGCCATCGAGGCCAGATCCTCCTGGGTCAGTTGGATCACCGTCGGCTGCCCACCCCCGTCGCCGTAGCGCGCGGCCAGATCGGCCAGCCGCCGCAGCACCCGCGTCTCCACCGGCAGGTACAGCGCCTCGAGCACCGCCGCCGACAGCCGCCGCACCTGCGCCGCCAGCGAGGTGGTGAGAAACCGCTCCACCTGCGGATATTCGCGGCGCAGCCGTTCGAGTTGGGTCCGGTTCAAGGTCAGCGTCTCGGCGTCGGTGACGGCCACGATGGTCGCGGTGCGCCGCGCCTCCGGGCTCAAAAGCGCCTGCTCCCCGAACATTTCGCCGGGCCCGAGCATGGTGAGGGTGGCGGCGTGACCCAGCGGCGTGGTCACCCGCACCAGCAGCCGCCCGGCCAGGATCAGGTGTACGCAGTCGCCGGGATCGCCCTCGTGGCAGACGATGTCGCGGCGCCGGAACCGGCGCGGCGTGCAGGCGGCCAGGAACTGCCGCCGCTCGTCCGGCGAGAGTCCTTCCAGCAGTTCGAATTCCGCCATCGGTCGTCCTCGCTCACCTCAGCGAGTCCAGCCGGTACACGGTGACCGGCCGGCTCTTGCCCTTGATATCGAAGTCCCCCAGGCACTCCACCTCGGCCCGGCTGCCCAGCCGCTCCCGGGTGAGCGGGCCCACCACCACCGTGCCCGGCTCGGCCAGGCCCTCCAGCCGGGCGGCCAGATTGGTGGTGTCGCCGAGGGCGGTGAAGTTGCGCATCTGCCGCGCACCGACATTGCCCACGATGGCGGGCCCGGTGTTCACCCCCACCCGGAACATCGGCCATTCCTCGCGTTCCCGCACCGCCGCCGTGGCGTGCTGCAGCGCGAGCCCGGCCCGGGCGGCGCGCAGCGCGTGATCGGGCTGGCGCACCGGCGCGTTGAAGATCGCCATGACCGCATCGCCCACGAACTGCACCACGGTCCCGCCCTCGGCCAGGATCTCCGGCACGATCGCGCCGTAGTAGGTGTTGAGCATGCGCATCACCTGTTCGGGCCCGACCCGTTCCGCGAAGGGCGTATAGCCCCGCAGATCCGCCATCAGCACGCTGACCTCGTGGATCTCCCCGCCCAGCCCCGCCTGCGCCGGATCCGCCAGCAGCGTGGTCACCACCTGCGGTGACATGTAGGACCGGAACAGTCCGTCCAGCTGCTGATACAGCCGCGCGTTCTCGAGCACCGTCGAGGCCTGCGCGGCGAAGGACCGGGCGACCGCGTGCTCGGCCGGTCCCAGCGCGGCCGCGGGCGGATCCACGGGACGGGTCAGCTCCAGGACGCCGACCCGGATTCCCTTGACGGTCAAGGGAAATGTGTACGCCGAGGGCTGGGGCGGGCCGCCGTCCTCGAAGGTCAGCCGCCCGCGCCGCAGGATCCCGATGCGCACGGTGTCCTGTTCGAACGCGTCATTGGCCAGCCGCGTGATCTCGGCGAGCAGCTGCCGCTCACCGCGAATCACATTGGCGCGCTCGCCCACCGCGACCAGCGTGCCCAGCCGCCGCACCTGCTCGCGTTCGTCACCCAGCGCCCGCGCGCCCTGCTGCAGCACCGCCACCTGCCGCTCGGTGAGCCCGAACCGGCGGGCCAGCTCCTGCCCGACCGCGCCCAGCGGCTCGCCGGCCGCGACCCCGCCGCTGGCCCGCGCGTCCAGTGCCCGCACCATCTCCTCGAGCGCCCGCGCGTAATCGCGCTGGATGGCGGTCAGGGTGCTGCGCTGGGTGATGCTGTCGAACAGCCCGCGCGCCGACCCCTCACGCCGGAAGTTCCGGTGCGCGCTCACCGCGATCAGCAGGAACGCGATGCCCAGCAGCACATGCCATTCCCACCACGACACCCGCCAGCTGCGGCCGAATCCGACCGCGAACAGCGCCTCGGCCAGCAGCACGAACGCGGTCAGCACGCTGAGCAGCAGGCTGCCCCGGGTGCGCAGATACCGGTAGGCGTAGGCGCCCGCCGCGACCAGATAACAGGCCGCGCCGACGAAGGCCAGCGCCACCAGCGGCCCCTGCGCCTCGGACGGATCGGGCACGGTGTCGAACGGCGGCACCCGGGTCAGCGAGAGCAGCGCCCACGCCGCCATGATCGTGATCGGCAGCGCCGCGAACACTTCGGTGAACCGGTGTGCCCGCGCGGTCGGCCCGTACTCGGGCACCGACGCCAGCGCCGCCAGCCCGCCCAGCACCATGCCCACCGGCACCGCCACGGTGAATCCCACATTGGGCGTGGACAGGATGACCCCGGGCGTGGCCAGCGCGTGCAGCCCGAGGAATCCCGAATTCAATTGGAACACCAGCGAAACCAGCACCAGCCGCATGTCCCGGTGGGCGCGCGCCGCCCGCAGCAGCAGCACGCCCAGCCCCAGCGAGAGCGCGGCCGCGCCCAGGATCAGCCAGAAGTGGAACGCGTTGTGCAGATAGAGGTGATCCAGTTGCGGGCGGGTGACCAGCAGCCAGAGTCCCGCCGCGGGCAGCCCGACGTGCACCAGCCACAGCAGGACCCGGATGACCGACATTCGACTACCGGCGTCAGGCCCGCGTGAGCGTCACGGGCACGCCGTTGAACACGGCATTCCCGGACGGCGCGTCCACCAGCGAATCATCGGTCAGCGCATTGGCGTTCACGCCCGCGTGCGCCCGCGCCACCGACTGCGCGCTGTCCTCGTGTCCCCAGCCGTGCGGCAGGCTCACCACGCCCGGCATGATGTCGTCGGTTTGCTCGACCTCCACCGTCAGCGTGCCCGCCGCCGACTTCACCACCGCGCGGCCGTTGAGTCCCAGCCGGGTCGCGTCCGCCGGATTGATCTGCAGCGTGCAGCGGTTCGACCCGCCCACCAGCGGCGTCACATTGTGCAGCCAGCTGTTGTTGGAGCGCAGCTGCCGCCGACCCACCAGCACCATCTCCGGCGCCTGGGCGTCCAGCCGCTCCCGCAGCCGGGTCACATCCGAAAGCAACTGCACGGGAGCGAGTTCCACCTTCCGGGACGCGGTGCGTAGGACACCGGGCAGCCGCGGCCGCAACGGCCCGAGGTCGAGGCCGTGTGGATTGTCCAGCAGCACTTGCAGATTCAGCTTACCGCGCCACTCCTCGGCTGCGTCGGGCTCGGAAGCCCATTCACCGAACGGCCCGAGCCGCAGCATCAGGTCCAAGCGCTGCTCGGTGGTGTTCTCGCCGAGCAGTTCCCCGCGCCGATCCGCCATGCCCGCCTTGTGCAGCGTCCCGGCGATAACGATCTCGTCGACCACGGTGAGCGGATCCAGCCCCGGCTGCGGTTCCTGACCCGAGACCGCCAGCGCCAGCCGCGCCATCACCTCGGCCTCGGACATCTCGCCGTCGCCCAGCGGCACCAGCGGCCGGGAGTACCGGGCGTAGTTGTGCACGGCGAAGTTGAGCAGCGCGAAGTCATAGTGCGGGGACTGGGCGATGCGCGGCGGCGGCAGGATGACATCGGCGTGGCGGGTGGTCTCGTTGAGGTAGCGGTCCACGCTCACCATGAATTCGAGTCCGGCGAAGGCGGCGTCCAGGCGCGCACCGCTCGGCGCGGACAGCACCGGATTGCCGGCGACCGTCACCATGGCTCGGATCTGCCCCTCGCCGGGCGTGAGGATCTCGTCGGCGAGCGTGGCGACCGGCAATTCGCCCATGGCCTCGGGCAATCCGCGCACCCGGCTGCCCCAGCGCGCGGTCCGGAACGGCCGCGACCGCACGATGCCCAGCGCCGCCCCGGTGGCGAACATGGCCCCGCCGGGCGCGTCCAGATTGCCGGTCAGCACATTGACGACATCCACCAGCCACTGCGTGAGCGTCCCGAATTCGGCCGTGCAGGTGCCGATCCGGGCGTACACGGCCGCGGTCGGCGCGGCGGCCAGCTCGCGCGCGATCCGCACGATCGTCTCGGCCGGCACCCCGGTGCGCCCGGCGACCAGCTCCGGCGTGAAATCGGCCGCGGCGGCGCGTACCTCGTCGAGCCCGTTCACCTCGACGCGGACATCCACGAGATCCTCGGCGAAGAGCGTGTGCACGATCCCGAACAGCAGGTAGGCGTCGCTGCCGGGCCGCACGAACAGGTGCTCGTCGGCCAGCTTGGCGGTGCGGGTGCGGCGCGGATCCACCACCACGAACCGCCCGCCGCGCTGCCGCAGCGCCTTCAACCGGCCCGGGAAATCCGGTGCGGTGCACAGTGATCCGTTCGATTCCAGCGGATTCGCGCCCAGCATGAGCAGATAGTCGGTGCGGTCCAGGTCCGGTACCGCGACGGTGAGCGGATCGCCGAACATGAGCCCGCTCGACACCTGCTTGGGCATCTGGTCGGCGGTGCTGGCGGAGAACAGGCTGCGGGTGGCCAGCGCCCGGATGAGCAGTGGCACGTACAGCGCCCCGGCCACGGTGTGGGCATTGGGATTGCCGAGATACAGCCCGACCGCCTGGTTGCCGTGGGCCGCCGATACCTGCGGCAGCCGCTCCCGGATCACCCCGAACGCCTCGTCCCAGCTCGCCGCCCGCCAGGTATCGGTGGCGCGATCGCGAATCATGGGCGCGGTCAGGCGATCCGGATCGGAGTCGAGATGGCCGAGGGTCGCGCCCTTGGGGCAGATGAAGCCCTTGCTGAAGGGGTCGGCGTGATCACCGCGCACCGAGGCGATGCGGTCGTCGCTGTCCAAAGTGATTTCGAGGCCGCACACGGCCTCGCAGAGCGGGCAGGTGCGTAGCAGTGTCCGGGGGCTGTCCGTGACATGGGTCATACCCAATGATCGCCCGCGGCCGCATTCGGCGAAACACCGATCACAGTCATCCCGGCATGCTTTTGGCCGGGATCTCGCCTTGCGCTGTGGATTCCGGCCAAAAGCATGCCGGAATGACGAGCGTTTATGTCCGCTCTCTCTGAATTTGCAACGTTCCGAGCTGGATACGGCGAAACCCGCGAGCACCGGGGATGCACTCGCGGGTTTCCGATCGTTTATTCGGTCGCTGTCAGGAGGCGATGCGGGCGGCCTGCGGCGCACCCTTGGCCGCGGCGCGCACGGCCGCGGCGATGGCGACCACCGGCGGGACCCAGCGGGCCTCGTGCGGGGCGACGCCCCAGCAGGCCGCACCGGCCGACAGCTTGCTCGGCGGCAGCGGGATGCCCGCGCCGTCGGTGTAGACGGTGACACCCGACTCGCGCAGCGCCTCGATGGCGCGGGCGGCCTTGCGCAGGCCGGTCACGAGGTGGATCTCGCGGCGCTCGGCGCCCGGGAACTCGATGACCGGGCCGGTCAGGCCGTTGGCGCGCAGGTAGCGGCGGACGAACGCGGCGGTGTCGCCGGTGACCTCGATGCCCGAAATTTCCTCGTCGGTGACCAGGCAGATGCCATTGGCGGTTTCGGCGACCGTCCAGCCACGCCGGATGTAGTCCTGCGCAGATTCTGCAACGGCTGACGAAAACGTCGTACGCACTGGATTCTCCATTCCCCGGTAGATCTCGTTCCTGCTCTGTGCGGGGTATCGGCACGAGGTGTTCGGGTCGTTACATCCTCTTTTTCACCTCGAGTCCGGTTGTGTGCCCAGACGGCGGGTGTCCAGTCTGTTTTGACCCATTGACGACCATGGCCCGAAAGTGACCCGGAGGTCCGGCACCGTGTCCTGCCAGCGACAACATCGTCAAGGGCGCTGGCGGCCCGTTTCCGGGCGGTCGGCCGCTCACCGGTATGACGTGTTCTACACCACACTGTCTCGCACTGCCCTTCCCCGGTGTTACCGGAGACACTGGATCCGCCGAAAAGGTCTGCGGGAGAGGAGATCGTCGGCATGACCGACCAATCGGGTGGGAACACAGCCGAACTCGAGGAATTCGACGAGTTCGACGAGATCATCACCGAGGGCCGCTGGGCCGCCTTCAAGGAGTCCGCCACCCGGCGGATGTCCCGTCGCATCGCCGAGGAGGAGGAAGCCGAGGAGCCGGTCGAACCGTTCGCCAGCCCAAGCGCTTTCGGCTCCTGGAGCGTGGACGCCGCCCGCGCCCTGCTGGACGTGCAGTTCCATCGCGCGGCCACCCGCACCCTGCTGCCGCTGGCGTATCTGCTGGGCCTGGCGGGCGCGTTCGCCATTCCGATCGTGGGAACCGTAGGGCTGTGGCGGATTTCGGCCTGGCTGGGCATCGTGTTCGCGGTGGTGTTCGCCCTTCCACTCGGTCTGGTCATCGCCGCGACGGTGCGCCTGCTGCTGGAATTCGTGCTCAACGCGTCCCGGCTGGCCGCGCGGGTCTCCCATATCTCCGATATGGCCGACGACCTCTTCCAGGCGCTCTCCGATGTGGCCGAACCGGTCAATCAGCTCTCGAAAGACGTTCAGGCCGTTCAGTTCTGGCGCTTCCGCAAGCGGTCGTCGAGGAAGTAGCCTGGCTGAGAGCGGACATCCTATCCAGGTGGCCGCGTCCCGCGTCCATGGATCGCTGAGTTTTCCTGTGCAACAATGCGATCGCAACACTGGTATAGGGGGACGAATGGCTCTACCGCAGGGGATTACCGGATCGACCGTGCCGCGGCGGCAGCTCGGCCGACACCTGCGCGACCTGCGCAATCGCGCGCGGATGACGACCCGGGTGGCCGCACAGCGACTGGAATGGTCCGAGGCCAAGATCTGGCGCATCGAAACCGGGCAGACCTCGCTGCGCAGCCTCGATGTCGAGGCCATGTGCCGGATCTACGGCGCTCCCGAGGACTCCATCGAACCGCTCACCTCGCTGGCCCGCGAGACCAAGGCCCGCGGCTGGTGGACGGAATTCAGCGATGTGATCGACGAGGGTTACGAGGTCTACATCGGCCTGGAGGAGGCCGCGGCGCGGTTCACCAGCTATGAGAACGAGCTGGTGCCGGGCCTTTTGCAGACCGAGCAGTACATGCGCGCCGTGTTCGCGGGGGCCTACCCGGGCATCTCGGCCGAGCAGATGGACCGCCGGGTGCGGGTGCGCCTGGCGCGGCAGTCCCTGCTCACCCGCGACCGATCGCCGCTGCAGGTGGATGTGGTGATCGCCGAGGCGGTGCTGTGGCATCGCATCGGCGGTGACGACGTGACCCGCGGCCAGCTCGACCGGCTGCGCAAACTGGGCGAGCTGCCCAATGTCCGGCTGCGCGTGCTGCCCGCCGAGTGCGGATACCACCACGGCATGGATGCCGGGCGCTTCGTCCTGCTCGAATTCCCCACCGCCGCAGGCGAACCCACCGAACCGCCGGTGGTGTACGTGGAATCCCTCACCGGCTCCTCGTATCTGGACAAGGAGCACGAGGTGGAGCGCTACCGCGACGCCATCGCCGCGGTGAATTCCGTAGCGACGGACGCACTTCCGGTGATCGACACGCTGCGCGCGGCCGTCTAACCCCGTCATTCCGGCGCGCTTTTGGCCGGAATCCACCCTGCTCGCTGTGGATCCCGGCCAAAAGCATGCCGGGATGACGATCAGCCCAGATTCTGGGCGAGCACTTCCCGGTGCGTGGGCGCGGCCTGCTGATGCAGTTCGCGCCCTTTTTCCGTGAGGCACACGAAGATCGCGCGGCGATCCTCGGTACACAGGGAGCGGTCGACGAGCCCGTCGCGCTCGAGCCTGGCCACGGTGCGCGAGAGCGCGCTCTGACTCAGGTAGATGTCATTGGCGAGATCGCTCATCTTGTAGCTGTCGCTACCCGCTTCGACGAGACGGTCGAGGGTTTCGAATTCGCTGAGCCCGATGTGGTGGCGGCCCTGCAGCTCCTTTTCCAGAGCGCACGAGGTCGTCGCGTGCCGGGCCAGCAGATCGCGCCATTCCCCCACCAGCCCAGACGTTTCGAAGGACGTCTTCACGGGCCGGTCGACAGGCGCTGTCGGCTTCGGCATGCGGTCATCCTAGTCCGTTCGACAGAACCATGCAACCGCATTAAATGCTTGTGCATTTGATGCGCGTGCATGTAATGTCGCTTCTCGTGACTTCCACCGAGATCCGCCCCGCAGTGAGCAATGCGGCCGACTCCACCCAGTGGACCGGCCGGCTCTGGGGCATGCTCATCACCCTGTGCATCGTGCTGTTCCTGGACGGCCTCGACGTGTCGATGATCGGCGTCGCGCTGCCGTCCATCGGCACCGAACTCGACATCCAGACCTCGACCCTGCAGTGGCTGGTCAGCGGTTACGTGCTCGGCTACGGCGGCCTGCTGCTGCTGGGCGGCCGCACCGCCGACCTGCTGGGCCGCCGCAAGGTCTTCCTGATCGCCCTGGCCGTCTTCGCATTGGCCTCTCTCGCAGGCGCATTGGTGAGCTCACCGGCCCTGCTCATCCTGACCCGCTTCATCAAGGGCCTGGCCGCCGCGTTCACCGCGCCCACCGGTCTGTCCATCATCACCACGAACTTCGCCGAGGGACCGGCCCGCAACAAGGCGCTGTCCATCTACACCGTCTTCGGCGCCGGCGGCTACTCCATGGGCCTGCTCTTCGGCGGCCTGATGACCGGCCTCGGCTGGCGCTGGACCTTCCTGCTCCCGGTGCCGGTGGCCCTGGCCGCACTGGTCTCCGCGTACTTCCTGGTCCCCAAGGACAAGCCGGCCGAGGAGGGCGGCCACGATCTGCTCGGCGCGCTGCTGTCCACCGCCACCATGCTGCTGCTGGTCTACACCGTGGTCTCCGCGCCGGAAGCCGGCTGGGGTTCGGCCCGCACCATCGGATCGTTCCTCGCGGTGGCGGTGCTGGGCGCGGCGTTCGTCTACACCGAGACCAAGGTCCGCTACCCGCTCGTCCGCCTCGGCATCCTCCGCAAGCCCAGTCTGGTCCGGGCCAGCCTGGCCATCATCGCGGTCGCCGGTTCGTACTTCAGCTGGCAGTTCATCACCACGCTGTACCTGCAGGACACCCTGGGCTGGTCGCCGCTGAAGCTGTCCATGGCGCTGCTGCCGGTGGGTCTGCTGGTGGTCGCCTCGGCCTTCGTCTCCGACAAGCTCGTGGACCGCTTCGGCACCGGCCCGATCATCGCGATCACCATGGTGGTCATGGCCGTCGGCTACTTGCTGTACCTGCGCATCGACACCGCCCCGGCCTACCTGACCGTGCTGCTGCCCGCGGTGCTGCTGGTCGGCATCGGCTGGGTCGGCTTCCCGGCCATCAATATTCAGGCCACCAGCGGTATCGAGGATGACGAGCAGGGCCTGGCGGCCGGTGTGCTGCAGACCGCCATGCAGGTCGGCGCGGCCATCGTGCTCGCGGTGACCACCGCCATCGTCACCTCCAGCGTGCCGAGCCACCCGACTCCGCAGACCATGCTCGACACCTACCGTCCCGGCCTGGAATTCGCCGCCGGCGTGTCGATTGTCGGAGCCCTGGTCGCCCTCACCGTGTTCCTCCCCAAGCTGCGGACCCGCCGCCAGGAGGTTCGCGAGCCGGAGGTCGAACTGGTCGGCTGAGAACCCACCGGCCGGGCCTGCCGCTCACACGGGCCCGGCCGGTTTCCGAAAGACGCTGAGGCGCACCGCGGATCGCGGTGCGCCTCAGTTGTTCACGGGATCAGCGCGGCAGCTTCAGATCCGCCAGGCGCGGGGCCGCGGCGTCCTTCTCCGAGCGGATGAAGGTGAGCGGTTCACCATTGCGGCCGACGGTCGGCCACTCGATGGCCAGGTCCGGATCGAAAGCGTCCAGATCCCGGTCGAATTCGGGCGAGTACTCCAGCGAGCACAGATAGTTGACGGTCGAATCGTCCTCGAGCGACAGCAGCGCGTGGCCCAGGCCCTCGGCCAGATACACCGCCTTGCGCTCCACATCGTCGATGACGACCGCGTCCCACTTCCCGAAGGTCGGGGAGTCGCGGCGCAGATCCACCACCACGTCCAGGAAGGCCCCGCGCACGCAGGTCACGTATTTGGCCTGGCCGGGCGGGTTCTCGGTGTAGTGGACGCCGCGCAGCACGCCCGCCGCCGAGGTGGAGATATTGACCTGCAGCAGGTCGAAGGGCCGCCCGACGGCCTTCTCGAACTCCGAGGCCTTGAACGACTCGTAGAAGACGCCGCGGTCGTCTCCGCGCAGCACGGGGGTGAACTCCCACGCGCCGGGCACCGACAGTTCCCGAATCCGCATGCCCTACTCCCAGGTTCGGCCGTGGTCGAGCAGACCCAGCAGGTAGTTGCCGTAACCCGAGCGCACCAGCGGTTCGGCCAGCCGGGTGAGTTGATCGTCGTCGATGAAGCCGAGCCGCCAGGCCACCTCTTCGGGCACACCGATCTTGAGGCCCTGCCGCTCCTCGATGGTGCGCACGTAATTGGCGGCGTCCAGCAGGGAGTCGAAGGTGCCGGTATCGAGCCAGGCGGTACCGCGGGCCAGCACCTGTACGTGCAAGCGGCCGTGCTCCAGATAGGCGCGGTTGATATCGGTGATCTCGTATTCGCCGCGGTCGGAGGGCTTCAGATCGCGGGCGATGGCGAGCACGTCGTTGTCGTAGAAGTACAGCCCGGGAATCGCGTAGTTGGAGCGCGGCTTGGCGGGCTTCTCCTCGATGGAAATGGCCCGGCCGTCGGCGAATTCGACCACGCCGTAGGCGGTCGGATCGGAGACGCGGTAGGCGAAGACCGCGCCGCCGTCGAGATCGTGGAAGTTCTGCAGCCCCGTGCCCAGGCCCGGGCCGTGGAAGATATTGTCGCCCAGCACCAGTGCCGCGCTGTCGGTGCCGATGTGATCGGCCCCCAGCACGAAGGCGCGGGCCAGCCCGTCCGGTTCCGGCTGCACCACATAGGAGATGGAGACGCCGAACTGGCTGCCGTCGCCGAGCAGCCGGGCGAAGGCGTCGCTGTCCTCGGGGGTGGTGATCACCAGGATGTCCCGGATCCCCGCCAGCATGAGGGTGGACAGGGGGTAGTACACCATCGGTTTGTCGTACACCGGGACCAGCTGTTTGCTCACCCCGCGCGTGATCGGGTGCAACCGCGATCCGGTGCCCCCGGCCAGGATGATTCCGCGCATGTCACGAGAGTCTGCCAGTTCGATCGCGGAGCGCGGCGGTCAGGTTCCGAGTGGACCTCGAATCGATCACGCCTGTTTACCGGTGGACCGATCTGGCGATTTCTGTTGCGTAGGTCACGTTCTCATGGTGTTCTGAAATGACGCTATGTGAGATGTCAGCGCCGACTCTCGCGCGCCGGGTGCCGAACCGCGTTTCGAATGCTCCGGACGAACGGTTCGGCGCGCCAACAACGAGGTAGGTGCGCGATGACTCACGACACGCCCGTCCAGAACCCCGACCGGACCAGCGCCGCCGCGCGCAGCCTGACAGTCTTCTCCCGCACCGTGATCCGGCCCGCCGGTGACCGGGCGACGGTCACGGTGGGCTCCATGCCGGTGGTCAACGCCGTCATCAACAGCCTCGCCAAACTGCGCCCGATGCCGCGCGGCGTGGAACGGGAGGAAGTGCGGCTCAAGGGCTTCCGCATCGAGATCGTGCGCCCCGCCGGCGCGAGCAAGTCACTGCGCGACGGCGCGGTGCTCTACATGCACGGCGGCGGCTTCTTCCTGTGCGGGCTCGACACCCACCGCCCGGTCGTCGCCGCCCTGGCCCGGCGCACCGGACTGCCGGTGGTGAGCGTGGAATACCGGCAGCTGCCGAAGACCGATATCAACGGATCCGTCGACGACTGCCTGACCGCCTACAAATGGCTACTGGCACATGGTGTTCCGGCCTCGCGCGTGGTGTTCGCCGGTGACTCCGCGGGCGGCTACATGACCTTCGCCACCGCCCTGCGCGCCCGCGACAACGGCCTCCCCGTCCCCGCCGGGCTGGTCGGGCTGAGTCCCGCGCTCGATCTGGACTGCGCCGAGAAGCGGGCCCACCCCAACTACCGTCGGGACGCCCTGATTCCCTTGTCCGCCTTGGAATCCGTGGTGAAGCTCGGCGCGGAGGTCGACGGCCGACTGGATCCGCTGATGTCGCCGGTCAACCATGTGCTCGCCGGTCTGCCGCCCGCCCTGCTGATCATCGCCGAACACGAGGTGCTGCGCCGCGACAGCGAGATCATGGCCCAGCGCCTGGCCCAGTCGGGCGTACCCGCCACCCTCGAGATCTGGCGCGGGCAGGTGCATGCGTTCCCGGCGATCTTCCCGAACATGCCGGAGAGCCGCGCGGCGCTGGCTCACGTGGCCCGGTTCGTTCGCGAGCGGCTGGAGGCGGCGCAGATCGCGCGGACGGCGTAATCCGTTCCGGTACAAAGCGAAACCCCCGCCCGGATGATCCGGGCGGGGGTTTCGACGTACAGCGCGCTGTTTACTTGGCCGGAGCCGGAGCGATGTGCGGCTGGTTGATGGTGATGAAGTACTGGATCGTCGCGGCGATGGCGACCGGGGCGGTCACGAACAGCTGGCCGGCAAGGGTGCCGATGAAGCCGACGGCGCCCGCGCCGATGAGGCAGCCCGCGCCCGCGGCGCCCAGCAGCGGCACGAACATGGCGGCCAGGATGCCCGCCGAGCCGATGGTGATCAGCGAGGCGCCGACGGTGCCACCGACCAAGCAGCCGAGGGCAGCGCCACCGAGGCCGCCGACCAGGGTGCCGACGGTGGCGCCCAGGGCGATGGTGTCCTTCATGCGGTTCCAGGCGGCCTGCTCACGGTCGTAATCCGACTTCCAGGGAGCCTGGTCCTCGTACGGCAGCGCGACGTCCTTGACATCGGACGGGGTGTAGACCGCGTGCTCCATGTCCATCTGCGGGGTCAGGGTCGCGGTGTGACCCGAGATCTCCGCGGCGATCGGGAAGGTGAAGTCGTCCACCTGCATCTTCAGCGGGATACCCGCGACGATGTTGCCGTTGGCGGCCTTGATCTCGAAGTTGCCGTTCTCGACGACCATGGAGCCGGCATCCGTGCGGATGACGGTGTTGGTCTCGTTGTTCGTGGCGGTGTAGTTGATCGGCGCGTCTGCATCGGCGGTGGGGGCCGCGTTCACGGTGCCGGCGGTGACGGCCAGAGCGGCGGTCACCAGTGCCGCGGTGGCGGCGAACTTCCTCATCAGCATTGCTTGAAACCTCATCGAAGAGCTCGGGGGGACAACACGAATCGAAATGGAGAACAGCTAACGAGCGGTGAACCCATCGTGACCGTCCGTTCAAATTTTGTTCACCATCCCGGTCGTGCGGTTTGCAAGCTAGGGGAAATCCGCTGCGTAGTAAAGGTTTTGGCGCAGATATATGAACCCTGCCGCCGTCACTTGTGCGCCATTGTGTGATGAAGGTCACACTGAATGCAGGGAAAGTCGTGACCATTTGCGAGTGAATGTCGCGGTAAGGCCACAAAATTCCGACATTTGGACCGAGCGTCCGCCTTTCAATTAAGTACGTATGTTTCAGCCGCGTGTCCGATTCCGCGCACAACAACGGCCTCGGTGGTGTAGAGAAGGCAACTTCGCCGACCCTGCGTCGGTGCCCGGCCCGGCCCACGTAGGGTTTGCGTGTGCGACTGCTCGTAACCGGCGGTGCCGGATTCATCGGCTCGAACTTCGTGCACCAGACCGTGACTTCGCGTCCGGGTGTGCAAGTGACCGTGCTGGACAAACTCACCTATGCGGGCAACCGCGCCTCGCTCGACCCGGTCGCGGACCGAATCGAGTTCGTGCACGGCGACATCGCCGACACCGCACTGGTGGACCGCCTGGTCGGCGGGGTGGACGCGGTCGTGCATTTCGCCGCCGAATCACACAACGACAATTCGCTGGCCGACCCGTGGCCCTTTGTCCAGACCAATATTGTCGGCACATACTCGCTGCTCCAGGCGGTGCGCCGCCATCAGGTGCGCTACCACCACATCTCCACCGACGAGGTGTACGGCGACCTGGAACTGGACGCGCCCAAGGCATTCGACGAGAGCACGCCCTACAACCCGTCGAGTCCCTATTCGGCCAGCAAGGCCTCCAGTGACATGTTGGTCCGCGCCTGGGTGCGCTCATTCGGGGTGCGGGCCACAATCTCCAACTGCTCCAACAACTACGGCCCCTACCAGCATGTGGAGAAGTTCATTCCGCGGCAGATCACCAATCTGATCGACGGGGTGCGGCCGCGGCTCTACGGCAGCGGACATCAGGTGCGCGATTGGATCCATGTGGACGACCACAACAGCGCGGTGTGGGAAATCCTGGAGCGCGGTCGAATTGGTCAGACGTATCTGATCGGCGCGGACGGTGAGCGCGACAACAAGTCGGTGATCGAGCTGATTCTGGAGGCGTTCGGCCGCGCCCCCGACGATTTCGACCACGTCACCGATCGTCCGGGCCACGATCTGCGCTATGCCATCGATCCCTCGCTGCTGCGCACCGAACTCGGCTGGGAACCGCGTTATCGCGATTTCCGCCGCGGCCTCGAGGCCACCATCGATTGGTACCGCGACAATGAATCCTGGTGGCGGCCGAAGAAGGCCGCCACCGAATCCGCTTATGCCGCGGCGGGCGAGAAGGTCATCTGACCGTCAGCCCCACACCAGGGTGGAGTATTTGACCACCGCGGCGATCAGCGCGACCGAGGTCGCCGCCACCACGGTGATCGCCGCGCCGCGCACCGGAATCCGGCCGGCGGCATCGGTGAGGCGCAGCGGCATCCACCGCAGCACCACCGCCAATCCCAGCACCGCCAGCGGTACGAAATAGCGGCCCTGCACGCCGTCGATGATGAAATATCCGACCGGCGTGAAGGACATGTACAGCGTCACGTAGATCATGGCCACGCTGGCGGCCACGGTCGCCAGCACCAGCCAGGTGCTCAGCCGGTTCGCGCCGCGCGGCGAGAAGCGTTCGGCCGTACCGATACTCACGGTGAATGCCAGCAGGCCGGCCAGGATGGTGAGGGCGGGCACCTCCACGTAGGAGAAGCCGAGCTCGCCGAAGAACTGGACGAACCAGTGCTGGTCGCGGCGGGCGATGCTGTCGCCGAACACGCGCACGAAATGCACCGGATCGGTGAGGATGCCGTGCAGCTGATCGCCCGGACGCACACTGCCCCAATCCTTCCGGGGCCGCATCAGGCTCATACCGTCACCGGTCGGGGCGGCGATCTTCATCCACAGCGCGAACGACACCGCGCCGATGCCCGCGGCCGCCCACGGCAGCACGCGCTGCCAGGGCGCGACGCGTGCGCGTCCCTCGGTGCCCTCGGCGGCGCCGAATCCGAAGCGGCGCGCCGGAATCAGCACGATCAGCATGGCGATCAGCACGTAGGTCGGCTTGCAGACGGGCAGCAGGATGGTGGTGGCCAGCGCGGCCACGGTCTCCGGCTTGGACAGCCGCTGACCGAGGAACAGGCCCTTCACCACCAGCGCCGACAGCAGCAGCGCGAGCGCGTTGGTGACGGTGTCGGCGGTGACGGTCCCGGCCTGGAACAGCGCGATCGGCAGCACCGCCACGGTGAAGGCCAGCCACTGCACCCGGTGCCCGCGCAGCACGCGCAGCGCGAAGCCGACGATCACCAGGTAGGCCAGCAGTCCGGCCCAGCGGGTGGCCAGCACCATGCCGCCGACATTCAGGTCGAGGGCCTCGGCGAGGCGAATGCCCGCGGCGGGCGGCAGGTACGGAATCGGGGAGTAGGCGGCGGTATTGGTGAACCACACCTGCTTGGTCTGGTCGGATACCGCCAGGCCGCCCAGCATGTCGTAGGCGTGCGGGTCCTCGACCATGGGTTCCGGCTCATCCGGATTGTCCTGGTAGTCGTGGAAGGCGTAGCTCATCAGCGCGTCGATGCTGACCGGCACGTCGCCGCCCCACGCGGGCCCGCGATCGTCGTGGATCTTCTCCGGCAGGAAGCCGCCGTGCGCGACCTGATAGGCCCGGCCGAACTGGGTGATCTCGTCGTGGCCCCAGAACGGCGGCGTCAGCACCGACCACACCGCGCCGAAGATGCCCGCGACCAGCATGAAAACCAGTGCGGCCGAACCGAATCGCCGTTCCACGCCGATCACCGCGCGCCGCAGTCCGGCTTTGCGCTCGGGCTCGGGCGCCGGGATCTTCTCCGGCGCGGCGATATCCGGTTTCTCGTTCGCTTCGGTAACCACGGTGTCCGATTCTGCTTTGCCGTTGGGGTTCTGTCCGGCAAGCCCCACGGTCATCGCGTCGAACCGGCCGCGTCGCCCTCGCCGACCGCGGAGTAACGCAGGTACATCAGCCGGGCCGCCTCGTGCCGGGAGCGGCGGATGCCGTCCAGGATCAGGCCGGCGGTCCACGCCAGGCTGCCGAGCAGCAGCAGCGTGAAGCCGAGGAATAACGTCGGGAAGCGCGGGACGGTGTGGGTCTGATAGAACTCGACCACTATCGGCGTGATCAGGATGACCGATACCAGCCAGGCCAGCGTGCCGAACAGGCCGTAGAAGGCGACCGGCCGCTCGTGCCGGGCCAGGCCGATGATCAGGCGCAGGATCTTGAAGCCGTCGCTGTAGGTGCGCAGCTTGGATTCGCTGCCCGCGGGCCGATCCCGGAAACCGACCGGCACCGACGTCTGCGGGACGCCCAGGTGCTGCGAGTGCACGGTCAGCTCGGTCTCGATCTCGAACTCCCGCGACACCGCCGGGAAGGACTTCACGAAACGCCGCGAGAAGACCCGGTAGCCACTGAGCATGTCCTCGACGTTCTCGCCGAAGACCTTGCCCACCACGCCGTTGAGCACCTTGTTGCCGGTCTCGTGGCCCGCGCGGTACGCCGACCCGGCCTCGACCTCGCGGCGCACGCCCAGCACGTGGTCGTAGGGACCCTCGAGCAGGGTCCGGATCATCTCGGGGGCCGCGGCCGCGTCGTAGGTGTCGTCGCCGTCGACCATGAGGTAGACATCGGCCTCGATATCGGCGAAGGCGCGGCGCACCACATTGCCCTTGCCCTTGCGGTTCTCGGTGCGCACGATCGCTCCGGCCGCGCGCGCCTTCTCGGCCGTGGCATCGGTGCTCAGGTTGTCGTAGACGTAGACGACAATGCCCGGGACGGCGGCCTGGAGGTCGGTGACGACCTTCGCGACGGCGGCCTCTTCGTTGTGGCACGGCACAATGGCGGCAATACGAAGCTCGGTGGAGTCCACCCGGTCAATCCTCTGATCGGAGGCGAATATGAACACCGGGAGGGTACCCGACCTTCACGGGTATATGGGTGCGGCGGGTTGGGGTACCGTCGGCCGGTGTCTGCGAACGAGTCCACGGCGGTGAACGAATCCGCGCCGAATGCGTCTTTGACCGGCAAGATCAGGGCTCTGCTGCAGCGTGGCGGCGCGTTCCTGGTGGTCGGCGCGATCGGGTTCGTCGTGGACGCGGGCACCTACAACCTGCTGGTCTTCCTGGGCGGTGAGGGCCCGCTGTTCCACCGGCCGCTGCTGGCCAAGATCATCTCGATCGGCGTGGCCACCGTGGTCACCTATTTCGGCAACAAGTGGTGGACCTACTCCGACCACGACGGCGAGACCGGGGCCCGGCACATCCTGATCTACGCGGCGCTGAATGTGATGGCCATCGGGCTGCAGCTGGGGTGCCTCGGATTCTCTCGTTATGTACTCGGACTGGACAGTCCCTTGGCGGACAACGTTTCCGGCACGCTCATCGGTCAGGCGGTGGCCATGGGCTTCCGATTCTGGGCGTACGGGAAATTCGTCTTCACCAATGCGGCCTCGGGAACGAATAACGCCTGACACTGATATTGTCGGGCCGCCGAGCGTGACAGTGGCGGTGCGACCACGTCGGATGAGCCGGTGTCTAAGTATTCAAAGGATGTCGAGGGATTCATGGATGCGTCGGCTGGGCAGGCCGTGACCGAAACCGAGGACCGCAAGAGCGCTGAGTCGAAGGCGATCGAGAACGCGGAAGCGCCCGCGACCCTGCGCGCGGAACATGCCGCGCCGGAACGGCTGGTGCTGGCGCGCGGCATCTTCACCGGACCCGCGCCGAAGATCAGTGACGATCTGTACGCGGTGGCCAAGGGCAAGGTCACCCGGGAACGGCAGACCCTGCGCCTGGAGAAGGGCGCGTCGGTCCACACCAACACCTACTTCGGCCGCTTCGCCGCCGCCTACTGGCAGCGCTGGACCAGCGTCACCGAGGTCGAGGTGGGCATGACCCTCGAGGTGGCCGGCAAGGTGCGGATCCGGCTGGCGGCCTCCGATATCGCGGGGCATCGCCGGGTGGTCGACACCGCCGTGGTGAAGGAGACCGGCCGGGTGGTGCTGCGCGCGCCGCTGGACATGTACGTCGACGGCGGGGCGATCTGGCTCGAGATCGAGGCGCTGGGCGGCGAGGCCGTGGTCAGCGATCTGGCGTGGACCGCGGCCGCACCCGAGCAGGTGCGCCCGGTGGCCATCGCCATCTGCACCTTCAACCGGGCCCAGGATTGCGCGAATACCGTTGCGGCCCTGGCCTCGGACCCGACGGTGCTGTCGCTCATCGACGCCGTGTACGTCGTCGACCAGGGCACCGATCTGGTGCAGGATCAGGAGCTGTTCACCCGGACGCAGCCGCGCTTCGGTGACAAGCTGCGCTACATCCGGCAGCCGAATCTCGGTGGCGCGGGCGGTTTCACGCGCGGCCTCTACGAGGTGTCCGCGGCCAACGAGCACGCCGACGTCATCCTCATGGACGACGACATCCTGTGCGAGCCCGAAACCGTGTTGCGGCTCAACGCCTTCGCCAACCTGACCGTGGAACCCACCCTGGTGGGCGCGCAGATGCTGTTCCTGTTCAACCCCGACTACCTCAATGTCGGTGCGGAGGAGACGAATCTGGGCAAGCTGCGCCACGGCCAGAAGGTGGCCAAGGCGCTGCGCAACACCTCCATGCTCAAGAAGCACCAGGAACGCCGGGTGGACGCCGGCTACCAGGCCTGGTGGACCTGCCTGATCCCGGCCGAGGTGGTCAAGCGGATCGGGCTGCCGGTGCCGATCTTCTTCCAGTGGGACGACGTCGAATACGGCCTGCGCGCCCGGGAGAACGGTTTCGTCACCGTCACCCTCCCGAACGCCGCGGTGTGGCACGCCGACTTCTACTGGAAGGACTTCGACGACTGGGCGCGCTACTTCTCCTCGCGCAACTCGCTCATCGTGTCCTCCCTGCACCACGATCTGGACCCGAAAGCGGTTACCCGCCAGCTTTTCCGGGAGATCGGCGAGTACCTGGTCGGCATGCAGTACGGCCTGGCGCACACCACCCTGCAGGGCATCGAGGACTACCTGCGCGGCCCGGAGATCCTGCGCGACGGCGGTATCGAGGCGCTGGCCAAGGCCCGCGGCTCGCGCTCGGACTACCCGGAGACCATCAAGCATCCGGCCGCCACGTCCCCGGTTCCCAACGCGCACCTGCACGTTCGCCGGGCGGGCGGGGAGCCCAGCCACCCGCTGCTGGTGCTCTACAAGCGCGCGCTGAACCAGTGGCTCGGCCGGGTCATCCCGGGCCCGGTTGCGGTCACCCGCGAGGACGCCCACTGGTGGCACGTCGGCCTGTTCAACCAGGTGGTCGTCACCGATGCCTCGCAGTCCGGTGTGCGAGTCCGCGTGCGGGACAAGGAAACCGCTCGCAAGCTGCTGCTGCGCGCCTACCGCGTACTGAAGCAGCTGCGCAAGGACCTGCCGAGCCTGCAGCAGCGCTGGCGCGCCGCCATGCCGGAGCTGACCAGCCGCGAGAACTGGGAACGCCTCTACGGAATCGACTAGAGGGCGCGATATTCGCCTGATCATGGCCCGGGACTCCGTGTCCCGGGCCATGTTTCGTTCAGCGGCGTCGCGGCTGATCCGGTCCGCCGTCGTCCTCGGCGGTCCAGCCGATCACCTGTAGGTGCTGCACCAACTGCCCCGCGAAGGCGGGCACGATTGGATCCACGGCCACCGAAACCACGTCCACCGCAGCCGCTTCGGGCGTCTGCGCCTGCGACATGTCGGCGAAATACGGCCGGGAGGCCGCGGTGTCGACCAGCCCCGGGCACACGGCCCCGATGAAGATGCCGCGCCGTTCACCGTCCGTGCGGGCGAAGATCCGCATCGAGGCGACCTGCCCGATCTTGGACGGGTAGTTGATGGAGGCGGGCCACCCGGCATCCCGGTCCTTCCCGGCCTCGACCAGGTCGGCGAAGTCCAGCATGACCCGGTCGATATCCGCGAGATCCTGTGTCTCGGTGTCGAACAGGTGATGCAGGCTCGGGTCCAGATACCGCAGACTGCCGAACGCGCTGGCCACCACGAGGAACCGCCCGCCGGGCCGGACCAGCGGCCCGAATTCGCGAATCATCCGGGTGGTTCCGAGATTGTTGGTGTCGACGAATTCCCGAATCGTCTCCGCGTCGGTGCGTTCCGGGTCGCGCCGGGCCGCCGCGTTCGAGACGACGAGATCGAGTCCGCCGTGCCGCTCCTCGATCAGCCGAGCCGCGGCCGCGACGCTCTCGTCATCGCGAACATCCAGAACCAGCGGCTCCGCACCCGGAATGGCGCTCGCCGCCTCAGCGACCCGCTCGGCGTTGCGTCCGGTGACGTAAACGGTGGACCCGGTCTCCAGCCGCCGCGCCAGCAGCGCCGCCACCGCCCGTCCCAATCCCTGATTCGCGCCTGTGACAAGGGCAATGCTCATGCGAGCGGTCAACCCGAATCGGCGTCACGTATTCCCGTGTCCGCCAATCCGGGTCGACGACGCGATGGTGCGGTTCAGAGGAACAGGTCGGTGGTGAGCTCGCCGTCGCCGGGGACCACGCGGTACTTGTCCAGGTCGGTGATGCCGTGTGCGGCAAGGACATCGTCGTCGATGAAGAAGTTGCCGGTGGTGTCCTTGGCGGGGGAGGTGAGGACCAGGTAGGCCGCGTCGGCGTAGATGTCGGGGGTGCGGGAGGTGGCGATCATTTCCTCGCCGCCCAGCAGGTTCTTGACCGCCGCGGTCGCGATCGTGGTGCGCGGCCACAGCGAGTTCACGCCGATGCCGTACTTGCGCAGTTCCTCGCTCAAACCCAGTGTGGTGAGCGACATTCCGTACTTGGCGATGGTGTAGCCCAGCGCCATGCCCGCCCATTTCGGGTCCAGGTTCAGCGGCGGCGACAGGGTCAGGATGTGCGGGTTGCGCCCGGACTCCGCGGATTCCTTGAGGGCCGGGATGCAGAGCTTGGAGAGCAGGAAGCTGCCGCGGCAGTTGATGTCCTGCATGAGGTCGTACTTCTTCATCGGCAGCAGCTCGGTGGGGGAGATGTCGATGGCCGAGGCATTGTTGACCACCATGTCGATGCCGCCGAAGCGCTCGATGGTCTGCCGCACCGCGTCCGCCACCGCCTCGTCGTCGCGCACATCGCCGAGGTACTTGAGCACGGTGCCGCCCGCCTGCTCCAGTTCGGCCGCCGCGGTGTGGATGGTGCCGGGCAATTTGGGATGTGGCGCATCGGTTTTCGCGATGAGGGTGATGTTGGCGCCGTCGGCCGCCGCCCGCTTGGCGATCTCGAGGCCGATACCGCGGCTCCCGCCCGACATGATCATGGTCCGGCCCGCCAGCTGCTTCGGTGCTTCGGTCATGGCTCCGCTCCCGTTCCGTTGTGGTCGCCCCGAATCCGATCATCCGCGCCCGGATGACCCGGCGGGGCGGAAACTCTCGCATCTCGGACAGTAGGCCAGAAATGCACGCTATGCAACAAGGTGCATAGGGTAGTGCTGGCACTACCTCCGACGCGGTCGCGGACGCCACCACGATTCGGGCGTGCGGGGCATGGGCCGCGCGCTGCCGTCTTCCTAGCCTTGGAAGGGCCGGAGAACCCGGCCTGAACAGGAGGAATGCCTTCCATGAGCGCATTGCGGCGCTATCGTGCGCGGACCGCGGCGGCCGGGATCGGGCTGGCGGCGCTGCTCGTCGTCCAGGGCTGCGCGACCCACGACGTGTCGAACGATCAGCCCGGCGGCGTGGGTCCGCGGCTGACCCGGCTGCTCGACGATCTCGTGCACCGGCACGGATTCCCGGGTGCGCAGGTGACCATCGACGGGCCGGGCGGCCATCGGGTGCTGACCGCCGGGGCGGGCGACACCGCGACCGGTGCGCCGATCGCCGACGGTGATCGGGTCCGAATCGGCAGCAATACCAAGACATTCGTCGCCACGGTGATCATGCAACTGGTGGCCGAGGACAAGATCGATCTGGAGGCGCCGATCGAGCGCTACCTACCGAATGTGGTGCGCGGCAACGGCAATGACGGCAATCGCATCACCGTCCACCAGTTGTTGCAGCACACCAGCGGCGTGCCCGACTATCTCGCGAGCGGCGACCCCGAACTCACCGCGAAACCGGACACTCCGCAGCTGAAGGCCGACCTCGAGGAAATCCGCTGGGCCCATTACGAACCCGCGGACCTGGTGCGCGTCGCCATGGCCATGCCACCGCAATTCGAGCCGGGTACACGATCTGTCTACACGAACACCAACTACATCCTGCTCGGCATGCTGATCGAACAGGTCACCGGCCGATCGGCCGAGGCCGAGATCGGCGCCCGCATCCTGGAGCCGCTGGGCCTGCGCGACACCTACTTTCCGGATGCCCGCGAGACCGGCATCCGCGGCCCGCATCCGCGCGGATATGAAGCCGCCGACGGCAAGCGCATCGATGTCACCGAGCTGGACCCGTCCTGGGGCGATACCGCCGGAGCCATGGTCGCCACCCCGGCGGATCTGAATCGCTTCTTCACCGCCCTGCTGGGCGGCAAGCTGCTGCCCGCCGCCCAGCTCGCACAGATGAAGCAGACGGTCCCGTTCGATCGCGAACCCGGCGCCGGATACGGCCTGGGCCTGATCCGGCACCCCGTCTCCTGCGGTGCGGAGGTGTGGGGACACGGCGGCAGCATCCCCGGATTCGAGACCCGCAATGCCGTGGCCGCCGACGGCACCGCGGTCGTGGTGACCGTCAATCAGCTCCCGTCCGACAAGGCCGGCTCCGATGCGGTGTTCGAGGTCTTCGACACCGCGCTCTGCTCACGATGAGGGGATTGTCCGTGTTCCGAAAGCTGACCCCCGCCCGCGGCGCCCTGACCGCGGTCGCCGTCACCGGGCTGATCGCCGCCGTGGCGTTCACCACGACCGCCGTGTCCGATCACGCGGGCGCGGCCGAACCGCTGGACCGCTACAACCACCAGCAACTCGCCTGGAAGTCCTGTGATGATCCCGGCCTGGACGGCATGGGCGCGCAGTGCGCCGACGTCACCGTGCCGCTGAATTACGCCGAGCCACAGGGCCGCACGATCACCGTCGCCATCTCCCGTATTCCGGCCACCGATCCGGCGCAACGGCGTGGCGTGGTGCTCTCCAACCCGGGCGGACCCGGCGGCGCGGGCCTGGACTACTTCGTCGAGACCAGCAAGGCCATGACTCCCGAGGTGCGGGCCCGCTACGACCTGATCGGCATGGATCCGCGCGGCGTCGGGCGCTCGTCGGCGGTGAACTGCCACTGGCCGCACGGATTCGGGCTGCAGTTCGCCGGACCCGATGCCAAGAGTTTCGCCGAATCCGTCGCCGATCAGGCCGATCTGGCGGCGCGCTGCGTCGCCGCGGAGGGGGATCGCCTGCCGCACTTCACGACTCGTAACACGGCCCGGGACATGGATGTCATCCGCGCGGTGCTGGGCCAGGACAAGATCAGCTATGTCGGCACGTCGTATGGCACCTACCTGGGTGCGGTCTACATGCAGATGTTCCCCGAACGCTCCGACCGCATGGTGCTCGACGGCACCGTGGACCCGCATCGCTACGGTGCGGTCGGCATGGTGCAGGACATGGGCGCGCCCAATGAGGCCGCGCTCGACGCCTGGGCGGCCTGGACCGCGGAGCGCGACGGTGAGTACCACCTCGGCGCGACCGTCGCCGAGGTGCGCGGATCGGTGCAGCGGTTGATCGAACATGCTGCCGCCCAGCCGATCCGGATCGGCGACTTCGAGGTGAACGCCCACATGCTGCCGCTGGTGCTGTACATCGCCTTCGATTCGCCGCACGGCTACGGCCTTGCCGCCCAGCAGATCCGGGAACTGGCGGATGCCGCCGATGGCAAACCGGTGCAGCCGGACCAGGATCTGACGGGCAAGTTGGGCATCATGCTGCGCTCCCAGCCTCGCGACCTGTCACCGCAGATGGCGATCCTGTGCGGCGATGTCGACGCGCCCCGCGACCCCGCCTGGTACTGGCGCAATCTCGAGGCGTCCCGCGCCACCCAGCCGGTCTTCGGCGCGCTGGCCGACAACATCACGCCCTGCGCGTTCTGGGCTCCGCCCATCGAAACACCCACGGCCCTGGCGAATTCGGTGCCGAATCTGATCATCCAGGCCACCGGCGACACCCGCACCAATTACGGCGGCGCACTCGCTATGCACAAGGTGCTCACCGGTTCCCGCATGGTGACACTGCAGGACGTCGCCATCCACTCGATCCTGGGCCGCTACCCGAACACCTGTGTCTACGACGCCTTCAACACCTACCTGGCCGACGGCACCCTGCCCGCCGCGGACGTCACCTGCCGCGACGAGTGATCATCCGGATCATCCGGCATTGAGATAGGCGAGCACGGCCAGTACCCGGCGATGCCCCACCTCGTCGGCGAACAACCCCAGCTTGGCGAAGATGCTCCGAATGTGTTTGAGCACAGCGCCTTCGGACACCACGAGGCGCTCGGCAATGGTGCCATTGTCGAGCCCCTCGGCCATCAACGCCAGCACCTCCCGCTCGCGCGGGGTCAGTGCCGCCAGCGGATCATCGGTCTTGCGCCGCACCAGCAGCTGCGAGATCACCTCGGGATCCATGGCCGTCCCGCCCTCGGCGACCCGCCGCAGCGAATCCAGGAACCGATCCACCTTCCCGACCCGCTCCTTGAGCAGATATCCGATCCCGCCCGCCCCGTCCCCGAGCAGTTCGGCCGCATAGCTGTCCTCCACCCACGCCGACAGCACCAGCACCGGCAGCCCGGGATGAATCTCCCTGGCCCGCACCGCCGCCCGCAACCCGTCATCGGTGAACGTGGGCGGCATCCGCACATCCACGACCACCGCATCGGGCCGGTCGGCGGTGACGATCCGCAGGAAGTCGTCGGCATTGTCGACCGCCGCGACCACCTCGATGCCCGCGGTCTTCAGCAAGAGCGCCAGCCCCTCGCGCAGCAGGGCATCGTCCTCGGCGATCACCACCCGCATGATGTCACCACCTCATCCACCGATTCCCTCACGATCCACACGGCAACTCCACTCGCAATATGGTCGGCCCGCCCGCCGGGCTGCTCAGCGTCATTTGCCCGTCCAACGCTTCGGCCCGCCGCCGAATCCCCGCCAGACCGCCACCATCGATCTCCCGAGCCCCGCCGATTCCGTCATCCGATATGACCACGGTGAGCAGGTCCGGCTCGCCTCCGATCGCTACCCGAAGGTGCTGCGCCCCGGAATGTTTCGTGGCGTTGGTGATCGCCTCGGTGATCACGAAGTAGGCGGCCGCCTCGACCGCGGCCGGCCGTCTGCCGACCGGCGGGGTGTGCGACTCGGCATCGCCGACCAAGAGTTCAACCGGAATCGGGGATCGGGCTGCCAGCGCCGAAATCGCACTGGTCAGACCACGATCCGCGAGAACCGGCGGATACACGCTGCGCACGACGTCACGCAGTTCCGACAACGCGGCCTCCGCGGTCTCCTGCGCCTTGCGGACCAGATCGTCGGCCGCGGCCGGATCCCGTTGCCGCAGTTGGTCGGCCAGCCCCAGCTGCATGATCACCGCCGCGATACGCGCTTGTGCACCGTCGTGCAGGTCCCGTTCGATCCGCCGCAACTCCGCGCCGTGCGCATCCAGGGCGGCCGCGCGCGTCGCGGTCAATTCCGCCACCCGGACCGCGAGTTCGGCGCCCGAGGCCGGTCCGAGCAGGGTGCGTGCCAGCAGCGCCTGCCAGCGGGCCACGGCGGGCAATCGGAGTACCAAGGCGGCCAAGGGAATCGCGATGAGGGCGCTGCACGCGGCCAGTGGCCAGGAATCGACGACGAATCCGAAGCTGTCCACTGGGGAGCCTGGCGGCACCAACCGCCAGTACACCGGAATCGCCAGCTGATTCAGCATGCCCAGCGGCAACCCGAGCGCGAACAGCGCGACCACCATGCCGGGCAGCGCGTGCACGCACAGCCAGGCGATGTCCCGGCCGTTCGCCGGGTCGCCGAAGGCGGCCCGCAGCCGCTGCCGCAGCCCGCCGGTCATCGGCCGATACACCACCATGATGGGCGCACCCAGTCGTTGGCCCGCCCGCCGCCGTTCGAAGTCGATGAGCGGCCGGATCAACCGCAGGTACTCGGGGATCGCGGGAATGCCCACGCCTCCGAAGCTGGCCCCGGCCACGAGCAGCAACCCGACGATCGCGAACATCGATGCCGCCGCTGTCAGGCCTCCGACCAGCAGATAGGCCACCGCCCCCGGCAGCGCCCGCACCTGGTTCGCGACCCACCGCAGCGCGGCACCGGGGCCGCGCGTCGGTAGCGGGTTCGCATTCATCCCACCAACCTACTGACCGCTCGTTGGTACCCATCGGCCCGTGCCACCTCGGTCAGGGTGAGGTGGCACGGGGTCCGGTCGGATCAGCGTTGCTTGCCGCCCCGCTCCTTGTACATGCGGCGCTGGTCCTTGTTGATCTGCTTCCACACCTTGGTGCGCTCGGCGCGCGCCCGAGCATCGCTGCGGGACGCCAGCCAGTCGTTCTCCCGGCTCAGCTTGCGGTAGCTGGTCAGGCGTCGCCGGGGCAGCGCACCGGATTCGATGGCCGCGAGTACGGCGCAACCCGGTTCGGTCTCGTGTGCGCAGTCGGTGAAACGGCATTGTGCGGCGAGGGATTCGATATCGCTGAAGGTGCGGCCGATGCCCTCGGTGGCATCCCAGAGGCCGACCGACCGCAGCCCCGGGGTGTCGATGAGGGTGCCGCCGCCCGGCAACGGACGCAATTCCCGGTGCACGGTGGTGTGCCGTCCGCGCTTGTCACCCTCGCGAACCGCGTTGGTGGCGAACACCTCCGCGCCGAGCAGCGCGTTGGCGAGGGTGGACTTGCCCGCACCGGACGGACCGATCAGGGCGACCGTGCCGACCAACAGCGCCCCCAGCACATCCATGCCGACGCCGGTGGAGGCGCTGACCGCCACCACCGTCACGCCGGGCGCGGCGGCGCGTACGGCATCGATCGGAATATCGTGCGCGAGATCGGCTTTGGTGAGCACCACGGTCGGCTGGGCGCCGGATTCCCAGGCCAGCGCGAGCAGCCGCTCGATGCGCCCGAGGTCGACATCCCCGTCACCGGCGGTGCAGACCAGCACCGTATCGACATTCGCGGCCAGCACCTGATGCGCGGATTTGGCGCGGGAATCGGGTTGCCCGGAAACGGCCGCCCGGACGATGGCGGTCCGGCGCGGCAGCAGCGCACGCACGGTGCGGCCGCGATCGATGGCCACCCAGTCGCCGGTGCAGAGCCCGCTGATCTCGGAATCCGAGCGAGGCAGCTGGGCTCGGACAACCGCGGCCGTCAACCGGCTCTGGAAGTCGGCGGTGGGAAGGGGTGCGGCGATATCGCATTCGCTGCGATCCATGCGGATCACGCGGGCCGGAATCAGATCGTCACCGAGCAGCGGAAGGTAGTCGGAGGCGAGAGCGGAGTTCCAGCCGAAGGGAACGAGCAGGTCGAAATCGACCGATGCCATTTGTGGAGTCCTTTGACGGGCCGAGCCCGAATCGCGGACTCAGCGAGAGGAATTCGAGGTGGATACGCTGGCCACGCGCCTGGGCGCGGGCACGGCAATCCGCAAGACCGTCATCACGTAACTCCACCTCCCATCTCTCCTCATGCCGTCACCGAAGCGACCGCGCCCAACAAGAACGGGGACAACCTTCTCAGGCTGTCCCCGTCCGCGCAACGTATTTTCCGGTCAGTTCTCGGGCTTGTCGAACTGCTCGCGGCGACCCATCCGCTGCAGGCGCACCCACTCCATGAGCCCCGCAGGATCCTTCTGCTGTACCAGGAAGAACCACCCGAAGCGGGCGACCTCCTGCGGCAACAGCTTTCGCATACCCGGCTGCGCCATCAGGTACCCGCGGTTGCGATAGGTGAAGTGCCGCTTGACCGGATCGTCCGGGTACTGCGTGTGCATGCGGCCGCCGAGAATCGGCTTGAACTCGGCCGAACCGTTGGGATGCAGGTACGCGGTCTGCAGACAGGTGCCGAACGGCAGCCCCGACCGCACCAGCCGCCGGTGCACCTCCACCTCGTCCCCGCGCACGAACAGCCGCAGATCCGGCACGCCGATCTTGTCCACGGCCTCCGCGGAGACCAGCGCGCCATTGAACAGCGAGGCGATGCCGGGTAGGAAATCCTCGTCGCCGAGCTCCGACCGCAGCCGCCGCCACACCACGCCCCGGCGCAGCGGGAAGGCCAGCCGGTCCGGATCGTCGATATCGGCGACCACCGGCGACACCTCGACCAGCTGATGCCGCTTGGCGCAATCGAACAGCGTGGCAAGCACTTCCGGGCCCTCGGGCCGCCCGTCGTCGTCGGCCAGCCACACCCAGTCCGCGCCCAGGGTGAGCGCGTGCAGCATGCCGAGCGCGAAACCGCCCGCGCCGCCGAGATTGTGTTCCGAACCGAGGTAGGTGGTCTCCATGGGCTGCTGCTTCACCAGCTCGCCGACCTCGGCCTCATTGCCGTTGTCCACCACGATCAAATGGTCGATCGGCCGGGTCTGGCTCGCGAGCACCTTCAGCGACTCGGCCAGCAGTTCCCGGCGCTTGTGTGTGACGACGATGGCGACAATGCGCGCATCGTCGCCGTACACAGGGGTGGACTGCTCACTCATACGGGATTCCGTTCCGGTTCACGTTCACGTTCCAGATCCCGCAGCACCTGCGCCACGTGATCACCCGCTTCCGGGCCCTCGTAGGCTCGCACGACTTCCTCGATACCCCCGTGCATTCGCACGTTGCCGTGGTCGATCCAGAGAGCGGAATCACACAGCTGCGCCAGGAATTCATTGGAATGCGAGGCGAAGACCAGAATGCCGGAGCGGGAGACCAGTTGCTGCAGGCGGTTTCGCGCCTTCTTCATGAACTCCGCGTCGACCGCGCCGATGCCCTCGTCGAGCAGCAGGATCTCCGGATCGATGGAGGTCACCACGCCCATGGCCAGTCGCACCCGCATACC
This sequence comes from Nocardia concava NBRC 100430, assembly GCF_000308815.1. Lineage (GTDB taxonomy): Bacteria > Actinomycetota > Actinomycetes > Mycobacteriales > Mycobacteriaceae > Nocardia > Nocardia concava. Next base: position 60,096 of record NZ_BAFX01000003.1, read on the forward strand.
GGTGGAGTAGGTGCGCAGCGGCATCTCCAGATACTCGCCGAGCTCGGTGAAATCGGCGATCTCATCGATCTTGGAGAGCATCTGCTTACGGGTCTGGCCGAGGAACAATCCGCGAATGATGATGTTGTCGTACCCGGAAATCTCCGGATCCATGCCGACACCGAGATCGAAGACCGGCGCCACGCGGCCGCGAATGCGCGCACTGCCGCGGGTCGGTTCGTAAATGCCCGAAAGCAGGCGCAGCAGCGTCGATTTGCCCGCGCCATTGTGACCGACCAGGCCGACCCGGTCGCCCTCCTTGAGCGAGAGGTTGATATCGCGCAGCGCCTCGATCACGACGACATCGGACTGATTGCGTCCGATGGCGCCGCCGGCCTTGCCCATGAACGCCTTCTTCAGCGAACGGGACTTGGCGTCGAAGATCGGGAACTCCACCCACGCGTTCTGGGTTTCGATACTCACATGGTCGGTCATTGAGCCTTCACACCCAGTAGGGGACGCGGGAACGGAACTGCTTCATGGCCAGGACGGCGACGGCCCAGCCGACCACGGTGATGGCCAGCACCACGATCCAGGACCGCAGCGGCTGCGGCTCCCCGAGCAGGGGCGCGCGCACGATCTCCAGGTAATGGTAGGTCGGCACCAGCTCGACCAGCCTGGCGCGCTCGCTCACCGCGCCGCCCTGATCGTGCAGCGACTTGGTGCTCCACATGACCGGCGTCAGCACGAACAGCATGAGGGTCATGCTGCCCAGGATCGGCGCGATATCGCGGTAGCGGGTGGAGAAGATGCCGAAGGCGATGGACACCCACATGGCATTGGCGAACAGCAGCAGGATGCCCGGAATCGCCAGGATCGCCGTCCAGTGCAGATCGCGCCAGACGCCGAAGCCCACCAGCATGACCAGATAGATCACCAGGTTGTGCGCGAAGAACAGGAACTGCCGCCACACCAGGCGATACACGTGCACGCTCAGTGCCGACGGCAGCTGTTTGATCAGCCCCTCGTTGGCGATGAAGACATCCGAGCCCTCGAGAATGCTGGCATTGATGACATTCCAGACGATCAGGCCGACCGTCACATAGGGCAGGTAGGTGTGCAGCGGCTGATGGAACAGGGTCGCGTAGAGGAATCCCATGGCCGCGGCCTGTACGCCGGTGGCGATGGTGATCCAGAACGGGCCCAGCACCGAGCGGCGATAGCGCTGCTTGATGTCCTGCCAGCCCAGCGATAGCCACAGCTCACGCTGGCCGAATCCGTCACGGAAGTCCTTGAACGCGCGACGGAACGTCTGGGAATCCGACACTAGCGGCACCGGAGAATTGTCCGGGGTCGCCTCGGCCTCGACCGAGTCGGGGGGAGCAGCAGCAGGCACAAGACCCGACCTTATCTAATAGCTATCCCATTGCGACGAGAACCTGCCGCCGACCCCGACATATCTGCGGCAGGCTGTGTCTCCGGACACCTCGTCAGAGGTACTGTCCGCCGCCCGAACTCTGCTGGCCGCGCGCGTCACCGCCGTGGCTGACGCCCGGCGGGAGCGCCTGGCGCATTTGTTCCAGCTGCGCGCGGGCCGCCATCTGCTGGGCGAACAGCGCGGTCTGGATGCCGTGGAACAGACCCTCGAGCCAGCCCACCAGCTGCGCCTGCGCGATGCGCAGTTCCGCGTCGGACGGCACGGTGTCGTCGGTGAAGGGCAGGGCCAGCCGCTCGAGCTCCTCGCGGAGTTCGGGCGCCAGACCGGTTTCCAGTTCGCGGATGGAGGTGCGGTGGATCTCGCGCAGCCGGGTGCGGGAGGCGTCGTCCAGCGGCGCGTGCCGGACCTCCTCGAGCAGTTGCTTGATCATGGTGCCGATGCGCATGACCTTCGCGGGCTGCTCCACCATGTCGGCCAGCGATTCCGTATCGCGAGATTCATCCGAATCGCGTGAATCGTGCTCGCCGACAAACTGTCCGGTGATCTCCACCGGTTCGCCGCCGATCTGCGCGGCCGCCGGGATGAACAGCGGCTTGCCCTCGGGCCCGACCACGACAATGGATTCCGGAACCCCATCCGATTGCGTCATGCCCCCATCCTGCCGAATCCCCGCCGAACCCGCTAAGGGGCCCACCCGCCAACTCTCGAAACTCTCAGGATGAGACCTGCTCGAATCCGCGTGTGTAACGGCCGGCGCCGTCGAAAACGAAGCCGTGGATAGACCGGGCCGAAGACGTCCCGTCCAGTTTGTGCGGTAGATGCAGGTCGTCCCGGTCTCGAAGACCGCTTCCATGCCTACCGTTACCCAGTTGTGCCCTCTCCCTTTAGAGTGGCCAGCATGACTTACGACGTCGCACGGGTGCGGGGCCTCATACCGTCCCTGGGCGACGGCTGGATCCACCTCGACCCGCAAGCGGGCATGTTGGTCCCGGATTCGGTATCCCGGGCCGTCTCAACGGGTTTCCGAACCTCCGCCTTCTCGCACTCCAACCGGCACGGCGCGGCCCAGCGCAGCGCCGCGATCCTGGAGGCCGCGCGCGAGGCCGTCGCCGATCTGGTCGGCGGCGACCCGGCGGGTGTGGTGCTCGGTCCGGACCGCGCGGTACTGCTGGCCTGGCTGGCCGAATCGCTGAGTTCCAGGCTGGGTCTGGGCACCGGGATCGTGCTGTCGCGTCTGGATGACGAGGCCAATGTCGCGCCGTGGCTGCGCATCGCGAATCGCTATGGCGCGCATGTGCGCTGGGCGGAAGTGGAGATCGAGACCTGCGAGATGCCGGCCTGGCAGTTCGAGGAATTGATCGGGCCCACCGCGCGACTGGTGGCCTTGACGGCCGCCTCGCCCATCGTCGGCTCCGCGCCCGCGGTGCGGGTGGCCGCGGACCGGGTGCACGAGGTCGGCGGTCTGCTGGTCGCCGACTGCTTCGGCGCCGCGCCCTACGCGCTCATCGACATCGACGAACTCAACGCCGATGTGATCGCGCTCAGCGCCCCCGCCTGGGGCGGCCCGCAGATCGGCGCGCTGGTCTTCCGCGATCCCGCGTTCCTGGACCGGATTCCGTCCATGTCGCTGAATCCCTATGCCAAGGGCGCGGAACGGCTCGAGGTGGGCGGCCACCAGTACGCGCTACTGGCCGGGCTCACCACCTCCATCGACTACCTGGCCTCCCTCGACGAGCGCGCCAAGGGCACTCGCCGGGAGCGCCTGGAAATGTCGATCACCTCCCTGCAGGACCACCACGATCAGCTCTTCGAGGATCTGATGGCCGTGCTGGACACCATCCCCAACCTGACGGTCATCGGCCGCGCCTCCACCCGCATCCCGACGGTCAGCTTCACCATCGCGGGCATGCAGGCGGAGAAGGTCTCGGCCAAGCTGGCCGACGCCCGCATCGGCACGCTGAGCGGCTCGCACGGCGGCAGCCGCCTTCTCGACGCGCTGGGCGTCAATGACGAAGGCGGCGCGGTGACCATCGGACTCGCGCCCTACACAACGAGATTCGAGATCGAACAGCTGGGCAGGGCGCTCGCCGCGCTGGATACCTAGAGCTCCCGGATCTGCAGGACGACCTTGCCGACCGTTTGGTCGGAGTCCAGTAGGCGGTGGGCCTCGGCGACATCGGTGACCGGGATTTCGGCCGACACCACGGGGACGACGGTGCCGTCCGAAATCAGCGGCCACAGGTGCCGCCGCAGTTCGGTGATGATCTCCGCTTTGGAACCGCGCCCGTGTTCCGGACGCCTGCGCAGATTGGTGGCGTGAATCGAACCCCGTTTGCCCAGCAGCACACCGAGATTCAATTCCGCCTTGACCCCGCCCTGCATGCCGATCACCACCAGGTGCCCATCCTCGGCCAGCGCTTCGACATTCCGCTCGAGATATGCCGCGCCCATCACGTCGAGAATGATGTCCGCGCCGGGATATTCACTGTGCAGCGTCGTCACGAAATCATGCTCGCGGTAATTGATCAGCACCGTCGCGCCCAATTCCCGGCACCGGTCCAGCTTGAACTGCGAACCGGCGGTGACCGCCACCCGCGCGCCCAGTGCCCGCGCCACCTGGATGGCGTGCGTGCCGATTCCGCTGCCGCCCCCGTGAATCAGCAGCAATTGCCCGCTGTGCAGCCCGGCGGTCATCACCAGATTGGACCAGACCGTGGCCGCCACCTCCGGCAGCGCGGCCGCCGCGGCCACATCCAATCCCTCCGGCACCGGCAGCAGCTGCGTCGCGGGCGCGTTCACCCGCTCGGCGTAGCCGCCGCCGGACAACAGCGCGCACACCCGGTCCCCGGCCCGCCAATCCCGCACCCCGGCACCGACTTCCGCGACCACCCCGGACACCTCCAGGCCCAGGATCTCGCTGGCCCCGGGCGGCGGCGGGTAGAAACCCTGCCGTTGCAGCAGGTCCGCGCGATTCACCCCCGCGGCCACCACATCGATCGCCACCTCGCCCGGTCCGGGCGCGGGCGGATCGTCCACCTGCGCCCATTTCATGACCTCGGGCCCACCGAAACCGTCGAGCGTCACCGCATACATGAAAACGAGCGTACGACCGGATCCCACCGATTACTGTCAGGCCACCCTCGGTGTGGGCACAGCATCCGCTCAGCTTCACCCGGCACCGTGGGTTGGGTAATCGAGAGGAGCATCCATGTTCACCACCCTCGCCGTCCTCGGCGGCATGGTCATCCTGGCGGCCATGGCGATGTCCGGCTTCGTCGCGGACGACGCGCCCCGCGCCCTGGTTCGCGTGCGCAAACGCTGAGTTGGCGGTTGCCGAAGCACTGAGTTCGCGACTGCGAAAACAGTGACGTAGTCCGGTATTTCCGGACCCGAAAGTTACGCTCTGGGAAAGTAACTTCGACCCCCTACGCGCCGGGGTGGAAGGTACTAGCGTTCCGGGGCATGAGCAGTTTCGTCGATTTCCAGAACGAGATCTATCTCTCCGGCCTGGCGGGCACCGTCCCGGCGCTACCGATGACGGCGGCGGGTCTGGAAGAGCGGGCTCGGGAAGTGCTGGATCCGGCGGCCTTCGCTTATGTGGCGGGCAGCGCGTCGTCCGAACGCACCGCGCACGCCAATCTGTCCGCCTTCGAGAAATACCGGCTGCTGCCGCGAATTCTGCGCGGCGCGAGTGGCCCGGGTGTGCGCGACCATTCCGTCGAGGTGCTCGGAACCCATTTGGCCGCACCGATTCTCACCGCGCCGATCGGCGTCCTGGGGTTGCTGCACGAGCACGGCGAGACCGTGGTCGCGGAGGTGACCCGGGAACTGGGCCTCGGCATGTGCCTGTCCACCGCCGCCTCCTCGACCATCGAGCAGGTCGGCGAGCGGGCGGGGGAGTGGTGGTATCAGCTGTACTGGCCCGATGACATGGAGTTGGCCCGCTCCTTCGTCGAACGCGCCGAAAAGGCCGGAGCCAAGGCCATTGTCGTCACCGCGGACACCCCGAGCCTGGGCTGGCGGCCGCGCGATCTGCGGCTCGGGCACCTGCCGTTCCTGCAGGGCAAGGGGATCGCCAACTACCTGTCGGATCCGGTCTTCCGCGCCAAGCTCGCCGCCCCGCCCGAGGAGAGCGAGGACGCGATGCGCGCCGCGATCCTCACCTGGATCGGACTTTTCGGGAATCACGGTCTGCGCCCGGCGGATATCGCCCGGCTGCGCGACTGGACCGAACTGCCCATCGCCGTGAAGGGCGTGCTGCACCCCGACGACGCCCGCCAGGTGGTGGACGCGGGCGCGGACGCGGTGGTGGTGAGCAATCACGGCGGCCGCCAGGTGGACGGCGCGATCGGCGCGCTGGACGCCCTGCCCACCATTGTCGCCACCGTGGGCGATCGCGCGGATGTGCTGTTCGACTCCGGGATTCGCACCGGTTCCGATGTCATGATCGCGCTCTCGCTCGGCGCGAAGGCCGTCCTGTACGGCCGTCCCTGGGTGTACGGTCTGGGCCTGGCGGGGGCCGACGGCGTGCGCCACGCGCTGCGCACCCTGCTCGCGGATTTCGATGCGGCCATGGGACTTTCGGGCTGCACCGGTCCGCACGACCTGAGCCGCACCATGATCTCCTCGTACCGCGTTTAGCGGTGTGACGGGGGAGGAACACTGCTCTGGGATGTGTCCGGGCCGCCGAGCCGAGGAGAAGCGATCAAGCGCCATCACAACAACCAGCGGGTGGCCGTCGACACCGGAGGCCGGGCCGCGTCCGAGCCCAGATGGCTCACCCCCGACCAGCAGCGGGCGTGGCGGGCCTACATGGACGGCAGCCAGCGGCTCATGGCCGACCTCAACCGGCAGCTGCAGCGCGACTGCGACCTTTCCTTCGCCGACTACCGCATCTTGGTCAAGCTCTCCGAGGCCTCCGGCCGCGCGCTGCGCATGAGTGATCTCGCCGACGGCGTGCTCTCCTCCCGCAGCCGCCTCACCCACCAGATCCGCCGCATGGAGACCCAGGGCATGGTGCGCCGCATTGCCGCCGAGGACGACGGCCGCGGCGTGCTGGCCCAGCTCACCGACGAGGGCATGCGCCGACTACGCGCGGCCGCGCCCGGGCATGTCGCGGCCGTGCGCCGCTTCTTCGTGGATCTGCTCACCCCGCAGCAACTGGCCGCCGTCGCCGCCGCCCTGGACCTGGTGAACCAGGCCGCCGACCACCGGGCCGGAATCCGGGAGATAGCCGATATCGATTGACGGCCGCCCGCCTATCGGAAGTCCGGGGCAGACCGCACGCGCCATCAGTTAGTATCAACCGCCTGGAAGCGTGGCAGAGCGGCCGAATGCACTCGCCTTGAAAGCGAGCGTCGTGAAAGCGACCGGGGGTTCAAATCCCTCCGCTTCCGCCAAGTCTTGTCGAGGATGAGGTGTGTGCGTGCGCGGTTGGATCGGTATGGGTCTGGCCGTGCTCGCCCTCCATCTGCTCGGCTGGGGCACCCTGCTGCTGTTCGTGGCGCCGAGCCATCATGTGGTGCAGGGTTCGGTCTTCGGGGTGGGGCTCGGGATCACCGCCTACACCCTCGGCATGCGGCACGCCTTCGACGCCGATCACATCGCCGCCATCGACAACACCGTGCGAAAACTGGTGGCCGAGAACGGGCGTGAGAAGTCGCGGACCGTCGGATTCTGGTTCGCGCTGGGACATTCCAGCATCGTGTTCGTGATGGTGGCGTTGCTCGCCTTCGGCGTGCGGGCGCTGGCCGGATCGATCGAGAACGAGGGCTCGGGCCTGCACCGCTGGACCGGGCTGTGGGGGACCAGCGTCTCCGGCAGCTTCCTCATCGCCATCGGACTGTTGAATCTGGCGTCGCTGGTTGGCATTTGGAAGGTGTACCGGCGCATGCGCGGCGGCGACTTCGACGAGGCGAAGCTGGAAAGCGCACTCGCCGAACGCGGTCTGCTCAACCGGATGCTCGGCCCCGTCATGCGACTGGTGCGCAAGCCCTGGCAGATGTACCCGGTGGGACTGTTGTTCGGGCTCGGCTTCGACACCGTCACCGAGGTCGGCCTGCTGGTCATCGCGGGCGGCGCGGCCGCCACCGGACTGCCCTGGTACGCGATTCTGGTGCTGCCGCTGCTGTTTTCGGCGGGCATGGCGCTGTTCGACGCGCTCGACGGCGCGTTCATGAGCCACGCCTACGACTGGGCATTCGCCCGGCCGGTCCGCAAGATCTACTACAACCTGGTGATCACCGGGCTCTCGGTGGCGGTGGCGCTGCTCATCGGCGTGCAGGAGATCGTGTCCATCTTCGTCGAGAAGCTGGACATCTCTTCGGGTTTCATCGCCTGGATCGGCAATCTGGACCTGGGCAGCCTCGGCTACCTCATCGTCGGACTGTTCGTGCTCACCTGGGCGGTGGCGCTCGCGGTGTGGCGCTACACCGATATCGAGGCGCGCTGGGAACGTGATCTCGCCGCCGATTGATCGTTTCTGGTAAATGTGGCTGAGTGGTCAGCCGCCGCGCGTCCCGCCTCCTCGGTGCCCTCACCGGTGCCGTCCTGCTGGCCGGTGCGTTGACCGCACAAGGCCCTTCGGCCCTGTCCGACCCGCCCGTCGAGACCGGCTCCAACGAGGAATCCGCGCCCGGCGTGGACCCGGTGCATCCCGGGCAGGCCCGCATCGAACGCGTGGAACCCCTGTCCGGCAACCTCTTCGGCGTCTCGGTCGCCTCCCCGGCCATGGGACGCACCGTCGACATCCAGGTGCTGCTCCCCGCGCACCGCGACGCACCCCGCCCCACCGTCTACATGCTCGACGGCCGCAGCGCCTCCACCGAGGCCAACAACTGGACCGCCCGCGGCGGCGCGCTGCGCTTCTTCGCCGACAAGAACGTGAACGTGGTCTTCACCCTCGGCGGCCCCGCCAGCTACTACACCGATTGGCTGCGCAGCGATCCCAAGCTCGGCACCAACCGCTGGGAGACCTTCCTGACCCGGGAACTGCCGCCGCTCATCGACGCCCGCTTCCAGGGCGACGGCAGCAACGGGCTGCAGGGCGTCTCCATGGGCGCGGAGGCCGCCATGATGCTGGCGACCCGCAATCCGGGGCTCTACCGCGCCGTGGCGGCCCACAGCGGCTGCTACGCAATGAGTTCCGACTTCGGTCAGGCGCAGGCGCGCGCGGTGATCGGCACCTTCGGCGGGGAGGCCGACAACATGTTCGGCCCCGCCGACAATCCGCAATGGGCGGCCCACGATGTGCTCGCGCACGCGGAAGCCTTGCGCGGCAAGGCCGTTTACCTGTCCTCCGGCAGCGGCCTGCCCGGCGAGCACGACACCCCCGGCAACCCGGATCTGCGCAACGCGGTGCTGTTCGGCGGGCCCATCGAGGCGGGAGCCGACATGTGCACCCGCCAATTGGCCGACAGGCTCACGCAATTGGGCATCCCGGCCATCGTGAACCGGCGGCCCACCGGAACGCACTCCTGGCCCTACTGGGCCGACGAACTGTCCCGCTCCTGGCCGACCATGGCGGCCGGGCTGGGGATCGGGTAGCCCGTTGGATCAGCCCAGGAACCGCGCGACGATCTCCGGATCGGTGGCGAAGCGCAGGAACGCGTCGTTCTCGTGCGGATCGCCCGCCGTGACGCGCACGCCGTCCGTGCCGTAGGGCCGGATGATGACCCCGGCTTCGGTACTGGCCGCACCGTATTCGGCGCTGCGATCGCCCAGCGGCAGCCACACGAAATTGGACTGGCTCACCGGCACCCGGTAGCCCGCCGCGAGCAGCGCCTCCCGCATGCGATCGCGTTCGGCCACAACGGCATCGGTGCGCTCGAGCAGCTCGTGCCGCGCCTCCAGCGAGGCGATGGCCGCCGCCTGCGCCACCCGGCTCACGCTGAACGGGATGTGCACCTTCATCAGCGCGGTGATCACCTCGGGCGCGCCCACCGCGTACCCGACGCGCAGACCGGCCAGGCCGTACGCCTTCGAAAACGTGCGCAGCACCAGCACATTCGGGCGGGTGCGGCCCAGCTCGACGCCATTGGGGAAGTCCTCGGCGGGCATGCGCAGGTACTCGAAGTACGCCTCGTCCAGCACCACCAGGACATCGCCGGGCACCTTGTCGAGGAACTCGACGATCTCGGCCTTGCCGCGCGCGGTACCGGTCGGATTGTTCGGGTTGCAGACGAACACCACGCGCGTGTTCGGCGTGATGGCCGCCGCCAAAGCGTCCAGATCGTGGGTGAATTCACCGTCCAGCGGCACCCGCACGGCCTTGGCCCCCGCCACCTGCGTGACGATCGGATAGGCCTCGAACGAGCGCCACGCGAACAGCACCTCGTCCTCGGGATCGCGGCAGGTGATCTGCACCAGCTCCTGGCACAGCGCCACACTGCCGCAGCCGGCCGCCACGTTCTCGATCTCCACACCCAGGAAATCCGCGAGCGCGCCGCGCAATTCGACGGCGTGGTTGTCGGGATACCGGTTCGACAGCTCGACCGCCTCGGCAATGGCCTTGGTGACCGACGGCAGCGGCGGGAAGGTGGTCTCG
>NZ_BAFX01000002.1 GCF_000308815.1 Nocardia concava NBRC 100430
GCCGATCCTGGACGACGTCGAGACCGCGTTCATGTTCCAGGACCGCCGCCGCACCAAGGACCAGGACCACGGCCTGGACAAGGCGCTGGACAACCAGCTCATCGCGCAGGCCGCGGATGCGCTGGAGCGGGGCAAGCCGGTCAAGATCGAAACCAAGATCACCAACGTGAACCGCACGGTCGGCACCATGCTCGGCCACGAGGTCACCAAGCTCTACGGCGGAGTCGGCCTGCCGGACAACACCATCGACATCACGTTCACCGGTTCCGCCGGTAACTCGTTCGGTGCGTTCGTCCCGGCCGGTATCACCCTGCGGGTCTCCGGCGACGCCAACGACTATGTGGGCAAGGGCCTTTCGGGCGGCCGCATCATCGTGCGCCCGTCGGCCGACGCGCCCGCCGAGTTCGTGGCGGAGCAGAACATCATCGCGGGCAACGTGATCCTGTTCGGCGCCACCAGCGGCCAGGCCTTCATCCGCGGTGTCGCGGGCGAGCGCTTCGGTGTCCGCAACTCGGGCGCCACCGCGGTGGTCGAGGGTGTGGGCGACCACGCCTGCGAGTACATGACCGGCGGCCGCGTGGTCGTGCTCGGCGAGACCGGCCGCAACTTCGGCGCCGGCATGTCGGGCGGTATCGCCTACGTCTACAACCCGAACGGCACCTTCGAGGCCAACCTCAACACCGAGCTGGTCGACCTCGAGCAGCTCTCGGCCGAGGACGCGCAGACGCTCAAGGACATCGTCGAGCAGCACCGCGCCGAGACCGGTTCGGCTGTGGCGGAACGCATCCTGGGCGACTGGGCGCAGCAGGTGACCAAGTTCGTCAAGGTCATGCCGCGCGACTACAAGAAGGTCCTGCTCGCCATCTCCGAGGCCGAGAAGGCCGGCCGGAACGTGGACGAGGCCATCATGGAGGCGGCTCGTGGCTGACCTCACCTACTCGGTGCACTGCGGCACCTCTGTTTTTCCGCGCGCACAGCGCTGTAGTCAGGAGTTCGTAAATGGGTGACGCACAAGGCTTCCTGAAGCACACCAGCCGGGAACTGCCCAAGCGCCGTCCGGTTCCGCTTCGCTTGATGGACTGGAAAGAGGTCTACGAGGAGAAGTTCTCCCACGAGACCCTGCAGCGCCAGGCCAGCCGCTGTATGGACTGCGGTATTCCGTTCTGCCACAACGGCTGCCCGCTGGGGAACCTGATTCCCGAGTGGAACGACCTGGTGTACAAGGGTTCCTGGAAGGAATCCTTCGACCGGCTGCACGCGACCAACAACTTCCCGGAGTTCACCGGCCGCCTGTGCCCGGCTCCGTGCGAGGCGTCCTGCGTCCTGGGCATCAACCAGGATCCGGTGACCATCAAGCAGGTCGAGGTCGAGATCATCGAGAACGGTTTCGACGAGGGCTGGGTGACCCCGGTCTACCCGACCCGGCTCACCGGTAAGCGCGTCGCGGTGGTCGGCTCCGGCCCCGCGGGCCTGGCCGCCGCCCAGCAGCTGACCCGGGCCGGCCACACCGTGACCGTGTTCGAGCGCGACGACCGCATCGGCGGCCTGCTGCGCTACGGCATCCCGGAATTCAAGATGGAAAAGCGCTTCATCGACCGCCGCATGGCGCAGATGGAGGGTGAGGGCACCATCTTCAAGACCGGTGTGAACGTGGGCGTGGACATCACCGCCGAGCAGCTGCGCGAGCAGTTCGACGCGGTCGTGCTGTCCGGTGGCGCGACCATCGCGCGTGACCTGCCCATCCCGGGCCGCGATCTGGACGGCATCCACCAGGCCATGGAGTTCCTGCCGCTGGCCAACCGCGTGCAGCTGGGCGACCCGATCACCGACGAGAACGGACTGCCGCGCATCAACGCGCGCGGCAAGAAGGTCATCATCATCGGCGGCGGCGACACCGGCGCGGACTGCCTGGGCACCTCGCACCGTCAGGGTGCGGAGTCGGTCCACCAGTTCGAGATCATGCCGCGTCCGCCGGAGGAGCGTGCCTCCTCCACCCCGTGGCCGACCTACCCGCTCATGTACCGCGTCTCCTCGGCTCACGAGGAGGGCGGCGAGCGCGTGTTCTCCGTCAACACCGAGCGTTTCATCGGCGCGGACGGCAAGGTCACCGGGCTGCAGGCGCACGAGGTGAAGATGGTCAACGGCCGCTTCGAGAAGGTCGAGGGCACCGACTTCACCCTCGAGGCCGATCTGGTGCTGCTGGCCATGGGCTTCGTCGGCCCGCAGAAGCACGGCCTGCTCGAGGCGCTGGGCGTGGGCTACGACCAGCGCGGCAATGTCATGCGCGACAAGGATTGGGCCACCACGGTTCCCGGCGTCTTCGTCGCCGGTGACATGGGCCGCGGCCAGTCGCTGATCGTGTGGGCCATCGCCGAGGGCCGCGCCGCGGCCGCCGCGGTGGACAAGTACCTGGAGGGTGAGACGGCGCTGCCGTCCCCGATCACCCCGACCATGGTTGCCCAGCGCTGATCCGCGAAAGCTGGAAAAGCACCCCCGGACTTCGGTCCGGGGGTGCTTTTTTCATACCGAAAACGCATGTGAAATGTGTACTAGTCAGTAGTTTCGGGCAATTTTCGCAAACCCTGGACGGAAGACCAGTTACACCTGTTTACTTACTCCCCGTGTGGAATCCGCCTCCGAGTCGCCCGCAGCACTCGGTAAGCCTGGATCGGTCCCGGAACGCCATCGGGACACTTGGAGGAGAAGTATGTTCCGTAATCGCCGCGCGGCCGCGATCGTCAGTGCCGCCGCAATGGTTTCCGCCGGCCTGAGCGTCATCACCCTGGAAAGCTCGGTCGCCTCCGCCGCGACCTGCAGCCAGACCTCGCACGCCGAGAAGAACGACATCAGCACGGTCGGCATCACCATGACCTACGACAAGTCGGTCAACGGCGATTCGATCGGCGTCGGCACCACCGCGACCTACAAGATCGTCGTCGGCACCACCGGCATCGGGAACCCGTACGTCAACACCATCACCGACTACCCGCCGGCCGGTTTCGGCACCCCGCTCAGCGCCAGCGTCACCGCCTACCACCTGGGCACCGGCCAGCGCAGTGAGGATGTCACCCCGGAGCCCAACGCCGGCGGCTGGAAGGTGACCAGCCCGGGCTGGTTCGTGAACTCCGGCAACCCGGTCACCTACACCATCACCTACCGGGTGCCCACCAACCTCTCCGGCGGGCAGCAGGTCACCAGCGGTGGCATCGGCGTCGCCGGCACCGTGGGCGTCAGCAACAACCTGCCCAACCTGACCGCGTGCTTCACCGCCCGCCCGAACACCGTCGGTGAGTCCGCGCTGGGCAGCCTGAACAACAACGGCCTCGGCTCGTCGGACGGTCAGACCAGCTCGACCGGTTCGATCAGCGACATCATCGCGGACGCGATCAAGAAGTACATCGGCAGCTGATTCCGACCGGGCCGATTCGTCGATAGGAATGCTCGTACCGATGCGCACGCGTAAATCACCGGCACTCACCGCGATCGCGGGCCTGGCGTTGTCGCTGGCCCTCTCGCTGACGCCGGAGGCCATCGGTACGGCCTCGGCCGCGCCCGCGGAAGACGCGGGCGCACACCTGGTTTCGATCGATCGGCCCGGACAACGGCAGGAGGAGTTCCAGGTCTATTCGGCCGCCATGGATCGGGTGATCCCGGTCCAGGTGCTCACCGCCGCGGACAACAGCGTGCCGCGACCGACGCTGTATCTCCTGAATGGCGCGGGCGGCGGCGAGGATTCGGCGACCTGGTATCGGCAAACCGATGTCGTGCAATTCTTCTCCGACAAGAACGTGAATGTGGTATCGCCGGTCGGCGGGAAATTCTCGTATTACACCGACTGGCAACAGGACGACCCGACCCTGGGCCGTCAGAAATGGGAGACGTTCCTTTCCGCGGAACTGCCGCCCATTATCGACAAGGCGCTCGGGACCTCCGGCGTGAACGCGATCGCGGGCGTCTCCATGTCCGCGACTTCCGCGCTGAACCTGGCCATCGCCGCCCCCGATCGGTACCGAGCCGTGGCGGCCTACAGCGGCTGCGCCTCCACCGCGGACGCCAACAGCCGCAAATACATCCAGATGGTGCTGGACCGCGGCAATGCCGACGCCGCGAATATGTGGGGCGCCCCCGGTGACCCGGACTGGGCCCGCCACGACGCGGTGCTCAATGCCGAGGCGTTGCGCGGGAAGGCGCTGTTCATCTCGAGCTCGACCGGTCTGCCCGGTCCGCTGGACACCCTGGACTCTCCTTCGATCGCCGGTCGCCCGGCCACGCTGGCCAATCAGATCATCCTGGGCGGCCTGATCGAGGCGGCGACAAACGGGTGCACGCACGCGCTCGCCGATCGCCTGGGCACGCTGGGGATTCCGGCGCAGATCGAGTTCCGGCCGTCGGGCACGCATTCCTGGCGCTACTGGGAGGATGCGCTGCACCGCTCCTGGCCGCTGCTGGAGTCGGCGTTGCGGGGTTGACCTGTGCCGCCGTCGATTTGATCGATCGAGCCGGAAATCGGACGTGTTCGCGAACTCGCCTGGCAGAGCTGCAAAGGCCCCTTTATGCTTGTCGGCTGTGTCGCCGATCTCGTCACGCGGTCTGTTTCGGCCAAGTCATACGGGGCGGTTACTTGGGTTAACCCGAAGTGCACCGGACTGTCATCCGGCGACCGCACCATGATCGGGAATCGGGACGGGCAAGAGGTCCCGGCAGTAAGCGTGAACTGGAGCAGTATGCGGTTGAAGAATGTTGTCGCGGCTGCGGGGGCAGCAGCGAGCGTGCTCATGACGGGAATCGTGCTGGGCAGCGGCCCTGTTACAGCCGACCCGGGAGCCGGATGCCCGACCCTCTACACGGTGGCCGTCCCGGGCACGTGGGAGACCGGTCATGACAAGGACCCCAAGCCCGGCATGCTGTCCGGGGTAACCAACGGATTGCCCGGCGAGGTCGACTACGTCACCTACGCGGCCACCGCCTTCCCGTGGGAGGGCGACGTCTACGCCGCTTCCAAGAAGGAAGCCGTCGACAACGGCCGCGGTCTGATCGCGGCCATGGGCGCGCGCTGCCCGGGCACCAAGATCGCCATCACCGGCTACAGCCAGGGCGCGGACGCGGCCGGCGATCTGGCCGCCGAGATCGGCACGGGCCACGGTGTGGTGCCGCCGGATCGCATCGCGGCCGTGGCGCTGATCTCCGATCCGAGCCGCTCGCCGTCGGACGCCCAGGTCGGTCCGATCGCTCCCGGTGCGGGTGCGGGCGGCGCGCGCGTGGGCGGCTTCGGCTGGGTCAGCGACAAGGTGCGCACCGTGTGCGCCATCGGCGATCTGTACTGCTCCACCGAGCAGACCGACTTCGTCACCCGCTTCGCCGGTTTCCTGGCCCAGGCCAGCAACCCGAACAACTTCAACCCCTGGCAGACCCAGCTCCAGCTCGGGTCGATCATCAACGATCTGATGGCCCAGGGCGGTCTGCCGACGCTGCAGGCGCAGCTGGCCGAGGGGCCCGACAGCGAGTACGCGCACCAGCTCGAGCAGTTCTACCGCAGCGGCACGCACACCAGCTACGGCAGCTACGGGGTCGGCGGCGGCCAGACCGCCATCACCTGGATGCACGGCTGGATCATGCAGAACGCGTAGGGACTCTTGATCTCGAGGGCCGCTCCCTGTCGGGAGCGGCCCTCGGTGCGAGAAGTGAGAAGTAGTCCAAGGATTCGGGAGCGGGCCGTTCAGGGCAGGAGCGGCCTTTTCGTAGGTGCTGAGCGTCAGGCAGTCGGTCGCTGCATGCGAGGCAACAGATCCCAGACGTGCCCGTTCTCGTTGATCGTGGCCGCGGTGCGACCACCGGTGCGCGAGTACAGGATTCGGGTGATCGAGCAGTAGTCGATGGGGAAGGTGAGCGGGCGGGCCAGGCCCAGCACGTCCTGCAGCAGCACGTTGATGACGCCGCCGTGCGCGAAGACGACCACGGTCTCGGTGTGGTCGGCGGCCGCGACGATGCCCGAGATGCTCTCGCGCACACGGGAGATGAAGGCGTCGCCGTCGATCTGCTCGGGCAGATATCCCGACTTGATGCGCTCGTAGGTCTCGCGGAATTCCTGCTGGGCGTCCTCGATCGGGATGTACATCGGCAGGTCGCGATCGTATTCGGCGAGCCCGTCGAGGATTTCGACCTCGAGGCCGAGTTTCTCCGCGGTGGGCCGGGCCGTCTCGCGCGCCCGCAGCTGCGGGCTGCTCACCACGCGCGCGATCGAGTGATGGGTCAGTGCGGCCGGAACCCGGGCCGCCTGCTCGACGCCGAGGGCGGTGAGATCCGGGTCGGCCGGGCCGGTGGATCCCAGCAGGCGTTCGGGCTGGGCATGGCGGACGAGGATCAACTGCACATCCCCACTCTGCCGTACCCCGCCCTCAGTTCGGCGGCCGGGTGACTACTGGTTCTTCTTGCGGTTGGTCATCAGATAGACGATGCCGAGCACCAGCGCGATGATGCCGATGCAGCAGACCGCCGCGAAGATCCAGAAGCTACCGCCGCGGCGGCGGCTGCTGCGCTTGGCCGCGGAGTTCTCCAATGCGGCGGTCCAGGTGTCAGGGTTGGTCCACACATGGTGGTCCAGCAGGGTCGACTGGGTCATGAGATCCAGGTAGTGCATGGGAAACCCCCGATCGGTCCGGTGTGCCCGTCGCCGGGCCGAATCTCAGATTAGCTGGCGATTCGGTCCCGGCAATCAGGGTTTTCCCCGGTCTCACCGAGAATCACGCTTCGCGGTCTCACCCGGGAATCAGGCATTGCGCGGTTTCACCAATGGGAACGGCAGGGTTTCGCGGATGCTGCGGCCGATCAGCAGCATGACCACCCGGTCCACACCGACGCCGAGGCCACCGGTGGGCGGCATGGCGTGCTCGAGGGCCTGCAGGAAGTCCTCGTCGAGTTCCATCGCCTCCGGATCGCCGCCGGCGGCCAGCATGGACTGTTCGGTGAGGCGGCGGCGCTGCTCCACCGGATCGGTCAATTCGCTGTAGGCGGTGGCCAATTCGACGCCCCAGGCCACCAGGTCCCAGCGCTCGGTGACGCCCGGAATGTGGCGGTGCGCGCGGGTGAGCGGGGATACGGAGGTGGGGAAGTCGATGTAGAAGGTGGGCTCCTGGGTGGCGGATTCCACCAGGTGCTCGTACATCTCGAGCACGAGTTGCCCGGCGTCCCAGCCCAATTGGAAGGGCACGCCCGCCTTCTCGCAGAGCAGCCGCAGCCGTTCGGCGTCGGTCTCGGGGCTGATGGTCTCGCCGATGGCGTCGGAAACCGCCCCGTGCACGGTCTTGACCGGCCAGTCGCCGGAGATGTCCACCTCGGTGAGCGTGCCGTCGTCCCCGGGCCGCAGCGCGACCATCTTGCCGTTGGCGGCCAGCGCGGCCTCCTGGATGAGCTGGCGGCAGGCGTGCATCATGCGCTCGTAATCGCTGTGCGCCTCATAGGCTTCCAGGATGGTGAACTCGGGATTGTGGCTGTAGTCGACGCCCTCGTTGCGGAAGACGCGGCCGAGTTCGAAGACCTTCTCCATGCCGCCCACGCACAGCCGCTTGAGGTACAGCTCGGGGGCGATGCGCAGGTACAGGTCGAGGTCGTAGGCATTGATGTGGGTGGTGAACGGGGTGGCGTTGGCGCCGCCGTGCACCTGCTGCAGCACCGGGGTCTCGACCTCCAGGAATCCCCAGCCGTGCAGGGTGTCCCGCAGTGAGCGCACCACGGCGCTGCGCTTGGCCATCACCTCGCGCACATCGGCGTTGATGGCCATGTCGACATAGCGTTGGCGCACCCGGGCTTCCGGGTCGGACAGGCCCTTCCACTTGTCCGGCAGCGGGTGCAGGCATTTGCCGATCATCCGCCAGTCCTGCGCCAGCAGCGACAGTTCGCCGCGGCGGCTGCGGCCGATCTGTCCGCTCACCTCGATGAGGTCGCCGAGGTCGAAGTAGGCGGTGAAGTCCTGGCTGCGGTCCGCCCCCACCCGGCCGCGGTCGATCAGCAGCTGGATGTCGCCGGACCAGTCGCGCAGCACGGCGAAGATGACGCCGCCGTAATCGCGAATCCGCAAGAGCCGCCCGCAGACTCGCACCGTGGTGCCCTGCGGGCAGTTGCGCGCGGCGGCCACGGTGTGAGTGGGCGGATAGGCGACCGGGTAGGCCTCGACGCCGGATTCCTGCAGTTTGGCCAGCTTGTCCATGCGCACCCGCACCTGTTCGGGGCGGCGCGGGCCGTTTTCCTCGAGCTCCTCGGGCGGCAGGTCGGGCGCGCTGCCGTCGGCGTGCAGCCCGGTCATGGAGGGCGGCACCGACGGTCGCAGACCGGTGTGCGCGGAGGCGTCGGGGTCGCGGCCCAGGCGGGGCAGGAAGCCCTCGGCCAGTGCGCTGGCCACGGCCACCCGCAGCAGGTGGCGGCGTTCCTCGAAGAGCGAGAACCGCGGCACCCATTCGGGCTGGTATTTCACATTGGAGCGGTAGAGCGCCTCGAGCTGGTACCAGCGGGAGAAGAACATGAGCACGCCGCGCCACATGCGCAGCACCGGGCCCGCGCCGATGCGGCCGCCCTCCTCGAAGACCGCGCGGAAGACCGCGAAGTTCAACGAGATTCGGGTGATGCCGTACTGCTCGGAGTTCAGGGCCAGCCGCGAGATCATGAGTTCCATGAGCCCGTTGGGGCCGGTGCGGTCGCGGCGCATGAGGTCCAGCGAGACGCCGGTGCGGCCCCACGGCACCAGTGACAGCATGCCGAGCACGGCCCCGTTCGGGGCGACGGCCTCGACCAGCAGGCAGTCGCCGTCGAGCGGATCGCCGAGCCGGTCCAGGGCCATGGAGAAGCCGCGTTCGGTCTCGGTGTCGCGCCAGGCGGCGGCGCGGCGCATGACGTCCTGCATCTCCTCGGGGGAGATCTCCTTGTGCCGTCGCACGCGAACGGTGATGCCCTGCTTGCTGAGTCGGTTGGCGGCCTGCCGGACCTGCTTCATGTCCGGTCCGGCCAGGGAGAAGGTGCGGGTCTCGAGAATGGCCTCGTCGCCCAGGCGCAGTGCGGACAGCCCGGCCCGGCGGTAGGCGGTCGCGCCGAGTTCGCTAGCGCCCATGACCGCTGGGGCCCAACCGTATTGGTCGGCCAGCTCCAGCCAGGCGTCGATGGCCTGCCCCCAGGCCTCCTTGCTGCCGATGGGATCGCCCGAGGCCAGGCAGACGCCGAGTTCCACGCGGTAGGTGACGGCCGCCTTGCCGCTGGGCGCGAACACGACCGCCTTGTCGCGGCGGGTGGCGAAGTAGCCCAGCGAATCCTCGACATCGGAGCGTTCCAGCAGTCCGCGCAACGCGGATTCGTCGAGCCCGGTGAGCGCGTTGGAGGAGCGCTGCGAGCGGAACAGCGTGATCACCGCGGCCAGCAGCGCGATGGCGCCGAACAGGCCGAGCAGCAGGTTCACCGGATGCGGCGGATGCCCGTCGAAGTCCTCGTTGGAGACCAGGATCGCGCCGGTCACCCGGGACACCGCCCAGAGCGCGCGTTCGGTGTGGTCGGGCAGGGTGCCCGGGAAGAGTTCGACCAGTCCCCAGCCGACCAGGCAGCCCAGCGCCAGCCCGCCCGCCAGCACGCCGAGCGCCCGCCACACCGCGCCGCTCTGCACGTGGGTGTAGAACTCGGACCAGGAGGCGATGAGCCCGCCGATCACCACGACGTGGATGATCATCGCGACCAGCGCGTTGATATCGCCCTCGGCGGCGAAGTCCAGGGCATTGGCGAGCGTGTAGGCGGCCATGTAGCCGACCAGCAGCCACCAGGCGATGCGTTTGCGGCTGGCGGTCGCGCCCGCGAGCAGGCCCACGACCAGCGCCCACACCAGCGAGGTGTCGGGGGCGTCGAAGTAGTAGGTGTCGATGAAGCGGCGTAGGTGCGAGGTCAGGAAGCGTAGGCCGGGGGAGATGCTCCAGGCGAAGCAGAGGACCGAGAACACGCCGAGCGCGGTGCCGGCGAGGTGCGGGACCTCGCGCAAGCGGCCGTGCCCGCGGTGCGGCACCTCCGGTGACCGCGGCTCCGGCCTCTGGTCGGAGTCGTGGTGCGGCCGGTCCTGCGTCGAAGTCACCGCACCAGTGTGAATGTTGCCCGTGCCCATGTGCACTCAGAACCCGCTTCGTGTCTCGTGGCCGCCCGGTCGGTGCGGCATGTGGGGGCGGGGTTTGGTCTCGCGGCGGCGCCGGGTAAGGATGTACCCCATGTCGGATCCAGTCGATGTCCCGATCGAGGACGATGTCATTCGACTCGGCCAGTTCCTGAAGCTGGCGAACCTCATCGATTCCGGTTCGGAAGCCAAGACGGTTATCGCCCAGGGCCTGGTACGTGTCAACGACGAGGTGGAGCTGCGCCGCGGGCGGCAGCTACACGCCGGGGATGTGGTGGCGTTGGCCGGGCACAAGGCGCGGGTCACCAGCGGCTGAAGGCACACGGATTCCCATTCTCGGGGTTTCCGGCCCTCAGCCGCTGAGAACTTCCCGGGAGTCGGCTCAGTCCTCGCTGCGGACGACGACACCGTCGTGGTCGCTGTAGAGCATGTCGCCGGGAACGAAGCTGACGCCGCCGAATTCGACCACGACGTCCTTCTCGGCGTTCCCTTCCTTCTGGGTGCTCTTGCGCGGGTTGGTGCCGAGCGCCTTGATGCCGATGGGCATGGTGCGCAGCATGGCGGAGTCGCGCACCGCGCCGTTGACGATGACGCCGGCCCAGCCGTTGTCCACGCCGCGGCCCGCGATGATGTCGCCGACCAGCGCGGTGTGCACGCTGCCGCCGCCGTCCACGACCAGCACGCGGCCCTCGCCGGGCTCGCCGAGGGTCTGCTTGACCAGCAGGTTGTCCTGGAAGGTCTTGATGGTCACGATGCGGCCGGAAAACGCCTGGTGGCCGCCGAACTGAAGGAACTGGGTGTCGCAGCTGCGGATCTCGGGGCCGATCTCGTCGGCCAGGTCGGCAGTGGCGATGGTGTCTGCGGATTCGGTCACGTGATCTATCTTGTCAGGGCGAAAATCCGCAAGTCACGGGCGGTGCGGTTGCGGTAGGCGGTGTACGCCTCGGTGGTTTCCTCGAAGCGCTCGAAGATCGCCTGCTTGCGGTCCTCGTCGGTGACCAGGGTGGCGGTGACCGGAATGTGTTGTCCGGCAATGGCGACCTCGGCGGCCGGATTCGCCAGCAGGTTCCCGGTCCACGCGGGATGGTGCGCCTGACCGAAATTGGAGCCGATCACATAGAGCGTGTCCCCGTCGTGGACGTAGAGCAGGGGAGTGGTGCGCGGTTCCCCGGACTTGCGCCCGACGGTGGTGAGCAGGATGACGGGGGCGCCGATCGGGCCCAGCACCGTGTACTTGCCCGCAGTCCGCTCGAGCACCTTGCGATCCAGCGGGGTCAGCTTGCGGATGACCAGCGAGCCGAGCTTGGTGGCGGCGAACGGGCTGGCCACACGGGACAGGAAGTTGGTGCGGGAACCCCAGATCCGTTCCGGAAACTGCTCACTCATACCGCGACTCTAGTGGTCCGCGATGCGCTCCGCGCTTGCTCGGCGATCTACTCACAAGAGCGAATCAACCGAGCAGTCGGATTCGCGGGCGCATACTGGCGGCACCCGGGAGTCCAGGTCGGGGGAGGCAATGAAGGTGGAACCGGCGATCGACTCGGGTGCCGTCGACGAGACTCGCACCCTGCTGGCGTCGGCGATCGCGAGATTCACGGCCGCCTGGGAGGCGGCCGGTGCACCGCCGCGATTGACCGAATTCCTGCCGCGCGCACCGGAATTGCGGCGGCTGACCTTGATCGAGCTGATCAAGGTGGATCTGGAGTACCGCTGGATCCGCTACGACTTCCCCAAGCGCCTGGCCGAGTACCGCGCCGAATTCGACGAATTGCGGTCCGGCCCCTTGCCGCCGGATCTGGCCTACGAGGAATTCCACGCGCTGCGCCGCTCCGGCTTCGCCCTCGACGTCAGCTGCTATCCGACCGAGGCCGCCGCCACCGAATTCGCCGACTGGGCCGAACGCGACTACCGCAGCACCCTGCTGGCCCGGCCGCAGGCCCAGCACGCCCTGGAGGGCATAGAGGTCGGCGACCGGGTGGACGATTTCGATCTGCTGGTGGAACTGGGCAGCGGCGCGTTCGCCCGCGTCTTCCTGGCCCGGCAGCGGTCCATGCAGCGCCTGGTCGCGGTGAAGATCTCGCAGAACCACGGCACCGAATCCGAGACCCTGGCCCAGCTCGACCACGAGCACATCGTGCGCGTCTTCGATCAGCGGCTGCTGGCCGAGCGGGAGCTGAAACTGCTCTACATGCAGTACCTTCCGGGCGGCACGCTGTCGAAGGTGCTGGCGCTGGTGCGTTCCCGCCCCGCCGAGGAGCGGGACGGCGGGCTGCTGCTGGAGGCGGTCGACGCGGCCATGCGCGACAAGGGCGGCCTGGTGCCCGGCGAATCACCCACCCGCGCCGCCATGCCCGAGCGCAGCTGGCCCGAGACGGTGGCCTGGCTGGGCGCGGGGCTGGCCCGCGCGCTCGACTACGCCAGCGGCAACGGCGTCCTGCACCGGGATATCAAGCCCGCCAATGTCCTGCTCACCGCCGACGGCAGCCCGAAGCTCGCGGATTTCAACATCAGCTTCAGCCTGCACGTGGCGGGCACCAGCCCGCTGGCCTATTTCGGCGGCTCGCTGGCGTACATGTCGCCCGAACAGCTGGCGGCCTGTCATCCCCAATTGCCGCGCACCGCAGAGGAATTGGACGGCCGCAGCGACATCTACGCACTCGGCGTGGTGCTGTGGGAACTGCTCACCGGCCGCCGCCCCTTCGACGACGAGAACCGCGCGGGCGATTCGGAGTCCTCACTGGAGCGCATGCTGCGGCTGCGCAGCCATGCCATCGAGCCGCGTTTCACCGAGGAGCTGCCGCCCGACTGCCCGGCGACGCTGCGGCGCGTCCTGCTGAAATGTCTTGCGCCCGACCGCGAGGACCGCTGGCCCACCGGCGCGGCGCTGGCCCAGCAGCTGGAGCTGTGCCTGGATCAGCGCGCCCGCGATCTGGTCGATCCGCCCGCGAACAGCTGGCGGGCCCGGGTCGGACCGTGGTCGCTGCTGGCGTTGATCACGCTGGCCACCTTCCTCGGCGACTTTCTCGGCATGGCCTACGTGAACCTGCACAATCACGGGCTGTGGGCGCTCTGGTTCTCGCCGGGGGAGCGGCTGCGGCTCCAGGTGATCGGTAATCTCCTGGCGCTGACCGTGACTCCGGCGGCCGTCGTGGTCACCAACTATCTGTGCAGACGCGCGTTCATCGTGTGGCGCGGATTGCGGCGCGGCCGGGTCTACGATCCGGTGGCCCTGTCCCGGGCCCGCCGGGACACCTTGATCGACGGCGACCGGGTGGCCCTGGTGGCCTTCGCCTGGTGGGTGCTGGCCGCCGCGGTATCGGCCATCGGGCTGGTGGTGTTCACCGGCCTGCCGCCCGGCCACCTCGTGAATCTCGTGGCGACAATGCTGGTTTCGGGAGCCATCTCGGTCGCCTACCCGTTCTTCGTGGTCACCTTCTTCGTGGTGCGCTGCTTCTATCCGCGGCTGCTCACCCACGGCGAGACGGCGCGGGATCGGGACGCGTTGCGCGCCCTGAGCCGGCGTTGCACGCGTTATCTCGCGGTGGCGGTGGCGATTCCGCTGGTCGGTGTGATCTCCAGCCTGATCTTCCTGAACGCCGAAGAGGTTTCGCTGGTACTGATTCCCATCTACGGCCTCTGCGTCCTGGGCGTGCTCGGATTCCTCGGCGACTATTGGCTGTTCCGCCAGACCGAGGCGGATCTACGCGCGTTCGAGCGCGCGGTATCGAAATAGTCAGGCGCTCAACGGAAGAAAATCCAGGCGAAGATCGTCATCCACAGGAGGCCCACCGCCAGCCCGGCGATGGCGAAGCCCTTGTCGTCGCGGCGCTCCGCGTCGACGGTCAGCGCCACCAATCCGAGGATCACCGCCGGCACCGCGGTCAGGCCGCAGATGAAGCCGAACACCCCGAGCACGAACGAGGTGATCCCCATCCCCTTGGAGCGCGGTCCGGCGGGCGCGTAGTACGGCCGATATCCGGGCGTATTCGGGTACCCCGGCATATTCGGGTACACCGGCAAACTCGCGCGCTGCCACGGCAATCCGGTCATGACCACATCGAGTTCCGCGCAGGTCCGGGAGTTCAGGGCCCGGCCTATTCGCTCGGACAGCTCTTCGACGGTGAGCCGCCCGGCCTGAAAATTCTGGTTCAGCGTCTCGATCGCGCGGTCCCGATCGGCGTCACTCGCCAGGAAATACCCGCCCGCCCAGTGTGGTTCCATCTGGTTCTCCATCGAACCCGAAGCCGAATAACTCTGGAATCGAGCGTATTCCTCCGCCCCGCCGCCGAACTCGAATCGAGACCGGGGACACACGAATCAGGCGCGGCCGTGGCGCTGTTCGTAGGCGGCGCGGTCGGCGGCCGCGCGGGCGCGGCGACCGGCATCGGCCAGTTCGGGATCGAAGCCGTGCTTGATGAGCTTGTTGCGGCGGAACACGTAGGTGAGGGCCACCGTGAAGTAGATGAGCGGCAGGTACAGCAGCGCCATCATGGCCAGGCCCATCCAGAGCGGGCCGGGAATCAGCAGGAACAGGCACAGCACCGGAATGATCGGAATCAGAATCCGCAGCAGATAGCGCCGCGTGGCGCCGGGTCCGGTCAGATCCTCGAGCACCCAATCCGACATGGAAGGCGGAAGCGTTCGGCCGCAGATGTAGCCGAGGCGCTGCAGCGGAGTCGGAGTGGTGCGTTCGGGCATATGCCCAGGATCCCTGGTGGGGGAGTGCGGAACAACCGCAGGGGGTCGGCGACACTGACGACCCTGGGTGGATCAGCCTTGTGGCTGCTTTTGGGGGTTCGGGGGCGAAGCCCCTGAGAGTCCCGAGAGTTGGGCTTCCTCAGGCGTTGGCGGTGTGGAATTCGGCGACCTGCGTCACCAGGTTGTGGGTGGAGCTCTTCACCGCGAGTTTCACGAAGGGCTCGATGGTCTTGCCGAGGATCTTGCCCGCGAGGCCGCCCGGGACCCGGTAGTCGACGATGGCGTCGATGGTGCAGGATTCCTCGCCCTTGTCGTGGAAGAGGAAGGTGGATTCGATCTCGAATCCCTTGATGGACTTCACCCCGATGGCGTAGCCGGGCTCGTGGCGCACGATCTTGATGGTGGAGTGCAGCGTGATCGGGCCGAGCTGAATGGTGCCGTCGAAGGTGGCGTCCACGCCCTCGACCTGTTCGGTCAGCGGGGTGAAGGCGCTGATCTCATTGATGAACTTCGGCAGGTGCCGGTAGTCGTTGACATAGGCGAAGGCCGATTCGGCCGAGGCGGCGCAGTCCGCGACGATCTTGACTTCGGTCATGCGGGCCACAGTAACTTGTTGCAGTTTGACCCGCAGATCTTGTGATGCATGCCATCTATGAGGCGGCCCACGCGAATTCGGGCCGGGCTCCTCACGCGGTGACGGCCAGCGTTCCGGCCAGTCCGAACACCAGCGCCATCACCAGCACCTCCACGATCGCGCGCCGCAGTGACGCATCCGCCTCCATGCGGTGATCGGCGACCTTCGGCACCCAGCTTCTCCGCCACCACCACCCCATGGCGAGCAGCACGCACACCAGCACCGTCTTGGCCACCAGAATGCGCCCGTAGCCGCTGGTCACCAGCGGCGTCACGCCGCCGATCCGGACCAGCCCGTTGATCACTCCGGTGAGGGTCACCGTGATCACCAGCGGCAGCGCCCAATTCGAGTACCGCGGCAGTAGCACCGCCCACTCGCCCCGGGAGCGCACGGTCAGCGCCAGCGCCAGCAGCATCCCGAACCAGGCCGCGGCGGCCAGCGCGTGCACCGCCGCCAGCACCGAGCCGAGCGTTTGCTGCGACATGTGCCCGGTGATCGGCCGCAGCGCCAGCGTGACGGCCGTGAACACCAGCACCAGATCCGCGGTGGCGCGGTCCGGATTGCGGAAACCGAAGGCGCTGTAGACCGCGACCGCACCGCTGCCCACGAGCAGCGCGATACCGATCTGCCCGCCGCTCACGTGCGTGAGATAGTCGCCGAACTGCGCGGCGCTCAGCTGCCGCGCCGGAACCCCTTGCACCTCCGCGGCTTCCAGCACCAGCATGGCGAATTCCATTGCCGCCCAGACCGCGGCGAGGATGGTGAGCAGCCGCCAGCGCGGGCTGAGCCGGTCCGACAGCCGCGGCAGCGCGGCCAGCCCGAGCACGGTCGCGCCCGCGCAGTCGGCCAGCACCCGCACCGGCGCCTCGGCCTGGACCGGATCGCCGGAGGCGAGCAGCCAGGCCAGCGCCGCACCGTCCCAGGCGACCGGGATGACCAGCAGCAGTAGCCATTTCGGAGATTTGCTACCGGTCATCGCGGGGCCGCGGCGATCGGTGCGGTCGGGCCGGTTCACGGACGCTTCTTACCCCGCCCGCCGAACAGGGCGAAGGCCAGGCCGCCGCCGAACAGCACGATCGCGCCCACCACGAACACCCACAGCGGGACACCGCCGCTGTCCGAGCCGCCGGACTTGGCGGTCGAGTCGGACTTGGGTCCGGGAGTTCCGTTGCCGGGCTTGGTGAGTGTGAAGGTCCGCTTGCCGCTGACGGGGTGGCCGTCCGCGGAGGTGACCCGGTAGGCGATGGTGTACTCGCCGACCGGACCCAGCTCCCCGACCTCGATGCTGATGGTCGGCCCGTCCACCTTCGGCTGCCCCTTGGACCAGAGGTTCTTGTCCGGCCCGGTGACCGTCATGGACGGGTAGGCGGGCTGCAGGTTCTCGTTGAAGGTGATGCTGACCGTGCCGGGGGAGGCGTCGACCTGCGCGCCGTTGTCCGGGCTGGACCCGATGGGCGCGGAGTGCGCGTTCGCGACACCGCCGCCCAGCAGCGCGAATCCGGTGACCAGCAGGCCGGTCACCAGACCGGCCAGCAGTTTGCGGCTCATGACTTCCGTCCCCGCAGGACGCTGCCCAGGCCGAGGGCCGCGCCGAGCGCGCCCAGGACCAGGCCGATGCCGCCGAGCCAGCGGGCGGTGTTGTCGGCGGACTTGGTGTCCGCGGCCGCCTCGGTGTGGTCGTCATCGCCACCGGCGGCGCTGAGATTCAGCGTGGGCGCGGGGTTCTCGGGCTCACTGCCGTCGGCGTTCATCGGCTGGTTCCAGTTCACCACCTTGCCGTCGCTGTAGGTCTGCGCGGTGTCGAAGGTGACCTTGTCCTGCTTGGGCAGCGGGCCGAGCGAGACCGCGAAGCGCTGGAACTGGCCCGGGGCGATGCCCGCATTGCCGGGATCGGCGGTCCAGGTGACCGCGACGGCGTCACCCTGGGCGTTCTTCTCGACCTTGGCGGTCCAGCCCAGCAGCGGTTCGGTGCGAGCGCTCTTCACTGCGGGCAGCGTCACGGTGAGCTTGGTGGTGGAGGCCGTATCGGATTCGTCCGGCACTCGGAAGGTGGCGACCGTGTAGCCGCCCTGGCTCGCGCCGGGGGCGTCCACGTGGACGTGCGCGGCGGCGACGCCGGTGCCGATCAGCGTGAGACCGCCGACGGCGGCGGACGCGACGAGGGCGCGCGAAAGAGAGGTGTTCATGACGGAATTGCCTTCTCTGACAATGGTTACGGGGAGTTAGGGAACGGGGTTACGCCGTAACCGGGGGCGCGCGCGGTCCGCTCGCGCCCAGTGCGAGAAGGGTTTTCGGGGTCGGGATCGAGCGCGGCGGCCGCGGGTACGCGACCCGCACCGCATCGGCTCGGGGCCGGGTGGACACCACCCGGACCGTGTGTGAGACCAGTCCGTACAACCGCTCGGCGACCAGGATGAGGAAGGCGCAGCCCACCGCCGCGATAGTGTGCGCGGCCACCATCGGTCCGTGGTCCGCGAATTCCATTGCGTGCGCGGCATGTCCGTGCTGCACCAGCCCGCTCAGCGCGAGATGGCACAGCGGCTGGCCCGCCACCATGAGGACGGGCAGTGCGGCGCGCGGCCGGAGGGCGGCGGCCAGCGCGCCCAGCGCGGCCGTCACCAGCACCAGCATCATCAGCCCCGAGGAGCCGGGGTAGCCGCCGCCCGCGAACCCGTGCGCGCCGACCGCCAGGGCCGCCATGGCGACTCCCGCGAGTCCGCCGCGCATCGGGTTCATGGGTTTACTCAGTTCACTTCACGCCGAGCCGGGCGAGCACATCGGCCTCCAGGCCGGAGAGCTCGTTGGAGATGGAGGCGTGCACGGCGCGGCGGCGCTGCACCGGCATCTGGGCCGCGGTGCGCACGGCCGCGGACAGGCTGTCCAGGCGGTCGCGGCCGGCGGCCACGAACTTCTTGGTCTCGGCGTCGGAGCTCTTCGCCTCGATATCGGAGAGCGTGGATTCGGTGCTCGCGATGCGGGCCTGCAGCTTGGCGCCGGGTCCCGCGAAATCGCCGAGCTGATCGAGCCCGACGCCCAGTTGCTGGGCGCGACGATTGTCGAGCTGCCCGCGCACGAAGGTCGCGCCACGATAGGCCAGCGGCGCCAGCACCGGCACCAGGATGCGCGCCACGCCGAGGTACTTGCGGATCGAGGCCGCGCTGAACGGATCCCGTTCGGCGCGGGCGGCCAGCTTGTTGGCCGCCTTCTCCTCGGCCTGCAGCTTGGCGATCTCCGCCTTCGCGACCTGCTTCTGCGTGCGCATCTCGGCGCGATTCTTCTTGCGCTCGTTGCGCGCCCCGAGCTTGGCCTCCATACCGGCCTTGTGCTTGAGGGCTTTCGCCTCGGCCCGGCGGCTGACCCGCTTCTTGCGCTTGCCGAACAACCCCATAGATGGCCTCCGTCATGCTGGTTCGCCATGGCAGCACAGGGCCGGGGGAATTGCCTGTCCGCCCATGAAACACAGTTTGCGAATCACCCTAACGGGTGGGCTCGGCGCGCAGCGAGCGCCGGGCGGTTTCGGTGCCAGTTCGTAGGAATGTCGGGGGTTCGGGCCATACTGACTGGCGTGTATTCGGGCATCGGTGACCATGGCGAGCGGGCTGCGTTCTTGGACGCGCGTTCGTTGATCGGATGTCGGCACCGGCTTCATCTGGACGCCAGCCATCCGGGCGTGTTGACCGGAGTTGCCGAGGACGCCGGCGTGCAGCAGCGGCGGGAGGCCGCCGCGGCGCATCGATTGCATGTGCGGGACACGCTGGTCGGCGCGGCGCCCGAACTCTGGACGGTCATCGATCCGCAGCAGCCCGCGCACCTGCGGGCCGCCGCCACCATGGCCGCCATGGAGTCGGGGGCCGAACGCATCTGGGGCGGCCTGCTGCCGCAGGAGCCCGACACCGGCCGCCGCGGCGGCTGCGAAATCCTTTGGCGCGATACCGATCGCGGCGGCTACATCCCGGTCATCGTGGTCAATCACAAGGTGAGCGATCCGCGCCAGCCCGATCCGGCCGACTACCACCCCACGACCAGCGAGCTGTTCGCCTGGAACCCGCGGCCCGACAGGCACGTTCGCACCCGCCCGCAGCCGCGCGACCAGCAGCGCCTGGCCCACCTCTACCGCATGCTGCAGCGTCACGGCCTGGCCAGCCCGGCCCTGGTGGGCGGCGCGATCGGCTACCACTTCGACCGGATCCTGGTGCACGACCTGGGTCCGATCCTGGACGACTACGACGTCCGCTACGCCGACCGCATCGCGGTGGTGCGCGGCGAACTGCCCACGGTCCCTTCGAAAGTCCCCGAGTGCCGCCAGTGCCCGTGGTGGAGCCGCGCGCCCGAGGAGGGCGGCCGCAGCTGTGAGCAGTGGCTGTCCGAGCATCGCGATGTGAGCCTGGTGGCGCCGGGTTCGCGCGCGGAGGTGCTGCGCCGCCACGGCGTCGAGACCATCGACGATCTGGCCGCCTGGAGCGGCGACGAACCCGACGACTGGCAGTACGAGCCGTTCACCGAGACCGTGGTCACCGCCCGCGCCTGGGCCACCGGCGCGCCGCTGGTCCGCCGGGTCGAGCGGGTGCGCGTCACCCGCGCCGACGTCGAGGTGGACGTGGACCTGGAGAGCTACCAGGAGCACGGCGCCTACCTGTGGGGCACGCTGCTCGACGGCGTCTACCGCCCGTTCGTCACCTGGGATCCGCTGCCCACCGAGGACGAGGGCCGCTCCTTCGCCGAGTTCTGGGCCTGGCTCATGAGCGTGCGCGCCCAGGCCGCGGCGGACGGCAAAACGTTTGCCGCCTACTGCTATTCGCGCACCGCCGAGGACAAGTGGCTCTACGAGTCGGCGCGCCGGTTCGCCGGTCGCCCCGGCATTCCGACTGAGCGCGAGATCCAGCAGTTCGTGGACGGCCCGCAGTGGGTCGACATGTTCCAGGCCGTGTCCGAGCAGTTCATCTGCCCGAACGGCAAGGGCCTCAAGAAGATCGCGCCGGTGGCCGGATTCCATTGGCGCGACGCCGAAGCCGGCGGCGAGGCCTCCATGTCCTGGTATCGCCTGGCCGTCGCCTACGAGGGCGGCGAGCCGGACCTGTCCCAGCGCACCCGCATCCTCGAGTACAACGAGGACGATGTGCAGGCCACGAAGGTGCTGCGGGACTGGATGACCGATCGGGCGGACGCGGAGGTTCCCTCCATCGCCGACTTCTCCCGTCGTAATATCGCGTCGTGACCGAACACATCGAACACCTGGAGTTTCAGGCCGAGACCCATCAGCTGCTGGAGCTGATGATTCACTCGGTGTATTCGAACAAGGACACCTTCCTGCGGGAGCTGGTCTCCAATGCCTCCGACGCGCTGGACAAGCTGCGCCTGGAGACCTTCCGCGACAAGGACCTGCAAGCCGACACCTCCGATCTGCACATCGAGCTCGAGGTCGATCGCGACAACCGCGTACTCACGGTGCGCGACAACGGCATCGGCATGTCACGGGCCGAGGTGGTGGATCTGATCGGCACCCTCGCCAAGTCGGGCACGGCCGCGCTGCGCAAGCAGCTGCTGGAGGCCAAGCCGGACGATCAGCAGGCGGAGGAGCTGATCGGCCAGTTCGGCATCGGCTTCTACTCGACCTTCATGGTGGCCGACAAGGTCACCCTGACCACCCGCAAGGCGGGCGAGTCCACCGGCACCCGTTGGGAATCCGAGGCGGGCAGCCCGACCTACTCGATCGAGGAGCTGGCCGACGCCCCGCAGGGCACCTCGGTGTCGTTGCACCTCAAGCCCTCCGACGACGAGGACCACCTCTTCGACTACACGCAGGAGTGGAAGCTCCGCGAAATCGTCAAGAAGTACTCGGATTTCATTGCCTGGCCCATCCGCATGGATGTCGAGCGCACCGTCATGGACGGTGAGGGCGAGGACAAGACCGAGAAGACCCTGGTCGAGACCCAGACGCTGAACTCGCAGAAGGCGCTGTGGACGCGTCCGCGCAGCGAGGTCTCCGACGAGGAGTACACCGAGTTCTACAAGCATGTCGCGCACGCCTGGGACGATCCGCTCGAGATCATCCCGATGAAGGCCGAGGGCACCTTCGAATACCAGGCGCTGCTGTTCATTCCGTCGCACGCGCCCTTCGACCTGTTCACCCGTGAGCACAAGCGCGGCGTGCAGCTCTATGTGCGCCGGGTGTTCATCATGGACAACTGCGAAGAGCTGATGCCGGAGTACCTGCGCTTCGTCAAGGGCGTGGTGGACGCGCAGGACCTGTCGCTCAATGTCTCCCGCGAGATCCTGCAGCAGGACCGCCAGATCCAGATGATCCGCAAGCGCCTGGTCAAGAAGGTGCTGTCCACGGTCAAGGACCTGCGCAATGCCGAGGACAAGACCAAGTACCAGGAGTTCTGGAAGGAATTCGGCCGCGTCCTCAAGGAGGGCCTGCTGTCGGATGCCGACAACCGCGAAACCATCCTGGGCGTCTCGTCTTTCGCCTCCACGCATTCCGAGACCGAGCTGACCTCCCTTGCCGACTACGTCGAGCGCATGCCGGAAACCCAGTCGGCCATCTACTACATGACCGGCGAGACCCGGGCGCAGATCGAGAACTCCCCGCACATCGAGGCGTTCAAGGCCAAGGGCCTCGAGGTGCTGGTACTGACCGATCCGGTCGACGAGATGTGGGTCGGCTCGGTCACCGAGTTCGAGGGCAAACCCATCGTCTCCATCGCCAAGGGCGAGGTGGATCTGGAGACCGAGGACGAGAAAAAGGCCTCCGAGCAGCTGCGCGAACAGCAGGAGAAGGACTTCTCCGATGTCCTGAAGTGGCTGCAGGAGACCCTCGACGCGGATGTGAAGGAGGTGCGCCTGACCAACCGGCTCACCACCTCCCCGGCCTGCATCGTTGGTGATGTGTTCGATTTCACTCCGATGCTGGAACGCATGTACCGCGCCTCCGGCCAGGAGCTCCCGCACAGCAAGCGCATTCTCGAACTGAACCCCTCGCACGCGCTGGTCACCGGCCTGCGTGACGCGTACGCGACGGTGAAGGACGAGGCCGAGAAGCCGGAGGCGCTCACCGAGACCGCCGAATTGCTCTACGGCACCGCGGTTCTCGCCGAGGGCGGCGAGCTCAAGGATCCCGCGCACTTCGCGCGAATCCTCGCCGACCGGTTGACCCGCACGCTCTGAGATTCGCGTTCGGATCGGGCTCCTGTGGCAAAGCCGCAGGAGCCCGACCTATAGCGAGCGGGAATCGGTCATGCCCGGTTTGGCGCAAATGTGACGATCGGCATCCTCTGGCAATTTCGGGAACTTCACGCGAGCGCGTACGTTGTACGTCTTGGTCGTAAGTTTTTCGTGTTCGTGTTCAACATGCTCGCGCGGAACAGTGTGCGGGCGTTGCTTCACCTTGCCAGGCAAGTTGTAAGCCGCCTTCTGATCGACCCCGGGTACCGCTGCCGCGGCACCCACGCAATAAAAGAAACACCTCGTCAGGAGAAGGTAATGGTTCAGGGCACCGTCAAGTGGTTCAACGCGGAGAAGGGCTACGGCTTCATCGCCCGCGAAGACGGCCCCGACGTTTTCGTCCACTACTCGGAGATCGAGGGCAACGGCTACCGTCAGCTCGAGGAGGGCCAGGCGGTCTCCTTCGAGATCACCGAGGGCAAGAAGGGCCCGCAGGCTGCTGCGGTCCGCCCTCACTAAGGTGAGTTGCTGAGGCTCCGAGCCTCAAAGCCTAAAACACAAGGCCCGCACCGGAATCCGGTGCGGGCCTTGTTGCCTTTGGGATACGGGTCCCGGCCTCTCTTTGGGGGTGTGGGGGCCGGCCCCACAATCTCCCCGGGGTTGGGGTGAACCCCAAGGCCCAGCGTCAGCGCGGAGCCATGCGGAGAGCGCCGTCCATGCGGATGGTCTCGCCGTTGAGGTAGTCGTGCTCGGTGATGTACTGCGCGAGCTGCGCGTACTCGTCCGGGCGGCCCAGGCGCGACGGGAACGGCACGCCGGACTCCAGGCCCTTGCGGTACTCCTCGGTGACACCGGCCAGCATCGGGGTGTCGATGATGCCGGGCGCGATGGTGTTCACGCGAATGCCGAACTGCGCCAGGTCACGCGCGGCCGGGATGGTCATGCCGGCCACGCCGCCCTTGGAGGCGGAGTAGGCGATCTGCCCGATCTGGCCCTCGAACGCCGCGACCGAGGCGGTGTTGATGATGACGCCGCGCGAGCCGTACTCGTCGACCGGATCGGTCTTGGCGATGGCGTCGGCGGCCAGGCGCATCACATTGAAGGAGCCGAGCAGGTTCACGGTGATCACCGTGCGGAACAGCTCCAGATCGTGCGGGCCGTTCTTGGACAGGATGCGTCCCGCCCAGCCCACACCGGCGCAGTTGACGACGATGCGCAGCGGCACACCGGATTCCACGACCTTGGCGACCGCGGCGGCCACCTCGTCACCGCTGGTGACGTCGGTCGGGATCAGGGTGACACCGGCGGGGACGCTGTCGCCCGCGCGCTCGATGGACTGAGCCAGATCCAGGCCGAACACGGTCGCGCCCGCGTCGGCGAAGCGCTTGGCGGTGGCCGCACCCAGCCCGGACGCACCTCCGGTGACAATGGCGGCGGAGCCCGAAATCTCCACGGTGAATGGTCCTCTCGACGGTGGAAGGCCCTCTCACTGGCCCTCCGTCAATAGGCACGATAGCCGGGGCGGGTGCGGGCCCCGCGCGGGGTCGGGTTTGGGCGTTTTCCACCCCGGCACAGTGCTGCTTCGAGGAATCCGCGGTTGTGCACTTCGCAAAGCCCGGCCTTCGTTGCGGGCACTGCTCGCAAATTTGCGAACACTGTTGTTCGTCTAAGTGGTAACTTCGCATACATGAACGCAGGTGTGGCCGGTAAACGCATCCTGATCACCGGCGCGGCGCGCGGCATCGGTGCCGCCCTGGCCCGTCAGCTGCATCAGCACGGCGCACACGTGGCACTGCTCGGCATCGAGGAGTCGCTGTTGTCCCAGGTCGCGGCCGAGTGCGGCGACGCGCCCTGGCGCTACTGCGACATCGGTGATCCGGCCCAGGTCGAGCGGGTGGTCAACTCACTCACCGCGGAACTGGGCAGCCTGGACGCCGTGGTCTGCAATGCCGGTATCGCCCGGCAACTCTCGCTGGTCGGCGGCGACCCGACCGTGCTCGAGGAGACCCTGGCGGTCAATGTCCTCGGCGTCTACTACACGCTGCGCGCCGCCGGACCCCATCTCGCCCACCGCGACGGCTACGTCCTGCTCATCTCCTCGCTGGCCGCGGCCATCCACCTACCCCTGGCCGGGGCCTACAGCGCCTCCAAGGCCGCCGTCGAGGCGCTCGGCGACACCCTGCGCATCGAACTGCGCCACACCGGAGCCAAGGTCGGCATGGCCTACTTCGCCGAACTCGACACCGAGATGACCGGTCGCGGCTTCGGCACCGAGGCCGCGCGCAGCATCCTGGGCCGCTCCACGATTTCCGGCATCGCCCCGCTGGGCCCGGCCATCGACGCCTGCGAACGCGCCCTGGCCCGCCGCTCCCGTCGCATCGTCTCGCCGTACTGGGTCAGCATGGTGCTGTGGTGTCGCCCGCTCGCGCAACGCCTGGTCGACTACTCGCTACGCCGCGGGGTGGCCGGTGGATTGGAGATCGCCCGCACCGAACCGACCGGCTTCACCACCGATCAACCGGCTCGACCCAGCAGAATGAGAAACCTCGCCTGAACGCACCGGCCAACGGAGTCCCGCACATGACCGATTCGGCAACCCGCCAACTGCCCCGCGGCCGCCACGGCCTGCCCCGTGAGACCGTGGTCGCCGCCCAGCGCGACCGCATCCTGCTCGCCATGGCCGAGTCGATGGCCGAGAACGGTTATGTCGGAACGCCGGTGGCCGCGGTCATCAAGCGGGCCGGCGTCTCCCGCGAGACCTTCTACGAGCAATTCCGTTCCAAGGAGGACTGTTTCGAGGCCGCCTACGAGCGCGCCGCGGAACTCATGCTGACCGGCATCCTGACCGCCACCGGCGCGGAGTTCGACGGCGAGACCCGCACCGAGCGCATCGAACGCGTGCTCGGCGCGTACCTGGAGGCGCTGGCCGGCCAACCCGCCTACGCCCGTTTGTTTCTCGTCGAGGTCTACGCGGTCGGCCCGGAGGCGATCGCGCGGCGCACGCAGTTGCAGGAGACCTTCGTGGCCATGGTCGCCGATGTGCTCGGTGCCGAAACCGAACCGCAGCGCTTCGCCTGTCAGACCCTGGTCGCGGCCCTGAGCGCCATGGTCACCGCGCGCATCGCGGTCGGTGACCTGGACGGCCTGCGGGAATTGCGGGAGCCGCTACTGGACCTCGTGCGGCGCAGCGGAGAACTGTTCGGCAACACCGTGCTCGGCGACTGACGGCTGTACCTCGGCCCGGCGGCGCAGCACCAGCAGCACCGCTCCGGCGAGCGCGGGCAGCGCCAGCGACACCACGGCCGCGACCGGGGTGCTCAGGCCGTGCGCGAAGGCCTCGAGCAGGGTCAGCGCGCCGAAGTACAGGAACAGCAGGCCCGAGCAGACGGCGATGAGCCGCTCCGGAATGTGCTTGCCGATGGTCACGCCGATCAGGATGGCCAGCCCGCCCGCGGCCACCATGCCCGCGACCGACCCGATCCACACCGCGACCCAGCTCTTCTCGGTGGCCAGGGCCATGGTGGCGAACATGGTGCGGTCGCCCAGCTCGGCCAGCAGGAACGCCGACAGCACCACCAGGAACGCATTACGGGACTTGGACTGCGGCGCAATCTCTTCCGCGCCGTCGGTGGCGTTCGACGGTAAGGTCTCGCGCAGCGTCCACAGACCCACACCGATGAGAGTGGCGGCGGCGCAGAGGGAAATGACTCCGGTCGGCAGGGCCGCGCCGAGGAAGTGGCCGACGCCGACGGCGATGAGATTGACCAGCACGCTCGCGACGGTGATGGCGGACAGCACCACCCACCAGCGGTAGCGCAGCGCGAAGGTCAGCGCCATGAGTTGCGATTTATCGCCCAGTTCGGCGAGAAAGAGCACGCCGAAGCTCAGCAATATCGTGGCGATCATGAATCGTCAGCTCCCAGGTCTCCGGCCTGCCGACTGAATGCGGGGGTGCGCTTCAGCCGACACCGCACCGGTAATCGGTTTGGTTCGTATCGGCCGAAGGTCTCGCCCACCGGAGGTCTTCCGGTTCACGCGCCGGACCCGGGAAGGATCAGTATGTCGACGGCGTGATTGGGGGCTACTCCCCTTCGCTCGGGGCCACTCTACTCCGGCAAACCGGGCGCGTGCAAACGACTGTCGCCCAAATCGCAATGCGCGCAATAAGTTTGGCGAAGCTGCCGAAAGGTTTCGGTTACCCTTACGCGGCCAGCAGCATGGCCAGAACCGCGGTGTCGGGATCACTGATCGGATCCACCCCGACCCGCGAAACCATGGAGGTCACCGTCCCGTCGCTGTCGGTTTCCACCCACGCCGCCCGATGTTCGAGTCCCAGGTGCGGCAGCCCCGGCAGCAGCAGGCAGCCCGAGGCCGCGCCCGCGCACTCGGGTAGCGAGGGTTGCGTCTCGCGCGGCGGATGCAGCATGAGCAACGCCGGTGGCACATGTCCGGCAAACATGCCGGGCTGCAAGCCTTCCGAGCCCAGCACAGTGCCCTCCGCGATCACCAGCCCCACCATCGCCGGATCAGGATCATCGGGGAGTTCCTCCCGCGCCCCGAACACCGTGGACGTCGGCAACAGCCCGGGCATGCTCGCCACCCGTACCGCGAGCACCAGCACCTGTGCCCATTCCTTGGTCGACTCCGGCCATCGCCCGGAGATCACGAATCCCTGCAGCGAACCGCGCGCGTGGAACGGCATGACACCGATCTGACCACCCATGATGTGCCCTCCCGAACTCGAACCGGGGGCGGCTGTGCCCGTGCTGCTGTTGGGATACCCAGGTTGTACCAGAACTGAACTGGCACACAAGTACCAATGACTGCTAGCACCCGCCCTGCCGAAATGCGAAAGACCCGCGAACCATTCGGTTCGCGGGTCTCAGGCGTACGGACCCCGGCGATCGGGGGTTCGGGGGCTGCGTCCCCGAATCCCCCTTCGGGGTCGTGGGGGCACGGCCCCCACCGGCATCAGCCGAAGATCAGGCCCTTGCCCTGGTTGACGGCCTTGCCGTAGCGGTCCTGGATTTCGGCCCAGTTGACCACGTTCCAGAAAGCCTTGACGTAGTCCGCCTTGACGTTCTTGTACTGCAGGTAGAAGGCGTGCTCCCACATGTCCAGGCCCAGCAGCGGGATGATGCCCAGCGGCACGTTGCCCTGCTGATCGGTCAGCTGGAAGGTGAGCAGCTTGTTGCCCAGGGTGTCGTAGCCCAGCCACGCCCAGCCCGAGCCCTGCAGGCCGTTGGCGGCCGCCGAGAACTGCGCGACGAACTTGTCGAAGGAGCCGAACTCCTCGTCGATGGCCGAGGCCAGGTCGCCGACCGGCTTGTCGCCGCCGTCCTTGGACAGGCTCTTCCACCAGATGGAGTGGTTGACGTGGCCGCCGAGGTGGAACGCGAGGTTCTTCTCGTTCAGGAAGATGGCGGCGTGGTCGTCCTTGGCGCGCGCCTCCTCCAGCTTCTCGAGGGCGGCGTTGACGCCGGCCACGTAGGCGGCGTGGTGCTTGGTGTGGTGGATCTCGTTGATCTGCCCGGAGATGAAGGGCTCCAGGGCCGAGTAGTCGTAATCGAGTTCAGGCAGCGTGTAAACAGCCACGATGTCCCTTTCAGTGTCGGGGCCGTGTGCCCTCGGCATGGTCCGAGGCGCACCCAACCATCATTCGTACACCCGCTCGTCTGCAACCGGGCTGCGCGCCCCCACATTCCGGCGGATGTATATCTTTCCCAACCTTTGGAATCCCGGCGATCGCAACATCGCCGCCGCTTCCGCCGGGTCCCGTAGCATCGAGTCATGTCGTGGTACGACGAGTTCGTTGGACGTTTGCGACTACCGGAACCGACCATGGTGACCGCCGAGCAAGCCCTGCCCGGCCGCTCCGAGCCCCTGGTGGTCCCCGAGCAGCACTACCTCAACGGGCATCCCCTCAAACCGCCGTTCCCCGACGGTATGCGGCTCGCGGTGGTGGCCATGGGCTGCTTCTGGGGCGCGGAGAAGGGGTACTGGGACCTCGACGGCGTGTACAGCACCGCGGTCGGCTACGCGGGCGGATACACCCCGAATCCGACCTACGAGGAAACCTGCTCGGGCCGCACCGGGCACACCGAATCCGTGCTGGTGGTTTTCGATCCACAGGTCATCGACTATCCCGGAGTCCTGAAGCAGTTCTGGGAGAACCACGATCCGACCCAGGGCATGCGACAGGGCAACGACCGCGGCACGCAATACCGGTCGGCCGTCTACACCTTCGACGACGAGCAGCTGAAGGTCGCCGAGGAGACCCGTGGCATCTACCAGGAACGGTTGACCGCGGCCGGATTCGGTGCGATCACCACCGAGATCGCCCCGCTGCCCGACCTTTCCGCGTTCTTCTACGCCGAGGGTTACCACCAGCAGTACCTGGCCAAGAACCCCGGCGGCTACTGCCCGGACCACGGAACCGGAGTCAGCTGCCCGATCGGTTTGGGCGCGTAGGTCCTTCGATCACCGCATTCGAAAGGGGTTCCGGGACAAAGTCCCCGAACCCCTTCTTGCCGTCAGCCGACCGCTACAGCGGCGGCACCACATCCGGACGCTGGGTGCGCGGGTCGCCCGCGTCGTGCGCCTGCCACCAGCGGACACCGCCGTCGATGAACTGCTGCAACGGAATCGGATTGCCCTGTTTGTCGGTCACCTCGACGCCGTTGAACCACACGCGCACATCGAGTTCGCGCGGGTCGATGCCCTCCTCCTGGGAGAACTCCATCATGTGCTCGCCGGGGACGTCGCTCAGCTCGGTGTCGAAGCTGAGCAGTTTGCGCCACTGGCTCCAGGAGCTGTCGCTCAGGTCGAGGAAGTCCCAGCCGTGCAGCGCGCCGCCGCCGAAGCTGCTGACCGCGTCGTGCAGGCCGTCCAGGGTGAGCGGCAGCACAACCGGCTCGAGGTCGTCCCAGCGCTGGCGGCGCAGCGAGCACGCGACCCGGCTGACCCCGGTGAGGGTCAGGTAGATGTCGCAGTCCTCGGGTGGCGGACCGTCCTCGGGCAGGGTCAGCACGTCGAGTTCCAGCCGTAGCGTGCCGGCCGCCGTGTCGACGTCGATGCCGAGGCAGGTCGCCTCCGACAGCGCGAGGTTGAGTCCCTTGATGTCCAGGCCGTCGAGTAGCCCCCTGCTCACAGTCATAGCGCCAGGCTACCGATCTTGCCTGGCCGAGCCCAGGATTTCCCTTTTTCGGTAGTGTTGTCGTTTTTTTCCGATCCGAACGGAACCGCGGGCTCACCTGCGGCGTCACACTGTAAGGGCCTTCTGGGACAGAGGGCCTCGGTCGGCCGCTCCGGAACGGGGAGGGGACTTCCGGAACGGCCGACCGGATGAAAAATCGGTCGAACCGGTCGGCTGTCAACCTGTGGATCAGGTTGTGGATTATGTGGATAACTCCCGAAACCAACCCTGCGCAGGTACGGAACTCCACCGCCCTCGCGCGCGCGTGGCAGGATCGAAACCGTGAGCAACCCCGATGTGCCCTCGGTGCCGATCGACGCGGTGCCGGCGGAATTCGACGCCGCGGACGGCTGGGGTTCGACCGCGCCCGCGCCCGCCCAGCTCCTCGACGTCCGCGAGGACGACGAATGGCAGCTCGGCCGCGCGCCCGGCGCCCTGCACATCCCCATCACCGAGGTGCCCGCCCGGCTCGACGAATTGGATATCGACGCCGAGATCTACGTGATCTGCCGGCAGGGCGGCCGATCCATCACGGTGGTGCAGTACCTGAACCAGATCGGCTACGAGGCCGTCAATGTCTCGGGTGGCATGGTGGCCTGGCAGCAGACCGGACGGCCGCTCACCGGTGACGGTCCCGAGGCGAAGATCTACTAGGCGCGGAGAGGTGGAGCGATGAACGGGGGACAGGTGCGATCGCGATCCACCGTCGTGCAGCCGTGCGCCCGCTGCGGCGCGCGCTGGGCGGTCCAGGGCAAACCGCTGCACTGGTGCCCGCGCTGCCACGGCGTGCTGCTCTCGCCCGCGCCCGTCGACGCGCCCGCCGACCGCCGCAACTATCGCTGGGTGGCCCGCCCGCCCGGCCGGAAATCGGCTGCCGCGCAGCAGCCCGTCCGGCGGCCGCCCGCCGAAACGCCGCGCTACCACCAGATTCCGCAGTGGGGCCTGCACGATCGGCCGCCGGTCGAGGCCGCCGCGCCGCGCCGCCCGCTGGCCGCGCTCAGCGATCGGGTCTCGGTACTGCTGCTCGGCACCGCCGGTGTCTTCGTGCTGGCCGCTCTCACCGAACTGGGCCGCTACGGCATCCTGCTACGCAATCGCACCCGGCTGATCCAGCCGTGGCTGCTGTGGATTTCCGATGCCGCCGTGACCGTTTCGACGATCGTCGCCATGGCGCTGGCGCTGGTGGCCGCGGTGGCGCTGGTCGGCTGGCTGACCGAGACCCGCCGCGCCGCGTACGCGGACCTGGGGGAGACCGATCCGCGGTCGCTGCGCGCGCTGGTGCTGGGTTGTGTTGTGCCGGTGGTGAATCTGGTGTGGCCCGGGGTGTTCCTGACCGAGGCGGCCCGGCTGCGCATCGCGGCGGGCGCGGATCCGCGGCTGCTGCGCGCGGTCCGGATCTGGTGGGGCGCTTGGCTGCTCGACGCCGTCCTGGTGGTGGTGTCGGTGTGCTACCGGTTCGCGTCCTCGCTGCAGGTGCAGGCCGACGGGGTGCTGGTGAGCCTGTGGACGGATCTGGTGGCGGCGGCCGTCGCGGTCGCCTCGCTGGTCCTGGTGCGCGCGTTCGCGGGCCTGGACGCGCTGGGCCGTCCGAAGCCGATGCGGCGCTGGGTGATCGCCACCGCGCCCGCGCACCCGGTGATCGAGCCGGTGCGGCCGCAGACCGCGCAGTCTGCCGAGCGCGCGCCGGTGGCCGCGGTCGGCAATGATGAGGTCACCGCGCCCGGCGGGACGCCGGAGGCAGAGCAACAGGAGGTATTGGCGAAGTGAGCCGGGCCAGTCGTGCGCCGTTCGTGGTCGCGCACCGGGGGGCGTCGGCGGCGCGACCCGAACACACGCTCGCCGCATACGATCTCGCCCTGCAGGAGGGTGCGGACGGCGTCGAATGCGATATCCGCCTGACCCGCGACGGGCAGCTGGTCTGCGTGCACGACCGCACCGTGGACCGCACCTCGAGCGGTACGGGCGCGGTCAGCGAACTGACCCTCGAGGAGCTGAAGGCGCTGAACTTCGGCACCGACGCCGAGCCCGAGGGCGTGCTCACCCTGGCCGAGCTCATCGAGCTGGTGCTGGACTGGAAGAGCCGTCCCACCAAGCTCTTCATCGAGACCAAGCATCCGGTCCGCTACGGCGCGCAGGTGGAGGCCGCGCTGCTGGAGGAGCTCAATCGCTTCGGCATCGGCGCGCCCGCCTCGGCGGATCATTCACGCGCGGTGGTCATGTCGTTCGCGGCGACCGCGGTCTGGCGCATCCGCCGCGCGGCCCCGCTGCTGCCCACGGTGCTGCTGGGCGAATCCTCGCTCTACCTCTCCGGCGGCGCGGCCGGCACGGTCGGCGCGACCGCCATCGGTCCCTCGGTCCGCACCCTGCGCGAGCATCCGGACCTGGTCGACAAGGCCGCCGCCGCGGGCCGCGCCACCTACGTCTGGACCTGCGACGATCCCGAGGACGTCCAGCTCTGCGCCGACCTCGGGGTGGACTGGGTCGCCACCAACTACCCGGCCCGCACCAAAGCCGTTCTCACCACGGCGTAAATCCCCCGCGCCGTCGCGGGCCGCCATCGCGCACCCTGTAGGTTTTCCACTCATGGGTAAGAGCAAGCGCAACAGTCCCAAGCCGGACAGCAATCGGGCGCAGAAGCTGGCCGCCCGCCGCGAGGCCCAGCAGGCGGCCGCGCAGGCCGTGACGCGGCCCTTCGAGGGCCTGGCCGCCGAATGCGATCTGGTCGCGCTGCGGGAGTTCGTGCCGTCGGCGACCGCGACGCTGAAGCTGTCGCCGAATGTCGCCGCCGAGCGCGCGGTCACCCTCGCCACGGTGCTGCCGGGC
Organism: Nocardia concava NBRC 100430; assembly: GCF_000308815.1. Classification (GTDB taxonomy): domain Bacteria; phylum Actinomycetota; class Actinomycetes; order Mycobacteriales; family Mycobacteriaceae; genus Nocardia; species Nocardia concava. The sequence goes on from NZ_BAFX01000002.1 coordinate 32,647, forward strand.
GCGGTCGCCGCGCTGGTGCGGGCCGGTGACGAGCCGGTCGGCTTCGTCGGCACGCAGGTGCAGTTCCAGTCCGCCGATCCGGCCGCCGATCTGGCCGCCGCCATTCTGTGGACCCAGGCCGCCGCGCCGGGCGAATCGCTGAACAGCGCGGAGACCGAAGGCGCGCCGCGACTTTCGGAGGTGCTGGACCCGGGCGCCGCCCTGGACCTGACCGTCCACCAGGACTTCAACTGGTGGGTGCCGGAGGGCGTCACCCCGGACCCGCAGGTGGCCGCGACCATCGAGCAGGCCAACCAGGCGATCATGCCGTCGGCGCGGCTGGAGCTGGGCGCGGACGCCATCGGCGCGGCCTGGTGGGTGGACGCCGGCGAGAAGGCGCACATCCGCTGGGTGCGGCCCGAGGACGAGGATCAGCTGATGCTGGCGCTGGCGCGCCTGCACGCGGCCGGTGACCTGAACCTGGGCGAGGGTTCGCGGTTCGCGGGCTCGTTCCGCACGCACGGCCTGCTGGTGCCGGTCTTCGACCTGGACCCGGAGAAGCACGCCAGCGAATGGGAGACTCCCGCACGCGAATTCGGCGCGAAGCTGGCCGCGGCGCTGAAGACCGACGCCCCGCTGACCTCCGAGGAGCGGCGCTCGCGCGACGGTCTGCGCTCGCGCCAGGTCACCCTGCGCTGAGCATCGGGCCGGGAAACTTCCCGGCCCGAATTTTCTGGAAAACGACTGTTTCAGTCTGAGTGCTCGGTTACGTTCTCCTCATCCTGAAGTTCAGATGAGGAGAATTACCTTGGATGCCATTCTGTCCCTGGTGAAGTCGATGTTCAGCACGTTGTCCGCCAGCATTTCCGCGAACTCCACCGGCCACCTCGACGTGCCGGTGAAGTAAGGGAAAGGCGGGTAGACAACACACCGAGCACATGCGAAAGGCCCGGTCCAGCGCAAGGGACCGGGCCTTTCGTGATCGCTTTTAGAGCGAGCCACCCGCGGCGTGCGGGGCGCCCGAGGCGTCCTTGGGGCCGCTCATTTCGCGCTGCACGAAATTCTCCAGATCGAACAGGTTCGCGCTCGCCCGCTCGGCGACGGTGAGCAGCGTCTTCATGGTCGCGACCTCTTCGACCTGCTCCTTGAGGAACCACTGCACGAACTGCTCGCCCTGGTAGTCGCCCTCTTCCCGGGCGGTCTTGGCGAGCTGGATGATCTGCTCGGTGACCGCCTGCTCCTGCGCGAGTGCCAGCGCGATGGGCTCCTTGGCGTTCGCGAATTGCGAAGTGGCGGCCTCGATCCCGGGCATTTCGACGGCGATGTCCTGATCGATCAGATACTGCGCGATCATCATCGCGTGATTGCGCTCTTCGACGGCCTGCTTGTAGAAATACTTGGCCAGGACCGGAAGATCGGCATTGTCGAACCACATCGCCACCGCGATGTACTGATGTTCGGCACTGAATTCGTTGCGGATCTGATCCTGCAGCAGGGCCTGAAACTTGCTGCGCTTGGTCTGGGTTCGGGTGGACATGCGGAAGACATTAATCCTGGTCATACCGCGTGTCATCCAAGTGCAACCTTATTGAGCACAGCCTAATTGAGGCAAGTATTGCCTAATTCCTGACCAACTTTCGAGCTAACTTCCGACGGTCGTGATCAAGTCCTGCGGCAGCTGTTGATCCTTGGCCAGTGTCTCGAAGAACGCGCTCGCGCGGGTCTTGTCCCAGAGCAGCACATTGCCGCTGCCGGAGACATCCTCGAACCCGCCGATGGGCACCGTGGTGGCGATCGGATCGCCGTTCAACGCCCGGCCCAGGCCGACCAGATTCCAGATGTGCGCGCCATCGTCGACCTTGAGCGCGCTGGTCAGATCCCGGATCAGCGGCCAGGACCGGAACGGGTTGGCCAGGGTCGCCGGGCTGGCGGCCTTCTTCAGCAAGGCGCTCAGGAACTTTCGCTGATTGAGCATGCGATCCAGGTCGGCGCGCGGGGTGGCGCGCGAGCGCACGAAGCCCAGCGCCTCCGGGCCGGTCAGGGTCTGGCAACCCGCGGGCAGGTCGATGCCGGCCAGCGGATCCTTCATGGGCGTGTCCAGGCACATCTCGATACCGCCGACCGCGTCGACGATATTGGCGAACCCGCCGAATCCGATCTGCGCGTAATGGTCGATGCGCAGCCCGGTCGCGCCCTCCACGGTCTTGACCAGCAGTTGCGGGCCGCCGCTGGCGAAGGCCGCGTTGAGCTTGTCCTTGCCGACGCCCGGAATGCTGACATAGGAGTCGCGCGGCAGGCTGACCAGCGTCGGCCGCCCCGACTTGGGGATGTGCACCAGGATGATGGTGTCGGTGCGCTCGCCCTCGACATCGGAGGAGTCGCCGGTGGACAGCTCCTGTTCCTGATCCTTGGACAGTCCGGAGCGGCTGTCGGATCCGACCAGAAGCCAATTCGTTCCGGGCGTGTCGCCGACCCGGCCCGAATAGTTCGCGAGCGCGTCGATCCGGGTGAGGTGGGTGTCCACGTAGATGGCCGCCGCGATCGGCAGCAGGATCAGCACCAGCAGCAGCGACAGGATCCAGCGGAACCAGTGCCGCTTCTTGCGCGGGCGGGAGCCGCGCGGCGGGCGGTCACCGCCACCGCCGCCCCGGCGCCGACCCGGAGGCAGCGGCGGCGGGGGAGTGCGGGGCGGTTCGTCGTGGAAGGGCTCCGGTTCCTGGGTGGGCGCGTAGCCCATGGCGGCGGCCGCCGGTTCCCGGACCGGTACTCGATTGCCTTGCGGCGGAACCCGGTTGCCCGGCGGCCGATTCGGCGGTACGGGTCGCCGAGGCGGCGGCGCGGCGTTCCGGGGCGGCGGAACCTGGGAATACGCCAGGGCCGGGCCGCCGGATTCATTGCGTCGGATCACCTGGGTTGGTTCCACGCCGGGTCTCTCGCCGTTAACGGGAGAGCCGTCCATGGGCGGCCGGTGAGACGAAGATCTCTGCGGTTGCCCGGGATTCGCCATGGGTCGCTGCGGGTGCGCCGGGGGCTCACCGGGGCGTCCCGGCGGCGGCTCCCGGCGCATCCGTGCAAAGTGCTGGGGGTCGTCGCCGTTCATCAAGGGAAACAGTACCGACCGCAGCGTCCGCGTGGCTCGTTCCGATTGGATTACGGCAGCCAGGAGACGTGTCCGCGCAGGAAGGTGTAGCCGATGTAGGCGATCGTGTCGATGAGCGCGTGCGCCAGCAGCAGCGGCCAGATCCGGTTGGTGCGCTGCCAGAACCGGCCGAAGATCAACCCCATCACCAGGTTTCCGAGCCCGCCGCCCAGACCCTGGTAGAGGTGATAGCTGCCACGCAGCAGCGCCGAGGCCAGCAGCGAGCGATTCTCGGTCCAGCCCAGCGCCCGCAGCCGGGTGATGAGATAGGCGACGACCAGGATCTCCTCCGCCGCCGAGTTGGCCCACGCGGACAGCACCAGCACCGGTAGTCGCCACCAGTGCTGCAGCGAAGCCGGCACGATGGTGACGCTGACCCCCAGCGCGTGGGCGACCAAATACAGTCCGAGCCCGGGGATTCCGATCACCGCGGCGAGCACCAGGCCCGGCAGCACGTCGGCGCGCCACCGCAGCCGCCGCACCAGCCCGATCGCCGCGGGCCCGATCCCGCTGCGCCACAACAGATACAGCCCCAGCGCCGCCCATCCGAGCAGCCGGGCCACACCCAGCAGCTGGAACAGCAGGTCGATGGTCGACTGCGCGGCCCGCGAGGGGTTCAGCGCGACCGTCTGCCCGCCCACGCCGCCGGGCGAGAGCGCGCTCTCCAGCAGGGACAGCGCGGCATTGGCCCCGCTCAGCCCGAAGGTGACGACCAGCACCACCGCGATCTCGAGTTTGATCGCCCGTCGTCCCCGCTCGGACGATTCGGGCGCGGGCCACACGGGCGCGGGATCAGCCGAAACCATGCCCGCCAATCTAGGCGGGGCGTGCGGAGATTCGTCAGATGCGGTGCACGCCACCGCGGAAGGGATTGCCCGCCAGGGCGTGCACGGCGCGGCTGAGGGATTCGAGGTCGTCGGCGGGGTGCTCGAAGGGGATGCGGACGTCGTGGTCGGCGTCGATGGCCTCGACCCGGAGGGTGACGCCGTAGCGGTCGATGGCCAGCGGATGGATGAGCGCGCCGCGGCGCAGCGCGTGCGGCAGGCGGCGGGCCAGCCGGTCCACCACGTCGGCGTGGTCGGCCTGAAGGTGTTGCAGCCAGCCCGCTTCCATGGCGCAGAACGGGTCGGGCCGGGCGTCGCGCAGCCGGTCACGGTCGACCGCGTCGGCCCCGGAGGTGTCGGCGACCACCGCGGAGTCGATGACCAGGCGCAGCAGGGTCGCGGTGTGGCCGACGTCGAGCAGCGCCGGGTGCGGGTGGTCCGCGGCGACCGCGCCGGCCAGTGCGCGCTGGGCGTGTGAGGGGACGGTGTGTGCCCAGCCGCGCAGCCAGACCAGGGCGCGGACGCGTTCGCGCAGGTTCAGCGGGGCCTGGTCGGTGAGTTCCAGCACCGCGGGGGATCCGTTGGTGCCGCAGCCGAGGACGAGTCCGGCAGCGGTGGAGTTCATCGGCACCGCGACCACGATGTCGCCGCACTGCCGCAGCAGATGCACCGAGGTGGGCACGGGGTCGAGGCCGGGCAGCGCCAGCATCGCGCTCTCGGCGTGCGCGCAGGCGCTGTGCACGCGTTCGGCGGTTGTGGGTGCGACGACCTGGGCCGCGGGTGGCATACACACCTCCGGAATTGGAATTAGGTAAACCTAAGCTAAGTGACGGGGATCGCTTGCGCAAGCGCTACGCGGGTGCCGGTCGGGAGCCGCCGCGCCGATCGCTACCGTGAAGGCGTGCCGCACGATTCGTCCCCCGCGCCCGAGCCGGTCGCGCTCACCCTGTCCGTTCCGCCGCGCCCGGCGCGCGGCCTCGCCGAGGGCCTGGTCCGCCCGGCCACCGCCGATCCGGGGGTCGAGGTGCTGGACATGGGCATCGACGACGAGGCCATTTCCGAGTTCCTGGTGCGAATCGTGCACGGCGACAGCGGTTTCGTGGCCCGCGCCGAGTCCGGTGACCGTGCCCTGGCCGCGATCGCCGCGACCGTCGCCGCGCTGATCGGCGACGACATCCGGGCCGCGCTCGCCACCCCGGATCTCGCGTTCCTCACCGGTCTGAAGCCGCCCGCGGTCGAGGCCTTCCGAGATGTGCTGCTGGCCATCGAAACCCAGGACCCCGCGGCGATCACCGCGGCGCTGGCGGTGCTCGGCGGTTGATCGCCCGGTCGGGGGCGCGAAGTTACCCGGGAGTTGGCCAAAGCGGGGGGTGACCGCGCGCACGCAAGTAATGTCGTAATCGTGCCGCGCATCGCCTACATGGGGCCGTCGGGAACGTTCACTGAGATGGCCCTCGCCAAGCTGGAGCCCACCGGAGTATTCGATGGGCCGGTCGAGCGTGTCCCGGCCCCGAGCCAGGGCGCGGCCATCGAACTGGTGCGTGCCGGTAAGGCCGAGGGCGCGGTGGTGCCGATCGAGAGCTCGGTCGAGGGCTCGATCGCGCCGACCCTGGACGCGCTGGCCATCGGCCCGCGGCTGCAGATCGTGGCCGAGACCGATCTGGATGTGGCCTTCACGATCGTGGGCCGCCCCGGCATCGCGCTCGAGGAGGTCCGGCGCATCGCGGCGTATCCGATCGCGGCCGCGCAGGTGCGCATGTGGCTGGCGGTCAACATGCCGCTGGCCGAGATGTACACCTCGACCTCGAACGCCGCCGCCGCGGAGGATGTCGTGGCCGGGCATGCCGAGGCCGCCGTCTCCACCTCGCTGGCGGGGCAGCGCCTCGGTCTGGCCACCCTGGCCGACGGCGTGGCCGACGTGGATCAGGCGGTGACCCGGTTCGTGCTGGTCACCACGCCGGGCCCCGCGCCCGCCCGCACCGGGACCGACCGCACCTCCATCGTGCTCGAGCTCGCCAACGAGCCCGGCTCGCTCATGCGCGCCTTCGCCGAATTCGCCACCCGCGGTATCGATCTCACCCGCATCGAGTCCCGCCCGACCCGAACCGGCATGGGCACCTACCGTTTCTACCTGGACTGCGTCGGACACGTCGACGACACCGCGGTGGCCGAGGCCCTGAAGGCATTGCACCGCACCGCCGCCCGGATCCGCTTCCTCGGTTCCTGGCCGGCGACCTCGGCCACCGGAACACCGCCGCCGCCGGACGCACCCGCCGCGGCCTGGCTGGCCGATCTGAAGAAGGGGGTGGCCGACCTGTGACCGGCAAACTCATCCTGGTCCGGCACGGCGAGACCGAAGGCAATGTCGCCAAGATCCTGGACACGCGCCTACCGGGCCTGCCGCTCACCGAACGCGGTGCGGCGCAGGCGAAGACCTTCGGCGCGAACCTGATCGCGCCCCCGCGGAAGTTGTTCTCCTCGGCGGCGCTACGTGCGAGACAGACGGGCGGCTATATCGAGGCCGCCACCGGCACGCCGCTCGAGGTGCTCGAGGACCTGCAGGAGGTCCAGCTCGGCGATCTCGAGGGCCTGAACACCAAGGCCGCGCACGAGGAATTCCAGAAGGTCTATCACGCATGGCATTTCGGTGAACTGAACCTGCGCGTGCCGGGCGGGGAATCGGGCGAGGACGTGCTCGCCCGCTACATCCCCGCGCTGCGCCGCATTCGCGACGAGTACCTGACCGATCCGGATGCCGGTGATGTCATCCTGGTCAGCCACGGCGCCGCCATGCGCCTGGTGTCGCGTGAACTGACCGGTGTGCCAAGGCTTTTCGCGGCCAACAATCACTTGGACAATACCGAGACCATCGAGTTGCTGCCGTTCGAGAACGATCTCTGGGAGTGCACCCGCTGGGGTCGCTATCTCCCGCCCTTCGCCGGTGAGATCGAGCCAACCGGCGACGACCCCATGGGCTGATCAGGAATTCGGGAATTCCGTTCGCTGCGGCAGGGATTCGAACAGGTGCTGCAGGGCCGAACGGAAGCGGGCCGGGGTGCCGCTCGCGAACGACGTCCACCTGGTGCCGTCGTCGGCGCGGGTGGTGATGGCCAGGAAGCGGCCGTGCCGGGTGTTGTACACGGCGATATGGTTGTCGGCGACGTCGCGGGAGCCGTCCCCGTAGAGCACGCCGACGATCTCCGCGTGCGAATCCACCTGCACCAGAGCGGAGGCGATGGCCTGCGCGTCGCGGGCCGGACTGCACACCTTGGTCAGCCGCGCGGCCGTGGTCGCGGCATCGCCCGCATCGTCGAAGATCGGGACCAGATCCTCGGTGGGCGCGTTCATTCCGGCCAGTTCCAGCGGTTCGGCCGGACCCAGCGCGGCCAGCACGGTGCCCGCGAGGTCATGGCTCGCCTCGTCGATCACATAGGAGGCCGGGCCGCGCAGCGCCACCACTTCGAAGTCGTCGCCCTTGGCCAGGCAGAACCGGTTGACCTGGCCCCCGACATACCAGCGCACGGCCAGCACCCAGTGCGGCCGGTAGAGCACCCGAAGCCGTTCGGCCAGTTCCGGATGCACCTGATCGTCGGTGAGCAGTTCGCGTTCGGTCAGCGCCGTCGCCGCGGCGGCCATGGCGGCGTCGTGCTCGGCGGCAGTGTCGTAGCGGCCCATGGCATTCAACACGGTGGGCAGCTCGTCGATCTCCAATGTCTCCTGGAGATACTGCATTTCGTCCAGCGACAGCGTCACCGAACGCAGCAGCGAGGGCCCGCGCCCCGCGCCGAGGACGGTCACCGGTCGGCCAGCGGATCGCCGCCGATGACGGCGGGTGCGATGACCCGGCCGTCCGCGAACACCTCGGCCGAGAGGCCGTAATCGGCGCCGCGATGGGTCTCCTCCTCGTCGCTGCCCTGGCTGCCGAGCAGCGGGCTGGTGCCCGAGGAGCGGACCGGGCTGGTGGAGGCGGGAGCGGTGGCCACGGTCACCGGTTCGGCCACGGGTGCGACGGGAGCCGTTGCGCCACCGGCGTTTCCGACACTTCCGAGACCCGCGCCCCAGCCGTCCGGCAGCCGCAGCGTGCCGCCGCCATTGCCGATGTTCACGGAGGTGCCGACGCCGTTGTAGGACACGGCCTGGGTGGCCAGCGCCGCACCGCCCGCGCCGAAGGCCGCGGCGCCCGCGCCCGCCGCCACCGGCATGCCCGCACCGGACAGGGCCGGAGCCTGGGTGACCGCGTTCGCGATGGCCGTAACCGCCGTGCTCGCAACGTTTCCCGCACTGGAGACACCGCTGGTGACCACGGTCCCCGCCACCTGCGCGACCTGCGAGAGGGCACTGGTGACGGCCGGGTTCTGGGCGAGTGCCGCGGCCGCGCCGAGCGCCGCCTGAATCGGATCGCTGCTGTTGCCGAAGGCGTCGCCGCCCGCGTTGGCCGACCCCGCGCCCATGGCGATGGCGGGCGGCATGAGGAACTGGCCGGGCGTCATCACCATCAAACTCGTTGCGGCCTCATAGGTTTCCATCACCAGGGCGGCCCGGATGTCGAGCGCGACCTTGGCGGCCTCGGCCGCCTCCGCGGTGCCGTTGAGCGCGCCGCCGGTGGAGTAGGCCGCCACGCGCGCGGCGTCGACGGCCGCGATCTCGGGCAGGCTCGGCATGGCGATCGACGCCACGGTGTAGGCGGTGGCGTTGGCGGCGGCCTTGCCCGCCATCACGCCGGCCATGACGGCCTGTTGTTCGGCCCAGCCGGTGAAGACGCCGAGGCGGGCCAGCACATTGAGACCGTTCAGGCCCTCGAGCCCGACGCCGATCTCGGCCATCACCCGCGCGACCGTGGTGGTGGCGTCGACCCAGGAGGCGGTGAGCGCGCTCCAGGCGGTGTTGGCGGCCATCAGCGGAATGGCGTGCGTGCCGGCATTGAGCGAGACGGAATTCAGTTCGGCCATGCGGGGCAGCCAGAACACCCCGGTGATTCCCAGCGTCATGCGTGCGTTCCCCTTCTACACCTGGATGGCGGCGATACCGGCGGCGCGCAAGGCGTCCTGGGCCAGGTATTGCGCCAGCTGGCTGCGCAGGGTGGCGGCGGCGTGATGCAGCTCGAGAATGCCCTGGGCGACGGAGTGGTCGTGGGTGAAGGCCGCGTTGTTGAAATGCGCTGCGGCCAGGAAGGACACCTCTTCGGTGCCGGAGGGGAGCACGTGGGTCGCCGCGGCGGTCGCGCTCGCGGCGGCGGCCAGGCGTTCGGCGAGCAGGTCGAGTTCGAGGGCGGCCGCGAGGATCACCTCGGGCTGCACCAGGACATGGCCAACCATTGATCGGGCTCCCTTCTACGTTCCACCCCGGTTATGAAGATTGGACGCAGAGGTTTGCTGATCGGTTCCCAGCGCCGCTGTTCAGCCCCATCCCAGCTGATGGAGGCGGTCGTCGTCAATCCCGAAATAGTGCGCGATCTCGTGAACGACTGTGATTGAAACCTCTTCGACCACCTCTTCTTCGCTGTGGCACATCTCGAGGATGGCCTCGCGATAGATGGTGATCGTGTCGGGTAATGCGCCCCCGTAGTGGCTGAAGTCCCGATCGGTGAGGGCGATGCCGTGATAGAGACCGAGCAGGTGAGGATCCTCGTCGCTGCGCGGCTCGATGAGAATCACCACATTGTCGATCGCCTGTGACAACTTCGGCGGAATCAGGTCGAGGGCATCCCCGACCAGTTCCTCGAAGCGCTCATCGGACATGGAGACGGACATGTGTGTTCGCTATCGCCGACTCAGCGTGGCTGGGGGATAGCCGGAGGGTTCGCGCCGGGCAGCGGCGGCGGGGTGTAGCGGCCGCTGTTGGGCGGCGGCACCGGGGCCTGGCCGTCGATCTGGATGTCGCCCTTGGCCGATCCGGTGATGGTGGCGAAGCCCTCCTGATCCGCGCCCTTGCCGACCATGCAGTTGAGGCTGCGGGAACCGGCCAGCCAGCTGCGGGTGTCGAGGGCGTCCCAGAACAGGGTGAGGGTCTTGTTGCGCAGCGCGTCGGGGGAGCCGAGGTAGTCGGCGGCGTCCTTGGCGCACTGGTCTTCCATGAACTTGTCCTGATCGTCCTTCGACGGCGGGCCGCCGTTGAAGTGCGAGGCCAGGTCCACGGTGGAGACGATCTCGAAGGCGTGCGGCTGGGTGCAGTCGACCGGATCGGTCGGCAGGTTCGACTTGATGCCGATGCAGGTGCCGATGTCGTAGACCTTCGACTGGTTGATGTCGCGCACGCTGCCGGTGATCGGTTTGGTGGCGATGCCCTGGCTGCCGGAGACCTGCAGGCCGCAGCGCAGCGTGCGCTCGCCCGCCTTCCAGCCCGCCTCACCCGGATTGATCAGGCCGACAACGAATTTGCCGCGCGGGTCCAGGCGGCCGCCGAGGTATTCCTGGGCCGCGCTGACGCAGTGCTCGTCGCGCAGTTCGGAGAAGCGCAGCGAATCCGGGAAGCGGGAGCCCGGCCCGAACTCCTTGCCCGGGTACTTGCTCAGGTCGATGTCCGCGGTGACCTCGAACAGGTGCTTGCTGGCGCAGTCGACCTTGGTGAGGTCGCTGGCATTGGCCTTGGACCAGCTCAGGCAGTCGCCCTCCTTGGCGGTGCCGAAGGCCGCGCCCGCGACCGCGCCGGTGGGCTGTGCGGCCCCCGGTGCGTGCGCCTTCACCCGATTGGAGTCGAAGCCGTTGGAGACGAACATGGTGATGAGCACGGCCAGCGTGACGCCGACCGCCATCGCCAGCAGACCCCACCGCACGGTGGACGCCGAGAGCGGACCGCTGCGGTCCAGCTTGGATTCCACCGCGCGGAACGGTGTCAGCAATCGATCCAGCGCCGTCGGCTTGCGACGGTTGGGCGGCCCGGAGCGCGACGGAGACGGTTGCGCGGGCCACTGCGGAGGCATCTTTTGCTCAGGCATCGCGGTCCATCATTGCAGCGCCCACCCACCCCCGCCATGAACAACCACCCTTCCAGCCGATCTTCGCACCCCCCACCCCCGTCATTCCGGCGCGCTTTTGGCCGGAATCCACCCTGGCCGCTGTGGATCCCGGCCAAAAGCATGCCGGGATGACGAGTGGTGCTGCGCTTACGAGGCGATCAGATCCGCCGCCTTCTCGCCGATCAGCACCGCGGGTGCGTGGGTGTGGCCGCGGGTGATCACCGGCATGACCGAGGTGTCGGCGACGCGCAACCCTTCGATACCGCGTACGCGCAGTTGCGGATCCACCACGCTGGTCTCGTCCTTGCCCATGGCACAGGTGCCGACCGGGTGGTACAGCGTGTGCGAATGGTCCTCGAGGCAGCGCCGGAGCACCTCCTCCATCGGGGTGTCCGACGGGACGGCGGGCTGCATGAGTTCGCCGATGTGCTCCTTCATCGAAGGCTGGTGCGCCAGTTCGACACACTGGCGCAGGCCCGCGAGCAGGGCTGCGCGGTCGGCGGGTTCGGCGCAGTAGCGCGGGTTGATGCGCGGCGCGGTGAACGGGTCGGGGGAGGTGAGGGTGATGCTGCCGATCGATTCCGGTTTGAGCAGCACCGCCGCGAAGGTCAGCGCGTGCCCGTCCGGATCGCCCAGGCCCTCCGCGATATACGGCGCGGGCCCGAAGATGAGTTCGAGGTCGGGCAGCTCGAGCTCCTCACGGCTGCGCGTGAATCCGTACGCCTCACCGATGTTCGAGGTCAGCTGCCCGCGCCGCAACACCAGGTAGTTGGCGAGTTCGAGCAGGTTCTTGTCCGCGCCGAAGAGGCTGCCCGCGCGGGTGCGGTAGACGATGGGCGCGGCCAGATGGTCGCGCAGGCCGCGGCCGACCTCCGGCAGATCCTGCACCACCGGAATGCCGAGCTCCTGCAGCCGATGTCCGTCGCCGATGCCCGAGAGCATCAGCAGCTGCGGGCTGTTGATGGCCCCGCCGGACAGCACGATCTCCCGCTTGGCGGTGATCTGCTTGGTCTCCCCGCCGATCCGGAATTCCACCCCGATCGCCCGCTTGCCCTCGAACAGGATCTTGGTGGCGTGGGCGTCGGTGATGACGCTGATATTGCGCCCGGCCTGCCGCGCGGGCCGCAGGTAGGCGTCGGCGGTGCTCCAGCGCGCGCCGCGCTTCTGATTCACCATGGTCTGCGAGAAGCCTTGCGGCCGGTCCTGATTCGCGCGCTCCACCGGGTACCCGGCCTCGGCGGCGGCCTGCAGGTAGGTGTGGGTGAGCGGGCGCGGGCTGCGCTGGCGGGAGATGTGCAGCGGCCCCTTGCGGCCCTCGCCGGGTTCGGTCGTCTCCTCGACGGCCTCCATCTTCTGGAAGTAGGGCAGCACCTGCTCGAAGGACCATTCCGGTCCGGCGTAGCGGCTCCACTCGTCGTAGTCGGCGGCGAAGCCGCGCACCCACATCATGGCGTTCATGGAGGAGGAGCCGCCGAGCATCTTGCCGCGCGGCCAGTACACCTTGCGGTCGCTGAGCTCGGGCTGCGGTTCGGTGCGGTAGTTCCAGTCGTTGGGGCCCTGGAAGAGCTGGTTGAACGCGGCCGGGATGTGCGCGAACTTGTCCTTGTCCTCACCGCCCGCCTCCAGGACCACGACACTGACGCCGGGCCTCTCGCTCAAGCGTGCGGCCACTGCGGCCCCCGCCGATCCGGCTCCGATGACAATGAAATCGGCCGTGTGCGGGGTGTATTGGGGCATGGTGACTCCTCGTCAAAGACCACGGCGGAGCCGCTGCCGGACTCCCTGCCGTCCCATGCGGCTAACCCTAGGTTGGAAATCGCCCGGTCGTGGGGCGGATGGCCGGACCTATCCGAAATCGGGTAGCGGCCGCCGGATAGGCTGAGCTGCATGATCGACCTTCGATTCCTGCGGGAAAACCCGGAAGCGGTTCGTGCGTCGCAGCGTGCTCGCGGTGAGGACCCGTCTCTGGTGGACACCCTGCTCGAGGCGGATGCCGCCCGTCGCGCCGCGGTCGCGACGGCCGACAATCTGCGCGCCGAGCAGAAGGCGCTGGGCAAGAAGGTCGGCAAGGCTTCCCCGGAGGAGCGCGCGGAACTGCTGAAGCAGGGCCAGGAGCTCTCGGCGAAGGTGAAGGAGGCCGAGGCCGCCGAGAGCACCGCCGACGCCGATATGGTCGCCGCCCAGCGCGCGCTGTCGAATGTCGTGCAGGAGGGCGCGCCCGCGGGCGGCGAGGACGACTACATCGTGCTCGAGCATGTCGGCACCCCGCGCGAATTCGACTTCGAGCCCAAGGACCACCTGGACCTGGGTGAGTCGCTGGCCCTGATCGATATGGAACGCGGCGCGAAGGTCTCGGGTTCGCGCTTCTACTTCCTGACCGGCTACGGCGCGCTGCTGCAGCTGGGCCTGTTGCAGTTGGCCGCGCAGAAGGCCACCGCCAACGGCTTCACCATGATGATCCCGCCGGTGCTGGTGCGCCCGGAGGTCATGCAGGGCACCGGCTTCCTGGGCCAGCACGCCGCCGAGGTCTATCACCTGGAGGAGGACGACCTGTACCTGGTCGGCACCTCGGAGGTGCCGCTGGCGGGCTATCACTCGGGCGAGATCCTGGATCTGAGCGCGGGCCCCAAGCGCTACGCGGGCTGGTCGTCGTGCTTCCGCCGCGAGGCGGGCAGCTACGGCAAGGACACCCGCGGCATCATTCGCGTGCACCAGTTCGACAAGGTGGAGATGTTCGTCTACACCACGCCGGAGCAGGCCGATGCCGAGCACAAGCGGCTGCTGGCCTGGGAGCAGGACATGCTGGCCGCCATCGAGGTGCCCTACCGCGTCATCGATGTGGCCGCGGGCGATCTGGGCTCCTCGGCGGCGCGCAAATTCGATTGTGAGGCTTGGGTTCCCACGCAGCAGACCTACCGCGAACTCACCTCGACCTCGAATTGCACCACCTTCCAGGCGCGTCGGCTCAATGTCCGGTACCGCGACGAGAACGGCAAGCCGCAGATCGCCGCCACGCTGAACGGCACTTTGGCGACAACCCGGTGGATTGTCGCGTTGCTGGAAAACCATCAGCAAGCCGACGGTTCGGTGCGGGTGCCCGCTGCGCTGGTGCCTTTCGTCGGCACCGACGTGCTGAAGCCTCGCTGAGTATTCGCTACTCGGCGTGGCTTATTCCTTCGGTTGTGTCTACCGCTGGCAGGGGTTATGTCTAGGCTAGGCACCGTGCGAGGAATCGGGTCTCGCGGCGATACCCGAACCCGGGTGCGGGCGGCATCGGCGCTGGCGACGGCAATGGTCATGGCTCGGACCACCGGGGCGTTCTACGTCATGGGTGGGCTGCTGGGCTTGATCCTGACGGCGGTCGCCCCGGGGGATGAGGGCAATCGGCCGCTGGTGGGCGCGGCGGCGTTCGTGGCGCTGCTGCTGGGTATCAGCCTGCTCATCTGGGGTCCGCGCCTGCCGCATTCGGTGCATCACGCCTATGTGGCGACCGCGACCGTGCTGGTGACCGTTGCGGTGCACTGGTTTCCGAACACGGTGGGCGCGATCAGCCTGGCGGCGTTCTACGTGTTCGTGGCCTGTGATGCCGCCATCTTCTTCTCCTGGCGCTGGCTGGGCGCGCATCTGGCGTTCGCCATCGCCATGTGCCTGTGGGTGGTGCCCTCGCGCGGGCTGCCGTGGTGGTCGGGCATCATCCCGGCCGGTATCACCTTCGGAATCGGCATCGTGGTCGGCATTTTGACGCGCATGGCGTCGGACGCCGATATCGACGTGCTGACCGGTCTGCTGAATCGGCGCGGTTTCGACCGGGCGCTGAGTAATGCCATCGCGCACGCCACCCGCACCGGCCAGGGTCTGGCCCTGGTGCTGGTGGACCTGGACCGCTTCCAGAAGATCAACGATCACCTCGGCCACCGGGCGGGCGACGCCGTGCTGCAGCGAGTGGCCGACACCTGGTCGAAACTGCTTGCGCCGGAGCAGCGGCTGGCCCGCTACGGCGGTGACGCCTTCGCGCTGCTGCTGCCCGGCACCACCGAGCAGGCCGCCATCCTGCTGACCGAGGAGCTGCGCGCCGCCGTCACCACCGGCTGCTCGGCGGGTGTGACGTCCTGGCAGCCGGGCGAATCCGGGTCGCTGCTGGTGTCGCGCGCGGATGTGGGCCTGTATCGGGCCAAGCAGGCGGGCCGCAATCGCACGGTGCTGGAGTCCTCGCGGCAGCTGCCGCTGGCGGTGGAGCTGCGCGAGGCCATCGACCGCGGCACGCTGGACGTGCAGTACCAGCCGATCGTCTCGCTCTCCGACGGCGCGACCCGCGCGGTCGGCGTGGAAGCCTTGCTGCGCTGGTCTTCTCACGCGCAACCGGATGTGACCACCGAGGGCCTGATCCGCGTCGCCGAGGAATACGACCTCATCTCCGATCTGGACGAGCTGGTGTTGCGCCGCGCCTGCGCCGACGCCGCCCGGCTGCAGGAGACTTTCGCCCAGCTGGATCTGACGCTGAACGTGAATGTCAGCGGCCTGGAGCTGGCCGAAACCGAGTACGCCGACCGGGTTTCCGGCATTCTCACCGAAACCGGCTGGCCCGCCGAACAACTCGTGCTCGAGGTGACCGAGTCCGAGCTGGCCGCCGAATCCGAGACCGCCATCGCGAACCTGCACAAGCTGCGCGAGCGCGGCGTCCGCATCGCCATCGACGATTTCGGCACCGGCTACTCCTCGCTGTCGCGCCTGGCCACCCTGCCGTCGGACATCCTCAAGGTGGATCAGTCCTTCGTGGCGGCCATCCGCTCCGATTCGCCCGCCCCGCCGCTGCTGGGCGTCATCGCGGCGCTGAGCAAGTCGCTCGATCTGCAGGTCATCGCCGAGGGTGTGGAGACCGAGTACCAGGCGGCCGTGCTCACCGAGCTCGGCTTCGCGCTGGCGCAGGGCTACCACTACAGCGATTCGCATCCGGTGTCCGAGCTCATCAACGACCTCAATGACCGGCACGGGCTGGTCGGCGCGGCGCTCTCGGAGCGCGAGCCCTCCACCAATGGCTGGATCCCGCTGGATAATCCGCTTGACGGTGGTGCGCCCGGCGCGCAGAGTTGATCGCATGCGTCTGCTCGTTTACGCCTATTGATTCGTACTCCGTAGGGGAGTCTCCCGAGCCCGCCCCGTCAGTGCGGGCTCGACGCGTGCGCTCACCGCTTCGGCGGTGCTGTTCGCGTTCACCGCGGATCTGATTCCGTTCTATGCCCTCTACGCGCTGCTTTTCGCCGCGCACGGATTGAATGCGGCGCAGATTTCGTCGTTGTTCGCCATCTGGTCCGCGACCTCGTTCGTGCTGGAGATCCCGTCGGGCGCGTGGGCCGACACGGTTTCGCGACGAGGCTTGCTGATCCTGTCGGGTGCGCTGCTGGCGGCCGGGTTCCTGGCCTGGACGCTGTACCCGTCCTACCTGGGCTTCGCCGCGGGCTTCATCCTGTGGGGCACTTCGGGCTCGCTGCGTTCCGGCACGTTCGAGGCACTGATCTACGACGACCTAACCGCTCGCGCCGCGACTCGCACCTACCCGCGCCTGATGGGCTACACCCGTGCCGCCTCCGAATCCGCCGCGCTCGCGGGCATTCTCGCCGCGGCACCGCTGTACGCCTGGGGTGGGTACGCCCTCGTCGCCTGGTCGAGTGTGGGTATGGCGGCGCTGCACACGCTCGCGGCTGTCCTGTTGCCGAGTGCCCCGAAATCCGTCTCCGCGGCGGAGGTCGAGGATTTGGAGGAGGCCGACGCCGATGCGGAACCACCTGCGCCACAGCCGGATTCGCTCGGCTACCTCGACATGCTCCGGGCTGGACTGCGAGAAGCCATGCGCGTCCGCGTGATTCGCCGCGGCGTGGTGGTGGTCGCCCTGCTGAACGGTATGACCGCCTTCGACGAGTACTTCGCCCTGCTGGCCGACCACGCCGGTGCCGGTCCGGCCCTGGCGGCGATTCTGGTCGGCGTCACGGTGGCGGGCGCGCTGGCGGGTTCGCTGCTGGCGGGCCGCACCGCGGGCATGCGGACCGTGACCATGGCGGTGGCACTGACGGTGGCCGGTGTGCTGTTCATCGGCGGTGCCCTGGTGGCCGGATCGGCCGCACACCATCCGGCCGCGCTGTATGCGCTGACGGCCGTGGGCTTTTCGGCGGTGGGCATCGCCTACGGCATCGACTACAACGCCGACGTGATCGCCTCGGCTCGACTGCAGGACGCGATCGCGGGTCCGGCCCGGGCCACCGTGACCTCGGTCTCCGGTTTCCTCACCGAGGTGATGGCCCTGTTGGTCTTCGCCGTCGCGGCGGTGGCCTCGGCCTGGCTCGCCATCCCGGTAATGGTTGCCCTGCTGGGTATTCCGCTGCTGCTCGCCGCGGGACTGGTGCCGACCTGGCTGCCCCGGCCCGCGCCGGACCCGGACCCCGTGAGCGAACCCTCGGCCCCGGAGGCGGGCTCGCGCTGACCGCCGGGCAACGCGGGTAGGCGATCCGGCCAGTCGGTTGGGAGTGCCGGTGGCGGCCGTGGACAATCGGGCGGTGGCGGTGCGGCGGTGGCTGGGGTTGGTGTTCGGGGGTTCCATCGGCGCGGCCATTGCCGTCCAATCGCGGATCAATGGGGAGCTGGGGGCGCGGCTGGACGATGGGATCGCGGCGGCGACCATCAGTTTCGGCAGCGGACTGGTGCTGCTCGCCGTGGTGTTCGCGGCGAGCGCTCGCCTGCGGGCCGGGGTCGGGCGGGTGTGGGCCGCGCTGGCCGCGGGGGAGCTGCGGTGGTGGCAGCTGCTGGGCGGGCTGTCGGGTGGGTATTTCGTTGCCTGCCAGGGGCTTACCGTGGCGACCATCGGGGTCACGGCGTTCACGGTGGCGACGGTGGCCGGTCAGCTGGCGAGCAGTCTGGTGGTGGACCGGCTGGGCTGGGGGCCGGGCGGGCGCACCCGGGTGACGGCGTGGCGGATCGGTGCCGCGGGTTTGGGCCTGGTGGCCGTGCTGCTCGCAGTGGCGGGCCGCAACGGTGGCGGCTCCGGGCTCGCCGGGTCTTCCTCGGCCTCGGTGCTGTTGGTGGTGCTGCCGCTGGTGGCGGGCGTGCTGGTGGCCTGGCAGCAGGCGGTGAACGGCCGGGTGGGTGTGGTCGGCGGACCGCTGTCGGCGACGCTGGCCAACTTCGCGACGGGCACCGCGGCACTGGTCGTCATCGAGACGATCGTGGTGATCAGGCATGGCGGATTCGGGCCGCCGCCCACCGAACCGTGGTTGTATCTCGGTGGCCTGATCGGCATTTCGTTCGTCGCCCTGGCCGTCGTGGTGGTGCGATGGATCGGCGTGCTGCTGCTCGGCCTGACCTCGGTGGCCGGCCAGCTGCTCGCGTCGCTGCTACTGGATGCCGTCGCACCGAGCGGTTTCCGAGTCTCGGCGGCCACGTTGGTCGGCTGCGCGCTGACCTTCGTAGCGGTCGCGGTGGCCGCCCGCTCCCGCGGCTGAGCGCCCGGTCCCGCCTTTCGGGGCGTAGCGACCGGTCGCCTCTTATACCCGGCTGCGTGCGGTGAAAACTGTTCGGCTGATTCGTAATTCGCTGTCCATATGAGTGTGCGATGGTGCGGTCATGGCTATCGACTACGTGGTGTGGGTCGCGCGTCTGGTGCTTGCCGTCGTCTTCGGGATCTCGGCGTGGGGGAAATTCGCCGATGGGTCCGGCACTCGGAAGGCGGTGGGGGAGTTCGGTATTCCACTGGCCTGGGTGCCCGCGGTGGCGTGGGGACTACCCGCGGTGGAGGCGGTGGTGGCGGCCGCGCTGTTGCCGCCGTGGACCGCGGCCGCGGCGGCGCTGGTCGCGATTCTGCTGCTGGGCATGTTCACCGGGGCGGTGGTGCGGCTGCTGCGGCAAGGAAGGCGGCCGGCCTGTTCGTGTTTCGGGGCGGGCAGTGCCGCGCCGATCGGCCGGGGCACGGTGCTGCGCAATGTGATGCTGATCCTGCTGGCGGGTCTGACGGTCGTCGCGACGCTCGCGGATCCGCAGGTGCCGGGCGTGCTGCCGCTCGATCACGCGGTCGCCATGGCGGTGGCGGCGGGCTTCGGCGCGGTGCTGGTCTCGCTGTGGGGTGAGCTGCGGGCATTGCGGCGGCGGCTGGACGAGCAGGTGCTCTCGACCCTGGGTGCGGAGGGGCTGCCGCCGGGTGCGATCGCACCGGAATTCGAGGTCCTGAAGACCGCGGGCGGACGGACCGGTTTGGACGAATTGCTGTCGCCGGGAAAGTCATTGCTGCTGGTCTTCGTGCATCCCGGCTGCGAGATGTGCGCCGCGCTGGCCCGTGAGCTGCCGCGTTGGCAGGCCCGTTCGAGCGATGCGCTGACCATCGCGGTGCTGGGCAACGGCGATGTGGGCGAGCATGCGAAATGGGGCGAGGAGCAGGGGCTGGGTGAGATTCCGGTACTGGTCCAGCAGGGAAACGAGGCGGCGCTGCGGTATCGGGTGCGCGGTACGCCGTCGGGGGTATTGATCAATGAGCAGGGCCGGGTGGCGGCTCCGGTGGCACGCGGAGCGATGGCGGTGCGGGACTTGATTGTTCAGGCGAAGCGGACCGGTAGGAAGTCGAAACCGGAAACAAACGGGGCGGTCCTCTAAACCTATTGGTAAGCAATCGAATTGGGCAATTCACTCGGTTTGTGAGCCTTACCATCGAAAGGCAGGTCCTGCCTCCCCCGATCGCTCCGCCGAAGGGAAAAATCATGGCCTACTTCGCTTTTACCGATTACTCCGGCAAGGAATTCGTCTTCGAGGTCAGGAATCAACAGCGCATCGAGGAAGCGCGCCGCATCCTGTCGGGCGAGGAGACGATGTCCACCCACGTGATGGGCAGGATTC
The DNA here is from genome assembly GCF_000308815.1 of Nocardia concava NBRC 100430. Classification (GTDB taxonomy): domain Bacteria; phylum Actinomycetota; class Actinomycetes; order Mycobacteriales; family Mycobacteriaceae; genus Nocardia; species Nocardia concava. The sequence continues at coordinate 52,415 of NZ_BAFX01000002.1, forward strand.
GGAAGCAGAAGACGCCGTACAACCCGGGCTGGGATTTCCACCTCGACCCGGACACGATCACGTTCTTCACCGTGGCCATCGAAGTCTGCGACGCCAGCACCGAGTACGTCGAGGAACATCTCGACGAGGCGTGCGGCGCGTTCCTGCCCGGTTGCTTCTGGTGTCCGTGGTCGTCGCGGCTCACCCGCGAGCTGCAGCCGTCCGAAGTCGGGATGGGCTGAGGTAATTGCGTGGTTGCGGCCGATACCCGGGTACCGGCCGCACTCGCGGCGTCAGACCAGTTTCTTCGAGCGCAGCTCGTGGCCCTTGGAGGTCTTGCACCGGCCCGACTCCAGATCCCACTGCCAGCCGTGCAGGTTGCAGGTGAGCGTATTGCCTTCCACCACACCGAATTTCGACAGGTCCGCCTTCAGGTGCGGGCAGCGGCGCTGGACTTCCCAGCCGTCGAGCTCGGTGGAGGCGGAATCGTCGTGCGCCTCGGCGAACCAGCCGTCCGCGTAGGCGATGCGCTCATCGGTGAGGCACTTGAAGAAGGTGTAGAGGAATTCGTTGTAGCCGCCGATACGCCAGGTGGTGAAGCGCGTCGACAGGAAGATGGTGTTCACCCAGTCCGGCTCGTCGTCGCGGAGCACGGTGCGCACCAGTTCCGGCGCGATGCGGAAGCCGTAGCGGTACTTGCCCTCTCCCTCGATGGGCGCGCGCACCACGCGCTTGGGGAAGTCGAGCACCACGGTCTCGTCGCCCATGACCAGGCCGACCGGGTAGCCGATGCCGTCGCAGATGAGGTCGCTCTGCGCCATGATCGGCTCGAACTTGGCCTTGAGCGCGGGCAGCAGCGGCTCGCCCTCGGCCGGGGCCCAGGTCGCCTTCTCGGCGGCCAGCACCGGGGCCATCCGCTGCGCCATGGCCTCGATATAGGCGGCCTTGTCGCCGTAGATGGTGTCCGGATCGACCGGGTGGGTGAGCGAATTCAGTTCCTTGCCACGCAGATCCGCGGTCGAGCCCGGGATCATGAGCAGCCCGCCCTCGTTGCCGTGGATCTTCATCTGATCCAGGAACACGATCTGGTCGGGGAAGATATTGCCCTCGTCGCCGTGATCGTCGTTGAGGTAGCGCAGCTCGTCGTCGAGGAAGACCGGCGGGCCGGCCGACGGCACCACCCAGGTGGCCCCGACCTGCTCGATGTAGGAGCGGCAGCGGTCCATGCCGCGCTGGCGCTTCTGCTTGCCGAAGTTGGCCTTGGTCTTGGTCGGGATGTCGTAGACCATCGGGTACCAGATGGCGCCCGAGTACTGCAGCAGGTGGATGTCCACATGCCCGAAGTTGTCGTGCAGCACATCCATGTCGACCGGGCGCGCGTCGTTCATGTTGAAGCACACGGTTTCCCCGTCGGACACGACCAGGGCGGAGTCGCCGATCGGGCCGTCGGCGGGGGCGCGCAACGCGATGATCATGATGTCCAGGTCGCCGCCCGGGCCGGTGATCGTGGTCTTGACCGAGTCCTCGGTCTCCACGAACTTGGTGAAGCCGAGTTTCTCCAGCTCCCGCTTGAGGTCCGGCACCGGGTAGTCGGGGAGCAGGACGGTGGCGTCCTTGTTCACCTTGTCGGCCAGGTGCTTGGCGTCCCAGTGGTCGCGGTGCAGATGCGAGACGTAGAGGAAATCGCAGTTGCCGAGCTCGTCCCAGTCCAGCTGGGTGTTGTCGGGGAAGGGGAACCACGAGGCGAAATACGCGGGGTTGACCCAGGGATCGCAGAGGATCGTCCCGGCCGCGGTTCGGATGTGGAATCCGGCGTGTCCGACGCTGGTGATCTGCACGAGCTTCATTCCTCCCTGACCGTTACCAGCCACCCAGAGTACCGACTAGCCCGAGACGTCGCCGATGCAGTAACCCTCGGAGCCCGACTTCAAGGTGTATATCTGCTTTGTCTGATTACCCGTTCCGGTGGTGACCGGCACCGACACGGTGATGTATCCGCCGCGCGGCCACTCGGACTTGATGGACTCGTCCACGAAGGTCTTTACCGTGCCCGGCTTCGACGGGTTCACCGCCAGCGGCACATTGGCCGGTTTCCCGGTTCCCTCCGGATCCCAGGTGCGGCCCGCGGCGCAGACCAGCGGGTACGCGTCCTCGCGGTCGGTGGGGTCCAGGGGCTTGCCGATCGCACGGGATAGGAAGCGTCGCACCGTGTGTCGCGCGTCCGCGTCATTGAATCCGCCCTCGCCGCCGGTCGCGACGACGTGCGGGCAGGCGTATCCGGTCGCGATGTCCCGATCCTGTGCGGTCACCGTGACCGCCGCGTTCTGCCAGACGGCGGCGCTGCCGTTGTGCGCGCCGGTCCCCGCGAGCGCGTCGAGAATGGGCTGCGGGTCGGCGTACATGCTGCGCACATTGCGCGGCGCCATGGTCCAGCACCGGTCCGCGATTTCGTCGAGCCCCCTGCCGCGCAGGTCGGCCGCCCACCGCGCGACGGCCACCGCGGCCTCGGGTTTGCCGGGCACCGCACCGACGCCATCGGTGGTCGCGGCCGTGGTTGTCTGCGTATCCGCGCTGGTCTCCGCCGGATTGCCGGAGTCGGCCTGCCAATCGGTGCCCTCGATGCCGACCCTCGAATCGCAGCCCGCGCCCAGGCATGCCGCGCCGAATATCAGTGTCCCGAGCAGCCCCTTGCGGAGGTGTTCACGCAGCGCTGTCCGGTCGTTTTCCACTCCTGCGAACCTCTTTCAGTGTCTGTAAGTCACATCAATTCGAAAGGTGTTGCCTGGATCACTGGATGCCGCGCGGGCAGCGACTACGCTAGCGGACTTGTGGAACCCGTCTACTACCCCGTCATCGGGCTGGCCCGCACGATTTTCGCGCTGCAGGGCCTGAAGTTCACCGTCAAGGGTGACGAAAACATTCCGGCGACCGGTGGTGCGGTGATCGCGATCAACCACACCGGTTATATGGACTTCACCTACGCGGGTCTGCCCGCGCGCACCACGAAGCGCTACATCCGCTTCATGGCCAAGAAGGAAGTCTTCGACAACTCCATCTCCGGCCCGATCATGCGCGCGCTCAAGCACATTCCGGTCGACCGGTCCGCGGGCGCCGAGTCCTACCACGAGGCCGTCAAGCGCCTGAAGGCCGGCGAACTGGTCGGCGTCTACCCCGAGGCCACCATCAGCCGCAGCTTCGAACTCAAAGAATTCAAATCCGGCGCCGCCCGCATGGCCATCGAGGCGAACGTCCCCATCATCCCCATCGTCATCTGGGGCGCCCAGCGCGTCTGGACCAAGGGCTTCCCGAAACGCCTGGGCCGCACCAACACCCCCATCTCCATGGCCGTAGGCGAGCCCATCGCCCCCTACGAACCCGCCTCCGCCCTCACCGCCCAACTCCACAAAACCATGGAATCCATGCTCCTGGACCTCCAAAAGGACTACCCCCACGAGCCCGGCGCCTACTGGGTCCCCGCCCGCCTAGGCGGCAGCGCCCCCACCCTCGAGGAAGCCAACGCCATGGACGCCGCCGAAGCCGCCGAAAAGGCCGCCCGCCGCACCCAGCCCGAATAACGTCCGAAACGGCCTGCCCGGGGAGGAGCCCCGGGTCAGGCCGTTCGGTTCATATGGGTCGCGCCGTCCTCGTGATACGTCCAATCGCGTCATACTTCTCGAAATAGCTTGTGTCGTCCGAACTTCCCCGCCGAAGGTGAGCAATGAGAAACCGCTCTCCGTTCGACAACCTGATCCCCCGATCGTTCGCCCCCTCGATCCGGCATTCGACAGCCGCCCGACCGGTGATCCGAAACCACACCACCGCACCAGGTCTGGCCCACAACGGCAGTTTCCTTCCCTCGCGATCCCGCCTCGAAAACTCCTCGGGAGCGATATACGGATTGGTCATGCCCTCAATTAACTCGAAGCGTGGATCCGATTTCGATTACAGCGTGGTGATACCACCTGCCGCCCTGCCGATCTCATGGTGAGATTGGCGTACGTGGAGTGCTGGGCCAAACCGGGGAGGGGCCGATGCGAGGAGAATCCTTCGCTCCGATAGTTGTTCCCGCGCAGGTCTGGAATCAGGACGTGGTTCAAGTCGCGCTCCGGGAGCGAGACGTCGCGACCCTGCTCACGCTCGTCCAGAGACACACCGGCGCAAGTCAGCAGCGGCTCGCCACTGCCCTGGACATATCGCAGGGGCGGGTGAACGAGCTGATCAACCGAAAGCGGATGGTCAGTGCCCTGGGCACGTTCGAACGGCTGGCGGACGGCCTGAACATGCCCGACCATGCGCGGATGAGTCTCGGTCTCGCACCTGCCGCCTATGTTCGGATGGCTCTGGACAATCTGAGCGAGATCGGTTGGACATACCCGTCACAGGCCGAGGCGGCCAACGAGATTCGTACTCGCGCCTCCGGTTCGGACGCCATCGACGTGATGGCGGTGCGGGGCCTGGGCCTGCTCGGCCTCAATGATTCGCTTTTGCGCGATGCGCTCCCAGCCGAGGCGTCTATTCGGGTCTTGCTTCTGAACCCGGACTCCGAATCGGCTGCACGGCGAGCCGAGGAGATCGGCGAGTCGGTCGAGTCCTTCGCGGCGGGAATTCGGCTCGCGATCGCTCGCATCAAGGAACTCTCCATGAGCGGCAGTCGAATCGAGCTCTACTCGTACGACCATGTGCCGGTGTGGCGAATCATCAAGGTCGATGACGTCTTGTTCGTATCCGCATTCACCAGTGTCCATGAGGGACACACGTCACCGACTCATCGAATCGAACCCAATCACCGTGGTGTACTGCACCACGCGTTCGTTCGTACGTTGAAACAGGCTGTCGCCAGCGCAGACCGAATCATCTAGCCAATTTGGAGTGGCAGTGATCGAAGCGGAGTACAAGGCTCGCCTCACCGATCCGGACTCGGTCCGAGAGAGGCTGAAGGCGTATTCCGAAGCTGACCACGTCGTTTACAACGACACCTATTTCGATGACAGCGCTGGCGCACTCACCTCCGCGGATCGTGAGCTCCGCCTGCGAACGATCAACAGCGCCGACGGATCCGCCCGCACCTTCCTCACGTTCAAGGATGCGGCAGTCGACGCTGCGACGGGATCGAAGCCCGAGTACGAGACGACCGTTGGTGACCGCACGACGATGGCGGAGATCGTTGAGCGGCTGGGCTACCGACCGCGTCTCTCCTTCACGAAGCGGTGTGAGAACCACCGTTTCGAGGCGGTCGGCCGCGACATGCTCGCCACCATCGTCACCGTTCCCGAAATCGACGGAACATTCCTGGAGCTCGAGACCATGGCCGAGGCCGAGGGGGACCTGGATACCGCGCTCTCGGACCTGCGTTCAGTGCTGGCGGAGCTCGGCGTTTCGTCCGACCAGCTGACGACTGAGCTCTACACCGATGCGGTAGCCCGGAAGCGCAAAGCTGAATAACCCTGCGGCGCAGGCAGAGCGAGGCCAATCGGCCCCGATCGCTCACCGGGTCGTGTGTCAGTGATCGTGTCAGGTTGGCATCAGGGCGGTGTCAAGCGGGCGGGACAAAGTATGTCCATCGAACAAGACAGGCCCGGTTCACCGGATCCGGGCCACTGCCACAACAGCTTTCGAAGGAGCATCCCATGTCCGCCACCGCCACCCTGAACCTGACCGCCGACGACAAGGCCACCATCCGTTCCGCCGCCTACGGCGCGGTCTCGCTGGTCTCCGCCGCAGCCGACAAGCCGCACAAGGCCTCCACCGCCGGCTCGATCGCCCTGCTCTCGGCCACCGGCCCCATCGGCCACGTCCTGAACGCGAAGTCCAAGGACATCCACCTCAGCGGCAAGAACGTCGCTCAGCTCGCCGACCAGGTCCTTCCCGCCCTGACGGCCGCGGTGACCGTACTCGAGCAGCAGGACCCCGCCGAGGCCGACAACTTCCGCACCACCGTCCTGGTAGCCCTCGAGGCCGCCGCCTCCACCGGCCGCAACGGCCAGCCCGGCCCCGTCGTTGCCGAAATGACCCGCAAGGTCACCGCCGCGATGCACGCCGCCTGATCCCCGAGTTCCCCTCGGCCCGTCCATAACTGGAGAGACCGCGCTGACCGATCCGGTCAGCGCGGTCAGGTGCGTTCGGACCTGTTTCCCTGGAGCCGTACCCACTCCGTATCGTCGAGTCCTACGCTTGTCCGAGTCGGTTGACCGGGATTGGCTTGTCTGCCAGAGGATCCGGCATCGCTTGAAGTAGTCGGCTCACCACGAAACGCCGCTGCCGCGCACGGCTCACGATGGACAAGGAAACTCCATGAAGCTTCTCCTCACCTCTGGTGGTGTCAGCAATCAGAGCATCCGCGACGCACTGGTCGACATGTTGGGCAAGCCCATCAGTGAGGCCACCGCCTTGTGTATCCCCACCGCCATGTACGGCGGCATGCCCGGGACCGCCGTACTGACATGGCGGCAGATCGCCGGGCAGAGCCGCAACCCCATGGTCGAACTTGGGTGGAAGTCGGTAGGGATGCTGGAGTTGACGGCGTTGCCCAGCATCGCCGCCGAGAACTGGGTTCCTCTGGTCCGGGAGACCGACGCTCTGCTGATGTGTGGTGGCGACGTCCTGTATCTGCACCACTGGATGCGCGCATCCGGCCTGGTGGATCTGTTCCCATCGCTGAGCCGGACGGTCTATGTGGGACTCAGTGCCGGCAGCATGGTGATGGCGCCGCACGTCGGGGAGGAGTTCGTCGGCTGGAAGCCGCCCGCGGGCGGCGACCGCACACTGGGCATGGTCGGATTCTCGATCTTCCCGCACCTGGACAACGTGATGTGTCCGGAGAACACCATGGCCGACGCCGAGAACTGGGCCGCCCGCATGTCGGTACCGGGCTACGCGGTCGATGACCAGACAGCCATCAGAGTGGTGGATGGCGTCGTGGAGGTCGTCTCCGAAGGGCACTGGAAGCTCTTCGACCGCTAGGCAGATTACTGGTTTCGGCCGATCAGCTCGGATCGCCGCCGCGAATCGCCGCCAGCCAGGTGGCGGCTGCGGCGGTTATCGCGGTGGCGGCCGCGAAGACCACGATGCCGCCGCCCGCCAGGTACACCCAGAAGATTGCGACGAATGGTGCGGCTACGGCGGATTGCGCGTCGAGCAGCAGTCTCCGGCCCCATCCGATCCGGCTCATCGCGTCGGGATCCGGTCGGGACGGATTGTCGATCAGCCGACCTACGGGTTCCGTATCTCGCATATGGCCGGCCGGATACAGCCGATGTTCTTCGACTGTGACTGTGCGACTGGATAATTCACCGGTCGACTGGGTGAGCGTCAACAGCTCCGGATCGAAATACACCGGCAGCCAGCGGTTCTTGCCGCCGACCGTGAACTCCAGCCATGACCGGCTCACCAACCGATGCTGCTGCCGCACCCGCCGCACCGCCACCTCGCGAGGCTCTCTGCCACCCGGCAGCCCAGCGGGCAGGTATCCGAGCGCCACCGCGAACCGGAAACCGCTGTAGGCCAGAACGACTACGGCTAGAACGGTGAGCACGCCCACCTGCTCCGGATCGGCGAACGGGACCCCGGCGAGAGTGATCGCCAGGGTCCCGATCGTCACGAGCGCCGGATAGGCCAGAGCATGACCCATCCGGGAATTCACTTCAGGAAGCCGATTTTCGTGTAGTCGAGGCTCTGCAGGCCGGCCGCGCCGTAGTTGGCGAGGTTGGCGCGGACACCCACATTGGCGGGCGTCTGCATCAGGGGCAGCGAGTGCCCCTCTTCGAAGACCTTCTTGTCGACCTGGTTGGCGATTTCGATGGCCTTCGCCGGATCGAGTTCGGAGACGCCCTTTTCGATCAGATCATTGAGTTCCGGGTAGCCGATGTGGCCGTAGTTGCCCTGCCAGTCGTCGGGGTGGTAGCCCCAGATCTGGTCCATGCTGCTCAGCGGGAACAGGTCGCCGACCCAACTGAACTGCGTCACATCGAAATCGCCGGACTTGATGTACCTGGGGAAGAAGTCCTGTCCCGGCTTGGTGTCGATGATGAGTTTCACCCCGACGCGGTCCAGGTTCTGCTGCATGATCTGTGCGATCTGCACCCAGAGGTCCTGGTTGTACATGACATCGCGGATCTCCAGTTTGCGGCCGTCCTTCTCTCGGGTGCCGCCACCGGCCGGGACCTTCCAGCCGAGCTCATCGAGTTCCTTCGCGGCGGCATCGGGGTCGAAGCCGAGCGAGTTGTCCTGGTAGCCCTTCTGGTTCTTCAGATAGATGTGGTTGTTGAGCGGCTTGGGATCGATGACCATGCCGTTCTGCATGGCGGTAGCGATGCCCTGCCGATCGATGGCCTTGCCGATGGCGACGCGCAGCTTGGGATCGGCGAGGATCGAACCGGGTGCACCGTTGAAGGTGAGGTGCGACCACTGCATGCTGTTGGCACGGCGGATGGCGATGCCGTTGGTGCCCTGCGCGGTCTTGATCTCATCGCGGCTGCCGAGGCCGACCACGTCGATCTCGTTGTTCTGCAATGCGGGCAGGTCGGCCGAGCTGTCGAGGACGCTGAAGGTGATGGTGTCCAGCTTCGGGGTGTTTCCCCACCACTTGGGGTTGCGGCCCAGCACGATTCGACCCTGACCCCGGTCGATGGACTGCACCATGAACGGTCCGGCGCTCGGACCGGGATTGTCCACGAAGCCCTTGTTGAACGCTTCCGGGGTGCTGGTGACGGCCTTCGGGACCAGGAAGCTGTTGCCCGAGAACTGTCCTCGCCATTCGCCGAGGTGCTTGCTGAAGGTCAGGATCGCCTGTCGGTCGTCCACGCCGCGTTCGACCTTCGCGACCCGGTCGAATCCGTTGTTGTTCGCGATGAGGAAGTCCTTGTTGCGGCCGCTCAGCGCTTCGGCGGCCGATGCGATGTCCTCCCAGGTGATGGGCGTCCCGTCGGACCACACCGCCTTCGGGTTGATGGTGTAGGTGACCTGCTGCGGGTCTGTGCTGGTCAACTGCACATCGGTGAAGTAGTTGTGATCCACGCTGAGATTGCCCGCCGCGTCGGAGATGAAGGCGCGTGGCATGGTGGACCGCTCGATGCTGGTGATCTCGGCGTCATTGCCGTCGATCTGGAGGGTGTTCCAGTTGGACGGGAGCGCGGAGACGGCCAGCCGCAGGTTACCTCCGTCCTTGAGATCGGCGACATCGTGTGGATTGATATCGCTGGTAGTGCCGAGGTCGGACGACACCGCATTGGAGTTGTCGTTGTCACCGCCGCAGCCGGTCGTCACCATTGCTACGGCCACCAGTGGGACCGCGAGCCGTAAGCCGATCGAGCGAATCCTCACCGGTTGCTCCTTCCGTCGGAGTATTGCTGGAACACATTGCTTTCCACGGTTCGCCCCCTATTCCGTGACCACGGGCATCGGAATGGCATCGATGAGCGCGCGTGTGTACTCGTGCCGAGGATCCGCGAAAATCTGTTCCGCGGCACCGTATTCGACGATCTGCCCGCGATACATGACGGCGATGTCGTGCGCGAGATTGCGCACCACGGATAGGTCGTGGGACACGAACAAGTAGGAAAGCCCGCGCTCGGCCTGCAGGTCGCGCAGCAGATTCAGCACACCGGCCTGGATCGATACGTCCAGCGAGGAGACCGGCTCGTCCAGAACCAGGATCTCGGGGTCCAGTGCGAGGGCCCGGGCGATATTGATGCGCTGCTTCTGGCCGCCGGAGAAATCGGCCGGATAGCGGTCGGCGTGTTCGGGTCGCAGACCGACCAGTCGCAGCAATTCCCGCACGCGGCCTTGGATCTTGTCGTGCGGAAATCCGTTGATACGCAACGGCTGGGCGAGGGCGTCGAAGATCGGCAGGCGAGGATCCAGCGAAGACGACGGATCCTGGAACACAATCTGCATCTTGCGCCGGATCTCGCGGCGCCGCTCGCCGGTAAGTCGCGAGGTATCGCTACCCAGCACCTCGATGGTGCCCGCCTGCGGCGTGACCAGATCCATGATCTGGGTCAAGGTGGTGGACTTTCCCGAACCGGATTCGCCGACGAGCGCCAGGGTTCGACCGGCGCGGACGTCGAAACTGATCCCGTCCACGGCGTGTACTTCGCCGACGCGACGGCGGAACACCACACCCTTGGTGAGTGGGAAGGTCTTTTTCAGGTCCGAAACCCGAAGCACCACCGTGTCGTCCGGTGTGACGACCTGCTCGGCCGCGCTCACCTCGCGCCGGAAAGCAGTGAACAGGGCAGCGGTGCCGACCTCCGCGGTGCGGATGCATGCGGCTCGATGCCCGGGTCCGGTGTCTTGCAATGGAGGTTCCGCGGCCCGGCAGTCGTCCACGGCGATCGGGCATCGCGGTGCGAAGGTGCAACCGACGGGCAGGTCGTGCATGGCCGGAGGCGCTCCGACGATCGGCACCAGCGGCATCCGCGCCGGGCCGTCCATGCGCGGTATGGAACCCAGTAGCCCGACGGTGTACGGCATCCGCGGCGAATTGAAAATATCGGCGGCACGCGCGGTTTCGACGATGCGCCCGGCGTACATGACGGCCACGCGGTCGGCCAGAGTGGCCGCGATCCCCATGTCGTGAGTGATCATGACGACGCCCGCGCCCGTGATGTCCCGGGCTTTCTCCAGCAGGTTGAGGATCTGCTTCTGAACCGTCACATCCAGTGCGGTGGTGGGCTCGTCGCAGATGATGAGATCTGGATCGTTGGCGATCGCGATGGCGATCACCACGCGCTGGCGCATACCGCCGGAGAATTCGTGCGGAAAGGCCTTGGCGCGCACCGCCGGATCCGGGATACCGACCAGGTCCAGCAGCTCGACGGCACGCTGTGCCGCCTCCTGCTTGCTCATCTTCCCGTGCGCGAGGAGTGCTTCCGCGATTTGATCGCCGACTCGATAGACGGGTGTCAGCGCCGAGAGCGGGTCCTGGAACACCATCGATATTTTGCTGCCGCGCAATGTCGACAGCTGCCGGTCGCCCATGCCGATGAGTTCCTGCCCGCGCAACCGGATGGAACCGCGCACCCGGGCCTGGTCCGGCAGCAATCCCATGACCGCCAGCGATGAAACGGACTTGCCCGAACCGGATTCCCCGACGATGGCCAGCACCTCGCCGTCCTGCACGGTGTAGCTGACCCCGCGTACGGCATCGATGCGTCCCTCCTCACCGGGGAACGACACGTGCAGATCGGCGACCTCGAGCAGCGGGGCGGTGGTGGCGCGACCCGTCTTATCCGTCATGCCTGGGCCCTTCCATCCTTGCGGCGCGAGCGCGCTCGCTGCGCACTCGGGTCGAACGCGTCGCGCAGGCCGTCACCGATCAGGTTCGCGCACAAGACGATCGCGATCAGAATGACACCGGTGAACATGAACAACCACGGATAGGTCAGCGCTGACTTGGTGCCCGAGGCGATCAGCGAACCGAGTGACACGTCCGGCGGCTGTACACCGAATCCCAGGTAGCTGAGGCCGGTTTCGCCGAGGATCGCCGAACCGACCGCGAGGGTGGTATCGATGATCAAGATGCTGGCGATATTCGGCAGGATGTGGGTGGTGATCACCGTCCAGGTAGACGCGCCCATATATCTGGCTGCCCGGACGAATTCGCGATCCCGCAGCCCGAGTGTCATGCCTCGGATCAGGCGAGCGCTGATCATCCAGCCGAACCCGCCGAGCAGAACGATGAGCAGAGCGATACTGCCGCTGCCCTTGGTACGCGGAGCGAACAGCGCCACGATGATGAAACTCGGCATCACCAGCAGCAGGTCGACCACCCACATGATGATCGTGTCGGTCAAGCCGCCCAGCAGTCCGGCGATGGATCCCGCGAAGGCCGCGATCAGGGCCGCCATGAAGGCCACCGAGAACCCGATGATCAGCGACTTCTGCATGCCGCGCAGCGTCTGTGCCAGCACATCCTGACCGATCTGATTGGTGCCGAACGGGTGTCGCGCGCTGGGCGGTTTCAACAGCGCCGTGTAGTCGAGTTGCTGATAGTCATATTTCAGGAAAGGCGGCAGCGCGAACGCCGCGATCACCATGAGAATCAGGACCGTCAGGGCGACGACCGCGGGCTTGTTCCGTAGGAAGCGGCGCACCACGAGTTTCCGGCGACCGGCTGCGGCGGGTTCCGGCGCGCCTTGGACGATGAGTTCGGTATCGGTCATCAGGCACGCACCCGGGGGTCGAGGATGGCGAGGACGATGTCCGACAACAGTCCGGACAGCAGGATCACCAGGGCGATGAACGCGGTGATCGTGACCACGGGGTACAGATCCTGCGCGTTGATCGAATCGATCAGCCACTCACCAACGCCGTGCCAGCCGAAGATCTTCTCCACGAAGGCCGCCCCGGTGATCAATCCGCCGAAGCCGTAGGCGAACAGCGTCGCCATGGGGATCAACGCGGTCCGCAGACCGTGTTTGTACAAGGCCCGCGATCGGGTCAGGCCCTTTGCCCGGGCGGTCCGGATGAAATCGCTCTGCAGTACGTCCAGCATGGCATTGCGTTGGTAGCGGCTGTACCCGGCAGCCGCGCCGAGAATCAGCACCAGGGTCGGGACGGCCATATGCTGCACTCGGTCCACCAATTGGTTCCAGACGCCGTGCACCGCGTTCGCCGAGGTCTCACCGGTGTAATAGAAGATCTGCGTACCGGATGCGGTATTGATCTCCAGCGCACCGTATTTCAGCAATGTCGCGAGTAGGAAGACGGGCGTGCTGAGCAGCAACAGCGACAGGATGGTGGTGAAGTAGTCGCTGAACTTGTACTGCCGTATCGCGCCCGCCGCGCCGATCAGGATGCCGAGCAGGGTGCCGAGGATCGATCCGATCAGCACCAGACGCAAGCTGACTCCGACCCGGCGTGGCAACTCCTGACTGACAGGCTGCCCGGCCAGCGTCTTACCGAAGTCGCCGTGCATCACTACGCCGCTGACCCATTCGCCGTAGCGCTGCGGGATCGGCATGTCCAGCTTGAGTTCCTGGCGCTTGGCCTCGATGACCGATTGCGGTGGGCGCGGATTGCGCTGTTCCAGGCTCTCCAGCGGGTGAAACGTGAGCGACGCCAATGCGAAGGTGAGGAACGACGCCAGCAACAGCAGCACGACATAGTTCAGCGCACGTCGCAGCAGAAAACCGGCCATCATTCCCTTTCGGGGTCGAGTACTGACCCCAGATCATAGGGAGTGGAAAGCGTAAACGCGGGGTACGGACGGCTGACGGCATGGCAATCCGTGTGTTATTGGGTGCGGGCCGGGGGTGGCGGGGGTGTGAGCTGGGGGCGGGTTGGGGTGTGGCCCCGGTGGGGTGCCGGAAAGGTCTCGTTTGTACGGCGGGGTCCGGAATCCACGGGCGCGGGGGATGGCGCTCGAGGCAGGATGGAGTAGGTGACGCTCTTTCACCTGCCCAAACCCAAGATGGTCGCCTCCGATGTGGACGGCACGCTCATCGATCACGGTGAGCGGGTGAGTGCGCGTACCAAGGCGGCGATCGAGGCGCTCATCGCGGATGGGGTGCCGTTCGTGCTCGCCACGGGGCGGCCGCCGCGGTGGATCGATCCGGTGGTCGAGGGGCTGGGGTTCGCGCCCCTGTGCGTGTGCGGCAACGGTGCGGTGATCTACGACAGTGCGTCCGATCGGGTGCTGGACACTCGGACGCTGGATGTCGAAACCCTGACCTGGGCGGCCGAACTCGCGGAGCGGCTGCTGCCGGGATGCGGGCTGGCGGCCGAACGGGTCGGCGTCAGTGCGCACGATGCCGCCACGCCACAGTTCGTGAGTTCGCCGGAGTACGAGCACGCGTGGCTGAATCCGGACGACACGCAGGTCTCCCGCGCCGAGGTCATCTCCGCCTCCGCGATCAAGATGCTGATCCGCCTGCCCGGTGCGGCCAGCTCGTTCATGCGCGCCACCCTGGAACCCCACCTGGCCGGCCGTGTCGACCTGACCTACTCCACCGACAACGGCCTCATCGAGCTGTCCGCCCCCGGCGTCACCAAGGCCTCCGGCCTGACCACGGTCGCCCAGCGCCTGGGCGTCCAGCACAGCTCCCTGATCGCCTTCGGCGACATGCCGAACGATGTCCCCATGCTCCTGATGGCGGGCCACGGCGTAGCCATGGCCAACGCCCACCCCGAAGCCATCGCCGCCGCCGACGAGGTAGCCCCCTCCAACTCCGACGACGGCGTGGCCCGCACCCTCGAACGCTGGTGGTCCTGAACAAGATCAGGGAGCTCCCACTGCTGGAATCCGGACAGAATTCCAGCGTGGGAGCTCCCTGATCTTGAAACTCAGTTGGGTGTCGCGAGGGGCTCGGGGACCGGGGCGGCCTGGGTGGGGGCACTCAGGGCCGGGATGGGCTTGCCGGGGGCGGGGTCCTGGACCGCGCCGTAGTTCTTCAGCACGGTGGTGACGATTCCGGTCAGTCGGTTGAAAATCAGTGCGCCGTTTTGGAAGTCGGTGCGCACACCGTCCTGGACGGCGTATTCGTTACTCGACGGGAGGCCCAGAATGCCTGCGCCCGCACCCAATTGCAGGAAGCGCTCCAGAATCTTCCCGACCACGGAGAAGATCTGGCCGGACGGATTCGAATACACGTAGCCGTTGGAGAACTGCCCGTACTGGCTGCCGTCCGCCAGGGCGACCGGCTCGGCCTTCGGTTGTCCCAGTGGGCCGTCCGTGCCACCCTGCTCGTTCCAGTAGCGCGCCACCGGAGAGCGGTCGAGCATGTTCAGGATCTTCTGGGTGAGATCGGCCAGGGTCGCCAGATCGGCCTGGTTCGACTGATTGGCGTCGGGTGCGGGGGCCGGTTGCGGATTACCGGCGTTCTGGCCGGGCCGGGTGCGCGGCGTGTTCGGCGACACGACGGTCCCGCCCGCGGTGTCGTGCGCGATCTGCCGGATCTTGTCCATCAACGCGTAGGCGGCATCGCCGGGGCAGGTGGTGTTGCCGACATCCCGGTGTGCGAAGATGTTCGGCAGCTTGACCGCTTGTCCCAGTGCGTATTTCGTGTAGTCGCTGCCCTCGGAGTACATGGTGCTCGACCCCTCGGGCTCGATGCCCGCGACCTTGGCGCGCCAGCCGATGTACTTCCCGATCGCCTGGATCGACACATCGGTCGGAGCCTCGTCCTCGTAGTCGCCCATCAGCGCGACACCGGCGGTATTGATATTGAACCCGCCCGCGTGCGCGCCCTCGACCGGGCGGTCCAGCCCGCCGTAGCGGCCCTCGAAGATCTGCCCGTACTTGTCGACGAGTGCGTTGTAGCCGATGTCGCACCAGCCCAGCGTCTTCGCGTGATACGCGTAGATGGCGCGCACGATGCCCGCGGACTCGGCCTTGGTGTAGTCATTGCGACCCGCGGTGTGGTGCACGGTGATCGCGGTGACGCCGTCGTCGTAGGTGGGTTCCTCGCAGCGCAGCGATTCGTCCGCGCCCCACTGGGCCCGGGAGATCACCTTGGGCCCGCCACCGGGCAGCGGCGCGGCCACCGTGGACAGGTTCTCGTCGATGCTGCCGCGGCCCGGATCGATGAGCACCGCGGCCAGCTTCTCCAGATTGATCTGCGCGGGATCGGCCGAACCGTCGTCGAGCGGCTTGGGCTCGGCGGGCGCGGCGACGGGCTTGCGGGTCACCAGCATCTGCACGGTCTTGGTATTGCCGACGTAGATCGGCTCGGTGCCGATGCGCTTGCCCGCCCGGTCGTTGCCGGTCTCGGCCTCGGCGTCGTACCACGGTCCCCAGGTGCCGTCGGGGCGCTGGGCGCGGATCTTGGTGGTGGTTCCGACCAGGTCCGCCGCGGTGAGCGCGACCATGCTGAAGGGGGTGTCGCGGGTCAGTTCCTTGACCTGCGCGCCGACCTTGTCGGCCAGGTCGGTGGGGACCGCGCCCGGGGCGAGGGCCGGGGCGTTCGGATCGCCGGTGAGGCCGGGAACGGGACCCGATGCGGTCGATGCATCGGCGGGCACCGGGGCAGCGGGATCCGCAGCCACGGATTCAGTTGGGGCGGTGGGTGATTCGACCTGTGGCGGGACTTCCGGGCCTGGCTCGGCGATGAAACCCGGTGCGCCCGAGACGGGTTTGGTCGGTTGCGGTGCGGCAGGAGTGGCCGAAGGGGTGGCCGCCGGTGCTGCCGGCCGGGTGGAACCGGGAGTGGTGTTGCCCGGCGGAGCGACCGCGGGCGCGGCCGGACGGGTCGAGCTCGGGGGCACCGCTGCCTGCGGCGTGACTCCGGGAGTCGCCGGGCGTGTCGTGGGCGGCGCGGTGGTGCCGGGCGGTTGGGGTGACGAATTCAGCCGGGGTAGCGGAATCTCACTGGGTAGTTGCACGCCCGGGATGAGATTCGGCGGAATCTGAATCGCTCTGGGCAGCGGCAACATCCGTAGATCGGACAGGTGTAGGTCGGGCAGATTCAGCCCGGTGAGTTCGCGCAGCGGCAGGACGATGTCGGGTGCCGAAGCCAGGGCGACTTCGGCCATTTGCGCAGGTATAGCTGCCAGATTGCTCTCATCCGTGGCCCGGACCTCGCGAGTATCGCTCAACGCCAGGATGCCGACGGGCGCGGCCAGGGCGAGGACGGTGACAACCGGGAGCGTTATGGCGTGTTTCGGTCTGCGATACGGCACGAGCATCTCCCATTCGAGGTAAATCCGTCTAACCGCGCCCTGAGCACAAGCTTGCTACTTGGCGCATCAGCGATCACACTAGTCCCTATTGTCACATTCTCTGAACGTATGGTTGAGGCTTAGCTTTGGGTAACTCGAATGTAGCTTCGGCTCTCGACAGAACGGGTATGACATGCCGGACGGATACCTAGCCCAGCGCCGGAAACGGCGCGGTCTGCTCACCCTGTCCCTCGTCACGGCCGCCGCCACCGGCGGCACCGCACTCCTGATCTGGGCCTGGCCCGACAACGGCTTCCATCTCACCGTCGGCGCCGGTCACGGCCGCGGACTCAGCCAGAACGGCGCGTTCGACAAGGCCGTCGCCGGCTGGACCGCCGATCGCATTCTGGCCAACTACTACTCCGGCGCCGAGCTCGCCGACATCGGCCCCACCACGGTCCGCGTCCGCCTCATGGAGCAGGACGACAAGACCCTCGACATCGCCTCCGACTCCGTCTTCTACGTCGCCGGCCGCCGCGTAATCCCCGGCCAGGCAGCACATTTGACACCCACCGCCACGGGCGCGGACGTCACCATCACCCAGGGCTGCGACGGCGGCAAGCTGTGGGAGGGCAGCACCGACGACCCCTGGGCCTACCCCGTCGTCGACGGCGTCGACCGCCCCGCGGGCGAACAACTCGAGATCTGCGGCGGCAACGCCTACCGCGGCCTGCTCGGCGTCGCCCTCGACAACGGCTCCCCCCGCACCGTCAACGACCTGGACCTCGACGACTACCTCAAGGGCGTCGTCCCCGCCGAAATGGTCCCCGGCTGGGCCGACCAGGGCGGCACGGAAGCCCTTCGCGCCCAGGCCATCGCGGCCCGCTCCTACGCCCTGGCCGAACAGCGCTACGACTACGCCCAAACCTGCGACACCACCGACTGCCAGATGTACGTCGGCACCGACAAGGAAGACCCCCGCACCACCGCGGCGGTCACCGCCACCTCCGGCCGAGTCCTGGTGCGCGACAACCGAATCCTCCGAGCCGAATACTCCGCGGCCCCCGACGGCGGCCTCCCCACCCCCGCCTCCGCCATGGAAGTAGGCCCCGCCCTATCCGACTTCCCCGCCGCCCAACTCCCAAGCCTCCCGGACCTCCCCTTCCTGAACACACCCCAATCCCAGCCCGCCCCAACGGAATCCGACCCGGCCTTCCCGGACTCCGTCACCCCCGAGGTAACACCCCCCACCTACGTGGACCCGACCGTAACCGCCCCGGGCGTCGAAACCCCCACCACCCCAGGCAATTCCGCCCCGGCAGTCCCGCCCCGCCCCGCCCCCGACAACCGCAGCCGCGTCACCGCCCCCCTCCCACCCTTCCCGAGCCCGGGCAGCGCCGACCCCAACTCGATGCTCTCCGACTCCCGCTGGGCCCCCGGCCCCGCAACTCCCCAAGTACCGGCCAACCCGGCGATCCCTCCGGCCACCCCGGCCCCGCGCACCGCCTCCACCCCAACCCCTCCCACCTCCCCCAATGCGGCCTACACCCCGCCGCAGGCAACCACTCCCGCATACGCGCACTGACGCACCCGGCAAAAACGAACGGCCGGCACCCACACGGGCACCGGCCGTTCCAGCTTCGTCGACAGCCGGATTAGCCCGCCGGACACCACTGGTCACTGAGTGCGCGGCGGCTCAACCTATTCGATGACCGATTCAGCGATGCTGTCGGCTGATTAGAGTGTTCGCGGCGCAAAGGACTGTCGGCGTGCCTCACCCGTTGGTGGTCCGCGAAGGGGTTGTACCAGTGCAGAATACCCGAATCCTTTGGTGCCGAGATTGATTGCGACATCTCCGAGCGGTGTCACTGCTTCGGCGGTGGAGGGTGCGGTATCGGCACCGATCGCGCCGGGTGAACAGGTAGTACGCAAGCGGGGCGGGCGGTTCGAGTTTCTCGACGCGCTGCGTGGCTTGGCGGCCTTGGCGGTGGTGATCCAGCATTCGTCGGAGCGGCTGTGGCCCGCGTATTTCCGCTTCTCGCAGGCACATTTCGGGCTCGGGCAGTTCGGCGTCTTCGTGTTCTTCCTGGTCAGCGGGTTCATCATACCCGCCTCGCTGGAGCGCGGGCGGTCGCTGGGGGCGTTCTGGGTGGGCCGGTTCTTCCGGCTTTACCCGTTGTTCTGGGCCTGCCTTACCGCGGCGCTAATCCTGCACTCGGTCAACCGGTTCGGTGTGCCATCGGGTTTTCTGGAGCATCCCGTGCGCAACTTCGTCACGAATCTGACCATGGCGCAGTTCTTCCTCGGCGCACCGGATACCCAGTTGATCGGCGCGGCCTGGACGCTGTCCTACGAGCTGGCGTTCTACCTGTTCCTGTCGCTGCTGCTGATCGCCCGGCTCAACCGCCGAACGGTATCGCTGGCCTTGCTCGCGATCGGATCGATCATTCCCGCGGTGCTACTGCTGCCCGCGATGGTCAACGGTGCGCTGGCGAACAGTGACACGCGGTTGCGAGTCGTGGTCGCGACGATCCTGGTCGCGGGGGTGTTCGCGCGTCTGGCACCGGACCGGCGCTCAGCCGTCACCGCGATCCTGCTCGCATTCCTCACCGTCCCACTGGTTCTCAACCAGCCCGGGCCGGGAACGTACACCGCGAGCATCTTCGCCACGATGTTCGTCGGCACGGTGATGTACCGGGTGACGTCGGGCGAGGTCGCCGCGTGGCGAGGGTGGGCGGTGTTCGGGCTCGCCATCTGCGCGATCCTCGGGTCCAGCCTTTTCATCCAGTCCTATACCGACCCGGCGACCGGCGTGTGGGTCACCTGGGTGAAACAGCCCACCACCCTCATCGCCGCCTACGTACTGTTCGCCGGGGCATTGTGGCTGCGCCGCTGTTCCTTCCCGCGCCCACTGCTGTTCCTGGGCCGGATCAGCTACTCGCTCTATCTCGCCCACGCCCTCGTGCTGGGTGCCCTGCCGCCTTGGAACAAGTCTGTCGCGGGCATTCCCGCGACCTGGCTCAGCTTCTGCACGTGGGTGATCGCCGCGGTGGTGATCGCGGCGATCAGCTACCGCACGATCGAAAAACCGTGCCACAAACTCGGCCACCGTCTGATCGCCAGGATCGATGCACGCAAACGTGCCGATGAGCAGCCTGGAACCGTCGTCATGTAAGACGTTCGGGCCTAACGACATTCGTAGACGGCGGTGCTCTCGAAAAGAGGGCGCCGCTTTTCCTGTTCGGGCCCGGTGGGTTTCAGGTCAGGGAGGTGTCGCCGAGGGATTCGGCGAACTTTCGGAGTAAGGGGATGAGGGTTTCGCGGTCGGTGGGGGTCAAGGCGGCGGTGAGGATGCGGTCCTCGTTGGCGGTGTGCAAGGGGAGGAGGCGGTCGACCAGGGTGCGGCCGGAGTCGGTGAGGACGACCTTGATGGCTCGGCGGTCGGTGGGGTCGGGGACTCGGGCGACCCAGCCTTTGGCGGTGAGGCGGTCGATGCGGTTGGTGATGGCGCCGGAGGTGAGCATGGCGGCCTTGTTGAGGGCGCCGGCGCTGAGGCCGGAATCGTTGCCGGAGCGGCGGAGGGTGGCGAGGACGTCGAATTCCCAGCGCTCGAGGCCGTGGGTGCGGAAGAAGTCGGAGAGTTCCTTGTCGCACAGGCGGCCCAGGCGGGAGAGGCGGCCGAAGATCTCCATGGGGGAGCTGTCGACGTCGGGGCGCTGCTCGCGCCAGGCGGCGGTGATCTGGTCTACGGCGTCGGCCACGGTGACCTGGTCCTTTCGGCTCGGGAAAAAAGTTCAACGTTGAGATACTTGACACTGAGGTATCCAGATGATTTTATCTCAACATTGAGATTATCAATGAGGAGCTGAAAATGACCACCTCACGCGCCGGACTCACCGGGACGCTCGCCCTGACCGGGCTGGCACCGCTGGTTTGGGGATCGACCTACTACGTCACCACCACCTTCCTGCCGCCGGACCGCCCGATGTTCACCGCACTCATGCGGGTGCTGCCCGCGGGCCTGCTGTTGCTGGCCCTGACCCGGAAACTGCCGCACGGGCAATGGATTACGCGTGCGTTCGCGCTGGGCGCGCTGAACATCGGCCTCTTCACGGCGCTGCTGTTCGTGGCCGCCTACCGGCTGCCGGGTGGTGTGGCGGCGGTGATCACCTCGTCGGCACCACTGTTCGCGGTGGGCTTCGCGGCGGCCGCCGGGCTCGAAAGGCTCAGCGCCCGAAAGATTGTGGCGGGCCTGATCGGATTGGGCGGCGTCGCACTCGTAGTTCTCAAGGCGACGGCCACCCTCGATACTCTCGGCGTGATCGCCGGGCTGGCCGCGGCCATCGCCATGGGCAGCGGCACCATTCTGACCAAGCACTGGGGTCGCCCCGACGGGGTCAGCCCGCTGGCCATGACCGGCTGGCAGCTGACGGCGGGTGGGCTCCTGCTGCTGCCGGTGGCCGCCATCGCCGAGGGCATGCCGCCCGGGCTGGACGCCCGCAATATCGGCGGCTACCTCTTCCTCGGCCTGATCGGCACGGCCGTCGCCTACGCGCTGTGGTTCCGCGGCATCGCCAAGGCCAGCGCCACCTCGGTGCAGTTCCTCGGTCTGCTGAGCCCGCTCTCGGCGACCATCATCGGCTGGGCCGCGCTCGGCCAGTCGCTGGCCCCGCTGCAGATCCTGGGCATGGTCATCGCGCTGGGCGGCACCCTGCTCGGCCAGACCGGATCGGGCCCGAGCACAAAGGATTCCGCGCCGGGAGCGCCGAAGTCTCAGCCGCAGGTGCGGGCGGGCGCGCCGGAGAGCTTCACCGCCAAGATCCGCCTCGCGGCCTGACCCGACTCGATTCGAAGCAGCGCAAGACCGTGCAGACCAAGGAGCGAAAGACCATGCAGATCACAGTGTTCGGAGCGAGTGGAAACGCGGGCAGCCGGGTCGTGACCGAGGCGCTGGGCCGGGGCCACACGGTGCGGGCCGTCGCCCGCCACGCTGACCGGCTGCGGCACCTGCCGGAGCAGGCCGAGGTGTGGGCGGCCGATGCCTTGGACCCCGTCGCCGTCGAAAAGGCCGCCGCCGGAAGCGATGTCGTCGTCGGCGTGACCCGACCCGCCCCGGGCCGCGAGCACGAACTGGCCGAGGTCGCCGCCGCGCTGCTGGCGGGCCTGGCGGACAGCGGGATTCGGCTGCTGGTGATCGGCGGCGCGGGCAGCCTCACCGTTCCCGGGACCGGCAAGTCGCTTGCCGAGCAGCCCGATTTCCCGGCCTACCTGGGACCCATCGCCGCCGGCGGCCGCCGCCAGCTCGAGGTGTTCCGCACCACCTCGCATGCGGTGAACTGGACCTACATCAGCCCGGCCGCCATGTTCGAGCCAGGCGAACGCAAGGGCGTCTACCGCCTCGGCGCCGATGAACTGCTCGTCGACGCGGAGGGCAATTCCTCGATCTCCATGGAGGACATGGCGATTGCCCTGCTCGACGAGATCGAGCAGCCCCGCCACCACCGCACTCGCATCACGGTGGGTTATTGAGAACCACCACCGCACAACGAAAAACGGGGCGTGACCGAAATCCGGTCACGCCCCGTTCGTCTGTATCACTCAGGCGATGTGGAAGCCCGCGCCCGCCCCGCCGCGGCGGTCGATATCGGCCAGCACCGCGGAGATATTGGTGGACAGCTCCGGCTCGTGGATCAGGTTGCCGCCGCCCTCGCACAGCGGGAGCTCGATGTCGATCGGGCCGGCCTTGAAGTTGGTGCCCGCCACCACCATTCCGACCAGCTGGTCGCCGCGCAGCACGGGCGCGCCGGAGTCGCCGTGGTTGGCACACACCTGGCTACGGAAGGTGAGCGCCCGGGTCTCCCACACCGGTCCACAGGTGAAGCCGGTGGTGCGGCCGTTCTTGCAGACGTTCTCGCCGATCTGCACCGGGGCGCCGACCGAGTTGATCACCGACTGCGCGACCTTGCGGGTGGGGATCACCTTCTCCGGGTTGAAGACGATGACCGCCCAGTCCATGTCCTCGCTCTTCTCGGTGATGACACCGATGCCGCCGCTGCGGGTGTACTCGGCCGCGACGCGCGCGCCGACCTCGCCGCAGTGGCCGGCGGTCAGTCCGACGAGCTGGTTCTTGTTGTCGTAGCCGACGGCGGTGAGCGTGCAATCGCTGACCATGTCCGTGGCCGTGAGGTCCTCGACGTAGACCCCGGAACCGCCGCCGAGCGTCACCGGCCCGGCCGCATTCGCGGGCCCGGCGAACAGGAACGTGGAGCTGACAGCGGCGGCGGCGATGGCCACCGCGCGCAGAACTCGGGCGCGGCCCGCAGAGAACATTGGGTTATTCCTCATCCCCCGAAAATTCGAATCGTGCGCGCGCGGTAATCGGGAGTCCGGCAGCGCGCACGCGGAGCATGTCACGCCCGCAACCTCGTTGCAAGTCGCAACGCGGATGACCGATTCGATGGCCTATTCGGAACGTTTTGCCTGCCAGGCGCTTCCGCGCGGAAAACGGACTTGGCCCTGTCGGTACCCCGTGATAGAACTCCGGTCAGTGGTGATCGCACCACCGAGTGCAACCGGAGCTGCCCCCATTTTCAGGGGCCGCTTCAAAAATGGGGAGAATTTTCGAATGGCTTTCTCGGGCAAACTCGCCCTGACCATGTTCGTTTCCGCTGCGGCCGTGCTGGTTACGTCGCTGGGGGCCGGTACCGCCAACGCCATGGAGCGCGGTCCGGACGGTTCGCTGTACGGTTCGCTGGCGCTGAGCACCGACGGCGGCACCTTCTACGGCGCGGCCTGGAACTACCCGAACTGGGGCTCCTCCGATCGGGATGCCCTGGGCCAGTGCGCGCACCGCGGTTGCAAGATCCTGGTGCAGTTCCGTGACGGCTGCGGTTCCATCGCCGAAAGCGCCGACCACACCTACTACTACGGCGGTTCGGGCCGCAACCGCGCCGAGGCCGAGCGCGACGCCATGGACCGGCTCACCAACTGGATGCCCGCCCCGGCCGCCATGTTCGGCAGCTCCGCCCCGCCGAAGCAGTCCGTCCACATCCGCTACACCGAGTGCACCGACGGCGCGTAGATTAACGCTTGACCTTGACGTTGCGTCAACTTGCATCCTGAATTCATCGAGGTGAGCGAAGGGATACGAAAGGCCGGAACGTGAGCGCCGAATGGTCCATCCAGGAATTGGCGAAAGTGGCCCGCACCACAAGCCGCACGCTGCGGCATTACGGTGACCTCGGGTTACTGCCGCCCACCCGGATCGGCTCGAATGGTTATCGCTATTACGACCAGGAATCCCTCGTACGGTTGCAGCGCATCCTTTTGCTTCGCGAACTCGGCCTCGGCCTGCCGGCCATCGCCGAAGTCCTCGCGGGGCAAAAGGACACCGCCGCCGCCCTGCGCACGCATCTGGAATTGCTGAGAAACGAGCAGGACCGGATCGCGCGCCAAATCGCCTCGGTGCAAACCACATTGCGCAAGACGGAAGCAGGTGAGCAACTGATGGCAAACGAAGTATTCGACGGATTCGACCACGCCCAGTACAAGGACGAGGTCATCGAGCGCTGGGGCAAGGACGCCTGGGAGAGCGGCAACCGCTGGTGGAACTCCAAGAGTGAGGCCGAGAAGAAGGCCCACTTCCAGACCCACCTGGACATCGCCGCCGACTACGGCCGCGCCCACGCGGCCGGCCTCCCGGTCGACAGCGACGAGGTGCAGGCAATCGTCCAGCGCC
The DNA here is from genome assembly GCF_000308815.1 of Nocardia concava NBRC 100430. Classification (GTDB taxonomy): domain Bacteria; phylum Actinomycetota; class Actinomycetes; order Mycobacteriales; family Mycobacteriaceae; genus Nocardia; species Nocardia concava. The sequence goes on from NZ_BAFX01000002.1 coordinate 76,728, forward strand.
ACTACGACTGGCTCGACTCCACCCCCACCGGCGGCCCGATCAGCGCCCAGTACTTCAACGGTCTGGGCGACATGTACGTGGCCGACCCGCGCTTCGCGGCCAACTACGACAAGCACGGCGAGGGCACCGCGGAGTACGTCCGCGACGCCATGCGGGTGTTCGCCGCCGCGCTCTAGCCGGAAACCGAACAGCGGCGGAGGCCCGATGAGTTACCTGCAGACACCGCCCGGCCAACCGGCCGGGCGGGCGTATTCGCCGTACTCACAAGGGCCTTCGCCGTATCTGGAAGAGCCGATCGCCGGCGGGGCCACCGCGATCGTCGCGGGGGTGCTGGCAACCATCGCGGGTGTGCTGTCGGCAGGGGTGGGTCTGATCATGGTCACCGCGGCGGTCCTCATCGGTGCCGGGCACTATCGATCCGCCCGCCATCCCGCCCACGACCACGCCGAGGCCGGCTTCGTCGTCGGCATCGGCGCGGCGGCACTCCTGATCGGGGTCCTGTGGTGTGTCGGTGCCGTGCTGTTGTTGCTGCGCAAGCCTTCCGGACGCGCCCTGCTGATCGGCATGTCGCTGCTCGCGACCGTCTTCAGTCTCATCATCACGGCCACGAGCCCGGTGCCCGGCGGCATCGGACTGGCTGTGGCCGTGGGGATTCTGATCTTCGCCACGGTTCCGTCGACCACCCGATGGCTGGCGGACGCGCGAAAGCCGGTCGCCGACTATGTTCCCTACCCCATGCTCTGACCGGATCCGGAAAACCTCCCCGCGGTGCCGCCATCCTCGAAAATGACTGGATTGCCCCTGTTGGTGCGGGAGTAGAGTTCGCGCGCAAGTAGGGGAGGAGAGGCGATGAGTTATCCGTATGGGCCGGGTGGGGCGGAGGATCAGCCGCAGCCGGGGTTCGGGCCGGTGGAGTACCCGCCGGCGACCGCGTATCCGCAGCAGCGGCCGTTTCCGGGGCAAATCGGTGCTCCGGCAACGGGGTTCGGGCAGCCGGGGTATCCGATGCCCGTGTATCCGGGGCCTTATGGGACGTACGCGGGGCCGTACGGGTCGCCGTCGATGCAGCCGAGCGGCGGGACCGCGATCACCGCGGGCGTGCTGGGGATCATCCTGGGATTGCTGTCGGTGCTGGGCAGCATCGGGCTGGTAGCGCTCGTCGTGGCTTTCCGCGACGACCGGGACGGCATCTCGGGGGAGGACAGCGGCACCGCCATGTTGGTGCTCGTCATCGCCATCGTCGCGGGGGTGATGGCGCTGATGTGGCTGGTCGGTTCGGTGCTGTTGCTGATGCGCAAGACCGCAGGGCGGGTACTGGTGATCATCGCCTCCGCCCTGGGCGCGATCGGCGGCGTGATCAATGTGGCCGCGGGATCGATTGTCAGCGGTATCGGATTGCTGCTGTCGCTCGCGATTCTCGTGCTCGCGGCGGTCCCGCCGACGGGTCGCTGGATCGCCGCGGCGAAGCAGGAGCTGGCCCCGGCACAGCCGTACTACCCGTACTACTGACCTCGGAAAGACAACAGCCGCCCGGTCTTTCGACCGGGCGGCTGTACCTGTCGACTACGCGATCAGACCGCGCACATCGATTGCATGACACCGCGCAGAATCGGCGCGCCATAGGTGGCGGGCGCGAACGCGATGGTCTCGGCGATCCCCAGCGGAGTGGTGATGGTCGAGGCGACACCGGTGAAACCGGCGATCGTGTTGCCGACGGTCAGCAGCAGGCTGGTGGTGTCGAGCGCGAAGGTGATGAGCGCGAAGATGTTCTCCACCTTCACATCCGAGAGCGCCACGGTATTGACCGCGCGGCCCTCGTAGATGTCGAAGCCCAGGTTGGCCAGGAAGGTCAGCGGCCCGTAATCCAGCGCGTCCACGATCGGCCCGAGCTGCTCGGTGCGGCGCAACATCATGATGTCGGCGACCCGGTTGTTCTGCAGGAAGCCCTGCAGCGCATCGGCATTGGCGTTGACCGCGTTCGGGTCGACGGGCAGCGCGGCCGTGGTCAGGAAGTTGCGGGTCCGCTCGACCAGATCGGCGGTCTTCAGTTCCGCGATCGGAGTGCAGGCGCCGTCGGCCTTCATCACCTGGTTGGCCAGATCGATGAGCGGCTGCGGCAGGTCGACGTGCTCATCGGGCAGATCCAGCTGCAGCTTCTGGTACACGCCGTGCGCATCGCAGCCCACCGACAGCTGCGATTGCACCGCGCGCGCCAGCGATTTCACGCCGTTGAACAGCGCGCCGACGATCGGCTTCAGCACGAATCCGACGGTCGGCACCAGGCTGGCGGCGAACTGGGCCGGGATCTTGACGATGCGGGTGGCGAGGATGAAGACCTCGACCACATCGCGCACCTTCAGGTCCGAGAGCGCGATGGTCTTGTGCACCTGCCCGGAGTGGATGGCGTCGAGGCTGTTGACGAGGTACGTGACGATCGGATCGTCGAGGAACTGGGTGCGGTCGTTGATCTCGTCCGGGCTCAGCGGCAGGAAGCCGCGGCGGTGCACGTGGACCGAGGCGACGTTCTGACGGAAGTCGTTGACCGACTGGTCGTAGGCGGCCTGCTGCCCGGCCGGGACGACCGTGCGGATGGCATTGGCGGCCGCGGAGATGACGTCGTCGAAGGTTGCTGCGCCGGGCTTGCCGCAGACTTCCCCGGCATCGGCGATCTCGGCGGCGCCGAGGCTGTCGCCCTCCTCGGCGCGGGCGGGTGCGGCGCCCGGGACCAGGGCGGCCGTGCCGAGTAGGGCGGTGATGGAGAGTGCCCCGACGAGCGGGGCGAAGCGAGTGAAGCGCATGTTTCAGGGTCTTCCGGTCGAGCGAGAGGGCGCGGCCGCGCTAACACACGGCTACGAACTGGTCGTACGGCCAATTCGGGTGGATATGTAATACAGCTCTCATGACGCCGCTGTCTGCGCTTTCGTGAACATTGCGCAAAAAGATCGCGACCGATCCCGCTCAGTGAGATGACGCGAGTCACTCAGCGGTCTACTCTCGCGGAGTTGGCGCCCGCTCCCGGCAAAGCCGTGGCATCGCCCCCGTGCGAACCCTGCCAACCCACCCCGACGGAGCCGACGCGCGCGATCGGGCAGTGCCGGTAGTCTGGGCTCCCGTGACCGTCGCATCCCCCTTCGATCTCGTCATTGTCGGCTCCGGCTTCTTCGGGCTGACCATCGCGGAACGCACCGCCAACCTGCTCGGCAAGCGAGTCCTGGTGGTGGAACGTCGCTATCACCTGGGCGGCAACGCCTACTCGGAGGCGGATCCGGAAACCGGCATCGAGGTCCACAAATACGGGGCCCACCTGTTCCACACCTCGAACAAGCGGGTGTGGGACTACGTGAACCAGTTCACCGAGTTCACCAACTATCAGCACCGCGTCTTCGGCCTGCACAAGGGCCAGGCGTACCCGCTGCCCCTGGGCCTGGCCCTGGTGTCGCAGTTCTTCGGCCGCTATTACACCCCGGACGAGGCCCGCGCGCTCATCGCCGAGCAGTCGGCGGAGTTCGACAGCAGCAAGGTGACCAACCTCGAGGAGAAGGGCATCTCGCTGATCGGCCGCCCGCTCTACGAGGCGTTCATCCGCGACTACACGGCCAAGCAGTGGCAGACCGATCCCAAGGAACTGCCGGCCAACATCATCACCCGGCTGCCGGTCCGCTACACCTTCGACAGCCGCTACTTCAACGACACCTACGAAGGCCTGCCCAAGGACGGGTACGCCGCGTGGCTGTCGAAGATGGCCGAGAACGACCTCATCGAGGTCCGCCTGGACACCGACTGGTTCGACGTGCGCGACGAGATCCGCGCCCAGAACCCCGACGCCCCGGTCGTCTACACCGGCCCGCTGGACCACTACTTCGACTACGCCGAGGGCGAACTCGGCTGGCGCACCATCGATTTCGAGACCGAGGTGCTCGAAACCGGTGACTTCCAGGGCATTCCGGTGATGAACTACAACGACGCGGACGTCCCCTTCACCCGCATCATCGAGCCGCGCCACTTCCACCCCGAGCGCGACTACTACCCCGCCGACAAGACGGTGATCATGCGCGAGTTCTCGCGCTTCGCCCAGACCGGCGACGAACCGTACTACCCGATCAACACCCCGGAGGACCGCGCCAAGGTGCTCGCCTACCGCGAGCGCGCCAAGGCCGAAACCGCCTCGAACAAGGTGCTTTTCGGTGGCCGCCTGGGCACCTACCAGTACCTGGACATGCACATGGCCATCGGCGCGGCGCTCAGCATGTTCGACAATGTGCTGCGCCCGCACCTGGAAACCGGTGCGCCGCTGGTGGACACCGCCGAATGACCGCCCAACTCACTCGGGAAGACATGAGCACCGAGACTCGCGCCGTATCCCTGCTCCAGCGCATCATCCTGCCCCGGCCGGGTGAACCGCTGGACGTGCGCAAGCTGTACCTCGAGGAATCCGAGACCAATGCCCGGCGCGCGCATGCCATCACGCGCACCGCGCTGGCCATCGGCGCGGAGTCCGAGGTCTCCTTCTGCACCTACTTCAATGCCGTGCCCGCCAGCTACTGGCGGCGCTGGAGCGTGCTGAAGTCCGTGGTGCTGCGGCTGGAACTGTCCGGCCACGGCCGCGTGGACGTGTACCGCTCCAAGGCCGACGGTTCCCGAATCCACGTGCAGGGCAACGAGTTCAGCACGCCCGGCGACGGCGCGGCGGCCGCGGACTTCGTCGAGTTCGAGGTGGATCTGGGCCCGTTCGAGGACGGCGGCTGGATCTGGTTCGACATCACCACCGACAGCCACGTCGAAATGCGCAGCGGCGGTTGGTACGCGCCGATCGAGGCGCCGGGTGAGGGCAGCATCGCCGTCGGCATGCCGACCTTCAACCGCCCCACCGACGCGGTGAAGACGCTGACCGCGCTGGGCTCGGATCCGCTGGTGCTGGAGAAGATCAAGGCCGTCATCATTCCCGACCAGGGCACCAAGAAGGTCGTGGACGAGCCCGGCTTCACCGAGGCCGCGGCCCGCCTGGGCGGTCGCCTGACGATTCACGATCAGCCGAATCTCGGCGGCTCCGGCGGCTACAGCCGGGTCATGTACGAGGCGCTCAAGACCACCGATGCCGAATACATCGTCTACATGGACGACGACATCGAGATCGAGCCGGACTGCATCCTGCGCGCGCTGGCCTTCTCGCGTTTCGCCAAGTCGCCCATCCTGACCGGCGGCCAGATGCTCAACCTGCAGGAGCGCTCGCACCTGCACACCATGGGCGAGATCGTGGACCGTTCCATCTTCATGTGGACCGCGCCCGCGACTGTCGAGTACGACCACGATTTCTCGAAGCACCCGCTGCGCGACCGCGACAACTCGAAGCTGCTGCACCGTCGCATCGATGTGGACTTCAACGGCTGGTGGACCTGTGTCATCCCGCGTCAGGTCGCCGAGGAAATCGGCCAGCCGCTGCCGCTGTTCCTCAAGTGGGATGACGTCGAATACGGTTTGCGCGCACGCGAACACGGCTACCCGACCGTCACCCTGCCGGGTGCGGCGGTGTGGCACATGGCCTGGTCCGACAAGGACGACGCCATCGACTGGCAGGCCTACTTCCACCTGCGCAACCGCCTGGTGGTCGCCTCCCTGCACCTCCCGAACGACGGCCGCCCGATGGTCGTCAACACCGTCAAGGCCACGCTGAAACACCTGTTGTGCCTGGAGTATTCGACGGTCGCCATCCAGAACGAGGCGATCCGCGACTACCTGGCCGGTCCGGAGAAGCTCTTCGAGCTGCTGCCGACCGCACTGGGCAAGGTGCACGCCATGCGCAAGGAGTACCCGGACGCGGTGGTCCTGCCCTCCTCCACCGAGCTGCCGCTGCCCTCGCACGCCGAGGTCGGCGCGGTCGGCGAACCGGGCAATCCGCTCGCCAAGGTGACCCGCCTGGGCAAGGGCGTGCTGCACAACTTCCGCAAGGCCAACCCGAAGCATCACGACACCCCGCAGCTGAACGTGCCGACGCTGGACGCGCGCTGGTTCCTGCTCTCGCAGGTCGACGGCGTCACCGTTACCACCGCCGACGGCCGCGGCGTCGTCTACCGTAAGCGGGATCCGCGAAAGGCCATGGAGCTGTTCAAGGAAGCGATGCGCCTGCGCAAGGAGCTGGCCGAGCGCTTCCCGGAGGTGCGCGAGCAGTATCGTCGCGCGCACTCGCATCTCACCAGCAAGGCCGCGTGGGAGAACGTCTTCGGTATCGATACTGAATCAAGGAACGAGCCCAAATGACGGCTGCACAGCCCGTTTCCGGCCAGGACCGCGGATTGCGCGTGGTCCCGGACGCGCCGGAGGCCCCGGTCGCGTCCCCGGCCGAGGTCAAGATCATCAACCTGGTGCAGGGCACCATCGGACAGGATCCGCGGGTCGTCAAGGCCGCGCGCGGCATGTCCCATTTCGGTGAGCACTCGCTGGGCTGGATCGGCATCGCCGCGGTCGGCGCGCTGGTCGACAAGCCGCGCCGCCGCGAGTGGGCGGGCGTGGCCGTCGGCGCGTTCGGCGCGCACGCGGCGAGTGTCGTGATCAAGCGCATCGTCCGCCGCAAGCGCCCGCACGACCCGTCGGTGCAGGTCAACGTGTCGACGCCGTCGAAGCTGAGCTTCCCGTCCTCGCACGCGACATCCACCACGGCGGCGGCTGTGTTGCTCGGCAGGCTGACCGGGTTACCCTTGCCCGCGGTGCTCGTCCCGCCGATGCTGCTGTCCCGGATCGTCCTGGGCGTGCACTACCCCACCGACGTGCTGGCGGGATCCGCGCTGGGCGCGGCGTCCGCGGCCGCCGTGCTCGCCGCCGAAAAGAGACTCGCGAAGTGACCGCCCAGGAAAGAGCCATCGTTGACATGAGCGAAGAGCCCACCAGCACAGATCTAGCAGAGGCGGTCATCAAGGGACCGCCGAAGACGTTGGGCGGCGGCCTGATCAAGGCCATGCGCCCGCGCCAGTGGGTGAAGAACGTGCTGGTGCTGGCCGCGCCGCTGGCCGCGGGCAAGACCGCGGCGGGCGACCTGGTGATCACCGACTGGTCGGTCCTCGGTCATGTCGCCATCGCCTTCGTGGTCTTCTGCATGGCCGCCTCCGGCATCTACCTGGTCAATGACGCGCTCGATGTCGAGGCCGACCGCGCGCATCCGACCAAGCGCTTCCGGCCCATCGCGGCCGGTGTGGTGCCGGTGAACCTGGCCTACGCGCTCTCGGCGGTGCTGCTGATCGGCTCGATCCTCGTGTCGTTCACCGCGAATTGGCATCTGGCCCTGGTGATGGCGGTCTACATCGGCATCCAGCTGGCCTACTGCTTCGGTCTCAAGCACCAGGCGGTGCTGGACATCTGCATCGTGTCCTCCGGCTTCCTGCTGCGCGCGATCGCGGGTGGCGTGTCCTCGGATATCCGCCTGTCCCAGTGGTTCCTGCTGATCATGGCCTTCGGCTCGCTGTTCATGGCGACCGGAAAGCGCTACGCGGAGTTGAAGCTCGCGCTCGACACCGGCGCCAAGATCCGCAAGTCGCTGGAGTACTACACGCCGACCTACCTGCGTTTCGTCTGGACCCTTTCGGCCACCGCGGTCGTGGTGTTCTACGGTCTGTGGGCGTTCGAGCAGGATCGCGCCAAAGATACGAACTGGTTCGCCATCTCGATGATCCCCTTCGTCATCGCCATCATGCGATACGCGGTGGACGTCGACCGCGGCGAAGCGGGTGAACCCGAAGAGATCGCCCTGGGGGACCGGGTCCTCCAGTTCCTCGCAATCGCCTTGATCGGAGCGGTAGGTGTCGCTGTCTATCTCACCTGACGTGGTAGAGGGAGAAGAGCGAGAAGAGGGCGCGCCGACGGCACAATTGCCGGTCGGTCGCGGCCGTCGGCGCGCGGTGAACGACACCGCGCGCGGTTTCTCGCGACTATCCCGCGCCACGTTCATCGGTGGGATCGTGCTGACCGCGACGCTGTTCGCGGCCGGCGCGTGGCAGCGTCGCTGGATCGCCGACGACGGCCTGATCGTGCTGCGCACGGTCCGAAACCTGATGGCCGGCAACGGCCCGGTCTTCAACTCCGGCGAACGGGTCGAAACCAATACCAGCGCCGCCTGGACCTACGTCGTCTGGTTCTTCAGCTGGCTGACCCAGGCCCGGCTCGAGTACGTCGTGCTCGGCATCGCGCTGACCATGTCGGTGCTGGCCATCGTGTTCGCCATGCTGGGCGCGGCCCGGCTGTGGGGCGGAACGTCTTCCGCGCTGCTGGTGCCCGCGGGCGCGGTCGTCTACATCGCGCTGCCCCCGGCCCGCGACTACGCCACCTCCGGACTGGAGAACTGCCTGGTCATCTTCTGGGTGGCGATCCTGTGGTGGTGGCTGATGCGCTGGTCGCAGGCCGAGAAGGTGCGCGTCGCAAGCTTTTTCGGACTGGTCTTCTGGGCCGGGCTGGCGCCGCTGATCCGGCCGGAGCTGTCCGTGCTGGGTGGGCTGACGCTGCTCGTGCTGTTCTGTGCCCCCGTGCCCGCGACGCGGTTGCGGCCGTGGCTGTTCCGGATCCTGGTGGTGGCGGTGGCCGGGCTGGTGCCGGTCGGCTACCAGATCTGGCGGATGGGCTACTACGGCCTGCCCTACCCGAACACCGCGGTGGCCAAGGACGCGGGCGGGGCCAAATGGTCACACGGCTTCACCTACCTGTGGGATCTGGTCGGCCCGTACTGGCTCTGGCTGCCTCTGCTGCTGCTGGCCGCCGCCGCGATCGTGCTGGTGCGTACTTCGCCTTCGTCATCCCGGCGTGCTCTTGGCCGGGATCCAGAGGTGGATTCCGGCCAAGAGCACGCCGGAATGACGGTGCGGGAACGGATTCACCGCTTCAGCGTGTGGCTGCGTACCCCGGCCGCGGTCGTGACCCTGATGGTCGGCAGCGGTGTGCTGCTCGTCATCTACGAGCTGCGCGTGGGCGGCGACTTCATGCACGGCCGCATGCTGCTGCCGCAGCTGTTCCTGTTGATCCTGCCGGTGGCCGTGCTGCCGATCCGGCTGCCGCGCGCCGGCGAGTCCGGAACCCGCCGCCTGAGTTGGGCCTTCGCGTTCGTGCTCGCGGCCTTCGCGGGCACGGTGGGCTGGGCGCTGTTCGCGGCCGACACCACCGCGATCAAGACCGGCACCACCATCCGCTCCAACGGCATTGTGGACGAGCGCATCTACTACGTGCTCCGGACCGGTCACGATCATCCGATCCTGGCCTCGGACTACCTGGACTACCCGTGGATGCGCGCCATGGTCCGAGATATCGCCAATTCCACCGACGGTGCGCTGCTGATCGTCTCGCCATCGTTCATGAACTGGTACATCGACCCCGCACCGGCGATCCCGCCGGGTTCGGACGAGAAGCCCGAACACGTGGTGTTCTTCCTGAACTTGGGCATGACCAGCATGAACGTTCCCTTGGATGTGCGGGTCATCGATCAGATGGGGCTGGCGTATCCGCTTGCCGCGCATACCGATCGGTTGACCGATGGCCGGATCGGCCACGACAAGTCGCTGTACCCGGACTGGGTCGTCGTGGACACCGGCATGGTCGACAAACACCCGTGGATGCCGTCGTTCCTGGACGAGAAGTGGGTGACCCAGGCGCGAACGGCGCTCTCCTGCCCCGAGACCCAGGCGCTGCTGGCGTCCTCGCGGGCTCCGCTCACCTTCGATCGCTGGCGGCACAACCTGATGCAGTCGCTCGACTTCGCCAAGTACCGCATCGACCGGGTGCCCAAGTACGAGATCCAGCGGTGCCAGCTGGTCGATCCGACCCAGCCGCCGCCTCCGGCGCCCGCGCCGCCGAAGTAGCGAGAGCAAACCCCGTATCCATACCGGATGCGGGGTTTTCTCTTGTGTGCGAGTGGGTTTGACTGAAACGTCACGTTCGGGCAACGAGATATGCGATGCTGTCTCGATTTGGTAACACCCCGGCGTGGGTTTCGCGATAAGCTCCGCGAGTACTCCCGACGCCGCCAGGAAATCCGCTGTGTGGCAACGGTTGTCGCAATACGAACCCGGGCGGGTTGACAGGGGGCCCGGGGCGCACGGACGGAAGGCCGATTATGCGGGGCGTGACGGTTAAGGGTGGGGCACGGAGCTGGCTGCGAAAGTCGGTGCTGGCCTTGGCATTGGCGACCACGGTGCCGCTGGGGGTGTCCGTGCTGGGTACGGCCCCGGCGCAGGCGGCGTTCAGCCCGGACGGCATGGACTTCTACGTCGACTCCTCGATGGGGCCGATCAAGAACCGCGTCTTCCGCGCGGCGGACGGCAATACGAACCGCGTGGTCTACGCGCTGGACGGCGAGCGCGCCCGTGACGATCTCAACGGGTGGGAGATCAATACCGATGTCGCGCACGCGCTGACCGCCGCCAATATCAATGTGGTCATGCCGATCGGCGGTCAATCCAGCTGGTACGCCGACTGGAACTCGCCCAGCACCTTCCTCGGCCTGCCCGCGGGCACGGCCTCGCAGCAGTCCGGATCCGGTGTCACGCAGGCGCTTTCCGGCGGACCCGGCAAGTCCTACACCTACAAGTGGGAGACCTTCCTGAGCCAGGATCTCCCCAATGCCCTGCGGGACCGCCTGGGCTTCAGCTCGACCCGCAACGGCATCTTCGGCCTGTCCATGAGCGGCGGTTCCGCGCTCATGCTGGCGGCCTTCCATCCGAACCAGTTCTCCTACGCCGGGTCGATGTCAGGCGCGCTGGACCTGTCGCTGCCCGGCATGCGCGACGCCATCCGGGTGGCCATGATCGACGCGGGCGGCTACAACGTGGACGCGCTGGCGGGATCCAAGGATCTCAAGTGGCAGCACCTGGACCCCTTCCAGTTCGCGCCCAAGCTGAAGGCCAACGGCACCCACCTGTTCATCTCGGCGGGTAGCGGCCTGCCCGGATCGGCCGCCGATATCACCGCAACGATGGTGCAGGCCATGGGTATCGAGGTCGTGTCGCTGGCCGGCACCAAGGCCTTCCAGGCGCGCTGGGCCGCGCTCGGCGGCGGCAATATCGTCACCGACTACCCGGCCATCGGCGTCCACAACTGGAAGAACTGGGAGGGCGAACTGGGCCGCATGCTCCCGGATCTGTCCGCCAATATCGGCTGACCGCGATCGATGATTTCCTCTGCGCGCCTTGAGCATTCATCTCCAGCGATGGGGGATGCCGAAGGCGCGCACCGGTTTTCGCGTGCGGCGGCACCGCTGTTCGGATGGTCTGGAGTGATAGCCGATGGATATGAGTCCGGGGCAGCGGAATTCGGCCCTCGGGCAACTCTCGAGTCACTGCCAGGCACGGGTCTGCGCCACATTCGGGGCAAACCGTGGCGCTCGTCACTTTTGTCACGTTCCGATAACGCCCCGTTACCACTCACGCGATAGGGTCGCCGAGACCTCTGCCGTGGTCACGAGCACACGGTGAGACCGAACGACAGGAAAGGCCGGACACATAAATGCGAGGCGATAGACGTCAGAGATCCCGCGGTTGGCTCAAGAACTCCGTGGTCGGACTGGCGCTGGCGGTTGCACTGCCGTTCGGGGTGTCGGCGGTGGGCGTCGGCACGGCGAACGCGGCGCTCGACCCCTCCGGATTCGACTTCTACGTCGACTCGGCGTCCATGGGCCCGGTCAAGTCGCGCGTCTTCCGCGCGGCCGACGGCAACACCTCCCGCGTCGTCTATGCCCTCGACGGCATGCGCGCCGGGCAGGACCTGAGCGGCTGGGAGATCAACACCGATATCGCCCACGCGCTGACCGCCGCGAACATCAATGTCGTCATGCCGATCGGCGGCCAGTCCAGCTTCTACGCCGACTGGAACGCGCCGAGCAGCATCCTCGGCGTCGGTGACGGCACCGGTTCGGCGTCGGGCTCGGGCACCCTGTCCTCGTCCGGCTCGGCCTCGGGCTCGTCCTCGGGTTCGGGCGCCTTCCAGCTCCTCAGCGGCGGCCCGGGCAAGAGCTACCGCTACACCTGGGAGACCTTCCTGTCCCAGGACCTGCCCAACGCCCTGCAGAGCCGCCTCGGCTTCAGCCGCACCCGCAACGGCATCTTCGGCCTCTCCATGGGTGGTTCCGGCGCGCTGACGCTGGCCGCCTACCACCCCGACCAGTTCAGCTTCGCGGGCTCGTACTCCGGCTACCTGAACATCTCCGCGCCCGGCATGCGTGAGGCCATCCGCCTGGCCATGATCGACGCCGGCGGCTACAACGTCGACTCCATGGCCCCGCCGTGGGGGCCGCAGTGGCTGCACATGGACCCGTTCGTGTTCGCGCCGCGCCTGAAGGACAACAACACCCGCCTGTGGATCTCCGCCGCGAGCGGCGTCCCGGGCGCGGGTGACGTCACCGGCATCATGCCGGTCATCCAGGGTGTGCCGCTGGAAGCGCTCGCGCTGGTGAACACCCGGGCCTTCCAGGCCCGCATGCTGTCGCTGGGCGCCGGCAACGTCACCTACGACTTCCCGGCCACCGGTGTCCACAACTGGAACAACTGGAACGCCGAGGTCTACCGCATGATCCCGGACCTCTCCGCCAACATCGGATAAGACCCGATTTCGAAGGCCCCCGCATGTCGATGCGGGGGCCTTCTTTCGTTCTCCCGACGAAGATCGTTTTGCGACTCGCCGCGCCGACCACACCGGACACGCCCAGCTGGTCATCCGATACTCATCTCGTAGCGAAGATGAGTTCTGCGTGATCAGTGTTCTGCTCAAAACGAGAAGGGCTGGGTCGATGCGGGTGCGAGGCTTCATTCGAAAGGTGCTGGGCGTCGGTGCCGCCGCCCTGCTGATGCCGTTCGGGGTGGCGGTGATCGAAGCGCCACCGGCCGCCGCGGCCTTCGATCCCGCCATCTTCGACTTCTGGGCCGATTCCCCCTTCATGGGGCCGATCAAGACCCGCATCCTGCGGGCGCGGGACGGCAACACCCAGCGGGTGGCCTATGTGCTGGACGGGGAGCGGGCGCAGGAGGACCTGAACGGCTGGGAGATCAACACCAATGTCCCGCAGGTGCTGGCGGACTGGAACATCAATGTCGTGATGCCGATCGGCGGGCAGTCCAGCTTCTACGCGGACTGGGACGCGCCGAGCTCGTTCTTCGGCCTCCCGCCGGGCGCCGGGTCCGCGGCCTACGGCACCGGTTCGGGTGCGACCGAGGCGCTGGGCGGCGGCCCGGGCAAGAGCTATCGGTACGCGTGGGAGGACTTCATCACCAACCACCTGCGCTGGGAACTGCAGAACCGGTTGGGCTTCAACCCGAACCGCAACGGCATCTTCGGCCTGTCCATGGGCGGCAGCGCCGCACTCACCCTGGCCGCCTACCACCCCGATCAGTTCAGCTACGCCGGTTCGTACTCCGGTTACCTGAACATCTCCGCGCCCGGTATGCGCGAGGCCATCCGAGTCGCCATGCTCGACGCCGGCGGCTACAACGTCGACTCCATGGCCCCGCCCTGGGGGCCGAGCTGGCTGCGCATGGACCCGTTCGTCTTCGCGCCGACGCTGGTCGCCAACAACACCCGGATATGGGTCTCCGCCGGCAGCGGTGCGCCGATGCCCGAGGATCTGAACATCCCCTTCGGCATGGCGGCCGATCGCCTGATCCGCGGCGCGCCCTTGGAAGCGTTGGCACTGGCCAACTCTCGCGCCTTCCAGGTCCGCATGCTCACGCTGGGCGCTCAGAACGTGGTCTGGGATTTCCCGGCCAACGGCCTGCACGCCTGGACCAACTGGGCCAACGATGCCTACCGCATGATCCCGGACATGTCCGCGAACATCGGCTGACGCCAAAGCGCAAGGCATGGTGGCCGCTGCCCGAGAAGGGCGGCGGCCACCATGTATTCGGGGTATCGGGGCGAAGCGCCCGAAATCTCGAGGGGGTTCGGGGCGAAGCCCCTGAGGGCCTCCCGGGAGTGGGGATATATCACGGTTTGGTCGCGTGAGGTGTTTCGATAGCCGTTCGCTCCGAATAGGGGCCTATAGAAGTTCTCAGCGTCAACAGTTTCTGCATATCGGCAGTGGTCAACGGTGACCACGCTCTGAAAGGCGAGTCGATGCGGTCTGTTCGGGTGCTCCATGGCGCGTGGCGGCGGTCCCTGGTGGGATTCGCGGCGGCAGTTGCCGTTTCACTGTCCGGGATGGTGGGCGCGGCCCCATCGCACGCCGGATTCGATCCGGGCGGCTACGACTTCTGGGTCGATTCCTCCATGGGCCCGATCAAGTCGCGCGTCTTCCGCGCGCAGGACGGCAATACCCAGCGGGTGGTCTACGCGCTGGACGGATTGCGCGCCCGCAACGACCTTTCCGGCTGGGAGATCGACACCGATATCGAGCGCGCGCTCACCGCCTGGAACATCAATGTGGTGATGCCGGTCGGCGGCCAGTCCAGCTTCTATTCGGACTGGGTGGCGGCGAGCAACACCAATGGGCAGGCCGTGCCCTATGCCTGGGAGACCTTCCTGACCCGGGATCTGCGCAATGCGCTGGCCGCCCGGCTGGGTTTCAATCCGCACGGAAACGGCGTGTTCGGCCTGTCCATGGGCGGCAGCGCCGCACTGGTGCTGGCGGCCTATCATCCGGACCAGTTCCGTTATGCCGGATCATATTCCGGGTATTTGAACATTTCCGCGCCCGGTATGCGCGAGGGCCTGCGCGCCGCGCTGCTGGACGCGGGCGGCTACAACATCGATGCTATGTGGGGTCCGCCGTGGAGCGAATTGTGGCTGCGCAACGATCCTTTCGTTTTCGCGCCGCGGCTGCGCGACAACGGCACCCGGCTGTGGATCTCGAGCGGAAACGGCCTGCCCGGTCAGCGGGATGTGGTGCGCAGCCCCCTGGACGCCTACAACGTGGGCAATGCGATGGGGCTGGAAGCCATAGCACTCGCGAATACCCGCTCGTTCCAGGTGCGGCTGGACTCGCTGGGTGTGAACAATGCGGTCTTCGAGTTCACCTCCGACGGTGTGCACAACTGGCCGTACTGGGCCGACCAGGTCTACAAGATGCTGCCGGATCTGAGCGCCAACCTCGGTTGAGCGAATCCGCCACACCACTCGCGCGAATCCGCTCGGCCGACTGATCGAAACAGCCAAGCGGCGTGTGGCGTAAGCGATTTCCGCTTTGCCGCGACATCACGAGCGATTCGCGATATGGTCACCGCACCATTACGGTCGTATGCGATGGTGGGAATCCCCTAATCATTAAGCATGACCTTGCCAACCGCTCGGAGCGTCGAATACCCTCCAGCGAGCGCAAGTGTGACCAACCGGTGGTAGCGCTTCGCTCGCAGGGGAGTGTCGGGATTCGCTGCGAGTGCTGATCGCGCTTGTCCGCGTATGGCTTCGTCGTGCGCGCGTGCGTGATTGACAACTTAAGACACCGCAGTAGCGCAGTGCTGCGGTAGAGAAGGAGCAGTATCCATGCGTTTCGGCAGGTCCGCCGTGCCGGGAGTATCGTCGCGACGCCGTGCGCAGAGTGGCTGGCGCTCACGGTTCCTCGCCGCCACCGTCACCGCGGCGGCGCTCGCTGTCCCGACCGCTTCCTTGGCCGCCCCGTCCATCGCCACGGCCGCTCCGGCCTTCGGTCCGATGCATCGCGGCATTCCGGGCAGCTTCGAAGAACTGATGGTGCCCTCGAGCATGGGCCCGATCAAGGTTCAGGTGCAGTGGGCCAAGAACGGCGGTAGCTCCGCGGTCTACATGCTCGACGGCATGCGCGCCCGCGACGACCGCAATGCGTGGGCGAACGCGGACGAGGGCGATGCCCCGGGCATCTTCGCCAACGACGACATCAACGTGATCATGCCGGTCGGCGGTCAGTCCAGCTTCTACGCGGACTGGGCGTCGCCGTCGAACACCAACGGTCAGAAGTTCACCTACAAGTGGGAGACCTTCCTGACCAAGGAACTCCCGGACTTCCTTGCCGGCTATGGCGTTTCGCGGAACAACGTGGCCATCGCGGGTCTGTCCATGGGTGGCTCGGCCGCGCTCATGACGGCCGCCTACCACCGCGACATGTTCAAGCAGGCCACCTCGTTCTCGGGCTACCTGAACCTGTCGGCGCCGGGCATGCGCGAGGCCATCCGCCTGGCCATGCTGGACGCCGGTCGCTACAACGTCGACTCCATGGCCGCGCCGTGGAGCCCGGCCTGGCTGCGCATGGACCCGTTCGTGTTCGCGCCGCAGCTGAAGAACCTGCCGATGTACATCTCCTCGGGTAACGGCATCCCGGGCCCGCGCGACGGTGTCGGCTCCTTCGCCGACGTGTTCAACACCGGTAACGCCATGGCCCTGGAGGCCCTGGCCGTGGTGAACACCCGTGCGTTCCAGGCTCGTCTGGGTCAGCTGAACATCCCGGCCCAGTTCGACTTCACCCCGACCGGTACCCACAAGTGGGGCTACTGGCACGACGAGCTGATCAAGGCGCGTCCGGGCATGCTGTCGGCGCTGGGTCTCGCGTAATAGCAACCGCCCCCGCGATAGCGGAAGCGAATGAACCGGCCACCCTACGGGGTGGCCGGTTCTTTTATGCCTCCCCAAGATTCGCCGCAACGGGGTAGAAAACTCATGTGACAGCTGTGGCGATTGGTAGATGGGGGAGACGCGGCCGCGAGACGCTGGTCGCGCTCGCGGTAGCCACGACGGCCTTGCTGACGGTGGGGACGGCGTATGCGGAACCGGGGGTAGCGCCGCCAACGGGCGAACCGGCCAAACCGACCAAACCCGATATACGAAATGCGGTGTGGCTCAGCGATAGACGCGTGGCCCTGTGGATCGACTCGCCCTCGATGGGGACGCAGATCCAGGTGCAGCTGCTGCTGGCCCGGGACTGGAATGCCAAGCCGGATGCGAAATTCCCGGCGCTCTACATGCTCGACGGCCTGCGCGCCACCGACGATCAGAGCGGATGGACGAAAGAGGCCGGGGCGGAATCGTTCTACGCCGACAAGAACGTCACTGTGGTGCTGCCGGTGGGCGGCGCGGCCAGCTTCTACACCGACTGGAAGCGGCCCGACAACGGCAAGACCTACAAGTGGGAAACCTTCCTCACCAAGGAATTACCGCCGCTGCTGGACCGCGATTGGCGCACCACCAATGTGCGCGGCCTGACCGGGCTCTCCATGGGCGGCACCGCGGCCATGATGCTGGCGGCCCGCAATCCCGGCTTCGTGCGCTACGCCGCCTCCTTCTCCGGCATGCTCACCCTCACGACTCTCGGTATGCCGCAGGCGATCGCGTACGCCATGCGCGATGCGGGCGGCTACAACTCCGACGCCATGTTCGGCCCCGCCACCGATGCCGAATGGGACTCGCACGATCCCTACGCCCTGGCCGAAAAACTGAAGGGCCTCAGCCTGTATGTGTCCGCGGGCAGTGGCCTGGCGGGGGTCTACGACCTGCCCTCCGGTATTCCGGGGGTGAGCACCAACTGGCAGGGCATGGCGTTGGAAGTGTTGTCCCGCTTCTCTTCTCAGCAGTTCGTGGCCAAGCTGAACAAGCTGAGCATTCCGGTCCAGGTGACCTATCGGCCGTCGGGCACGCACTCCTGGCCGTACTGGGATTTCGAGATGCGGCAGGCCTGGCCGCAGGCGGCGTCCGCGCTGGGTGTGGAAGCGGCCAAACCGGACTGCGCCGCCGGCGGCGCGATTCTTCCTGTGGCACTGGGGAAGTCGTGGCTGGGTGACTGTCTCACCGCGGAGTACAAGCTGGCCGGCGGTGTGGCACAGGACTTCCGGGGCGGACGGGTGGTGTGGTCGGCGGCCACGGGCGCGCATTCGGTGGGCGGCATGATCGGCGGCGCGTACGAGGGCGCGGCGGGACCCGCTGGCGCACTCGGCTTTCCCACGTCCGACGAAACGCCCATACAGGGCGGCGTGCAGCAGGCATTCCAGCACGGCACCATCGTCTTCCACGACGGAAAGGCCGAGATACACGCCAGCTGAACCGGATACCCGCCGGTTACCTCCGAGCCGACGGTAGAGTGCACCGTTGTCCGTGACTCCCGTCACGTTGGTGTGCTTCCCCCCCTGCGGTTCAGGAGATCGATCTCTATGGCAGTACAGGGCGCTTCGTCATGCCCGCAAGGCGGTTCGATTCGGAAAAACAAGCGTGCCCGCGCCTGGCTGTTCACCCGTGCCAGGGGCTGGCGCAGGGTGCTGGCTGTCGCGGCGGCCGTGGTGGCGCTGCCCGCCCTGGCGGGGCCCGCCGTCGCGATGCCCACGCACCCGCTGCATCGCACCCCCGAGGGCGGGTTCGAGGAGCTGATGGTGCCCTCGAGCATGGGTCCGGTGAAGGTCCAGGTGCAGTGGGCCAAGCACGGCGGCGACGCCGCGCTCTATCTGCTCGACGGCCTGCGCGCCCGCGACGACTTCAATGCCTGGACCTTCGAGACCAACGCGCTGCAGCAGTTCGCCGACGACAACATCACCCTGGTGATGCCGGTCGGCGGCCAGTCCAGCTTCTACACCGACTGGCGCGCGCCCTCGAGTACCAACGGCCAGAAGTTCACCTATCGGTGGGAGACCTTCCTGACCGATGAACTGCCGTCGTTCCTGGAGGGGTTCGGCGTCTCCCGCACCAATAACGCGGTGGCCGGACTGTCCATGGGCGGCTCGGCGGCGCTGGCCCTGGCGGCATTCCATCGCGACCAGTTCAAGCACGCCTCCTCGTTCTCGGGCTACCTGAACATCTCCGCGCCGGGCATGCGCGAGGCGATCCGCATCGCCATGCTCGACGCGGGCCGCTTCAATGTCGACTCCATGGCCTGGCCCTGGAGCCCGGCCTGGCTGCGCATGGACCCGTTCGTGTTCGCGCCGCAGCTGCGCAACCTGCCGCTCTACATCTCCGCGTCCTGGGGTGTGCCGGGTGCGCACGACAATCCCGAAGGTGCCGTCGGCCTGTTCAACACCGTCAATGCCGTTGCGCTGGAAGCCCTGTCGATGGTCAACACCATCGCCTTCATGGCGCGCATGAACCAGCTCGGCATCGGCGCGCACTACAGCCTGCCGACGCGCGGCACCCATTCCTGGGGTTACTGGCAGGACCAGCTCGCGGGCGCGCGGCCCGACATCCTGGCCGCGCTCGGAGTGTCGTAAGCCCGTCATCCCGGCGCGCTTTTGGCCGGGATCCACACCGTACGGAGTGGATTCCGGCCAAAAACATGCCGGAATGACGAGCGCGTGGTCGGAAACTGGGCGGTTGCTGTAGAACGCCCGGTTTCCGTGTGTCCTACCGGGAGTCACGCCCTTCCGGAGGTACAACACTTGTGTGGCTGGAGTTGTCCGTGTGATCAATCGGGGGCGCATGCGCTGGATGGCATGCGCCGTGGCGGCGGTATTCCCGCTGGCCGCGGGCACTTTCGTGGGCTGCGGACCGGCGTCCGCCGCCCCCGAGGCCCCGGCCGCCCCCGCGGCGAGCATCCAGAAGATGACGTGGCTGACCGACCGCCGCGTGGCCGTCTGGGTGAACTCCCCGGCCTCCGGCGCACCGGTGGAAATCCAGTTGCTGCTGCCGCGCGACTGGAATGCCAAGCCCGATGCCAGGTTCCCGGTCGTCTACATGCTCGACGGCCTGCGCGCCACCGACGACGAGAACGGCTGGACCAAGGACGCGGGCGCGGCCGGCTTCTACGCCGACAAGAACGCCCTGGTGGTGCTGCCCATCGGCGGCCAGTCCAGCTTCTACGCCGACTGGCTGGCCCCCGACAACGGCCGCAACTACCAGTGGGAGACCTTCCTGGTCCGGGAGCTCCCGCCGCTGCTGGAGAGCCAGTTCCGCGCCACCGATGTGCGTGCGGTGGAAGGCCTTTCGATGGGCGGCACCGCGGCCATGATGCTGGCCGCCCGCAATCCCGGCTGGGTCCGCTCGGCCGCCTCCTACTCCGGGTTTCTCACCCTGACCTCGCTCGGCATGCCGCAGGCGGTCAATTTCGCCATGCACGACGCGGGCGGCTTCGACTCCTCGAAGATGTTCGGCCCGCCGGGCAGCCCGGCGTGGAAGGAACACGATCCCTACGAGCTGGCCGACAAGCTCAAGGGTGTGGCCCTCTATGTCTCCAGCGGCAACGGCGTCGCGGGCACCACCGATCCGCTCTCCGACATCCCGGGCATCACCACCAATTACGCGGGCCTCGGCCTGGAGGTGCTGTCCCGGTTGAGCACCCAGAACTTCGTGGCCAAGCTCGGCAAGCTGAACATCCCGGTCTCGGTGAACTACCGCCCCTCGGGCACCCACACCTGGCCGTACTGGGATTTCGAGATGCGCCAGGCCTGGGCGCAGACGGCCACCGCGATCGGCGTCGACGCCACCGCCCTGAACTGCAAGGCGGGCGGGGCGATCGGACCGGTGGTGCAGGGCAACGGCTGGCTCGGCGACTGCCTCTCCGGCGAATACCAGGTGCCCGGCGGTGTCGCCCAGGACTTCCGCGGCGGCAAGGTGCTCTACTCGCAGGCCACCGGCGCACAGCCGGTGGCGGGCGCCATCGGTGGCAGCTATGCCGGACTGGGCGGCGCGGCAAGCGGTTTGGGCTTCCCGATCGCGGGTGAGGGCGGACTGCCCGACGGCCGCGGCCGGTTGCAGCCCTTCCAGCACGGCTCGGTCTACTGGAGTCCGCAGACCGGCGCGCAGGCGGTGCGCGGGGCCATCTTCGACGAATGGTCCAAGCAGGGCTATGAGCGCGGCCCGGCCGGTTACCCCAACGGCCAGGAGGCGCGCACGCCCCAGAAGGACGGCGTGGTGCAGGGTTTCGAGAACGGGCCCATGTACTTCAGCGCCAAGACCGGTGCGCATCTGGTGCAGGGCCTGATCCTGGGCAAGTACGGTCAGCTCGGATTCGAGAACAGCCCTTACGGTTTCCCGACCGGGGACGAGAAGGGACTGCGCGACTTCGGCCGCTACTCCGCGTTCGAGGGCGGCAATATCTATTGGAGCCCGCTCTCGGGAGCGTGGGGCGTGCGCACCGGCCCGATCATGGACGCCTGGGGCGCGACCGGATTCGAGAACGGCCCGCTCGGCTACCCGATCTCGGACGAGGGCCAGCTCCCCGACGGGACGCAGCAGACCTTCCAGGGCGGGACCATCACCATTCGCGACGGCAAGGCGACCGCGGCCACCCTCGACGGACGGCCCATCAACATTCCGGGCAGCGAATCTCCCAAGCCGGCTCCGGTCCAACCACAGCCCGCCGCACAGCAACCCGCGATCCCGATCCCGGGCCTGCCCGCGATCCCGTTGCCCGCGCCTGCCGCCCCAGCACCGGCGCCCGCGGCCGCGCCC
>NZ_BAFX01000001.1 GCF_000308815.1 Nocardia concava NBRC 100430
TTCCCCGGACGCACAGGGCGGTTCGCCCTTCCAGGAGGGTTGGTCGCAGCTGCCGCAGCGGGAGCCGCAGTCCAACCTGTACCGTCCCGGCCAGGCCGCGACCCCGGGCAGCACCGGCAGCCTCAAGGGTGGCGGCGGTCTGCAGGGTGGTGGCCTGCAGGGCGGTGTCTCCAACGCGCGCACGACCGCCGACCTGGCGGCCAAGGCGGCGCGCAAGGAGGCGGCCATGGTGAAGTCCGTCGGCATCGACGGACCGACCCGCAGCATCGCCCGCCCGGAACTGGTCAAGGATCTGCCCGATCTGTCCGAGCTGCGGCACCCGCTGCCGCCGCCGGAGCCGATCGCGCCGGCCGGTCCGGTCTCGCCGTCCGCCCCCGCGGCGGTGGCGCAGGCCGCGGCCACCGGTGAGCCGCTGCGCGCCACCGTGCAGCTGCGCCACATCGACCCGTGGTCCACGCTGAAGGTCTCGCTGGTGATCAGCGTGGCCATGTTCTTCGTGTGGATGCTGGCCGTCGGCCTGCTGTACCTGGTGCTCGAGGGCATGGGCGTGTGGGAGCGCGTGAACTCCACCCTGGGCGACTTCGCCGACAGCTCCAACTCCAGTTCGGCGCTCATCGACGCGGGCTCGGTGTTCGGCTACGCCGGTGTCATCGGCCTCATCAATGTGGTGCTGCTGACGGCCCTGTCGACCGTGGGCGTGTTCGTCTACAACCAGTGCACCGATCTGGTCGGCGGCATCCAGGTCACCCTGGCCGATCCGGACTAGGGAATCCGCTGTTTCGATCCGCCTCGACGGCCGGTCGGACTCGCCTCCGCGAGCCTCTGACCGGCCGTTTTGGTTATCATCGGTGAGGTACGGTAATCTTCTGCCTCGTTCGAGTTACACACTCCGAACACCCACTACGGGCCTATAGCTCAGGCGGTTAGAGCGCTTCGCTGATAACGAAGAGGTCGGAGGTTCAAGTCCTCCTAGGCCCACTTACAGGTAAAGATCGAACTGCCTTCCCAAGGGGCCTTAGCTCAATTGGCAGAGCACTGCCTTTGCAAGGCAGGGGTTAGGGGTTCGATTCCCCTAGGCTCCACAAATTAGCCGCAGACCAATCGGTCTGCGGCTTTTGTCGTTCCGGTGGCTCGACTGTGGTTCCAGTACTGTGGATTTCATGAAATTCGTTCTCACGATCGTTGTGATCGCCGCCGTCGTGTTCGGAATCAGCAAGCTGCGTCAGCGCAATGACGCCGATCTCTGGCACGAGGTCACCACCCGCTGACCCCGTCCGATTCGGGCCGGAAACTTCGCCATTGTGACACGGGACAAGCGGCGGTTTTCGGCCCGTTTCACGTCGTATCGTCGTGGGATGGCGTCCACTGAGATCTCCGAGCTGGTGCAGTCCGTGGTGGAGCCGTACCTGCTCGGGGGCGCGCGGAAGTACGACCGGCAGCAGGTTTCGGAACTGACGGGGCTGCCGAATTCGATCACCCGGCGGCTGTGGGTCTCGCTGGGCTTTCCGGCCGATCCCGATGACAAGGCGGTCGAGTACAGCGACTCCGACATCGAGGCCGCCAAGACCTTCGCCAAGCTGAATGTGCTCGCCTCCGCGGACATTCACCGTCAGACCACCGCCGCGCGCACGCTGGGTCGCTCCATGGCGCGGCTGGCGGAGTGGCAGGTGGATCTGGTGACCGAGGAGATCCTGGCCCGGATCGCGACCATCACCAAGGAGAATCCGGACGCCGATCCGGTCGAGGCCGCGCGCGTCGCCACCGACGAGGTGGTCACCGAGTTCGAGACGTTGCAGCGCTACGCCTTTCGGCGGCATCTGGACGCGGCGCTGGCCCGCTCCCTGGACGCCGGCTCGGTCGCGGGGGACACGCTGCGGGTGCTGGCCGTCGGCTTCGCCGATATGGTCGGCTACACCCGCCTGACCCGCCACCTGGAGCCCGATGAGCTGTCGGCGCTGCTGGAGGCGTTCGAGACGGCCACCAGCAATGCCATCGTGGCCAATGGCGGCTGGGTGATCAAGAACGTCGGTGACGAAGTCATGTTCGCGGCGGCCACGGCCTCCCAGGGCGCGCGGATCGCGATCGCCGTGCAGGAGGCGGCCGTCGCCTCGCACGGCGTCACCCAGGAATTGCGCGTGGGGCTGGCCTACGGCAGTGTCCTGCAACGCTTCGGCGACCTCTACGGCTCGGTGGTGAACACCGCCGCGCGACTCACCGGTGTGGCGCGTCCGGGCACCGTGCTCGTCGATGACGGGGTGGCCGAGGCGATCGAGGACGATCCGGAATTCACGCTGCGGCACCTGGCCACCGTGCGGGTGAAGGGGATCAATCGACTGCACGGGCATGTGCTGCGCCGCAACATGATTCGCCCGCTCGTATAACCGAGATTCCTACACCGGCGTAACCGACCCCGGACATAGGGGCGGGCCTCGGCGAAGGGGGGGAGTTAGCCGAGGCCCGCGTTAGGTCGGCCCGGGGGGGAGGGGCCGACGGGAACGATCCTACGCGACGATTTCCGATTGTGTGGCTATCGGGGCACCGCGTTCCAAGATTTTTTCGAGGAAAAAGTGTCGTACCCGAGTGGCAGCATGGGTTCGTGACCGAATTGCGTCCTTCGTCGAATTCGATTCGAGTAGCGCACTACTCGCGATCGGGGCCGATGGCCGGGCGGATCATCGAATCGGCCGCATCCCATACCGGCACCCCCGAGCACCGCCGGACCCCCATTGGGATGCGGCCACTTGCGTGCCGGGCCATACTGGCCGAGAGCGTTTGGTCTTGTTCGACCTTATTTGTGCAGTTCAAAGCCAGCGCATAGTCAGGAGAATCATGCCCGACGCCATAGTTGCCGAGGGACTGGTCAAGAAGTACGGCCGCCTGGTCGCACTCGACGGTCTGGACCTGTCCGTCCCCGAAGGCACCGTCACCGCTCTGCTCGGCCCGAACGGCGCCGGCAAAACCACCGCGGTACGGGTGCTCACCACCCTGCTGATTCCGGACGCCGGCCGCGCCACCGTCGCCGGCGTGGACGTGTTGAAGGATCCCCAGCTGTTGCGTTCCCGCATCGGCACCTCGGGGCAGTATGCCGCGGTCGACGAATACCTCACGGGTTTCGAGAATCTCGAGATGGTCGGGCGGCTCTATCACATGGGCGTGCAGCGCAGTAAGGATCGCGCGCGCGAGCTGCTGGACCGCTTCCGCCTCGCCGACGCCGCCGACCGGCCGGTCAAGGGTTATTCCGGCGGTATGCGCCGCCGCCTCGACCTGGCGGGCGCTTTGGTCGCGAATCCGCCGGTGCTGTTCCTGGACGAGCCCACCACCGGTCTGGATCCCCGTGCGCGCCTGGATCTCTGGGATGTCATCGAGGAATTGGTGGCGGGCGGCACCACGCTGCTGCTGACCACCCAGTACCTCGAGGAGGCGGACCGGCTGGCCGATTCCATCGCGGTCATCGACCACGGCCGGGTCATTGCCGAGGGCACCTCAGACGAGCTCAAGGCGATGGTGGGCGGGGACCGGATCGAGCTGGTCGTCGACCATGCGGACAACCTCGCCGTCGCGCAGCGGGCGCTGGAAGGCTTGGCGCACGGGGAGATTCGGCTCGAGCCGAGCATGCGGCGCATCATCGTCCCGGTCAACGACGGGTCGCAGGCGCTGGTGGACGCCATCGGACAGCTCGCCAAACATGAGGTGAGCATTCACGATGTGGGTCTGCGGCGGCCCTCGCTCGACGATGTGTTCCTCTCGCTGACCGGGCACGAGGCCGAGGAACTGATCAACGGCAACCAAAAGGCCGACGAGAAGGTCGGAGGAGCCCGATGAGCGCCACTCTCGCTGTCGCCGAAAAGCCCTCGCTCACACAGCGACTCACGATGCTGGTCAGTGACAGCCTGACCATCACCAAGCGCAATGTCATCAAGATCAAGCGTGTGCCCGACGTCCTGATCTTCACGACGCTCTCGCCGATCATGTTCGTGCTGTTGTTCGCGTACGTGTTCGGCACCGCGATCCAGGTGCCGGGCATGTCGGGCGGCTACCGCGAATTCCTGATCGCCGGCATCTTCGCCCAGACCGTCGTCTTCGGCGGCACCTTCACCGGTCTGAGCCTGGCCGAGGACATGCAGAAGGGCATCATCGACCGATTCCGTTCCCTGCCAATGGAACCGGCGGCGGTCCTGATCGGGCGCACCAGTGCCGACGTGGTCATCAATATGGTGAGCCTGGTGGTGATGTCGCTGGCTGGTCTGCTGGTCGGCTGGCGTATTCGGGGATCGTTCCTGGACGCGGTGCTGGCCTATGTGCTGCTGTTGCTGTTCGCCTATGCCGTCTCGTGGATCATGGCGGTGATCGGCCTGATCGTGCGGGCGCCCGAGGTGTTCAACAACGCGGTGTTCATGGTGATCTTCCCGCTCACCTTCCTGGCCAACACCTTCGTGCCGCTGGACAAGCTGCCCGCGCCGCTGAAGCTGTTCGCGAACTGGAATCCGGTGTCGGCCTTGACCCAGGCCACCCGCGACCTGTTCGGCAACACCAGCGCGCAATTGCCGCCGCCCGATGTCTGGTCCATGCGGCATCCGGTGGCGACCACCCTGATCTGGGTGGTCGTGATCCTGGCGATCTTCGTGCCGCTGGCCGTGCGTCAGTACAAGCGCTCGGTCAGCCGCTGACCGAGTCCGATGGCGCGCGGCCGGGTCAGTGGGTGACCAGATCCGGCGTCGGCGCGGAACCGTTGCGCGAATAGCCCAGGCGCGGCGGCTCCGCGGCCGGTGCCGGCGGCTGTGGGCGCTTGCTCACGAAGAACGCTATGACGCCGCCCGCAATCGCGAATAGGGCGGCCACGATGACCTTGTTACGAACGCTCCCCAGCTCCATCCGACCATGCTGGCACAGCAATGGAATTCGTGCACGGAGTGGGGGTATGGGGGCATAGCCCCCATACCCGTTCACTCCACGGTGACGCTCTTGGCGAGGTTGCGGGGCTTGTCGACGTCCCGGCCCAGAGCCATGGCCGTGTGATATGCGAGCAGCTGCAGCGGGATAGTCAGGATGATCGGATCGAGTACGTCGCACACCGCCGGAACTCGAATCACCGCATCCGCCAAGCCATCCGGCAGATCGGTGTTCGTGACCGCGATGACGGGCCCACCGCGCGCCTTGATCTGTTCGATGGTGGTGATGTTCTTGGCCAGCAGCTCATCACCCGGCACCAGGACGATGCTCGGCATCTCCGGATCAATCAAAGCCAGCGGCCCGTGCTTGAGCTCTGAGCCCTGATACGCCTCGGCGTGAATGTAGGAGATCTCCTTGAGCTTCTGCGCACCCTCGCGCGCCACCGGCCACGCCCGCACCCGTCCGATGAAGAACATGCTGCGCGCCTTGGCATATCGCGCCGCGACATCCGCGATGGCCGCGTCCGCGGCCAGCACCGCGTCGATGGCGTCGGGCAGCGCGCGCAGTCCGTTGACGATGCGCTCACCCCCGGCGGCCGACAGGTCGCGGACCCTGCCGAGCAGCAGCGCCAGCATGGCGAAGGAGACCGTCATATTGGTCAGCGCCTTGGTGGACGCCACCGAGACCTCGGGGCCCGCGTGCAGGAACACGCCCGCACCGCATTCGCGGGCGATGGCGCTGCCGACCACGTTCACCGCGCCGATCACCCGGCCGCCCTTGCGCTGCAATTCCTGAACGGCCGCAAGGGTATCGATGGTCTCGCCGGACTGGCTGATGGCGACGTACAGCGCGTCCGGATCCACCACCGGATTGCGGTAGCGGAATTCGGAGGCGGGTTCGGCGGTGGCCGGAATCCGCGCCAGCTCCTCGACCAGCTGCGCACCCAGCTGGCCCGCGTAATAGGCCGAGCCGCAGCCCAGGAACACCACCTTGCTGATGCCGCGCAGCTCGCGCGCGTCCATATTGAGCCCGCCCAGGTGGGCGGTCGCGAATCGTTCGTCCAGCCGGCCGCGGAGCGCCCGGCGGACGGCGTCGGGCTGTTCGGCCATTTCTTTGCGCATGAAGTCGGGGTACCCGCCCAGCGCGTAGTCCTCCGCCGCCATATCGATGGTGGTGGGGATCTTGTCGGTGCGGCGGGCCTCGAGACCCAGTGTGCTGGTGCGGAATTCGCCGGCGCGCACGGTGGCCAGCTCGCCGTCGTCGAGGAACACCACGCGCTGGGTGTGGTGCACCAGGGCGGCCACGTCGGAGGCCACGAACATCTCGCCGTCGCCGACGCCGAGCACGATGGGGGAGCCGTTGCGGGCCACCACCAGTTCGTCGGGGCGGCGGGCGTCGAGCACCAGCAGGCCGTAGGTGCCCTCGACGCGGCGCATGGCGGTGCGCACGGCGTCCTCGAGGGTCTCGGCGCCGTCCAGCGCGGCGGCGACCAGGTGGGCGATCGCCTCGGTGTCGGTGTCGGAGACGAATTCCACGCCCTCGGCGGTGAGGGAGGCGCGCAGTTCCTCGGCGTTCTCGACGATTCCGTTGTGCACCACCGCGATCCGGCCGGAGCCGTCGGTGTGCGGGTGCGCGTTGGCGTCGGAGGGCTCGCCGTGGGTGGCCCAGCGGGTGTGGGCGATGCCGACATTGCCCTTCAGCCGCGCGCCCTCGGCGTCGACCCGGTCGCGCAGGTCCTGGACCCGGCCCTGGGTCTTGGTGACGCGCAGGCGTCCCCGGTGCGGCACGGCCAGTCCCGCGGAGTCGTAGCCCCGGTACTCGAGCCGGTGCAGGCCCTCCAGCAGGACCGGAACGGCCTCACGATGCCCGATATAACCGACGATTCCACACATTGCGCGGCGGACTCCTACCCGTAGACGATGCGACGCAGCTGTCGTTCGGTGAATTCGGGGGCGGCCACCGGACGCTGCGCGAGCTCGTCCGCCAGGCGCTGCCAGATCTCGGCATTGCGGACCTGGCGGCCCTGGAGTTCGGCATGTCTGCGGCGCACGAACTGCTCGGCGGTCTCGTCGAAGTACCCGGCGACGTCGGCGACCACGCGGGCCGCGACGGCGGTCGGCAGGCCGGTGGAGGCCGCCACATGGCGGACCAGATCGGCCGGAACCCCGTCATTCACCCGACCGAACTTGCCATGCCGCGCCCGGTTCCGCCACTTTTCTGCCCGAATTCGGGCAGGGAATCACAGTGTGCGCCGATTCTGGCTGCTGAAAGTGTGCCGATTCGGGGTGTGGTTCGCGCCTGCACCTACGATGGCGGTCGTGACCTCACCGAATCAGACCGCCGTGGCCACCCTCCACACGAACTACGGCGATATCAAGATCTCGCTCTTCGGTAACCACGCTCCCAAGACGGTCGCGAACTTCATCGGCCTGGCCGACGGTTCCGCGCCGTACACCACCGCGAACGCCAAGGGCGAGAAGTCCGGGCCGTTCTACGACGGCGCGGTCTTCCACCGCGTGATCGACGGATTCATGATTCAGGGCGGCGACCCCACCGGCACCGGCCGCGGCGGCCCGGGCTACGAGTTCAAGGACGAATTCCACCCCGAACTCCGCTTCGACCGCGGCTACCTGCTGGCCATGGCCAATGCCGGGCCGGGCACCAACGGCTCCCAGTTCTTCATCACGGTCGGCGCGCAGCCACACCTGAACCGGCGGCACACCATCTTCGGCGAAGTGGTCGACCCGGATTCGCGCAAGGTGGTCGACGCCATCGCCACCACCTCGACCGATCGCAACGACCGGCCCAAGGACGACGTCGTCATCGAGAGCATCACCCTCTCCTGAATCAGTCCACAGCGGAAAAGAACTCACATGCAACCCCAGCCGCCCGCACCCGTCTGCTATCGCCATCCCGACCGGCCCACCGGTCTGGGCTGCACCAGGTGCGGGCGTCCGGCCTGCCCGGAATGCCTCACCCCGGCCGCGGTGGGGCAGCACTGTGTGGAGTGCGTGCAGCAGGGGCGCGCTGACGTCCGGCCGGTGCGCAATGCCGCCGGGACGGACGTGTCCCGGCAGATCCCGGTGCCGTACGTCACCTACGCGCTGATCGCGATCAATGTGATCGTCTTCGCGGTCACGGCCTTCCAGGCGCACAGCCTGATGGACAACAATCGTTCCCGGCTGTTCTTCGACTGGCAGCTGGTGCCCGCCTTCGTCGGCACCGACGGCGGCTGGATGCGGATCATCGGCTCCGGCTTCCTGCACTACGGCCCGATCCACCTGCTGGCCAACATGTTCGCGCTCTACGTGCTCGGCCCCTACTGCGAGGTGGCGCTGGGCCGTGGCCGTTTCGTCGCCGTCTACCTGGCCTCGCTGCTCGGCGGTTCGGCTGCGGTGACCGCGTTCTCGGATCCGCTGACCGCCTCGGCGGGCGCGTCCGGCGCGATCTTCGGCATCTTCGGCGCGGTCGGCGTGATCATGCTGCGCACCCGGCAGAACCTCACCCAGATCGCGGTGCTGCTGGGGATCAACCTGATCATCACGTTCTCGGTGCCGGGCATCTCGATCTGGGCGCACCTGGGCGGACTGCTGGCCGGCACGGTCGCCGCCACCGGCATCCTCTACCTGCCGCGCTGGCTGGGGATCCGGGATACGCGGACCGCCCTGAACATCGGCTGGGCCGCGGTCGCGGCGGTGGCGCTGGCCGCGGTGCTGGTGACGGCACTGGCCGCTCCCACGCTGTGAGGAAAGTCGCGGCGGCTGTGAATAACTTCTAGCGCGCCAGGTGGATTCGCAGCACCTCGAGGACATCCTCGGGGTGTGCGCCCAGGTCCCAGCGGCCGAAGATCATGAGCTTCTCGTCGCCCTCGTGATCCACATCCATCTCCAGCATGGGCATCTTCCGGCCGAGTCGCCGGTAGTTCACCACGCGGACGCGGAGGATCTGCTGGGGTGTGTAGCGCTGGGCGCCGGCCAGGCCGCGCACGACGACCTGCACCGGATTACCGGGTTCGACCGCCAGCCGCGGCCGCTGCCGCAGGCCCACGACGGTCATGAACAGCAGTCCCGCGGCGGCCAGCCCGATGAGCAGGCGGCCGGGACCGTCGTTGGAGAGGCAGGCGGCCGCGGCCAGCACCACGCCGCCGATGCCGCAGATCACGACCGCGGCCATGGGTGTGGACCAGGCCAGGCGGGAGGAGGGATCCGTCGCTGTCACTGTCCCCACTCCCTCCTCGAGTTGTCCACAAGGTCATCCACAGGTGTGTATGAATAACAATGATGTAAGGCACAGGCCCGGCTGGGCACTAGCGCCAGCGCATGGTCATGATCAGGCCGACCACCATGAGGCCGAACCCGATCAGGAAGTTCCAGGCGCCCAGGTCGCTCATCCAGCTGATCTGCTCGTTGGCCAGGTAGTACACAAGCAGCCAGGCCAGACCGGCCAGCATGAAACCCAGCATGATGCCGACGTACCAAACCGGCGACGGACCAGCCGACTTCACGCGCACGGGCGTGCGGCTGGCCGGGTTGATCGTGTAATCCGTCTTCTTACGGACCTTCGACTTAGGCATGACGTCCTCGTATTCGGCGTTCTGTCTGCGTAGACATTATCCCGGCAACCCTGGGGAAAGTGTCGTTGGGGAGTCCCCGGGCGATTGTGGCGACACGGTTCGGCGGTATTGCATGCGACGGCGAGCGCCGCGGCAACTACTCTCGAATCATGCGTGTACTGGTCGTCGACAACTACGACAGCTTCGTGTTCAACCTTGTCCAGTATCTCGGACAGCTGGGTGTGGATGCCGAGGTCTGGCGCAATGACGATGATCGGCTCTCGGATGTGGACAAGGTTGTGCAGGACTACGACGGGGTGTTGATCAGCCCTGGGCCCGGCAGCCCCGATCGTGCGGGTGCGAGCATTCCGCTGGTGCACGCCGCCGCGAAGCATGCCACCCCGCTGCTCGGCGTCTGCTTGGGCCATCAGGCCATCGGAGAGGCCTTCGGCGCGACCGTGACCCGGGCTCCCGAACTGTTGCACGGCAAGACCAGCGACGTCTTCCACATCGGTGCGGGCGTGCTGGCCGGGCTGCCCGACCCGTTCACCGCCACCCGCTACCACTCCTTGACCGTCGTCGAGGAGACAATGCCGCCGGAGCTGGAGGTGCTGGGCCGCACCGAAACCGGCATCGTCATGGCCCTGCGACATCGCGATCTGCCCATCCACGGTGTGCAGTTCCACCCCGAATCCGTGCTCACCCAGGGCGGGCACCGCATGCTCGCCAATTGGCTGGGCGTGTGCGGCGAGCGGCCGGCGGAGGGACTGGTGCAGACCTTGGAGGCGGAGGTCGCGGCCCTCGCGTCATGAACGAGGCTCCGTCATGAAAACGGCCACAGCATGAGGCCGCACGTCATGCTGTCCGTGGCGGTCAGCATCGACGGGTACATCGATGACGCGACCCCGGATCGGCTGCTGCTGTCGAATGCCGCCGATTTCGATCGGGTCGACGCGCTGCGCGCGGAGTCGGACGCCATCCTCATCGGTGCGGAGACCCTGCGCCGCGACAATCCCCGGTTGCTGGTCAACAGCGCGGATCGACGTCTGCATCGGGTGGCGTCGGGCAAACCGGACTATCCGGTGCGCGTGATCGTCACGGCCGGTGGCGATCTCGATCCCGAACTGCGCTTCTTCCACAGCGGCGGTGAAAGACTGGTCTACACCACCGATTCCGGGGCCGCACGGATCGGCGATCGGCTGGACGGCCTGGCCGAAGTGGTATCGCTCGGCGCGGCAATCGATTTCGAGGCGCTGCTCGATGATCTGGGCAAGCGCGGACTGGAACGCCTCATGGTCGAGGGCGGCGGATCCATCCACACGGCGTTCCTGTCCGGCGGGCTGGCCGACGAGATCTGGATGGCCGTCGCACCGCTGGTGGTCGGCGATCCGGCCGCCCCGCGCTTCCTCGGGCCCGCCGCCTTTCCCGGCGGCCCCAACCACCGCATGCAACTGGCCGATGTGGGCCGCATCGGTGATATCGCGCTGCTGCGCTATCTGCCGAAGGAGGATTCCGATGTCGGATGAGGCGCGGCTGGATCGCGGCTGGATGCGGCACGCCATCGGGCTGGCGCGGCTGTGCCCGCGCAGCGAGACCGCCTTCGCGGTGGGCGCGGTCATCGTGGGCGCGGACGGGGTGGAGATCGAGCACGGGTGGTCGCGAGAGACCGACGAGAAGGTGCACGCCGAGGAATCGGCGCTGAACAAGCTGGATCCCCGCGATCCGCGACTGCCGCACGCCACGCTCTACAGCACCCTGGAGCCCTGTTCGCAGCGCGCGAGCCAGGATCGCGCGCCGTGCACGGATCGCATTCTGGCGGCGGGCATTCGGCGGGTGGTCATCGCCTGGCGCGAGCCCGGCACCTTCGTGGACAACTGCGTGGGTGTGGAGCGGCTGCGTGAGCACGGGGTCGAGGTGGTCGAGCTGCCGGATCTGGCGGACGAGGCCATGTCGATGAACCGCCATCTGCGCCTTTGAGTTTCGAAACGCAAGGTTTCACATGAAACAACAGGGGTCCGCGGCGATCGCCGCGGACCCCTGTTCGGTCATCGAATTCGGATCACGGCGGGCCGAGCGACAGCACGCCGGTCGTCACGGTCACCGTCTGGGTCTTGCCCAGCGGGGAGCCCGCCGTCGGCTGCTGGGCCAGAATCCGCCCCACCTCGCCCGCGTTCAGCGTGCTCATGGTGTTCTGCGCCATCTGCCCACTCCAGCCCTTCTGCTGCAGCGCCGCGATGGCCTGGGCAGGGGTCATCCCGCGCAGGTCCGGCATGGTCAGCTGGTCGCCGCTGGAGACCTGGACGGTGATGTTGGAGCCGCGATCGGCCTGCGTGCCCGCGGCCGGGCTGGTGGCGATGACCGTGCCCTTGGGCTGGTTGTTCGGCACCTCCTGCACGGTCACCTTCAGACCGGCGGTGTCCTGCAGCGTCGACTGCGCGACATCGATGGACTGGCCGACCACGTCGGGCACGCGCACCTTGTCCGGGCCGGTGCCGATGGTGATGGTGACCTGACCGTCGGAGTCGATCTTCTGCCCGCCGTCCGGGGACTGCGCGACGACCTTGTCCTTCTCCTCGACGCTGGAGGTCTGCTTCTTGATGTCCGGATTCAGCCGCAGCCCTTGCGAGTTCAGCGTCTGCTCGGCCTGCTGCTGGGTGAGACCGGCCAGCTTCGGCACCGGCACCAGCTGCGGACCCAGCGACACCTGCAGGGTGACGGTGCTGCCCTTGGCGACGCGCGAACCGCCCAGCGGCTGGGTGGCGATGACATTGCCCTGCGCCACCTTGGGATCGTTCTTCTGCTGGATGGCGACCGTGAAACCGGCCTTCTCCAGATCCCGTTGCGCCAGTTGGTAGTTCTGATTGGCCACGTCCGGCACCGCGACCTGATCCGGATGCGAGCCGCCGACCAGCATCCACACCAGCCCGGCCACCGCCGCGATGGCGGCCACCGCGAGGATGGCGATCAACGCGGTGCGCTTGCGCGGACTGTCCTCGACCAGTTCCTGTTCGGTGGTGTCGTCGCGGCGTTCGACCGTGCGGTAGCTGCGCGGCGGCGGCAGTTCGTCGTCGAAGCTGCGGTCCTCGTCGGTCATGATCATGGGCGCGGTGGGCTTCTGCCCGCCCAGCACCCGGATCAGGTCGGCGCGCATCTCGGCCGCGGTCTGATACCGGTTGGCCGGGTTCTTGCTCATCGCCTTGAGGATGACCGAATCGAGTTCGCGCGGCACCCCCGGATGCACCTGCGACGGCAGCCGCGGATCCTCCCGGACATGCTGGTAGGCCACCGCGACCGGCGAGTCGCCGGTGAAAGGCGGTTCCCCGGTGAGGATCTCGTAGAGCACGCAGCCGACCGAGTACACGTCCGAGCGCGCGTCCACCTGCTCGCCGCGGGCCTGCTCGGGGGAGAGGTACTGGGCGGTGCCGATGACGGCGGCCGTCTGGGTCATCGGGTTGGAGCTGTCGGCGATGGCCCGGGCGATGCCGAAGTCCATCACCTTCACCGCGCCCGCGCGGTTGATCATGATGTTGGCGGGCTTCATGTCCCGGTGCACGATGCCGTTGCGGTGCGAGAAGTCCAGCGCCGCACACACATCGGCGATCACCTCCATGGCGCGCCGCGGCGGCAGCGGACCCTTGCCGCGCACGATGTCGCGCAGGGTGTCGCCGTCCACGTACTCCATGACGATGTAGGGCAGCGGGCCGCCGTCGACCTCGGCCTCGCCGGTGTCGTACACCGCCACGATGGCCGGGTGGTTCAGCGCCGCCGCGTTCTGCGCCTCACGCTTGAAGCGCAGGTAGAACGTGGGGTCGCGGGCGAGGTCGGCGCGCAGCACCTTGATGGCGACATCGCGGCCGAGCCGCAGGTCCCGGGCCTTGTGCACCTCGGACATGCCACCGAACCCGATGATCTCGCCCAGCTCGTAGCGGGAGGAG
This sequence comes from Nocardia concava NBRC 100430, assembly GCF_000308815.1. Taxonomy (GTDB): domain Bacteria; phylum Actinomycetota; class Actinomycetes; order Mycobacteriales; family Mycobacteriaceae; genus Nocardia; species Nocardia concava. The sequence goes on from NZ_BAFX01000001.1 coordinate 13,378, forward strand.
AGGTTCTTCGGGGTCGTCATGGCAATCCTTGCTGCGGGACTGTGGATGAATAGGGGTCCTGCGTGTAGAGCGGCCCGCGATTACTGCCGGGGCTCACCCCGCCATTGGGGACGGCGCCGCCGGGATTCGCGCCCGGAGTCACTGGCCATGATGGTATGTCGCCCTGCTGCCACGGCCACTTATTGGTGGTGGTCGGCTTCTGCGGCGTGGTGGTCGGCGCCGTGGTGGTGGGCTTCGGCGGGGTCGTGGTGGTGACCGGCGGCGGTGTCGTCGTCGGTTCCGGTGTGGTGGTCGGCGGCGGTTCGTAGGTGGTGACCGGGGGCGGCGGCACCGGCTTTTCCCTCGTGGTCGTGGTCGGCGGGGGAGTGGTGGTGGTCGGCGGGACCACCGGCGGGGCCACCACGGCGCTGGTCTTCGGGGGCGGCGTGGAGTCGTGAGTGTTGCTGCTGGCCAGCACGATGCCGATACCCGCGATGAGGATCAGCACGCCGACGGCCAGCCCGGCCATCGCCTTCTGACCGTTGGTGAAGCGTCCGGACGAGCCGTCGTCGGCGGGCCCGGTGAAGGTCATCGGTCCCACGGGCGTGCGGGGTCCGGACATGACGGTGGTCGAGGTCGCCGGGGCGACCGGCGGCTGACGCATCGGTTGCGGCGGAGTCGGATAGCGCACGGTGGCCTGATCGGACCGGGCGCCCGGAATGATCATGGTCGGCCCGGGCGGCAGCACCCGGGTGGCCCCGGTCATGGGCGTGACCGGAATGCCGCCGGGCGGCGTGGGTCTGCGCCCCGAGCGCACCGCGGCCACCGCGTCGGCGAATTCGCCGCCGTCGGTGTAGCGCTGGCCCGGATCCTTGGCCATGGTGATCTCGATCAGCTCGCGCACGTTCGGCGGCAGATCGGCGGGCAGCGGCGGCGGGGCCTCGCGCACATGCTTCATGGCGACGGTCAGCGCGCCGTCGCCGGTGAACGGCCGCGCACCCGAAAGCGCCTCGTAGCCGACCACTCCCAGCGAGTACACGTCCGAGGCGGCGGTGGCGTCCTCGCCGGTGGCCTGCTCGGGCGCGATGTACTGGGCGGTGCCCATCACCATGCCGGTCTTGGTGACCGGGGACGCGTCCACGGCCTTGGCGATGCCGAAGTCGGTGATCTTCACCTGACCGGTCGGCGTCACGAGAATATTGCCCGGCTTCACATCCCGGTGCACCACGCCCGCCTGGTGCGCGACCTGCAGCGCGCGGCCGGTCTGCTCGAGCATGTCGAGACCCTGCGCGACCGAGAGCCGGTTGAGCCGGGAGAGCACCGCGTTGAGCGGTTCGCCCTGCACGAATTCCATGACCAGGTAGGCGATCTCACCGCCGGACGGGTCCTGCGTCTCGCCGTAGTCGTAAATGCTCGCGATGCCGGGGTGATTGAGCTGCGCGGTGGTCCGCGCCTCGGTACGGAACCGTTGCCGGAAGGTCGGATCGGTGGAGAATTCCGCCTTGAGCACCTTCACCGCGACCCGGCGGTCCAGCCGGGTGTCCAGCGCTTCCCAGACCTGGCCCATGCCGCCGGTGGCGATAAGCCGCTGCAGCCGGTACCGGTCCGCGATCATCGCACCGTTGTTCAGCATTCGTGACCCTGTCTACCTAGCACTTTCATATCGTTCAGCCCCCCAGCCCCGCGTCCAGCACCGCCCGCGCGATGGGTGCCGCGACCGAACCGCCGGTGGCGGCCAGTGCCCGGTCGCCGCCGTTCTCGACGATCACCGCGATGGCGATCTTCGGGTTCTGCGCGGGGGCGAAGGCGATGTACCAGGCATGCGGCGGCGTATTGCGCGGATCGTCGCCGTGCTCGGCGGTGCCGGTCTTGGACGCGATCTGATACGACCGCGGCTGCGTCCCTCCCTGCGTGTTCTTCTCCGACTCGAGCATCAGATTGGTGACCTGGGTGGCCACCTGCGGGGTGACCGCCTGGCCCACCGAGGTCGGCTTGGTGGTCTCCAGCGTGGACAGGTCCGGCGCCTGCAGCTGGTCCACCAGATACGGCTTCATCCGCACGCCGCCATTGGCGATGGTGGCCGCCACCACCGCGTTGTCCAGCGGGGTGAGCGCGACATCGCGCTGCCCGATGCTGGACTGCGCCATGGCGGCACTGTCGGGAATGGTGCCGACGGTGCTGTCCGCCCACGGGATCGGAATGTTCGGGTGCTGGGTCCCGATGCCGAACGCGTTGGCCTCGTCCTTGAGTTTGGCCGCCCCCACCTTGATACCGAGCTCGGCGAAGGCGGTGTTACACGAGTACTTGAAAGCCTCGGTGAGAGAAGCGGTTTGGCCGTCACCGGGACCGCAGTGGCTGCCGTTGTAGTTCTCCAGCGTGGTGGCCGTGTCGGGCAGCGTGATGCGCGGCGCGGCGGTGAACTGGTCGTCGGGCTTGGCGATGCCGTTGGACAGCGCGGCCGCGGTCACGATCACCTTGAAGGTGGAGCCCGGCGGATAGGTCTGCGACACAGCGCGATTCAGCATCGGCTGGCGCGGATCCTGCTGCAGCTGCTCCCAGGTCTTCTGGGTGGCCGCGCCGTCGTGCCCGGCCAGCAGGTTCGGGTCGTAGGAGGGCGTGGACACCATGGTCAGGATGCGCCCGGTGCTGGGCTCGATGGCCACCACCGAACCGGTCAGGTTCTTGGCGGTCAGCTGCTCGTAGGCGACCTTCTGCATGACGGGGTTGAGCGTGGTCACCACATTGCCGCCGCGCGGATCCCGCCCGGAGATCATGTCGATCAGCCGCCGCCCGAACAGCGCGTTGTCCGAACCGTTGAGCACCGAGTCCTCGGCGTGCTCGAGTCCGTTGCTGCCGTACTGCATCGAGTAGTAGCCGGTGGCGGGCGCGTAGGCCAGCGGATCGGTCGGGTAGGTGCGCAGGTACTTGTAGCGGTCGTCGGTGGCCACCGAACTCGCGAGCACCGTGCCGGAGGCGGAGATCTGGCCGCGCTGACGGGCGTACTCGTCCAACAGGACTCGCACGTTGCGGGGATCGTTGCGCAGACTGTCGGCCTTGAACACCTGCACGTAGGTGGCATTGGCCAGCAGCGCGACGATCATCACCATGACCGCCAGCGCCACCCGGCGCAGAGGCGTGTTCACGCGGCACCCCCCTCGACCTTCGGCGTGTTCACCCGGGCCGCATCCGGCTTGCGCAGCAGTTGCGTCGACGCGTCGGCGATCGGGGCGACCGGCTCGGCCCGCTTGCGCGCGGGGGCCGGCCGCCGCGCGGCGTCGGACACCTTGATGAGCAGACCCAGCAGCACGTAGTTGGCCAGCAGCGACGAACCGCCGTAGGACATGAACGGCGTGGTCAGACCGGTCAGCGGAATCAGCTTGGTGACACCGCCGACCACCACGAACACCTGGATGGCGATGGTGAAGGCGAGGCCCGCGGCCAGCAGCTTGCCGAAGCTGTCGCGAATGGCCAGCGCGGTGCGGATGCCGCGAATGGTGAACACGCAGAACAACATCAGGATGGCGGTCAGCCCGATCAGGCCGAGCTCCTCACCGATGGCGGAGATGATGAAGTCGGTCTTGGCGAAGGGCACCTGCGAGGGCCGCCCGCTGCCCAGCCCGGTCCCGGCCAGCCCGCCGGTGGCCAGTCCGAACAGCGACTGCGAGATCTGATAGCCGGTGTTGGAGTAGTCGGCGAACGGGTGCAGCCAGGTCTCGACCCGCACCCGCACATGCCCGAAGGCGTTGTAGGCGAACACGAATCCGATCGCCAGCAGCGCCATGCCGACCACGACCCAGCCCACCCGCTCGGTCGCGATGTAGAGCATGCACAGCACGGTGCAGAAGATCAGCAGGCAGGTGCCGAGATCCTTCTCGACCACCAGCACGCCCACCGACACCACCCACACCAGCAGGATCGGTCCCATATCGCGCATGCGCGGCAACTCCATGCCGAACACGTGCTTGCCCGCACCGGTGAACAGGTCGCGCTTGGACACCAGCACGCCCGCGAAGAACACGATCAGCGCGATCTTCGCGAACTCGCCGGGCTGAACACTGAAGCCGGGCAGGCGGATCCAGATCTTCGCGCCGTTGACCATGGAGTACCGGTCCGGGAGCAGCGCGGGCAGCGCCAGCGCGATCAATCCGATCAGGCCGAGCGTGTAGGCGTAGCGGGCCAGGCTGCGGTAGTCACGCAGCACGATCAACAGCCCCATGAAAACCACCATCCCCAACCCCGTCCACAGCACCTGCTGGTTGGCGTCGGGGGAGGGGATGGGCAGGGAGGCGAAGGCGGCGTCCTGTGCCTGCGCTAGGTCGACGCGGTGAATGATCACCAGGCCCAACCCGTTCAGCAGCGCCGCGATCGGTAGTAGGAGTGGATCCGCGAAGGCCGCGAACCGCCGCACCGCCAGGTGCGCGACACCGAACAACGCCATGTACGCGGCACCGAGCTTGGCGATCTCCCAGGTGATCGCCTGCTCCTGACTGGCCTCCACCAGCACCAGCGAGACCGTGGTGATGACGGCCGCCAACCCGAGTAGCAGCAACTCCACATTGCGCCGGGTCACGGGCGGCGGCGCAGGAGCGAAGCCGCCGGGTGGACTGGGGAAGGCCCCAGTGGACGGCGGTGCCGGTGCGGACATCAGTCCGCCGTCCTGCAGTTCTGCCCCGGAGTCTGCGGAGCCGTGGTGGTGGTGACAGGAGCGGTCGGCTGGTCGGACTTGTGGGGTTCGAGCTGATGGTTCTCGCCGGTGCGCTCACCGCCGGTGAGGCCGCCGGGCGCGGCCGGGGTGGTCGGCGCGGCGGGCGTGGTGGTCACCGGGGTGCCGGTCTGGTTCGGGTCGGCGGGCGGAGTGGCCGGGGGCGTGGAAGGCGGTGTGGGCGCGGGCTTCTCGCACGGCGGCAGCAGTTCGGACTGCACCAGATTGCGGATCTGCTTGACGGCGTCGTCGCGCGAGCCCGGCGGCAGGCCCTTGTCGACCGAGTCACGGCCGCTGGGGCGAAGATCGTTGCGGGTCAGCTGCGCGCAGCCGGCGGGAAACTTGTCGCCGGGACCGGCCAGCGTCAATTCGCCCGCGCGCGTGACACATCCGACCTGATCCACATCGCGGATCGAGTAGCCCAGCACCGAACCGGGCAGGCCGCGCAGCACGACCACCTTCTCGCCGTCCACGCCGACGTAGTAGTTGCTGCGAATCATGTTGTAGCCCACGGTCAGACCCGCGCCGACGGCCACCAGCAGGGCCAGCGACAGCGCCAGCCAGCGCAGCTTGTGGCTCTTCTTGGGCGGTTCGGGCTCGGCCTGCTGGACCGCGCGGCGCGGGGTGGCGCGCGGCGGCCGCATGGCGGCGGCCCGGCCCGCGGCGGTGTTCGGCGGGGGCGTGTCGTCGTCCTCGCCCGAGGCCGCGCCCGCCACGATCGGATGGCTCTGGCCGTAGTCCAGATCGATGACGTCGGCGACCACCACGGTCACGTTGTCGGGACCGCCACTGCGCAGGGCCAATTCGATGAGCCGGTCGGCCGACTCGTCGGTGGTGCCCTCGCGCAGGGTGTTGGCGATGGTCTCGTCGCTGACCACGTCCGAGAGGCCGTCGGAGCACAGCAGATAGCGGTCCCCGGCCCGGGCCTCGCGCACCACCAGGGTGGGGTCGATCTCGTTGCCGGTGAGCGCGCGCATGATCAGCGAGCGCTGCGGATGCGTGTGGGCCTGCTCCGGGGTGATGCGTCCCTCGTCCACCAGCGACTGCACGAAGGTGTCGTCGCGGGTGATCTGGGTCAGCTGGCCCTCGCGGAGCATGTAGGCGCGGGAGTCGCCGATGTGCGCGAGGCCGAGTTTGCGCCCGGCGAACAGGATGGCGGTGAGCGTGGTGCCCATGCCGTCGAGTTCCGGCTCCTCCTCGACCTGGTCGGCGATGGCCGCATTGCCCTCGTGCACAGCACGATTGAGCTTGCCGAGCAGATCGTCGCCGGGCTCGTCGTCGTCGAGATGCGCCAGCGCGGCGATCATCAGTTGCGAGGCGACCTCACCGGCGGCGTGGCCGCCCATGCCGTCCGCGAGCGCGAGCAGTCGCGCACCTGCGTAGACGGAATCCTCGTTGTTGGCCCGGACGAGACCGCGGTCGCTACGAGCGGCGTAGCGGAGAACAAGTGTCACGATCGCAGCTCGATCACTGTCTTGCCGACACGGACGGGGGTGCCGAGTGGAACTCGCACCGGAGTGGTGACCTTCGACCGGTCGAGGTAGGTCCCGTTGGTGGAACCGAGATCCTCGACGTACCAATCCTCACCGCGCGGCGACAGGCGCGCGTGGCGGGTGGAGGCGTAGTCGTCGGTGAGGACCAGTGTGGAGTCGTCGGCGCGTCCGATCAGCACCGGCTGTGAGCCGAGTGAGATGCGGGTACCGGCGAGAGAACCCTGAGTCACCACGAGATATTTGGCGCCCTTCTGGCCCCGGCGAAAAGATGGGAGCACCGCGGAACCGCCTGCGGCCCGAGGCGCGACCCGAAGGCCGGAAGCCGCGTAGATATCGCTGCGCAGGGTCCGGAGCACCGCCCACACGAACAGCCACAACAGCAGCAGGAACCCCGCACGGGTCAATTGCAGGATCAGTCCCTGCACGGTGCTCCACCTCCTGTTCGACCGTGTCGTAGGTACGGGGCAGTTACGGAGGTATGGCTCCGTGACCCCCAACCGGTGTCTTGCTGGTCAGCGTCGGTGCGTTGCTGCATAGCGCGGCCATGCTCCGCCGCGAGTATTGGCAGCATCATAGGGCCGACGACCGGTTGCGATCACGATACGACCGAGGAATTCCTAGCCATATCGTGACCTGCACCGCGAGCTTACGGGATCAGACGATCCGGATCAGGATCTCGGAATGTCCGGCGCGGATCACATCCCCGTCGGCCAGCTGCCAATCCTGGACAGGTGACCCGTTGACCAGCGTGCCATTGGTCGAACCCAGGTCCGAGAGCATCGCGGTCTGGCCGTCCCAGCGAACTTCGATGTGCCGCCGCGAAACTCCGGTATCGGGCAGCCGGAAGTGCGCGTCCTGGCCGCGGCCGATGATGTTGCTGCCCTCGCGCAGCTGGTAGGTGCGGCCGGAGCCGTCGTCCAGCTGCAGCGTGGCCGAGTAGCTCGAGCCGGCGCGCGCCGGGGCCGCGCCGTAGCCGCCCTGCTGGCCGTACCCCTGCTGGCCGTAGCCCTGCTCCTCGGCGTAGCCGCCCTGGTCCGGGTACTGGTCGTAGCCCTGCTGGCCGTACCCCTGCTGCTGGCCGTAGCCCGGCTCGGCATAGCCCTGCTGGCCGTAGCCCTGGTCGGCGTAGCCCTGCTGGCCGTAGCCGCCCTGCTGCTGGCCGTAGGCCTGATCGGCGTAACCCGGCTGCTGGCCGTAGGCCTGATCGCCGTAGCCCTGCTCGTAACCGTGCTGCTGCTGGCCGTACGCCTGGTCGGCGTAACCGGGCTGCTGCCCGTAGGCCTGATCGGGCGCGCTGTAGCCCGGCTGCTGGCCGTAGCCCGGCTCGGCGTAGCCGCCCTGCTGGCCGTAACCGCCGCCCTGCGGCTGGTTGTAGTCGTAGCCGTTCTGGTACTCGCCGTAGCCCTGCTCGGACTGGCCGTAGCCGCCCTGCTCGTAGCCCTGCTGACCGCCGCGGCCGTAGTCGCCGTAACCCTGCTGACCTTGGCGGCCCGCAGGCGGGGGCGCGTACCCGCGGTTCCGCGGATCGGACTCCGCGGGCTCACGGCTTGGGTCGTAGCCTGAGTTCTGCGTCATGGGGCCAGCTCCTGGTTGCGGGTTGGGTCGTTGTGGGCGTTCAGGACCCGGTGACGGGCCTGCCCGCCCACCCGCGTCCGGATCCACCCGGCCGCGCGTCCTGAACTGTCCGGTGTGCAGCGTAGGGGATGCCTCGAACTCCACGTGCACTTCGCCGTAGGTCTGCCACCCTTGCTCACGGATGTAGTCCTGCAGATGTTTGGTGAATGCACGCTTGGTGAGCTCGTAATCCTGCGAGGCCAGGTCGCGTTCCGGCTGTCCCTCACCCTGGACGAGTTGCCGGAGATCGGACTCGTTGATGGTGATGACATAGCTGTTGGGAGCCAGCAGATGCCCCCCGCCGAGATCCTGGATGTGGTCGGCGGCCTCACGCTGCAGCGCGGCCTCGACCTCCTGCGGGACGACGCTCCCGCCGAATACACGGGCGAAAACGTCCCCCACCGCCCCCTGGAGGCGGCGTTCGAATCGAGAAACGATCCCCATAGCCCCCTCCCTTCTGTGGCGTGCGGGGTTGCGTCCTAGAAAGCAACACGCAGACGTGGCGTGTCGCCGCAGGGACACGTTGATTGCATGATATCCACGATCGTCCACACCTGTAACTCTTGGCGACGGCCCGGGGTTCCCGTGTCCTAGCCACATCACGGCATCGCGTTCGAACCCCCGATAACCAGGCGATTTCGTTTTGGCGCAAACCTCGTGATACGTTTCTTCCCGTCGCTCGGGCGAGTGGCGGAATGGCAGACGCGCTGGCTTCAGGTGCCAGTGTCCGTAAGGACGTGGGGGTTCAAGTCCCCCCTCGCCCACCATGAGGAAGGCCCCCGATCCAAACGGATCGGGGGCCTTCTTCTTTTGTGTCCCGAGCCCGTTCCGCGGGAACCGTGAAAACCCCATGTCAAAGGTGATGTGACGAAGATCGCACGCCCTGGTTGGAGGGGGTCGCGGAAGGCGTTGCCGGAGTGCGATTTCGGGGCCTCGGAAGGGTGAAAATCGTTTGCCGGAAGATGCCGTCTGAGGTATGCGTCCGATTACTGGCGGCCATTGCCTGATGATCATTTAGCGAAAACCGCGACAAACAAACTTGAGGTTTGTTTGGTTGATGGCGACCGGTGGGCAATCGGTCTGAGCTGGGGCGAAACGCCAGGTTAACGTGGGCTGAAGGGGTGGTGAGCGGAAAATTTGCGAGTTTTCGGCAAACCCTCCGGCCGGGTTCGAAACCCATCGCGCGCAAGGGGTTGAAATCGGGTCGGAAACTCGACCGCGGGGATAGTTTCGAGCCCCTCCGCAGACCGTCCGCAAAGCGGATGCCGGGTATTAGCGATCTTGTCGGGTTCCCTACGGGGAAGCTGCATTTCGCCTGGTCGCGTTATACGCCGGGCGGCCAAGTCGGAGGTTGCGTAGCCATAACGATTGTGTAGAGTCATCGGCAACGCTGGCCGCAGCTGAGCCGGACTCGCTGCGGCCAGTGGAAATCAATCCGACGGTTACGCGACTACGAAGTCGCCACTCCCACAACCGGTTCCGGACCCTTCTCGATCGAATAGCCCGTGATGTGCTCCGGGCGCTCCGCTGCTTCCTGCTCGCGCACCGCGATCCTCCCGCGCCCGAAGACGTAGGCCAGGAAGCCGAGTTCGGCCAGCGCCCCGATCCCGACCCGCAGTGCGGTGGGCAGTCCGCTGGGCGTCACGAAGCCCTCCAGGAAGCCCGAAACCAGGAGCACGCCGACCAGTCCGAGCGCGATCACGGCGGTCGCCCGGCCCTGCCGGGCCAGTGCCTGCGGGCGGCTCTCCTTACCCGGATCGATCAGGGTCCAGCCCAGTTTCAGGCCCGCCCCGCCGGCCACGAAAATGGCTGTGAGCTCCAGCATTCCGTGCGGCAGGATCCAGCCGAAGAAGGGGCCGAGCCGCCCCGCCTCGGCCATCAGGCCGGCGCTGATCCCGAGGTTCATGGCGTTCATGAAGAGCAGGTACACCGCGGGCAGGATGAGCACGCCGAGGAACAGCGCCATGGCCGACACCCACGCGTTGTTGGTCCACACCTTGGCGGCGAAGGCGTCGTGCGGGTGCTCGTAGTAGTAGGTCTCGAATTCGCCACCGGGCCGCGTCAAGACGTCTGTATCCGTGTCCAGCCCGAGATGTCGCCGCGCGGCTTCCGAATTCGCCACCCAGGCCGCCAGCGCGGCCGAGCCGAGCAGGAACAGCGTCGCCACCGAGACCCACCAGGGCCAGGCCCGGTAGACGGCGGCCGGGAAGCGGTGGCTGAAGAAGTAGCCGATCTCGCGCAGGGTGTCGATGCGGGCGCTCAGTATGCGGCCCCGCGCCCGGGTCAGCACCGCCGAAAGCCCGGCGATGAGTTCGGGATCCGCCTCCCGCGTCTGCAACCGGGCCAGCTGCTGGGACGCCAGGCGGTACAGCCGGACCAATTCGTCCGCCTCCGCGCCGTCCAGGCGCTTGCGGCGGGAGGCCAGCTGATCCAATCGGTCCCAGGCGGGCTTGTGCACGAACGTGTACGCGTCCAGATCCATGAGTACCCCTCCTGCGCCAACGCTGACAGAATGCTATCCATCTCGATCTCACCCGGCGGAGGAAGACGACCCTCATGGCACTTTTCACCACCGGCGAGGCCGTGGCCGTCGAATTGCCGATCGCGCGGATACCGACCCGGGCCGCGGCGTTCCTGCTCGATCTGATCCTGCAGGTGATTCTCGGAATTCTGCTGGTGCTGGCGTTCGAACTGCTGCTGGTGTGGATCGGCGCGGATTCCGCGTGGCGCGATGCCGCGGGCGTGGTGGCCATGGTGAGCGCGCTGATCGGGTATCCCGTGCTGTTCGAGACGTTTTCGCGCGGGCGCTCGGTCGGCAAGATGGCGGTCGGGCTGCGGGTGGTGCGCGCCGACGGCGGGCCCATCGACTTCCGGCACGCGGTGACGCGGGGGCTGGCGGGGATCGTGGACTTCTGGATTCTGGGCACCGGGCTGATCGCCATCGTGGTGTCCATGTGCTCGCCGAATGCCCGGCGGGTGGGTGACGCGCTGGCGGGGACCGTGGTCGTGCACGATCGCAGCCGCCTGCCCTTCGCCGCGCTGGCCGCGCCGCCGCCGTGGCTGGTGGGCTGGGCGCGGCAACTCGATCTGTCCGGTCTCCCGGACGATCTGGTGCTGTCGATGCGGAAGTACCTGCTGCGCTTCCGGACCCTGACGCCCGAGGTGCAGGACCGGCTGGGGCGCGCGCTGGTGATCGCCGTCTGCGCGAAGCTGCGCACGCCGCCGCTGAATGGTTATCCGCCGCTGCAGATTCTGGGCGCGGTGCTGGCCGAGCGGCAGCGGCGCACCATCGTGAAGGTGGCACCGCCGCCGCCCTACGCCGTGCGGCCGGTCGCGGTGCCGCCTACAGCGCTCCGGTCCGCTTGAGTTCCAGGTATTCGTCGGCCAGCGCCTCGGGCAGCCGGTCGGGTGCGGCGGCGATGACGCGGACGCCCATGCGGCGCAGGGTTTCCCGCGCCACGGCGTGCTCGGCGATGACATTCTCGGCGGCGGCCGCGGCATAGAGGTCATCCAGACCTGTCCGTCGAGTCGTGGCCGCGGCCACCTCCGGATCGGTCACCGAGACGACCAGCACCCGATGCCTTTCGGCCAGCACCGGCAACACGGGGAGCAGACCCTCCTGCACGGTGGCGGCATCCAGATGGGTGAACCACACGACCAGGCTGCGGCGGCGGGCGCGCTGCAGGGTGGCGCGCAGCAGACCCTGATAGTCGGTGTCGACCAGTTCGGGGGCGAGCCCGGCGAGCGCGTGCATGAGCTTGACCTGCAGGCGTTTTCCGCCGATGCCGCGCACCTCGGTGCGGACGCGACGGTCGTAGGCCAGCAGATCCACCGAATCGCCGCCCGCGGCGGCCAGACCGCCGAGCAGCAGGGACGCCTCGATGGTGGCGTCCAGGCGGGTCGTCGATCCCACCCGTCCCGCGCTCACCCGGCCGGTGTCCAGCAACATGACCACGTGCCGGTTGCGTTCCGGCCGCCAGGTGCGCACCAGCACGTCATTGGCGCGCGCGGTGGCGCGCCAGTCGATGGTGCGCACATCGTCGCCCGCGACATATTCACGGAAGGAATCGAATTCGGTGCCCTGACCGCGAATCGTGGTGGTGTTGCGGCCCTCCAGATGCTGCAGCTGCTTGACCTTGGAGGCGAGCAGCCGCTCGCTGCGGAACGGCGGCAGCGCGCGCAGCCGGGCCGGGACCTGGCGGCGCACCTGGCGTCCGGCCATCCCCAGCGGGCCGAGCAGCCGCAGCGTCACCGGACCGGCCGCGCGGTCGCCGTGATAGTCGGGGGTCAGCTCGGTGCGCAGCCGAATCCTGGTGTTGGGCGGCAGCTTCAGCGCGTGGGTGCGGTGGCGGGCGTGCGCGCTGGGCGGCCAGTCGTCCCACAGCGTCCCGCGCATCGACCGGGTACCGGCATTGAGCACCGCCAGTTCCACCTCGATGCTGCGGCCGGTGCGCACGGTGGTGAGCGGCTCCCGCGAAAGCTCCAGCGCGCCCGGCGATCCCAGCGCCAGCAGATCCACGGCGATGAGCGCCGCCAGCACCAGCGTGGCGATCAGCACCCCGAGCCACGACGGCAGCGCCAGCGTGACGAACAGGGCCGCCAGCACCGCCGCGGCGGCCAGGCGGCCGGTGACGACCACGGCCTAGACCGGAACGGGGACGGACATCAGCAGCGAGGCCAGCACGCCCTCGGCGGTGACGCCCTCCACCTCGTGCTCGGGCCGCAGGTGCAGGCGGTGCCGGAGTACCGGCGTCGCAACGGCTTTCACATCGTCGGGCGTGGTGTAGGCGCGCCCGTTGAGCCAGGCGAAGGCGCGCGCGGCCGCCATCAGCGCGGTCGCGCCGCGGGTGGACGCGCCGTGCGCGACGGCGGGGGAGGTGCGGGTGGCCCGGCAGATGTCCACCGTGTACGCCAGCACCTCGGGGCTGATGGCCACCTGCGCGATGGCGGCGCGGGCGGCCGCCAGGTGCGCGGCATTCGCTACCGGGCGCAGTCCGGCCGCGGCCAGATCGCGCGGATCGAAGCCGGCGGCATGGCGCTGCAGGATGCGGAATTCGTCGTCGCGCCCGGGCAATTGGACGTCCACCTTGAACAGGAACCGGTCCAGCTGCGCCTCCGGCAGCGGATAGGTGCCCTCCTGCTCGATCGGGTTCTGGGTGGCGACCACCACGAACGGATCGGGCAGGGGCCGCGGCACGCCGTCCACCGAAACCTGGCGTTCCTCCATGGATTCCAACAGCGCCGACTGCGTCTTGGGCGGGGTGCGGTTGATCTCGTCGGCCAGCAGCAGATTGGTGAAGACCGGGCCGCGGCGGAAGGTGAATTCGGCCGAGTGCGGATCGTAGATCTGCGAACCGGTGACATCGCCCGGCATCAGGTCGGGGGTGAACTGGACGCGGGCGTGCTCCAGATCCAGCGAGGTGGCCAGCGCGCGCACCAGCAGCGTCTTGGCCACGCCCGGAACGCCTTCCAGCAGCACGTGCCCGCGGCACAGCAGCGCCAGCACCAGGAACATGACGGCGTGATCGTTGCCCACGACCGCCTTGCCGATCTCGGCGCGCAGGGCCAGCAGCGCCTGCTGGGCCTCCTGCGGGGAGGGCGCGCGACCGTCCGCGTCCTTGACGAGATCGGCCTTCTCGGTGAGACCGGTGTTGTTGGACAGTTCGGTCACAAGACCTCCGCTTCGATCCATTCGAGTTGTGCGGCCACGAGTTCCAACGTGCCCCGATCGGCGACCGGGTCGTAGAGGGCGGCGCGGATCACGGCCGGATCGGCGCCGACGCGGGCGCTCACCGCCGCGGTCACCAGTTCGGCCGGGGTGTCGGCGGTGACGCCGAGCGTGGGCCGCAGCCGCCGCAGCGCCGCCGCCCGTAGTTTGGCCGCGACGTGTTCGTGGTCGCGGGATTTCCGGTACAGCCCGGCCTGTCCGGCCAGGAGTTCGTGCGCCGGGGCCTCCACCGGCAGCGGTTCGCGCACGACGGCGCCGCGGCGGCGACCGCGCCACCACAGCACCGCGGCCCAGGCGATGAGGAACTGCAGGCCGCCGAAGGCCAGCCAGTTCGGCAGCGACTGGAAGATCGAGTCGCTGCCCTCGCCGAAGTCCGGCGGCGGCACGTCCGGTCGCTTCGGCGGCTTGGTCGGCGGATCGGGCGGCACCTCGGTGGGCGGATGCACCGAGGGCGCGGGCCCGAGGTGGCTGATCACGTACACCAGCAGCACGATGGCGACGATCCCGCCGACGACGGCCCAGAACCGCCAATCCCGCAGCAGCTCCGGCAGTTCCGGCCGCTCCCGGGCGGTCTTGTCCCGGGCCGCCTTGGCCTTGCGCTTCTTGCGTTTCTCGGTGAGCTCGACCGGCCCGTCCTTGGGCGGCGGCGCGATCGAATACCGGTCCGCCTGTTCGAGACGGCGGTACTCGGCCTCGGTCCCGTAGCGACCGCCGTAGACGACCTCGTCGAAACTGTGTGCCGCCGAGGGCAGTTCACCCGCGTCCGGCACGCTGGCCGCCGCGGCCCGCGCGGTCTCCTGGGCGGTCCGTGCCCGCTCTTCCTCGAGCAGGCCGCGCTGCTCCAGCCCGCGCGTGACCGCGCGATACCGTTCGCGCAGCGCCGCACCGAAATCGCCGCGCCGGGCGGCGTCCTCGGACGCGGCCAGGTGGGCGGCGGCCGGACCCAGGGCGGGTTCGGGGGGAACGGGAATCCGATCGGTCTCGGTCATCGGGCGTCTCCGGCCGGCAGCGTGATGTCCCATGCCTCGCGGCGGCAGCGCCGGTCGACATAGGTCACGACCTGGGTCGCGGATTCCACCAGCTCGCCCAGCGCCACCATGAGCAGGGCCGCGGTGATGATCAGGACCGTCACTGTCCAGCGGTGCGTGCCCGAGAAGTCCGCGATGAACTGCGGCAGCGCCAGCACCGGAACGATGAGCACGACCAGCAGCCCGCGCAGGTACAGCCAGAGCCCGACCGACTGCCATTCCGTACCGCCCGCAAGCAGTTTCGCGCGGCGGGCGGCGGCGCGGTAGCCGACGGGGGTGTCGAAGAGGATGGGCACCAGGGTGGATCGCTTTCCGCGCAGCCAGGCCAGCCAGATGACCGCGAAGGGCGCGGTGATCAGCAGGGGAGTGCCCAGCGCCAGCACGCCGAGACCGATCAGCGTGTACATCACCTGATACGCCAGCAGCGGCCCGGCTCCGGAGGCCAACCGCCCCAGTGCTTCCCGGCCGCGCAGCGGCGTGCGGTGCACGACCGACAGTCCGATCGGAACGGTCACGCCGCGAATGAAGAAGCGGAGCACCCACGCGCAGCACAGGGTCACCAGCAGTGCGCCCCAGAAGGTTCCGCTGTCGGAGTCATGGGTGAGGTCGGCCGCCAGGACCGTGCCCCCGATCGCGACCAGGGCGGCCACCGCCACGGCCGGGCCGATCAGGGCGACCAGGGTCTTGATCCGGGCCTGGATCAGCGCGAACGGCAGATCCAGCAGTTCCCGGAACTGCATCGGGCGAATCGGGACAACCACCGGATCGGTAGAAGTCGGTCCCCCCACCGAGCCGGTCGGCGAACCGACGGAGTCGGCGGCGGTCGGCAACACGCGCCCACTCTATCCCGACCAGCGTGTTCAGTCGCCTGATAGCAGCCGTGCCACGACCTGCCGGTAAAGGTCGGGGTCGATGGGCGGCATGCCCATCAGGGCGCGCAGGTAGACGCCGTCGCCGACCAGGCGCACGATCTCGGCCCGGACCGGATCGTCGATCTCGTTGTCCAGGGCGACCTTCCACCCGGCCAGCACCTCGGTGAGGGCCCGGTCGGTCTCGGCCTGTGCGGCATCCGGGGGTGCGTCGATGGTCCGCATGGCGGCCAGCATGGATCGGTAGAGGGCGAGTTCTACGGCGTCGGTGTCGTCCTCGGGGTGCGGGGCCTGCAGATACCACTCGGCCACCGAACGACCCTGTTCCACGGCGGTTTTCACCTGCTGGTCGGCCCGGTCGCCGACGCGCCGCAGCAGTCCGGCGATGAGCGCGTCCTTGCTCTTGAAGTGATAGAGCAGCCCGCCCTTGGAGACGCCCGCGGTGGCGGCCACGTTCTCCAGGGTCACCTGGGACAGGCCCTTGTCGAGCAGCAGGGTCTCGAGCGCGTCGAGGATCCGGTCGCGGGTGCCGGCGGGGTCGCGAGGGGTCACAAGTCTTGACTGTACCGTCTGGACGGTTCAGAATGCTACTGTACCGTCTGGACGGTTCACGACCTCGAAAGAGAAAGCTGATGACCACCTCGCCGACCGCACGCTCCGGAACTCCCGCCACCCTGCGGCCCACCGCCACCACCCCCGCACCGAAGGCCCGACCCCGCGACTGGGCCGGGCTCGGCGTGCTGGCGCTGGCGCTGCTGCTGATCGCGGTCGACGCCACCGTGCTGGACCTGGCGGTCCCGTCCATCACCGCGGACCTGTCCCCGACCACGCCGCAGCTGCTCTGGATCATCGACGTCTACTCGTTCGTGCTCGCGGGCCTGCTGGTCACCATGGGCACCATCGGCGACCGCATCGGCCGCCGCCGCCTGCTGCTCATCGGCGCGGCCGGTTTCGCCGCGGCCTCCGCGCTCGCGGCCTGGGCCGTCAACCCCGAAATGCTCATCGCCGCACGGGTTCTGCAGGGTGTCGCCGGTGCGACCCTGATGCCCGCCACCCTGGGCCTGATCCGGTCGATGTTCGCCGACGCCCGTCAGCGCACCCTCGCGATTTCGGTCTGGGGCGCCATGGCCGCATCCGGTGCGGCGTTCGGTCCGCTGCTGGGCGGCTGGATGCTCGAGCACTTCTGGTGGGGCTCGGTCTTCCTGGTGAACCTGCCGGTCATGGCGCTGCTGCTGGTGCTGGCCCCGGCCCTGGTGCCGGAGTCGCGTGACCCCAACCCGGGCCGCTTCGACCTGCTCAGCGCCGGGCTCTCGATGCTGGCCCTGATCCCGATCGTGTACGCGGTCAAGGAGATCGCGGCCCACGGTCCGAGCCTGAACCTGCTGTTCATCGCGCTCGTCGGCGTGGTCTCGGGGGTGGCGTTCGTGCGTCGTCAGCGCGGCCTGAAATCGCCGCTGATCGACCTGGACCTGTTCCGCCTGCCCGCCTTCCGGGCCGCCGTGTTCACCAACCTGCTGTCGGTGTTCGCGCTGGCCGGCGTGCTGTTCTTCGGTTCGCAGTACCTGCAGCTGGTGCTGGGCAAGTCCCCGCTGGAGGCCGGTCTGCTGCTGATCCCGGGCACCGTCGGTTCCATGCTCGGCGCGCTGGCCGCGGCCTGGCTGGTCCGATTCTGGCGTCCGGCAACGGTATTGGCGGGCTCGCTGGTGACGGTCGCGATCGGCGCGACGTTCTACTGGCTGCTGCCCACCGACCCGCAGGGCTCGGTGACCCCGTTCATCGTCGGCTTCCTTTTGATCGGCCTCGGTGAGGGCGTGGCGCTCACGGTCTCGTCCGACATGATCGTGAGCACCGCGCCGGAGGCCCGCGCGGGCAATGCCGCCGCGATTTCGGAGACGGCCATGGAGATGGGCATCGCGCTGGGCGTCGCGATCCTGGGCAGTGCCGTGATGGCGTCGTTCCGCCACGGCCTGGACCTGTCGCACGTGCCGTCCGCCCAGGCCGACGCGGCGCGCGAATCCCTGGGCGGGGCCATCGAAACCGCCCGCGGCCTACCGCAACCGGCGGCCGGCGAGCTGTTGAACTCGGCGCACTCCGCCTTCGTCAGCGGCATCCATCTGGCGGCCACCTCCACGGCGGCCATCCTGCTGCTGACCGCGGTCGTCGCCTACCGGGCGGCCCGCAAGCAGCGGGCCTGAGCGTGCCTACTGCCCCTTGCCCGGGGGCAGTTCGCGCGGATTGCGGTAGTCGAGTTCGGGATTGCGGCGCGGGTCGAGCGCGCCCTGCTGCGGGGCGGCGGGCAGCGGATATCCCGGCTCGACCACCTGACCCTGGGGGAGTGCGCCGTAGGGGTACTGCGCGTACGGCTGATCCACCACGGTCGAGGCGACCCGCTCGGCATGCACCTGCTGCGGCGAACCCGGCGGCAGTTGATATCCGTACTGCGGCTGGGCGAAGGCCTGCTGCTGTTGCGGCTGACCGGAATCCGTGGAATCCACCGTCACCTTGCGGGTGCGGCGCAGCGTGAAGGTGATCTCCTCCGCCTCCTCGAACGCCTGGCGCACCGTGCGCAGCGGATGCGTCGCGGTATCGAGGGCATTGGCCACGAACGACGGCACCAGCGGCCGGATCCAGCGCGCGGCGGTGTCGGTGAACGGCACCGTGCCGATGATCGGAAGCTCCAGTCCGCCACCCTTGTTCGCCTCGGCGGGCTGGGCGACGGGCAGGGCGGCCGGCGCGGCGGGCGCGAGCGCGCCGGCGGGCGGCAGCGGAGCCAGCGCTCCCGAGGTGAGCTGGGCGGGCAGGTTGGGCGACTGGGTCACTATCCCCTCCGGGAGTTCATGTCTGGCGGCACTGTCGAATTCGGCCACCGCGCGCTGCGCGGGTTCGGTGATGCCGATCTCGAAATTGCCGATGGCGGCGATGATGCGGGTGCGCTGCCGTTCCCGGTCGATGGCGGTGTCGGCGTGCGCGGTCAGCCGCGCGGCGGTGAGTTGCTGGTCGGCGCGCAGCTTTTCGGTCTCCAGCCGCACCTCGGCCTGTTTGACGGCGATGGCGGTGGTGGCGGCCTGGTCGATGCGATCGGTGGCGGTGCGGACCGCGACGGTGCGGTCGAAGGCCGTCTCGCCCCGCCACCAGCGCAGCAGCAGCGGCAGCAGGGCCAGCGTGATCAGCAGCAGGGCGATCGCGAGCCGCAGGGCCAGCGGCCCGAAATGTCCTGCGGTGTAGTCGTTCATGGCCACCCAGCGCGCCCCGAGCCCGCGGTCGCCCTCGGTGTAGGCGTTCTTGCGGGCGGCGGCGAGGGCCTTGTCCTGCTCGGTGACCTTGGCGTCGAGACCGTCCACCTTGCCCTGCGCGGTCGCGAGCTGGGTGCGCGCGTCGTCGAGCATCTGGTTGGCGGTGCGCTCCTCGGGACCGCGCCCGGGCACACCGGTTTTCGGCGCGTCGGCGCAGTCCTGGCTCGGGTTGTATTCGCAGCGGGCGATCTTCAGCGCGGTGGCGACATCGGTCTTCGCGGTGGCGATCTGCTGGTCCAGCGCGGTGCGGTCGGCCTTGGCCCGATCGAAATCGGTGCGCGCGGTGACCACGGCGGGCGCGGATTCCACGGCGCGCTGGGCGGTTTCGTCGAGCAGCCGGTTCACGGTGCCGGAGAACAGTACGGTGCAGGCCAATTCGGCGATCACCACCCCGGCGACCACGGCCACCGCGATGCGACCGGCGAATTCGGCCACGGCACGGCGGTTTTCACCCCGGTGCGGGGTGGCGGCGGTGGCCAGTGCCCGGGAGAGCGCACCCACCAACAGGGTCGCGATGAGCGCGATCGCCATGACGGCGATGATCGGCCAGCCCGCGGCGGCCGTGGCGACGGCGGTCACCACGCCCGCGGTGGCCGCGAACAACGCCACCACCGCGCCGGTGACCGTGTATCCCCCGCGTTCGGTTCGGTCGATGAGCTGCGGCTCCGCCCCACCGAGCCATACCAACAGTGCGCCCAGTCCGGCGGCTTTCTCAGTCATGGGAGCTCACATCCCTTTAAGTCCCAGTGATTCTGCTTCGAAACCGTCGCTGATTCGTTGTCTCAGCGTGACAGGCGTACAGCTGTTCCATCGACCGAGGCGGCTGGGATGTGGCCAGCCTCACAGTGGCATGTTTCCGGCGTATGACGTGGTGTTGATCACGCGTCGAACGGCCTGGATATGGCCGAAAACGGGGATGGGAGACAGTTTTACAGTTAGCTGAGCGTGTGCTGAATCCCACATTCAGGAAAAATTCCGTACGGTCGGCAGGTTGCCTGGCCATGTCGGCCGAGAGGCCGCCGCGCCGGCGGAACTTGTCCGGAAAGTTAGCCGCCTAACGCCCGGTTTGCCGGATCCCTTTGCGGGGAAATCTGTTTCATTGCAGGTGGGAGGCGGTCCGGAGCTGCGCCGGACGGCCCAGGTCGGAGCCCTCGCGGGCCTGCGATGCAGTGGTGAACTCAACTGAAACACCCATGCACACCTGCTTTACACTGGAGACCGCGCGTGTGTTGGAGGACCGATGAAGAAGCCCAGCTAGAAGCTGGAATTAGCGCAACCTAAGTTGGTTGGGCTCCAGTCCTGACTTATCGTTTGCTCTTACGCCGAACTACACAATTCGGCATAACTCCCCATACGGTCAGAGGCCCGATCGGTGCTCAGCCTAGCGGGCGAGAACGGCGCGGTGTGTAGCGAACGCGTAAGAGTTCCGTTACCACCGAGCACCCGACTAGGTAATCGAAGCGGGTCGACAACTGCAAAGTTGACTGCACGGAGTGACCATCAGCGCCGCTGGTCTCCGAAACGTCCGGGCGCAGTCCCTACCGGAGGCGTTCGACGAAGGCCCTTTTTCTTCGAAGGCCTGTTTTTTGTGAAGGCAGAGGCATGACGCAACTTCCTGGCCACAGGTCCCCTGGACCCATCGGGCTCTATGACCCGGCGAACGAACACGACGCCTGTGGTGTCGCATTCGTCGTCGACATGCACGGCCGCCGCAGCCGCGACATCGTCGACAAGGCTATTACGGCATTGCTGAACCTGGAGCACCGTGGCGCGGCCGGCGCCGAACCCAACTCGGGTGACGGCGCGGGCATCCTGATCCAGCTCCCGGACAAGTTCTTCCGTGCGGTCGTCGACTTCGAGCTCCCCGCCGAAGGTTCGTACGCCACCGGTATCGCGTTCCTCCCGCAGGCCCGCCGCGAGGCCGCCCGCGCGGGATACGGCGTGGAGAAGATCGTGCGCGAGGAGGGCCTCGAGGTCCTCGGCTGGCGCGAGGTCCCGATCGACGAGTCGTCGCTGGGCGCGCTCTCGCGCGACGCGATGCCGACGTTCCGGCAGATCTTCATCGCCTCGCCCAAGGACTCGGCCGAGCAGCTCTCCGGCATGGACCTGGAGCGCCGCGCCTACGTGATCCGCAAGCGCGTCGAGCACGAGCTCGGCAAGGCGGGCGCCGGCGAGGGCGCGACCGGCAAGGAATCGGTCTACTTCCCGAGCCTGTCCGGCGAGACCTTCGTCTACAAGGGCATGTTCACCACGCCGCAGCTGCGGGCGTTCTACCTGGACCTGCAGGACGACCGGGTCGAGTCGGCGCTGGGCATCGTGCACTCGCGCTTCTCCACCAACACCTTCCCGTCGTGGCCGCTGGCGCACCCGTTCCGGCGCGTCGCCCACAACGGTGAGATCAACACCGTCTCCGGCAACGAGAACTGGATGCGGGCGCGTGAGGCGCTGCTGAACTCCAACGTGTTCGGCACCGACTCCGAGGGCAACAACCGCCTGGAGAAGATCTTCCCGGTCTGTACCCCGGGCGCCTCGGACACCGCGCGTTTCGACGAGGTGCTCGAGCTGCTGCACCTGGGCGGCCGCAGCCTGCCGCACGCCGTGCTCATGATGATTCCGGAGGCGTGGGAGCGCCACGAGTCCATGAGCCCGGAGCAGCGCGCCTTCTACCGCTACCACTCCTTCCTCATGGAGCCCTGGGACGGCCCGGCCTCGGTGTGCTTCACCGACGGCACGGTCGTCGGCGCGGTGCTGGACCGCAACGGTCTGCGCCCCGGCCGCATCTGGGTGACCGAGGACGGCCTGTGCGTGCTGGCCTCCGAGGTCGGCGTGCTGGACATCGATCCGGCCAAGATCGTCTACAAGAAGCGCCTGCAGCCCGGCCACATGTTCCTGGTCGACACCTCGCAGGGCCGCATCATCTCCGATGACGAGGTCAAGCAGTCGCTGGCCACCGAGTTCCCGTACCAGCAGTGGCTGGACGAGGGCCCGACCAAGCTGAGCGATCTGCCCGATCGCCCGCACGAGCACATGTCGCACGATCGCGTGCTGATCCGCCAGCAGATCTTCGGATACACCACCGAGGAACTGAACCTGCTGGTCTCGCCGATGGCGCAGACCGGTGGCGAGGCGCTCGGCTCGATGGGCACCGACACCCCGATCGCGGTGCTCTCGTCGCGTCCGCGCCTGCTGTTCGACTACTTCTCGCAGCTGTTCGCGCAGGTCACCAACCCGCCGCTGGACGCCATCCGCGAAGAGGTGGTCACCTCGCTGCGCAGCATGATCGGCCCCGAGGCCGACCTGCTGAACCCGGGACCGGAGTCCTGCGGTCAGATCACCCTGACCCAGCCGATCCTGGACAACGACGAGCTGTCCAAGCTGGTCCACATCAACGACGACGGTTCGCGTCCGCATCTGCGGTCGGTGGTCGTGCACGGCCTGTACCCGGTCAAGAAGGGCGGCAAGGGACTTCGCAAGGCCATCGAGGCCGTGCAGCGTCAGGTCTCGGCCGCGATCGACGGCGGCGCGCGCATCATCGTGCTGTCCGACCGCGAGTCCAACGAGAAGCTGGCGCCGATCCCGTCGCTGCTGCTGACCGCCGCGGTGCACCACCACCTGGTCCGCGAGCGCACCCGCACCAAGGTCGGCCTGGTCGTGGAGGCCGGTGACGCCCGCGAGGTGCACCACATGGCCATGCTGGTCGGCTTCGGCGCGGCGGCCATCAACCCCTACATGGCCTTCGAGTCCATCGAGGACATGCTGGAGCGCGGCGCGCTGCGGATGCCGGGCAGCACCGGCGATCACGCGGCCGACTTCAAGAAGGCCGTCTACAACTACAACAAGGCGGCCGGCAAGGGCGTGCTGAAGGTGATGTCCAAGATGGGCATCTCCACCATCGCCTCCTACCGTGGCGCGCAGCTGTTCCAGGTCGTCGGCCTGGCGCAGGAGCTCGTCGACGAGTACTTCACCGGTCTGAAGTCCCCGCTGGACGGCATCGGCCTCGACGACATCGCCGACGAGGTCGCGCAGCGGCACCGGGTCGCGTTCCTGGAGAACCGCAACGAGCGCGCGCACCGCGAGCTCGAGGTCGGCGGCGAGTACCAGTGGCGTCGCGAGGGCGAGTACCACCTGTTCAACCCGGACACGGTGTTCAAGCTGCAGCACGCCACCCGCTCGGGCCAGTACAAGGTCTTCAAGGAGTACACCAAGCTCGTCGACGATCAGTCGGAGCGCTTGGCCTCGCTGCGCGGCCTGTTCAAGTTCAAGTCCGAGGGTCGCAACCCGATCTCGATCGACGAGGTCGAGCCCGCGTCGGAGATCGTGAAGCGATTCTCCACCGGCGCGATGTCCTACGGCTCCATCTCGGCCGAGGCCCACGAGACCCTGGCCATCGCCATGAACCGGCTCGGCGGTCGCTCGAACTCCGGTGAGGGCGGCGAGCACCCGGCGCGCTTCGAGCCGGAGGAGAACGGCGACTGGCGTCGGTCCGCGATCAAGCAGGTGGCCTCGGGTCGTTTCGGTGTGACCGCGCACTACCTGACCAACTGCACCGACATCCAGATCAAGATGGCGCAGGGCGCGAAGCCCGGTGAGGGCGGCCAGCTTCCGGCGCACAAGGTGTACCCGTGGGTCGCCGAGGTCCGGCACTCGACGCCCGGCGTCGGCCTGATCTCGCCGCCGCCGCACCACGACATCTACTCGATCGAGGATCTGGCGCAGCTGATCCACGACCTGAAGAACGCGAACCCGCAGGCTCGGATTCACGTGAAACTTGTCGCGGAGCCCGGCGTCGGCACCGTCGCCGCGGGTGTCTCCAAGGCGCACGCCGACGTGGTCCTGATCTCGGGTCACGACGGTGGCACCGGTGCGTCCCCGCTGACCTCGCTCAAGCACGCGGGTGGCCCCTGGGAGCTCGGCCTGGCCGAGACCCAGCAGACCCTGCTGCTCA